>JAYSVS010000033.1:0-24356 GCA_043718395.1 Acidobacteriota bacterium
TGCCTGTGTAGATGGCAATCTCACTGGCACGCCCGCTCCCGGCTACTGCCCTCAATACATCGAGAGTCTGATAGCGATGGAAGGGTGCGACCTTGATCGCGACGACGTTTTCGATCTCGGCAAAGCGCCGCCAGAAGCTGTAGGAAAGCACGCGTCCCCCAACAGCCGGTTGTAGGTAGAAGCCAATGACCGGGATGGTTTCGGACACTGATTTGGCATAGGCGAGCAGTTCGTCTTCAGATGCGTTGCCAAAGGGGGCGAAGCTGAGCAGCCCCGCGTCATAGCCTAGCCTGGCCGCGAGAGTGGCTTCGCTCGCTGCGCAAACCCCGGCAATGGCAACGCGGCTGGTGGGCTTCCATTCCTCGATCGCCATCTTGAGAACGGGTTCGAGCAGGCCGTGATCCCGGATCGTGAACTGGGTAGTGTGGACAGCGACGGCGATGCCGCCTGCTCCAGCCCTGGCGTAATAGCGTGTGAGGCCACGCTGTTTGGCCTCATTCACTTTCTGGTCTGCGGTCAAAGCAAGCGGGTGAGCGGGGATCACCAAACCCTCGAAGAGTCTTGATCTGAGGGACATTAGAACTTACCATCGCGGGCTTCAAAGTGGGTGGGTTTACCGAGGGAACGGCCACCGGATTCGATCCAGCTTGCCGTCCAGTCGAAGGTTTCTAGCCAGCTTACTTGTGGGGGGCCGAAGAGGGCGTGCGCCCGGGTGCCGTCGTTCAGAAGAGCGGTTTCTGCCTCGGTGCCCGTGAACTCGATGGCTTTGTTCCAGCGATTTCCGAAAGCAATAGCGATGTCGCGCACCTTCAGAATCTCTGGGCCTGCAATGTTGAGAACGGCGGCCGGGGAGGCAGCCAGGGGCAGTGACTGGAGCACGTAGGAGTTGGCGTCTCCCTGCCAGATGAAGTTCACTGCCGGCATCGAGACGTCGATGGCTTCGTTTTGCCAAACCTTCTGGCCGAGGTCGGCGAGGATGCCGTAACGGGGTTCGAGAGCATAGTTAAGCCGCAGGTTGATGACCTTTGCTGCGTAGGCGGTGGCACCGTACTCAAACATGCGCTCGCGGCCAAGTACCGATTGAGCGTATTCGCCAACCGGCCCAACTGGTGTAGCTTCGTTTGCGCCGCGCGAGGAGACTGGCATCAGTGGGTAGATGTTGCCGCTGGAGAGGGCGGCGATGCGGGAATGCCTGAAGCGATCAACGACCAGCCCAGGGAGCAGGACGTTCATGGCCCAAGTAAGTGCTGCGTTGCCGGAAGACCCAAATTTGCGACCGGCAAGGTAGATCACATTCTCTGCATCAGGGAGCCTGTGAAGTGCGCCGTGTTCGAGCAGATCTTCACTCAGGATCTTGACCTCGGCGGCGGCGAGTGCTTCGCGGGTGCGGACTTCACTAAAGCGGGATACGGCCAGCACTTTTTGGCTCGAGCCGATGAGGTCGATCGCTCGCCGGATGCGCATGGCGAGGGTTGGCCCCATCTTGCCACCGGCACCCAAGATCAGAAAGTCGCCGGGTTGAGCCTTTACGGCGGCGATGTCGGCTTCGGTTGGGCGGGAGAGCCGTTCTTCGAGGTGGGCCTCATTACGAAATCCTTGCATTCTTTTAACCATACTCGAAGCCTGCGATACCCAAGCAACTATGAGCGGGTGGCGGGAGAGCTTGCCCCAAGGACATGCGCATGAGTTGACGCGAGGAGGCAAGACCTTGTTCGGTGGCGAGACGAGAGGCGAGAGGGTTTTGCGGGAAGAGGTCCCAGTAGAGAGACGCTTCCCTCGGGATTTTGGTGAGGAGCTCTTCGGCATCCGATTCATCCAAGGCGACGAAGGGGCCGATGTAGTTCGCCAGATGCCCGGGCCGAATCAAGAGGTAAGCATCTTCTGAGGAATGCACCGTGCTTTCTGCTGCCAGGGCTTCGATCACGTGAGTGGTCTGAACGGGTGTTGGCAGGTGGAAGGGTAACTGCGTACCGGGGCGAGACCAGCGCTCAATCGGACATTGATCTTCGAAGCCGAAACTGCGGTAGAGCGGCGCACCCATCGTTGTGGCATCCAGGCCAATGGAGGCGATGTTACGGGCCTTTAATAGATCGAGGATGGTCGAGAGCAGCCGCCTGGCGAGGCCTTTGCCCCGGTGTTCAGGCAGGGTGAGCACCATTCCGATCCAGGCCAGCTCGTCGTCGTAGACGATTGCAGTAGCGGTGGCAGCGAGGTTTGCGTCGATCTCGATACCCCAACAGAGGCCGGGGCTGAGAGTGATCATTCTTTGCCAGTCGGCGGGTGTTTGGTTCCAGCCGGCGGCAAGGCTCAAGCGCATCATTGCGTCCAATGGAAACAGATGCAACTCGCGTGGTGTCAAAATCGTCACAGGAGTATTATGCGCCAAACGGTCAGTGTTCTAAGTATTGTGTTGCTCGTGCAGAGTTTGCCAGCCGCCGAATTACCAGTGCGAAAGGTGATTCTGTATAAGCACGGAATTGGGTATTTCGAGCGAGGGGGAGAGATCCCCGCCGGGCAGTCGGCCCGCCTCGACTTCAAAGCGAGCGAGATGAATGACGTCTTGAAGTCGCTGACGATCAACGATTTGACGGGGAACTCGGTTGCCGGCGTTCGCTATGACTCCAGCATGCCGCTTGCCGCAAAGCTTGCCGAGTTTCCTTTCAAGTTGGGGGAGCGCACGCCGCTAACTGACTTTCTTGATCAACTGAAGGGTGCCAAGATCGAGTTGAAGTTGGGGCAGGGAAGTGTGACGGGACAGATTGTTGGGGCGCGTGTGGCGCAGGGCCGGGAACGGGCACAGACGAGCGCTGACATGCTCAGCATTCTGACTTCGAATGGCGACATCGCCAGTTACGATCTTGGTGCAGTGACATCGATGCGGCTGACAGATCCCGAATTGCAATTGCAGTTGAGCGAGTATTTGCGGAGTCTGAATGTGAGCCGGAGCCGTGAGCAGAAGAGCGTCTATGTGGATTCGGCCAAAGATGCGGCGCGGAAGCTGAATGTTGCGTATACGATCCCGATGCCGGTTTGGAAGTCGAGCTACCGGTTGGTACTTGATGCTGGTGCGTCCAAGAAGCCGATGCTTGAGGGCTGGGCGATAATCGACAACACGACGAGTGAGGATTGGACCAAGGTCGACTTGAGCGTTATCTCAGGTAGGCCGATTAGTTTTATCTCAAAGCTTTATGAGCCGAAATTCTTGCAGCGGCATGTGGCTGAACTTGAAGAAGAGCAGCCGCTGGCACCCAAGACTTACGCGATGGGCGCGATGGCGGCACCCGCAGCGCCAGCTCAAGCTGCCGGCCGAGCTGGAGGGATGCGGATGGATAAATTTGCCGCAAGCTCAGGACTGCAAACTATGGAGACTATGGCATCGGTCTCCAACGTGCAAGTGGAAACGACGACGCGAGAAGCTGGGGAGTTGTTTGAATACAAGTTTGGCCAGCCTGTCACGGTAAAGCGCAATGAGAGCGCCATGCTGCCGTTTGTGCAACAGGAAATCAATGCTCGAAAGCTCTTGATCTATACAGAGAACTCCTCAAGTCAGAATCCGCTGAATTCGGCGGAGCTCACGAACTCAACTGGCAAGACTCTCGATGGTGGCCCACTGAGTGTTTACGATGGCGGCGTCTATGCTGGCGAGGCTCTTGTGAATACCTTTAAGCCCGGTGACAAGAGACTACTTAGCTATGCCAGCGACCTGGGTACACGTGTTATTGAAGACAGCAATGATTCTCCCGAGGTCTTGCGTACGATCAAGGCCAGCGGCGGAGTGATTACACTTAGCTCGACTAGTGAGATTACGAAGACCTACAAGATTACAAACGTTGATCGCAAGGTGAAGACTGTGATTCTCGAGCACGCCATACGTGCTGATCACAAGTTGCTTGGGGTAAAGCCGACGGAGCAAACACCAACTCATTACCGATTTGAAGTGAAGTTGACTGGCGATGCCAGCCAGACCTTTAGTGTTAAAGAAGAGCACTCGTGGGGCGAACAGATACAGATCAGCAGCGCGGGCGACGAGCAGATCGGTTTCTGGATCGCATCAAACCGTCTGTCGCCGGAGGCGAAGCAAATCATGAACGGCATTGCGGCATTGCGCCGGCAGGTAGCGGAATCGACTCGCGCCATTCAAGCCATGAATCAGCAGGTAACCGAATCGACTGCGGATCAGGAACGAGTGAGGCGTAATCTTTCGAGCCTGAACTCGGTCTCAGGGCAGACAGAGCGTGTGCAGAAGTACGCCTCTGACCTGGCGAGTCTTGACGGAAAAATCGTGACGCTGCGTGATCAGATCGCCGCGGAGACCAGAAAGCGCGACGGATTGAATCAACAACTGGCACAAAGAATCGACTCTGCAAATTTTTAAGTGGCTAAAATAGAGAGTTGATTTCGGAACCACATCTGGCAGTTGATTGGCAAGGAGTGGTGCCTAGCGTGGACCCGGTGCCGGCGGTTTTCCTGATTCACATGAAGAAGGGGCCGCCGTATCTGGCCCGGACGACTATGCTGAAGCGACGGCTCTCGCGGTTGCTTGCGCCCAAGGCGGGAAGCCGCCTGATTGACCTTTCAGCGCTAGCGGAGCGGATTGAAATTTGGTACACGCCCTCCCGCCTGGAACAAGCGCTGAATTTCTATTCACTGGCGAAGCTGCACTTCGGCGATAGCTACAAGAAAATCGTACGGTTGCCAACACCTCCTTACCTGAAGGTCTTGCTCAATAATCCTTTTCCCCGAACGATGATTACTTCGCGGTTGAGCGGGAAAGACAGCGTTTTCTTTGGTCCCTTCCGCAACCGGGCCGAGGCCGACCGTTGGGAGAGCGAGACACTCGACTTCTTTCAGATTCGCCGCTGCGAGGAAGAGCTAGAGCCCAATCCAGATCATCCCGGTTGTATCTACGGCGAGATGAACCAATGTCTGCGGCCTTGTCAGGGCGTGGTTGGGATCACTGAGTATTCAACCGAAGTGAAGCGCCTGACAGACTTTATTGAAAGTCACGGAGTGAGTCTTCAAGAGGCGGTGGCTCATGCCCGGGACCGCGCCAGCGAGAGCATGGAGTTTGAAGAGGCGGCAAGGCAGCATCGCCGTTATGAAAAGGTGGAAGGGTTGCTGCGGCTCGCTAGCGAAATCACAACCGATATTCGTTTCGCTAATGGAGTGAGTGCAGTCAAGGTAGACAGTGGGGTGCGCCTCTACTTTCTGCTCGATGGCCTGTGGCAAGCTCCGATTGAATTCGAAATGAAGATGCAGGCGGGAGAATCGATGGACCGGCGCTTGCGCCAGATCGTGGAGGAACTCCCTGTGCCGCGCCCGACACTGAAGGAGCGCGAAGAACACCTGGCGCTGCTTGCGCGTTGGTTTTTCTCCAGTTCGCGCGACAGCGAATGGCTGCCCTTTGCTTCCCGGGCCGACATCCCGTATCGAAAATTAGTTCGCTTGATCTCAAGAGCGATGAATCCAGCCCCTGCCCATGCGACGATGGGCAGTAATGAAGCAGCAACTCCCGCTTAGTCTCATTCTTGCCGCCTCCCTTCTGGGTCAGGAGATTTCGCAATCCGGGTTACGACTCGAGGCTGAACGCGCCATGGTGGCGCAGCCTGAGCGCGCTCCCAAAGCGATGGTGACTACCTGCAATGAGTTTGCTACGCAGGCAGGGATCGAGATTCTCAAAAAGGGTGGCAATGCGGTGGATGCCGCAGTGGCCGTGGCCTTTGCGTTGGCGGTGGTGCATCCCGAAGCTGGCAATCTGGGAGGTGGCGGTTATCTGTTAGTACGAATGGCTGATGGGCGGGCCAAGCTGATCGATTACGGCGCACGAGCCCCCATGGCATCAAAGCAGGGGGTATTCGCTAATGCCAAAGAGGCGGCCACAGGCTACAAGAGCATGGCAGTGCCTGGGACTCCTGACGGTATGGCGGTGGCGCACAAACTTTTTGGCAAGCTGCCCTGGAAGGCAGACCTTGAGCCATCCCGAAAGTTGGCCAAGAACGGCTTCACGGCTTCGCAGCGGATGGAGCTGATCCTCAAATTGCAGGTGCCTGTGATGAAGGCGTATGCGGATTCGACGCGAATTTTCTTACATGGTTCGGATCAACCGCTAAAGCAGGGTGAGCTGGTGCGTCAGCCTGAGCTTGCCGCCACGATTGCGCGGATGCAGAAAAAGGGCGGTAGAGAATTTTATGAAGGCGAGACGGCAAAGCGGCTGGCTGCCGACATCCAAGCAAGTGGTGGATTGATCACTGCTGCTGATCTTAAGGACTACAAAGCGATCGCCCGAGAGCCTCTGGAGACGACCTATCGCGGCTATCCGATTCTGACCAGCGCCCCCAGCTCAAGCGGAGGTATGGCCATCATTGAAATGCTTAATGTGATCGAGCAGTTCCCGATGCCTGTTGGGATGGAAGGCAGCGCCAAGCACCGCCATATTCAGGTAGAGGCAATGAAGCGGGCGTTTCGTGACCGGATTCTCTATGCCGGCGACCCCGACTATGTGAAGATTCCGGTAGCCAAACTCACCAGCAAGGAATATGGCAAGGAGATCGCCTCTTCGATTTCTGTCGACAGAGCGACTTTGTCAAAAGATCTAGGCGAATTGCCGAAGGATATTGAGGCGCTGGTTGGTGAGAGCAATAATACTACGCACTTCAGCATTGTCGATGCTGAAGGCAATATCATCACCAATACCTATACGCTTAGTGGCTTCTACGGAAGCCAGGTGGTGGTGAAGGGCACGGGTGTGCTGATGAGCAACATCTTTGGTGCGTTTTCAAATTCCGGCAAGAAGGTGTTGCCAGCGGGAAATCGTCCGCCGAGCACGATGTCTCCTACGGTTGTCCTGACCAAAGACAAGAAGGCCTGGTTTGCCCTTGGCAGCCCCGGTGGGGCAACGATTCCAAATACGCTGGTTGAGGTAATTACCAACGTGATTGATTTCAAAATGAGCCTGCGAGACGCGATTGAGTATCCCCGCGTACACCATCAGTATTTGCCTGATCGTATCGAGGCTGAGCCGGGGGCTATCGCTTATGAAGTGGCGGAGAAGTTGAAGTCTTATGGGCAAATTCTCAGCACTCGCTACCGCAGCCAGGGGGATGTACACGCGGTCATGATTGACGAAAAGTCAGGGTGGCGGCTGGGCTGGAGCGATGGCCGGCGGGGCGGCAAGGTATTGGGCTATTAGAAAGGGAGATCGTCGTCTTCTTCTGCTTTACTTTTTGATGTGGAACTCCGTTGGTCGTTGAAGTAGATGTTTACGTCTTCGCCACGGCTCTTGCGTGTCACTTCAAGTTCAACTCCGATAAGTTCGTGCAAGTGGTTTTTCAAGTCTGAGAAGCGTGGCAGCTCAAGGCCGCAAATTTTTAATTCTTGCTCGGCATAGTCGCGAGTCTTGCTCGTGATTCCACGGCGCTTCCACATGAGTTGGTTTGCGTTTGTTGGACTTATCACACGCAAGGTATATTTCAAAACGGGGTTTCCGCTCTTGGGCGACTGATACAATTCAGCGTCTTCAATCCGCACATCGTATTTCCCATCGGGAATTTCGGCGAATTCCTTTTTGTACTTTGGTTCAATTTGAACCGCTTTATCAAAACGGCTCAGGTCTATTTCAAAATTGGGACTGCGAAGGGTTCTAGTCATGGTGATTTTCTGTCTCCTGAGAAACAAGATTGCAATTGTGATGCCAAATAGTTGGGAACTTGCACCCGGTTGCAGGTGTCAGATCGGGCAGGAGGCAAACAGCCATGTTCGAGACAGCGATGGTAGATCAAAGAAGCGGGCGGGGAGCGTTGAGTTTTTCGAGTTCGCTTTTGCTGCAATGTGGAGTGGTGGGCGCATTTCTTGTGCTCGGATTACTGGTGCCAGTGGTGCAGCCGGAATTGCCTGAGATAAACATACCCGCACCTGCGCCGCGATTTCGTGAGGCGATTCGAGTGATCTCAACGAGTATTGAGCGGAGTGTGACAGCCTCTCCGCTTAGACGCTTTACCTTCACGCCGCCAAGCACATCGCGCAGCGCAATGGCCACATCGGCCACAATGCAGGCTGATTTCTCTGGTTTGCCGATTGGGACCTCTTCGAGTAGTGACAATTTGAATGGTGTGATTGGGGCCATTGAGGTACCGAAGGTGGCACCTCCTCCCAAGCCCGCCGTTCCAGAGGTACTGAAGCCTGCGACGCTTGCAAGACTCCAGATTGGGGGCAGCGTGCTGGCTTCTAAAATACTGCAGCGGCCTCAGCCAAGGTATCCCGAACTTGCGAGGCAAGCGCGCATACAGGGAGTTGTGATGCTACATGGAATCATCACGCGTGAGGGCAAGATCGGGCAGCTACGCGTCTTGAGCGGCCATCCGCTGCTGGTGAAAGCAGCCTTTGATGCGGTGAGTCAATGGGTGTACAGCCCGACGCTGCTTAATGGGCAGGCGGTAGAAGTGGAAGCGCCGATTGAAGTGCGATTTAGTTTGGGGCAGTAGCTGATGCGCGAGGCTGATTCGCCGCGCGTGCCAGCAAGAAGAGGATCAGGCCCATGGTTGCGAGACCCAAGGCGAAATGAAGTGTATGGGCTTTGATCCAGCCGAGAGCGTCCTCGCCCATTTGCTGGCCGAGCCAGGCGAGGAAGAAATAGCGTGGGATGCGTGCAGCGAGGATAGTAATGGCGAAGTGGAGTGGCCGGATACCGAAGACACCCGCGCAGGCAACGAAAGCTTTGAGTGGCATCGGGATTACGGAGATGCAGGGCATGAAAACAGTGACCAAGCCGTAACGCAAAAACCATTCGCGAAACTTCATTCCGCGCGGACCGCCGGCCACTTGATCGAGGTATTTCTGGCCGCCCTTGCGGGCCAGTGTAAACAGAATCATCGAGCCGAGAAAGGAGCCAATTGTGGCGAGAACAGCGCAGAGATAGCCAGTAGCGGGAGCCTGGTTTGCGACGACTACCAGCAACGCGTCAACACCGCCTGGCAGCGGAATACCAGTTGAATCCAGTAGCGCGAGAAAGAATACCCCGAATGGCCCTAGGGCGACTATGCTGGCAAAGAACGCTTTCATGCGTTACGGATTCCCCAGTCTGTTTAGCATCTCGGCTTCATCAATGATTTCGATGCCCAGCTCCCTTGCCTTGTCCAGTTTAGAGCCGGCGTCTTCACCTGCCACCAGGGCGGATGTTTTCTTTGAGACGCTGCTGGAAACTTTAGCCCCGGCGGCTTCGAGCATGGCCTTGGCTTCTTCACGCTTGAGCGTTGGAAAAGTGCCTGTGAGAACAAAGGTGAGACCAGCTAGCGGGCCCACTGGCTTGCCATTGATTTCTTGTGTGAAGATGAGCCCGGCGGATCGCAGGCGATCCAGCAGAGCAATATTTTGGGCATCGCTAAAGTAGAGCCGGATGGCGGCGGCTACTTTGGGGCCGACTTCTTCGGCAGCCTGGAGTTGCTCGACAGGCAGAGTTGCGATCTTGTCGAGGTCGCCGAAGGTGCCGGCCAGGATCTGCGACGTACGTTGGCCGACGAAGCTGATGCCAAGGCCGCTGATGAGGCGAGCAAGGGGACGTTTGCGAGAGCCATCGATATTCTGGATGATCTTCCCGGCGCTCTTCTTGCCCATGCGTTCGAGTGCTTCAAGTTGCTCTTGCTTGAGGTCGTAGAGATCAGCTACGTTCTGGACCAGCTTCTGGGTGACGAGTTGCGTGACCAATGCTTCCCCCATGCCGTCGATGTCCATCACACTGCGCGAAGCAAAGTGCTCAATGCTTTGCTGGAGGCGTGCGGGGCAATTGACGTTCAGACAGCGAAGGGCCACCTCGCCTTCGAGCTTGACGAGCTTGCTTTGGCAGACCGGGCACCCGGTTGGCATGGTGAAGGGTTTGCCTTCGGCTGCTTTGGCAACCACAGTAACGACCTTGGGAATCACGTCGCCTGAGCGTTCGATGCGGACGGTATCACCGATCTGCAAGCCAAGCCGCGCGATCTCGTCCTGGTTGTGGAGTGTGGCTCGTGAGACCGTGACACCTCCTACCTTGACGTCTTTGAGAACTGCGACAGGGGTGAGCGCGCCAGTTCTGCCCACTTGCACGAGGATGTCTTCGACGACTGTTTCAGCCTCTCTTGCGGCGTACTTGTAGGCAATGGCCCAGCGCGGGGCTTTGGAGGTGTATCCGAGTTTGATCTGTTGCTGGATCGAATCGATCTTGGCGACAACGCCATCGATTTCGTAGGGCAGGGTATCGCGCCGCTGGTCAAACTCATTGCAGAAAGCAATCAGCTCGTCGATGTTTGCGCAGAGCCGTCGCAGCGGATTTACTTTGAAGCCAAGAGCGGCCAGATGATTGAGCGAATCCCAATGGCTGTCTCTGGCGGGCTGGCCATCGACCAGATAGAAATAAGTCATGTATTCGAGTTGTCGAGCTGCAGTGATGCCGGGGTCGAGAACACGGAGTGAGCCGGCAGCGGAGTTGCGAGGGTTGGCGTAAAGCGGGAGACCCTCTTGTTCCCGCTGATCGTTGAGGCGCTCGAAGGCATGTCGGCTAATGATGGTTTCACCGCGAGTCTCAAACGGTGTGGACTCTGAAACGCGCAGCGGGAGGCTGCGAATCGTGCGGGCGTTCTCTGTGACTTCTTCACCGACTCGACCGTCGCCGCGGGTGATCGCGCGAGCCATCCGGCCGTTTTCGTAGTGGACGGCCATGGACAGCCCATCGAGCTTCAATTCGGCAACATAACGGAAGGGTTCGTCTCCGAGCAGATCCTGAATGCGACGGTCGAAGTCGCGCAGACCGGCTTCGTTCAGGGCGTTATCGAGGCTGAGCATCGGTGCTGAATGGCCTAGCTTTATGAAGCCGTCGCGAGGCTTGCCTCCAACGCGCTGAGTGGGGGAATCGGGGCTGATCCATTCCGGGTGGGCTTGCTCCAGTTCCTGAAGTTCGCGAATGAGCTCGTCGTACTGAGAGTCGGAAATTACAGGCGCGTCCAGCACGTAGTATTGATGCTCGTGATGTTCGATTTTCGAGCGCAGTTGGGAGACGAGCTGCGAGATGGATGAAGCGGCTGGGGCCATAGGGACGCTAAGCTATAAGTTTAGCGATCTCCCTTGAGCAATTACCTGATTTATAACCCTGTCGCTGGAAAAATTCAGCGCAACCCGGAAATGATTCCTGAAGTCCTCAAAACATTGAGGGCAAATCATGTTTCAATGCAACCGCTGCCGACTACCGGCCCAGGCAGTGCGAAAGTATTGGCGCAGAAGTGCGTCCTCGATGGAGCCAAGCTGGTCTTTGTCGCCGGCGGAGATGGGACGATTAATGAAGTAGTGAATGGCCTGGCAGGATCGTCGACGGTTATGGGTGTGCTGCCAGGAGGCACGGCGAATTGTCTTGCGGTTGAACTTGGGGTGGGCACCAACATGATGAAGGCAGCACGGTTGACCAAGAGTTGGCAACCGCAACGAATCTCGCTGGGCCTGTGCAGGCCGAAGAACGGCCCTTCGCGCTACTTTGTCGCGATGGCCGGCGCTGGTGTTGATGCTCAGATCGTGCGCGACGTCGATCCGAAGTTGAAACGCAAGTTAGGTAAGGTGGCATATTGGATTGCCGGATTCATGGCATCTTTTCGAGTCTTGCCGGAGCTCTATGTCACTTCGATTCATGGCGAATCCCAAGTGAGCTTTGCGTTGGCAAGCCGGGTGCGGAATTACGGTGGGGACCTTGAGATTGCAAAGTCAATTCGCTTGATCGATCCGCATTTTGAAACTGTCTTGTTTGAGGGCCGATTTGCAGTGCGGTATTTGAAGTATCTGGCTGGAGTTCTGGTGAATCAGCATCGCGGCATGAGCGGAGTGCATGTCCACCATGTAGACCACCTGGATCTGAGAGCTGTCAACGGCTCGCCGATCTATCTGCAACTGGATGGAGAGGAATTTGGAGAACTGCCGGCAAGGCTGGAGATCGCAGCAGAAGCTCTGACGATTTTAACCCCGAGTATTTCTTAACGCATGGACCCGTTTACCCACACAGCCGTTGGCTTGACGATTGCTCAAGCAGGAGGCAAACGACTGACGGCAAACTGGGCTGCGGTGATGGTGCTTGCTGCTAATGCTCCTGATGGAGACGCAATTTTTGCCTGGCCCGGAAGCATTGAGGTCTTGCTATGGCACCGGCACTTTACGCATTCGCTCGCCTGCGCGCCACTGCTGGCCGTCGCGGTTGTGTTGTTTGTAAAGTATGTGTTGCGGCTTCAAGTGCAAATGCGCGGGGCCTTTCTGCTGGCACTGTTGGGTGTACTTTCACATGATGCGATTGACCTGATGACCTTTCGCGGGACACGGTTCTTTCTGCCTTTTGATGACGAGAAGTTTGGGCTGCAATTTGCCTCGTTTCAGGATCCGGTTTTTTATCTGTTGCTTGCCCTTGGCTTTGCGGTTCCCGTGCTCTCCAATCTGGTGAATCAAGAGATTGGTTCCAAGCGAAGTTCGGGTCAAGTGAGTGCGAGCGTCGTGATTGTGCTTTGTCTTATTTGGTTTGGGGCGCGCCATTTGGCGCACCAGCAGGCCGTGGCGGAGTTGAATTCGAGGATCTACGAGGGCCGGACGGCGCGGCGTGTGGAGGCGCTCTCTACCTCTAATCCATTGCGTTTTCTCGGCTATGTTCAGGGCGAAAATTTCCAGAAGACTCTGGAGGTGGATCTAAGGGAATATTTCGACCCAGAAGGGGGACAGATCTTTTATGATCCCAAGCCTGGCAACGAAAGCGGGCGGGCTCTGCGAGTTGCAGGTGCTTCGAGGAGCGTACAGATCTTTCTCGGATGGGCACGATGGCCCCGCTGGCAGGTGGTTCGTCTGGATGGCGATACGAGATGGGTTGTGACGGTGGAAGAGCTAGGTACGGAGCCCGGCAAGAAGCGGTCGCGAGTTGTGATTCAGTTGGGTGAGAATTACGAGATACAGTCGGAGGTATATGAGCGTGAGAAAGGTTTTCTTGGCCTATGATGGCGCTGTGGTGGCGGAAGTTCCAGAGACTGCTGTTGAAGAACTGCCTCTGATTCTGCAGCGGGCCGAAGCTGCGGCAAGAGAGATTGCGGAAATGAGCCGCCATGAGCGGGCTGGGATCTTGTTCCGGGCGAGCCAAAAGATGCTTGAAGCCAAGCCTGACCTGGCCAGAACGATTGCGCTTGAGAGTGGCAAGCCGATTCGCGAGGCGCGCGTCGAAGTAGAGAGGGCTGCAGCAACGTTGTGGTTTAGCGGTGAGGAGGCGCACCGGCTTGCGGGCGAAGAAATTCCAATGGATGCTGCATCACAAGGGAAGGGCCGTACCGGTTATACGATGCGGCAGCCGCTTGGTGTCATCGCCGCCATTACGCCGTTTAATTTTCCGCTCAATCTCAGCATGCACAAGGTGGGGCCGGCGATTGCTGCGGGAAATGCGATCCTGCACAAGCCGGCGTCGGCAACACCCTTATCGGCTCTGCACGCGGCAAGTATCTTTGCGGCGGCCGGGTTGCCTAAGGACGCACTTCAGGTGCTTGTTGGGCCTGGTGCCGAGTTAGGTGAAGCGCTCATAGCAGCAGATGGAATTCAGTTGATCAGCTTTACCGGCAGTGCTTCAGTAGGCCGTGGATTGCTGGCCCGGGCAGGTATGAAGCGCGTGACCCTTGAGTTGGGCAACAATAGTGCCGTACTGGTGCTGTCAGATGCGGATCTCGAATTGGCAGTTAGTTCGTGCGTTTCGGGTGCCTATGTGAATTCTGGTCAGAGCTGCATCAGCGTGCAGCGGATTTATGTGGCAGAAGCAATACACGGGCAGTTTATTGAGCGATTTGTAGAGCAGACGCGGAAGCTTAAGATCGCAAATCCTCTAGAAGAGGATTGTGATGTATCCAGCCTGATCAGTGAACAAGAAGCGCAGCGGGTGCAATCCTGGATTGGCGAAGCCGTGCGTGAAGGGGCGACGCTGCTGAGCGGGGGTGGCCGGAATCTTGCGACATTGCAACCGGCTGTTTTGGCCAACGTTAATACATCCAGCCGCCTCAACCGGGACGAGGCATTTGGACCCGTCGCAGGTATCAATTCGTTCCGCAGCCTGGATGAAGCAATTGCGATGGTGAACGATTCCCGCTTCGGGTTGCAGGCCGGTGTATTTACGAACGATTTGAAGGCTGCCTGGCGATGTGCACGGGAAATCAAAGCCGGGGGCGTGCTGATCAACGACGCTTCGAATTACCGGGTGGATCAGATGCCTTATGGCGGGTGGAAGGAGAGCGGCCTTGGCAAAGAAGGGCCGCGCTACGCGGTTGAGGAGATGACAGAACTGAAATTGGTTTCATGGCGTGTTTCCTGATGAGAATCTAATGCGAATTGGTCTTTATGGTGGTACTTTTGATCCGATCCACAACGCCCACTTGGCGATAGCCCGGGCTGCGGTAGAAAAGCTTTTTCTTGACAAGCTGCTGGTGATCCCGAATCGTCTGCCTCCGCACAAGAATTCTGGAACGGTAGCTTCTTACAAGGATCGATTGAGAATGGTTAATTTGGCATGCGAAAACGAAGCCAAGCTCGAAGCCTGCGATGTTGAGAATCGGGAAGGCAAAAGTTACACCATCCAAACGCTAGAGAGCTTACGTAACAAGTATGGTGACTCAGTACAGTTCTTTTTTCTCATCGGTGCGGACGCCTTTGCTGAAGTGCTTACCTGGTTCCGTGTGGAAGAGGTCTTTGAGATGACGGAATTCATCGTCGCGGCTCGCCCGGGTTTTGAATATCAAAGCCCGGAGGGGGCGATTGTGCACAGGCTGGATGCAGTGGCATACAGAGAAAGCTCCTCCGGTATTCGAGCCCAGATTGCTGCTGGTGAAAAGCCCTTAGGGCTGCCTGCCTTGGTCGAGCGCTATATTAACGGTCAGGGCCTTTACAGGTTCGAAAGGGCGAAGTTCGCGTGATTTGGCATTTCTTAATTCTTTTTGCAGATCTAATTGCAGGTGACGATAAAGCTCTCATCGAGCGGTTGCGACGACGCGATCCCGATGCGATGTCTGATCTATATGATCGCTACTCGAGGGTTGTGTACTCGGTAATCCTGCGTGTGGTGCGAAACGCATCTGTTGCTGAAGAGCTCGTCCAGGAGTCATTTTTGCGGGCCTGGAACCGGGGAACGGACTTTGATTCCACACGCGGAAAGATTGGGCCCTGGCTGCTAACGATTGCCCGCAATCGAGCCATTGACTATTTACGGTCGACCGCAGGGCAGCAACAAGCAACAACTTTTGAACTTGTGTCATCCGAAAGGGTCACTTTATTCGTCAATACAGAAGACAGAATGCTCGATCAAGAACAAGCCCGCAGAATTCGCGCCGCGTTTACGCTGCTAACTGACAATCAGCGTCAGGTGCTTGAGCTTGCTTATTTCGAAGGATTATCCCAGTCTGAAATGGCTGAGAAGCTCGGCCAGCCGCTGGGCACGATCAAGACCTGGGTTCGTGCCGCCTTAACCACTTTGAGGGAGAGCTTTCATGTCGCTTGAAAACTTAGACCCTCAAGATCGTGAAGTGCTGTATGAGTTGTTCACTCTGGGCCTGCTGGCACCGGATGAGATGAATGAAGTGCGGCGGCTGCTCGAATCTGGCGATGCCGAAACATTGGAAGGCCTTCGGAAGGCATCTTTCCTTACCAGTTCGCTAGCCTACATTGCTCCAGAATCAAAACCGCCGGCGGCATTGCGGCGACGGCTGATACTGGCTGCCGGGGCTAAAGAACGTGGCTTTGGATGGGCGTGGGTACTTGGATTGGCCGCTGCCTGCGTGGCTTTGCTCACGATCTCGTTCAACGTGAGCCAGGACGTGCAAAGACGTGAAAGCCAGATTGCCGAATTGAGACGCCAACTCGACAGCAGTGAGAAGCTTGTCGCTCAGGCCAAAGACCTTTACGATTTCTTGCGCCAGCCCTCTACTATCAATGTGAAATTTGGAGATGGCCAACCTGCACCGCCGCGTGGTCAGGTCTTCATCAACCGCGAGCGAGGCGTGCTGCTCTTTGCCGGGAATTTGCCAGCCATGCCAGCCGGCAAGATCTTTGAGATGTGGTTTGTGCCCAAGGGTGGAGGAGCTCCGATTCCTGCTGGTTTGTTCAAGGGTGAGAATGGGCAGGGAATCCACTTCCAGCCGGGTGCAGTGAACCCGGCAGATATTGCCGCCATTGCCGTGACGCTTGAGCCAGAAGCAGGGTCGACTACGCCGACGATGCCGATCTTAATTGCTGCACCAGTACCGGCTGAATAAA
Source organism: Acidobacteriota bacterium (assembly GCA_043718395.1). Taxonomy (GTDB): domain Bacteria; phylum Acidobacteriota; class Terriglobia; order Bryobacterales; family Bryobacteraceae; genus Bryobacter. The sequence continues at coordinate 16,267 of JAYSVS010000033.1, forward strand.
AACGTTATTGCTCACCCAGAATCAGTTTTGAATCTGAGCTGAACTTACGGAACTTGTCGTAGCGTATTTCGATGCCTACGCGCAACATCTTACCAAGCAGCCGCGCGTCGGCCCGAACGTCGATTTCTTTTGGCAACCAGACTTCATTGTTGATCAGGGCCTGATCGAGGCGGATTTTGGTTCCTGGTTGAAGCCTGAACAGGAACCACCCGAATGAAATCGTGTCATGAGTATCGAGTTCGAGCCGGGTAAACTCATAGCTATCCTGATCGATCCAGGCCACGCCCTTCACTTTCTTCATTTGATCTGCACGGCGGCCCTTGCCAACGAAACCAGACCTTGGTTCTCCACGAATGCCCCAGCACTTCCTCCCCGCGATTTGCTGTTCTCCCACCATGGTGAAGTTGAAGGCTTCCAAAATTTCTCTTCTGGCTTCGATTTCTTCCCGCTTATCTTTATCGGTTTCGCCGCGCCGCTTGGCCCGCTCTTTTGGGCTTTCGTTTTTAATTTTGGCGATTTCTTTGTCCACGCGCTTCTGCTCGGAAGCCTCTTCTTTTGCGCTGAGTGCTTTCCCCTTCTTCAAGAGCAGTCTTTCAATCTCTGTGCCGTCGATCCGGAAGACTTCATGCACTTCCTGGGTATCTTCCTTCAGCTTGCCATCTTTATCGAAGAGCCTTTGGTTGGTTTTCCGCTCGTACATATAGGTGTCGAGAATGGCTAGATTGCGCTCATCCCGGCCCATGGCACGCTTCATAATCTCTGCGGGGTCTTGTGCCAACACGCAGCCCGCAAGCAGCAGCAAAGTGAACTTCATTTATTATCCCTAGCGAATCTGACGATAAATCCAGCCCAAACGTTCCGCTGGATATCCAAGACTGTAAGCAGCCTGGATCAGGAACCAAACATAGACCGTTCGTCTCAATCCGGCCTTGCGCCAGCGCCTGTCTGAAACAAAGACAGGCTCTGAGAGCATCACCATGCGGCCTCCCCGGCCAAAGAGCCGGCGGCCAAATTCATAGTCCTCCATGATGGGGTATGGCTTGAATCCGCCCATCTCGAGGAAGACCTCGCGACGAACGAAAATACCAGCATCGCCATAGAAAATTCCCAGATATCGGCGCAAATGGTAGATCCAGTAAAAGCTTCGAGCGATCCAGCCGTCTCCATCAAAGTAGACGTCGAAGATGCCGCCCTTCTTACATGGGTCATCCAAACTTTTCACTAATTGCTGAAGCGCACCTGCATTCAGCCTGACATCAGCATGGAGGAAGAGAAAAACGTCTCCGGTGGCAACCGCCGCACCTGCGTTCATTTGAGGGCCGCGCCCACGATTTGATGCGACTAGAATCACCCCGGCGGCTCTGACCAATTCTTGCGTGGCATCGGAGGAGCCGCCATCGGCAACGATCAATTCATGGGCCCCGAGCGCATTTGCCATGTCCAGAAACACAGCGATGGTTGTGGCTTCATTGAGCACCGGAACGACAATCGAAACCCGCATGCGTAAAGGCTGCTTAAGAACGCAATGCGACATTTTCGCCGCGCCCGGCGAGGGCTCTGACGCTTGGGCCACCGCACAACCCAACGCCAACATTTTGCAGAGCGTGCAGCAGGTTGTAGAAGACCTGATAAATCATCTGCTCATTCACTGCAACGCGGCCAGGCAGCTTGAATCGCGCGGAGATTTCTTTGGCAATGTGCATCCGCAAGCCGTTCTGAATGAGATTGCCCCTGCGGTCTCTGATGTTGGCAATCGCGATGGGAGTTTGAAGGACATTTCCACTTGCGCCATCGACATAGAATTGGCAGCGGGAAAACCAGCCCAGGTTCCCAGGGTCTGCTGCATCAAATAACAACAAGGGGGATTGCCTGTCCTGAGCCGTTAGTTCTACTATCCAGGCCCGTTCTGTTTCTTCGATCTTGAGATCAAAGCCCGCCTGATTTGCGATGCCCCCCAAGGCTTCTGTCTCCAATTCAAGGAGGATATACTTCTCGCCCGCTGCCTGCAAAACCTGCATTTGTACTTTTATCTTACTATCGGAAGAGTTGAAATCCGCAAAACCACTTTTCTTGTTTGACATTGATGGCACGCTGCTATCGAAAGCCGGCCCTCATCACCGGCATGCGCTGGAACACGCGGCGAGTCTGGCCGCTGGCCGTCCCATCACTACCGAAGGTGTACCCGTTGCCGGTATGCTGGATCGAGACATCATTCGTCTCATGTTGAGTCAGGCAGGGATTTCAGACAAGCGTATTGGTCAGTGGATGCCTGCAATTGCCGCCGAGGCACAGCGGCACTATCCGAAGATTTGTCCTGACCTGCGGCATAGAGTCTGCCCTGGCATGCGATCATTCCTTGGCCGTTTGCGGCGGCGCGGGATCGCTTCCGGGCTCGTAACAGGGAATCTTTCGCGAATCGGCTGGCACAAAATGCAACAATCGGGCCTGCGCCATTTCTTCCGCTTTGGTGCTTTCGCCGAAATGGGGCGCACCCGGTCTGAGCTTGCAGCCAAGGCGATTCAGCAGGCGCGCAGAGAGAAGTTCTGCTCGACAGAGTCTCCTGTTTTTCTCGTGGGCGACCACCTCAACGATATCCGGGCGGCGCGCGAGAACCAGATCTCCATCATCAGTGTCACAACAGGCCCGATGTCGAGGCAGGAATTGTCTGCCTTCTCGCCAGATTTTCTACTAGATGACATACGAGACCTGCCGTTGGAGATAATGGAATCTTAAATGGTTTCTTTTCGCATCCTGACGCTCGCAGGCCTCTTGCTTCTGCAGTCCTGCGGCAATCTCACTTCAGACCCGCCGCCTCCCCCTCCCAAGGTAATTGTTGGTGGAACTTTGATCGACGGCACAGGACGGCCGCCCATCCCTGATGCGCTGGTAATCGTGGAGTTGGGCAAGATAGTTGTCGCCTCCTCATCAAAAGGGCTTACGATACCAGCTACTGCCGTCAGGACCAATGCGACCGGGCTTTTCATAACACCCTCGCAAGTTGGGGCCAGGTTGGAATACGGAGCACCGGCCGATCTCTTTCTGCTTTCCAGCAGCCCGTTGGAAAATCCTCTGGTGCTGGCGAACCCGATGCGAGTGATGAAGACAGGCGAATGGTTGGATGCCAACAAGAAATAGCCCAGCGTTGCCGATCCCTCCCGAAGACGCTGCCCAATCTCTATCGGTGAAGCGGGCAGAAGTAGAATTTCACAATTTTGCCAGCCTTGGCGAGCCGGAAAGAGCCGCCCAGGTCTATGCCGAAGAGAACCAGCGGCGCGGTGCCATCCTCGACGAGATGCTTGATTTCATCGGGCCCATGACACCTTTTCTTGAGATCGGATCCAATGCTGGACATTCCAGCTACATGCTTGCCAACCAGTATGGAGCTTCCGGTTATGCGCTGGATATTTCCGAGGACTCGCTTCGTTATGGAATCGTACTGCGCGACAAATGGAAGCTTGACAAGGCCCCGGTACTGGTGGCCGGCGATGCGCTGCACTTGCCTTTCAAAGACAATTCCTTGCGTATGGTTGTGGCCTTCCAGATGTTGTCTCAATTTATGGATATCGAGAGTGTTTTTCTCGAAGTGAAACGCGTGTTGGCCCCTGGCGGCATCTTCTTTTTTGCCGAAGAGCCAATGCGCAGAATGCTTACGGCCCGGCTTTACCGTTGCCCCTATTACGACACGATGAAGCCCTGGGAGCGCAAATTGTTTGACTGGGGGCTGCTGGGCTTTTTAGTCAAAGATGTGATTGGTGCCCACCAGGAGGAATCCTTCGGCATACACCAGAATCACCGGATGTATCTGAGCGACTGGCATAGTCTGATCTCCAAGCACTTCACCGAGCAAAGATACAAGCTTTATGTCCCAGAACGCGGTTGGGCAGAGCGCTGGGTTAAACGGATTGCGATTCTGCTCGATCCGCATAAATCCGAGTGGCGAGCCGCCCGGCTGATGGGTGGCACGGTGGCCGCTATTTGCCGCAAGGCCGGAGATTCTCCGGGTTTTGATGCCTCCGCACCCTTTGAGAATCTCTTTCGCTGCCCCGATTGCAGCGGCAATTTAGAGCGTGGCGGGGATCAGACTCTGCGCTGCGAATCCTGCACCTATGAGGCCCCGCTCAGCGAGGGCGTCTACAATCTGCTTCCATCGCACGACAAGCGCGAGCTTTACCCTGGAGATCGCGGCGACATCATCGACTTCTCTCTGCCGTCGCATGAAAAGCATCTGGGGCATGGGTGGCATGAGCTGGAAGGCGTTTACGGAAACAAGTACCGTTGGATTGGTGCCAGAGCCTCCGCCTGGCTTGAGAATGTCAAGGGTGGGGAGCACCGTCTACGCTTGCGCGGCTTTGCGCCTGAGGCTATTTTTCTTGCCAGCCCGCGGCCTGTGGTGGAAGTCTTTGTCAACGGTTTGCCGCTCAAGGCATGGCCGCTGGATCGTAATGGCCTTTTTGCGCTCGAAGCAAGTCTTCCTGATGCGCCCCGCTATGAGATCGAGATCCGTGTGAGCCCTGTCTGGAGCGCGCCAAATGATGGCCGCGAGCTCAGTGTCAATTTTGGAATGCTGCGCCTGATCCCAACGGTATGAGCCGCTGTTTGCCTAGTTTTTTAATGGTGACATTAGCGCCTCTTGAAGCGCTCCCGTAGGGCGAGCCATCGGCGCTTCCAGAAGCCTCCACGCGCCTTCTCTTTGGCCCAGCGGGACTTCCACCAGCGAACTACCGGGAAGCTCCTCCATATGCTATAGGCAGCCTCGCGCAGGGCGGAGATTTTTTCGAAAACCCAATTGCACCAGTTTATTGTCAGCAGTGCTTGCCGGGTCAATTGAAAGATTCGCGCCACCAGCGCCGTGCCCATCACTTTTGCCGCAAAGATCGTGCTGATCCCCAATACCTTTTGCCCGCCAGCCAACCAGTAGAGTGCGAGCATCTTGAGGGGAAACAAGATTACTGAGGGCACGAGGAAAAGGGCGAGGGCCCCATAGGGTGGCAGGCGGCGGGCCCAGTTTTCGATGCTGTGCAGCACCGGTAATTTGCCGAGCCAGGCAAAGACGAACGATAGGCGCCACTGGATTTCCTCGTAGGCGAGCACTACCGCCAGCAACAGCAACAAGATCCATCGAACTGCCCGCCGCCACCAGCGCTTCACGATTCTTAGTCCTTGTGGTCAAGGGGCCGGGTTGAGTCAATCCCAAGCCAACAGAGTGCCCCGATAAAGTACGCCGTCGCTGAAATGTAGACGGTGATTGTAAAATCATTTCCCGTCTGCTCTAGAACATAACCAATTACCACCGGCGCTACGCCCCCGGCAAAGTTGCCCATCATGTTCATGCTGCCCGAGAGCGTGCCCGCAAACTTGCCTCCCACGTCCATGCAGGTATTCCAGGCTGGGGGCATCACGAGGTCATTGCAAAAGCTAGCCATGGCGATGACACCGACAATTACCAGCGGCTCTCTCAACTGCATGGCCACGATCAGCAGGATACCGGCCATCGTCATCCCGGTAACGGCGACAATCTTGCGTGCCCTACGCGCATCACCTAGAATTACAGCCAGCTTTGGGGTAATGAATCCGCTGACAAGACAACCAATACCGCCGAGAAACAATGGCATGCCGCTCAGGACCGCGCCGCCTGCTTTGAGGTCGAAATTCAGTGAGTCCTTCAGATAAGTGGGGAACCAGGTGATGTAGAAATACCAGCCATAGCTGAGCATGAAGTATTGAATCCAGAGCAGCCAAACGCTGCCGGATCCGGCGAAGCGTCCCCATGGCACACTGCCGTGGTCGTCTGCCATCTTGATGCTATCGCCGATGATCTCAAGCTCGGCCGAATTTACTGCTGGATGGGCCTTTGGATTGTCGCGATACCAGTAAAAGAATACTGCTGCCCAAACTACGCCGAGGCAGCCGAAGATCTGAAAGGCCGTCCGCCAGTCAATCATCTGGAACAGGGCCGCCATAAGCAGCGGGGTAAAGGCACCTCCCCAGCGGGCGCTCATCCAGACAATGCCCTGTGCTCTGCTTTTTTCGGCTGGTGGGAGCCAGGTCGAGAATGCCTTGGTGATGTTGGGGAAGGCACCCGCTTCGCCAGCACCGAAAAGAGCCCGCACGATCAATAGGTAGGTGTAGCTCATGGCCCAGCCGGTTGCTGCGGTAAAAAAGCTCCACCACAGGACGATTCGAGTGAGGACTTTGCGCGGACCCATCTTGTCACCGAGCCAACCTCCGGGAATTTCAAATAGTGCGTAGGCCCAGGCGAAGGAGGCGAGAACCCAGCCGAACTGAGTTGAATCTAGGCCCAGATCCTTGCGCATTGTTGGTCCGGCAAAGGAGATGGAAACGCGGTCAATGTAAGTGATGATCGAGAGGACTACGGCGAATACGATCACCCAGTGTCTAGTTTTGCTTGGCATCATAAACTAGCCGAGACTATCACAGTCTTGGCGGGGCTTTGCGTTTGGACCCACTTTACCTCTCTGGCGGCAAAAAGAGCTCAATCTTATTTGCCTTATCGCTCCTTACGGTTTATAAATGAAGGGTACCCTTCATCGTCAAATGTTTGAATCTACTCTCATCCGCCGCGCCGGGCTTGCCCTTGGGCTATTGACGGCTAGTGTGTATGTAGTCGTTGCACTACTGGGTCCGAATGGTATGCCTGCATTGCGAAAGCAGCGCCAGGACCTTCAAGTGCTTGAGACCCAAAATGCGAACCTTGCCCGTGAACGCGACGAGTTGCGCTACCGGGTGAACGCTTTGGAGCGTGACTCCCAGACGCAGGAACTGGAAGTTCGCCGGCAGCTTGGTAAAGCCAAAAAGGGCGAAGTCATCATCAAAGTTGATCCTCCCAAGCAGTAGCTGATCATGAAGCGCCGTACTTTTCTAGCCGCTGCTTCGATTGCCCCGGCTCAGGTAAGGCTCCCACTTCCAATCCTGAATCATTTTTATGCGACAGTGGACGCGTCAACTTATGCGGCTATCGAAGCTTCTGCATTCTTGAAGGAGCAGTTCGCCCCTAGTGAAAAGCGAACTACTGTTCGCAATGACAGCACTTATTCAGGCCTTTACTTTTATGGAGACCAAACCTACTTCGAGTTTTTCGAGGCCAGTACCGGCGGCCGCAAGCCAGGTGATGCTGGCATCGCCCTTGGGATTGAAGATTCGGCTGGCTCAGAACGCCTGCGCCTGAAGTGGGAGCAATTGCGTCCTAGCATCACTAGCATGGTCACGCGGCAGTTGGACGGCGAGCCGGTGGACTGGTTTCACATGACGAGTTTCGAGGAGACTCGCATCAGTTCTGTGGTTGAAGGGCTGCGCCTCTTTGCAATGCAATATGCGCCAGAATTTGTGCGGCGATGGAACCCAACTAGCCCAAACACAATTCAACAGCATGATGTTCTTTCTGCTTATTGCGCCAAGCTCAAACTAAGTTCAGTGCGTGATCGCACCCTCTTGCAGAATGTGCAGAAGATCGAGATAGCATCGCCCGAAGCTGGCATTCGAATCCGGACCGAACAACTGGGAGCCGCCGGGTGGACTTTGAGTGAGTCAAAGACTTCGATTCTAGCGAAAGGCCCAAATGCGGAAGTGCTCTTTCGTTTTGCTCCAGCTATTGTTGGAGTCACAAGCATTGAGTTTTCTCTGAAGCGCCCTTCGACTCCCGGCAAGCATCAGTTTGGCAGCACTACCCTTGAGATCTTACCGGGAAAACGAGCGGTTTGGCACCTTGGACAGTGACAGGTTCCGTCATATCCGGTGATGTGGAAATAGAAGGAGTCCCACAGTATGGCAACACTGGATTGGTCGCAATGCCTTGCAGTTGAAAGCATACACGGCAAGGTCAGCGGAGCTTGGGTATTTAAAGACACTCGCATGCCGGTATCCACTGTCTTTGAAAATCTGGAAGCGGGTCTGACCGTGGATGAAGTCATGGATGAATTCGCTGTCACGCGCGAGCAAGTCAATGCGGTTCTGAATTTCGCGGCCAAGAGTCTCATGGCACCCAAATTATGCACAGCAAACACAGCTTGAGCTCCACGCGCACCAGAAGAAGCGCTTGTGCGGACGGCAATCGGTATTTCTATAAGCGATTC
>JAYSVS010000034.1:0-2468 GCA_043718395.1 Acidobacteriota bacterium
ATTTCCGATCTGAGTGATGATCAAGTAAACAAGATTCGACTCTTGCTTGAAGCAGAAGGGGCCATCGAAGGCGACCTGCGCAAGGAAGTATCGATGAATATCAAGCGCCTGATGGAAATGGGCAGCTATCGAGGCTTGCGTCACCGTCGTGGGCTTCCGGCCCGCGGCCAACGTACACACACCAATGCCCGCACCCGTAAGGGGCCGCGCAAGGGCACAGTCGCCGGCAAGAAGAAGGCGACCAAGTAAGGCCGAGATCCGGTCTGACGAGGAACTAATATGGCTAAGGCGCAAGCAAAAAGCAATAAGAAGAAGTCTTTCAAAAAGAAAGAGCGCAAGAGCGTACCAGTTGGACTGGTTCACGTTCAGGCCTCTTTCAATAACACGATCATCACGATCACCGATCTGGTGGGCAATGTGTTGAGCTGGAGTTCGAGCGGCTCGCTCGGCTTCCGTGGCTCGCGCAAGGGCACCCCGTTTGCTGCACAGCAAGCCAGTTTCACGGCGGCAACCAAGGCCAAGGACAACGCTGGACTTCGCACTGTCGACGTCAAGGTGTCTGGCCCCGGTGCTGGCCGCGAATCGGCCGTGCGTGCGCTCGGTAGTGTTGGCATCGAAGTGCGTTCGATCCGTGATACTACGCCGATCCCGCATAACGGTTGCCGGCCTCCCAAGCGCCGCAGAGTGTAAGTTTTAAAGATTTTGTATGTGATTGGAAGCAGGACGAAAACCCGCAAGGGTTGTAAACTGCACCTGATCCGGAACCATTCAGGTAACCAGGAGAAACTTAGAAACAATGGCTCGTTATCACGGCCCAGTATGCCGGCTATGCCGGCGTGAAGGCATGAAGCTCTTTTTGAAGGGCGAGCGATGCCACACTGAAAAGTGTGCCATCGAAAAGCGTAATTTCGTTCCCGGCCAGCACGGCCAGGCCCGGAAGTCAAAAATTCAGGGCTACGGCCTGCAGTTGCGTGAAAAGCAGAAGGCTCGCCGTTACTATGGCGTGCTCGAAGGCTACTTCCGTAACTTATTTGAGAAAGCATCCATGATGAAGGGCGTCACCGGCGACAACATGCTCAGCATGCTTGAGAGCCGTTTGGACAACGTCGTTCTCCGCGCCGGATTTGCCACCAGCCGGGCACAAGCCCGCCAACTCGTCCGTCACGGCCATATCAGCGTGAACGGCCGCCGCACTAATATTCCTTCGTTCCAAGCCAAGCCGGGCGACACGCTCGAAGTTGTGGAGAAGAGCCGCAAGGTGACTTCGATCATTGCTTCGCGCGACGCCACAGCACATTACCCTTCCCCCAACTGGCTTGATGTGGATCGCGAGAATTTCAAGGCGCGCGTCACACAGGCTCCCAAGCGGGAAGACCTGGTTCAAATACAGCTCAACGAACAGTTGATCGTCGAACTGTACTCGAAGTAATTGGCAAGACACACTAACAATTTCTAACTACAAGGAGGCGCATGTTTCGAGGTTTTCAAAAGCCAAAGCGTCTGGTTGCCAATACGGAAACATTGAGCGAGCGGTATGGCATGTTCACGGCTCAGCCGTTTGAACGTGGCTTCGGCACGACGATCGGTAACGCGCTTCGGCGCGCTCTGCTGAGTTCGATCGAAGGTGCCGCGATCACAGCCGTTCGTATCGAGGGAGTCGCGCATGAGTTTTCGCCGATCCCCGGAGTCGTTGAGGATGCGACAGACATCATCCTGAATTTAAAGCAAATTCCTTTCAAAATGGCGGGAGAAGGGATCAAGACCGTTCGATTGAAGTCAGACGGATCTAACGAATTATTGAGTGGCATGATTGAGACGGACAGCGACGTTGAAGTGCTGGACCGGAACATGCATATCGCGACGGTGAGCGAGGGCGGAAGCCTGATGATCGAAATGCGTCTGAAGATGGGCCGCGGCTATATCAGCGCGGACCGCAACTTTGACGAGGATCTGCCTTTGGGCTACATCCCGATCGATTCGGTCCACTCCCCGGTGCGCAAAGTAAATTACAACGTCGAGGCTGCGCGCCTCGGGCAGATGACGGATTTTGACAAGCTGACTCTGGAAGTGTGGACCAACGGTGCTGTCTCTCCTGCCGATTCTATCGGCATGGCGGCCAAGTTGCTGAAGGATCACATGACGATTTTCGTCAACTTCGAAGAGACGCCGGAATCGGTGGAAGAGCCGGTCGAGCGTGCTGCTGGTCAGATGAACGAAGTGCTGAACCGTTCGGTGGAAGAGCTCGAACTCAGCGTCCGTTCTTACAACTGCTTGAAGAATGCCAACATTCAGTCTATCGGCGATCTGGTACAGAAGACCGAAGCGGAAATGTTGCGCACCAAGAATTTCGGGCGCAAGTCGCTAAACGAAATCAAGGAAATCCTGGGTGGTCTTGCGTTGAGCTTCGGTATGAAGATCGATGCAAGCGGCCGCCTCATCGCCCCCCCGGGCGGTATGTCCATGGAGCC
>JAYSVS010000035.1:0-59466 GCA_043718395.1 Acidobacteriota bacterium
CAGAGCACAAGAACCACCAGTCCGCTACTTGCCGTGATCAGAAAGCAGGTTCGCCAGCCAAAATGCGCTGTCATGTAGACAAAGAGCCCTGGCCCGATCATTGTCGCGACATTCGTTCCAGCATTGAAGATACCGGTTGCAAAGGCCCGGTCCTTCATCGGGAACCACTCAGAAACGCTCTTGATAGCCGCCGGGAAGTTGCCGGCCTCACCCAATCCCAGCAATGCCCGGCACACCCCAAAGGTCAACGGGTTGCGAATGAAGCTATGTGCCGCCGCCGCCAGACTCCACCAAAGAATAGAGCCTGCATAGCCCAGACGAGTTCCCACCCGGTCAATGAACTTGCCGGCTATCAGAAAGCCAATCGTGTAGGAAAGCTGAAACGCACTCGATATCTTCCCGTAAAGGATGTCATCAATCGCGATCTCTTTGCGGATTTCAGGCAACAGGATGCCAAGGATAATCCGGTCGAGGTAATTAACTGTCGTTCCAAGGAAAAGGAGACTAAGGATCCACCAGCGCATCTGGCAATTATAGGCAGAGGAAAGTCTTTCATCATCTGAGCCGTGATGAAATATTGCAGCAAGCGTCTAGAAATGAGTCGGCGGATGTCAAGCAACCCGGGGTGGAGTTTCAAGGCATCCGCCTTCGTAACGGGGATATGTAAGGAAGTCGATGGTTCGCGGGGCTTGGTTACTCGATCCTAAAAAAATTATCGGATCGATTTGAATTCTGCCCAGGACTGGCTGAGCATATCTTTTAGTACGTCTTTCTGGTAGTTGAATTCAGGGTGGGCCCTGAGGAAATCGGCGGCTTTGAAATCCGGGCCGCATTGTGGGCCATAAGCCGCAGAGAGAGCCATTCTGTCGATCATGCTGGAATCGGCAGCTTTGTTTTGTACTGCTCCTGCCGGGCCGAAGGGGGGCTGCCAGCCGGCACTGCCTCGCGATGAGAGGTCGATGCGGCCGCAGAGGCTGCGCTCGCTGAGGGCGTCATTCTTGTTGTAAGAATCCTTTCCGTCGGCCATGAAACTCTGGGCTAGCTTGATGTCAATCGAACCCTTGTTCGCTTCAAGAATCGATTCCCAGCGGATCTTGCGGGCGTTAGCGGAGTTTGAGAGGTCTCTGGGGTCGAAGTCTTTGGTTTCTTCAGCGAGAAGATTGGGGTTGATCGGGAAGTTTGAGCCGGCGTAGTAGCCGTCGCGGGTTCGCTCTAGCGTTACATTTTTGAGGCCCAGCTCAAGGCGGGCGATTTCGTTGGTCTTGTTGTCGCCAATCAGCCACGTATTGGCGTAGCCGCCGTTGTTTCCGTCTTTGAAAATGGCAACAACTTCGTCAATCGACTTGCCATATTGGAGAGCCTTTCGTGCGCGCACGAATTCGGGAATGCCTGCTTCGTCAAAGCCCTGGAAGCCAGAGATGGTGGTTTCGCTGATGACGATTCCGGAGGTGTTGATGCCGAAGTCGTCGCCGGAATGGATCAGGCCGGGGTAGCCGTCCATAATCATGTGCATGCCGTCTTTGGGCTGGATGTCAAAGATGATGTTCCAGCGTTGACCGATGGCGTAGTCTACCCAGGCGTTGTGGGCGATGACGATCTTTCCGTTTCTGGTGTACTTACCAGTTGCTATGAAAGCAGAGCAGTGCTCGGGGGCGACGGCGCCTGGCGGGTTGGGGACGCCGTGCTTTTTGTTGTAAGCGGGGACGTAATACCAGGCGAGTTCCATCCAGCCGTTGAGGGCAACTACGTCCCATAAGTCGAGCTTAGAACCCTTCTCCTTCAGACCTTCAGCGATGCCTTCCAGCTCTTCGCGGTATTGGGTTTCTACCTTCGGCCAGAGGATATCCTTGCCAGCAACGCGGTAGAAAGCCCAGTCTCTCTTGGTGTCGTGGACGATGATGGTTTGGATCGCTTTCAGGCCATCGGCGATCTCCGCAGAGAGGATTCGGCCGTGCTGGCGGCCCATTTCGCGCGGCGTTCCTGCAAGTTGAACCTGTATCCAGCCCTTCTTTTCACTGCGTACGGGGGCAGCCGGAAGAAGCGAAGCAGAAAATGACACAACGAGAATCGCGCGAATTGCTTTCATTACCCCAGCATAGCTCTGCTAGAATCGGAATCGAATCCAATGGACGTAAGAGAAAAAGTTAAACAAATCATTGTCGAGCAGCTCGGTGTGGACGAGGCTCAAGTAGACGACACAGCAAGTTTTGTCGATGACTTGGGCGCGGACTCGCTCGATATCGTGGAATTAGTCATGGCATTTGAAGAAGCCTTTGGCATCGACGTGCCCGATGAAGATGCTGAAAAGCTGACGACGGTTAAGGCCGCCATCGAATACATCGATTCCAAAAAGAAAAAGTAAAAGAGGCGGTTCCCCTTGCCACGACGTGTTGTAGTTACTGGTATTGGGTTGATCTGCTCCGTTGGCAACGATACCGAATCGGTTTGGACAGCCATCAAAGAGGGCAAGAACGGCATTGCCCGGATTACCCTCTTTGATCCTGTCAACCATCCTTCGAAAATTGCCGGCGAAGTGAAGAATTTCGACCCCTCAACCTTCATCGACAAAAAAGAAGTGAAAAAGATGGGGCGCTTTATGCATTTCGCCATTGCCGCTACCGACAACGCGCTGGCAATGAGCGGCCTCAAGATCACCCAAGAGAATGCTGACAGGATTGGTGTCTACATCGGCAGCGGAATCGGTGGCTTTGAAGTGATCGAGCGAGAGCACGAGAAGCTGCTAGCCGGGGGCCCCAGCAAAGTTTCTCCCTTCTTTATCCCAGCGTCGATTGTCAATCTAGCCGCAGGCCAGGTTTCGATTCGTACCGGGGCCAAGGGGCCGAACTCAGCTGTAGCGACGGCCTGCACGTCGGGCGCACACGGTGTTGGTGATTCTTATCGGCTGATCCAGCATGGTTATGCGGATGCGATGATTGCCGGTGGCGCAGAAGCAGCTTGCACGCCGCTCAGCGTGGCGGGCTTCTCGGCGATGCGTGCGCTCTCTAACCGCAATGACGAACCTGCACGCGCTTCGCGCCCCTGGGATCGTGATCGCGACGGTTTTGTGGTGGGTGAAGGCGCGGGGATTTTGATTCTCGAAGAACTTGACTGCGCCAGGGCGCGCGGTGCGAATATTCTGGCTGAAGTGATTGGCTACGGCATGTCTGGGGATGCTTACCACATGGCCTCGCCAAGTGAAGATGGCGATGGTGCACGGCGAGTGATGTTGAATGCAATGAAGGATGCGGCGGTCGGCCCTGAGAACATCGACTACATCAACGCACACGCTACCTCAACCCCTGCAGGCGATGTGATTGAGACCCGGGCCTTCAAGGCGGCCTTCGGTGAGCGGGCCTACCAGATCCCGGTATCGTCCACCAAGGCTCAAACCGGCCATTTGCTTGGGGCAACCGGAGCGCTCGAAGCAGGTCTTTGCGTCCTGGCCATTCGCGATCAAATTGCGCCCGGAACCATGAATCTCGACAATCCGGATGAGGGTTGCGATCTCGATTACATCCCCCATGCAGCACGGCCGATGAAGTTGGATACAGTGCTGTCTAATTCCTTCGGATTTGGCGGCACCAACGGCTGCCTGATTTTCAGGCGCTACGCTGGGTAGTATGAAAATTCTTGTCGCGATCAAGCAGGTTCCCGCTCGCGATTCGCTTTTGACTGCCGCTTCCACGGGCAAGTGGATCGATGAATCAAACCTCGAATACGAAATCAATGAGCCGGATGCTTATGCGCTTGAAGAAGCGTTGCAACTGAAAGAAACTCATGGCGGCGAAGTAGTGGCGCTTTGTGCGGGGCCGGATCGCGCGAGTGCGACGATTCGTGAGGCTCTGGCCAAGGGCGCTGACCGGGCGATTCATGTTGCGGTGGACGATATCGTCGATTGGGATACTCTTGCTACGTCGAAATTGCTGGCTGCTGCAGTGAAGACAGAGGTGCCGGATCTGGTTTTGACCGGCTTGCAATCGGACGACGTTGGCGCAGGGCAGGTTGGGGTTGTGATGGCTGAGTTGCTGGGGCTGCCTCATGCGACGATCATCATGCAGGTGGATATCGATTCTGGGATGCTGCGTGTGAAGCGTGAGCTTGAGGATGGATGGTTTCAGCACGTCGGCATGCCGCTGCCAGCGGTGTTGACGATTCAATCGGGCATCAAGAAGCTGCGCTATGCGACCCTGATGGGCATCAAGAAAGCCAAGACGAAGGAAGTGAAGTCGCTCACTCCTGGGGATCTGAGTGTGAATCGGGTTGCTTCTTATGAGCTGATGGGTGTCACCCTGCCGCAGAAATCGAAGCAGACTCTGATGTTGAAGACGGTGGCAGAATTGGTGGAGAAGCTCAAGAACGAGGTGCACGTACTGTGAGCGGAATATTGGCTGTACTTGAGGCGGGGCATAAGCTCTCGGCCGAGACGCTGGCAGCGGCACTGGATCTTGGTACCAGGCTGGGGCTGAGCGTGCATAGCGTAGAGCCTGGCGGGGCTTACACTGCGGATGGCTTTACGGATGGCTTGGCGGAGCTGATTCGTGCCAAACAATTTCAAGTAGTTCTGTTTCCGCATACGTATCAGGTGCGGGACTTTGCGCCGAAGCTCGCTACCCGTTTTGATCGCTCGTTGATCTCGGATGTGATCCGGCTGCGCGTGGATGATGGCGTGCTGTTTGTAACGCGGCAGTTGTTTCAGGGCAAGATGAATGCCGAGGTTCGCCCGTTGGGTGAGCCGGTGTTCTTGTCGCTGCAGGCGGGGGCTTACCGGGCTGACTCATCTCAAAATGCTGTTGATGAGGTGATGCCTGTTGGTGCGGCTGCGCCGAGACAGAAGCCGGAAGTGAAGTTTCGTGAGACGGCGCGGGCAGTCGATCTGAGCGTCGCTCCGATTATTGTGAGTGTTGGCCGTGGCATCAAGGAGAAAGAGAATCTCTCGTTGATTGAGGATCTGGCGGCGGCGCTGGGCGCAGAGATCGCAGCCTCACGGCCGATTTGCGACAACGGCTGGCTACCCATGGAGCGCCAGGTGGGGAGCAGCGGGCAGACCGTGGCACCGAAGCTTTATGTGGCCGTGGGCTTGTCGGGCGCGATTCAGCATCTGGTAGGGATGAAGGGGGCTAAAACAGTTGTTGCCATCAACAAGGATGAGAATGCGCCGATTTTTGAAGTGGCCGATTACGGGATCTGCGCGGATCTGTTTGAGGTGCTGCCGGCGCTGACGGCGGCGATTCGCGCGGCTAAGGGATAGCGATGCATCTGATCTTTTGTGTATTGCTCTGGGGGCTATGTTTGTTTGATCAGCCTGTTACCTTGACTGTGAACGTCAAGGGATTTACGAGCGACAAGGGTTCAGCGATGGCTGCGCTCTATGACAATCCGGGGGCATACCCGGCAAAAGAAGCGAAATCCAGGGACAAGCAGATGGTGAAGATCGTGAAGGGTGTTGCGGTGTTTCGCTTTGAAGATGTGCCACCTGGGACGTATGCGGTCGCCGTTTATCACGACGAAAACGGGAACGGCAAGATCGATACGAATTTCATTGGGATCCCCAAGGAGAGGACCGGGGCATCCAACAATGCCAAGGGCAAAATGGGGCCACCCAAATTTCAAGATGCCAAGTTTGTGGTGAGTGGTGATCTGGCGATTCAGATCCAGATGCAGTAGAGCGCTAAGCTAGCGGCATGATGTGGTTGCCCTTATTGCTGCTCGCGGCTGCTGACGAAGCTGCCGTGGAGGCGAAATTGCGGGAGTACCGGCAGTTGCCAGGGTTGATTCAGTCGCGGGTGATTCTTGGGTTGATTCGGCAGTTTGACTTGAAGGATGAGGCGGCGCGGGCTGTGGCTAAGGAAGCTTACGAGGTGGCGGCTCACCTTGATCGCAACGTTGAGGGCAAAGACTATCCGGTAGCGCTTGCGTGGGCTGGCGGGCCTGAGGATGCGCTTGTCGAGGCTTGGCAGGTGTACCGCGTTGGGGATTTTCCAGTAAGGGCTCGAAGCAGCATGGCTCGATGTGAGCACCGGGTGGTGGATGATGCGTCGCGGTATCTGAAGGTGGCGATGGAAGTAGGGCCAGCGGAGTTTGAACTGGCCGCGTCGACGCTGCGGTCGGCTGTCGAGATTGAGGCTGGGCTAGCGTTGGTGTTGACTTGGAAAGACGGGCGGGCGGTGGTGGTGGGGCGGCAGTTGGTGCAGCGCTTGCGGCGGGCGACTCAGTCGAGACGGGAGTATGAGAAAGCGAGGGGGATTGCTGGGGTCGTGCGGAGCTTTGCGGCCCGGGTGCCGGAGGAGATGCGGGATGAAATTCTAGAGGACTTTGAGTATTTCAAAACTCAGAATGAGCAGTCGCCGGGTTGTGGGGCGGGGAAGGTGGAGGAGGAAGAGGATTTTGTTGAGCTGAAGAGGAAGCTAATGCGGATTGAGGGCGGGCCGGAGAAAGACTATCTGTATGTAGAGACTTTCTTGAAGTTATACCGGCTGGCGCAATCGGATGCTATGTTACTCGATGAGTTGGAGGCCGCAGGGAACGAGCGGTTGCGGTTGCTGGTGCGGGCGTTTCGGGCGAGGAGAGCCGGCGGATGAGCTGGCTGCCGCTGGGAATCTGACGCGGTTACGCGCAGGCGTAAACAATGTGGATGACTCGGCGGGGTTTGCCAGTTGTGCTGGCGGCGGAGGCGTGGATCGTTAGCGGGTGCAAAATCAGGATATCGCCAGCCTTCATCTCAGGAGAGGAGAATGGGCGGAGGCTGTAGCCCCTGATCTCTTGCGCCGTTAGGGGGCCGTGCTTGTGAGAACTGGGGCAAAGCTTGAATGCGCCGTCGAAGAAGGTGCAGTCGTCGAGAGAGAGTCTTACGATGAGGCTCTGACCTCCAGGTTTTACCGTGGTGCCTTGATGCCAGGATTGGGCGGTGTCGTTCTTGTTGTAGAGGATGGCGTGAGTGGGGAAGCAGCCTTTGCCGAGGATTGATTTTGCGATTTGGTAGAAGGTGCCAGTGTTGGCTTCTTCGCTGACTGTTGCTGATCTTTTGAGGAGGTCTTCATCTTCTGAGGCATCTGCGGGGAATTCACCTTGCAGTTGAGCGAGGAGCGTGGCGGGGCAGGCTTGTTCGTGGACTTCGAAGCCGTGGTTGTGGAGCTGGAATTTCAGGTTCAAAGGGCTATTCTACGGCAGCGGCTATTGGGGTTGTGCGCTCGGGCGGGCCGGCGGGGGCGGGCAGCAATCAATCGGGCAGACGTCGTGGCTGGGGCCCATGTTGCCTAAGGCGATGTGGGTGAGTTGATCTCCACGGCGCTCGAGGACGAGTTCGCGGATCATGGCGGCGAAGCGGGGATCATGTGAGGAGGTCTGCGTTCGGCTTAGCTTCAGGCCTAGCTCATTTGCCAGAAGGCGGGCTTCTTCGTCGAGATCAAATAGGACTTCCATGTGGTCGCTGATGAAGCCGATAGGGCAAATCAGAATTTCATTGCTGCCCTTGGAATGGAGGTCTCGAATGTGGTCGAGAATATCGGGCTCGAGCCAGGGCTGGTTGGGTGCGCCGCTGCGGGATTGATAGACAAGGTCGTAGGTCTCTACGCCCGCGCCTTCGGCTACCAGGCGTGAGGCTTCGGCGAGTTGCTGGACGTATTTGGAGCCGGTGGCCATCCAGTTGGGGATGGAATGTGCGGTGAAGACGAGGCGGGCGTTGGGGGATTTTTCCTTTCCTTCTTTGACCCAATCGACCAGAGGATCGATGAAGCCGGGGTGGTTGAAGAAGACTCGGAGCTTGTGGATTTCCATCGATTCGGTGCCAGTGGCAGCCTGGGCCGCGTAGATGTTTTCACGGTATTGACGGCAGCCGGAATAACAACTGAAGGCAGAGGTGACGAAGGCAAAGACGCGGGTGACTCCGTCAGCTTTCATCTGCATGAAAGTGTCTTTGAGCAAGGGGTGCCAGTTGCGATTGCCGAAGTAGACGGGGAGGTCCGGGCCCTGCTGGGCGAGCAGTTTGGTGAGGGCGTCGATCATGCCGAGGTTTTGCTCGTTGATCGGGCTCTTGCCGCCGAAGTGCTGGTAATGCCCGGCGACCACTTCGAGGCGCTCGCGCGGGATGCCGCGGCCACGGGTTACGTTCTCAAGGAAAGGCATAACGTCGGCGGGCTCGTTGGGGCCTCCGAAGCTGACGAAAAGAATTGCATCTGACATAGGCGAAGCTATACAGATTCTCCCATGTGTACCAATTTCGTGATCCCCGATATACTCCATAATGTATGAACTCCGGCTCCACGCTCACACGGCGCACCTGCCTTGCCCTTGCCGCTTCTGCCGCTATCGCCAAGCCCAAAACGCAGACTATCCAGATCGAAAGCATCACGTCCTCATTTGAAGACATTCGCTACCGCTCACCCTACAAATTCGGCGGTGTTGCTATGGATCACACCACGTTGCTCAACGTCAAAGCCCGCGTCCGCACGCGTGATGGCAAAGTCGCCGAAGGCTTTGGCTCAATGCCGCTGTCGAATCCGTGGGCCTTCCCTTCGAAGCAGATGACTTACGACACCACGCAAAACGCCATGCAAGCACTCGGCAAGCGCCTGGTCTCGATCACCAATAATTACCGCGAGCACGGTCACCCCATCGACATCAACACTGCTCTAGAGCCTGAATACCTCAAGGCCGCCGCGGCAGTCTCCGTTGAACTCAAGCTCCTCGCCCCCATCCCCAAGCTCTGCACACTCGTCACCGCCAGCCCCATTGATGCCGCCATCCACGATGCCTTCGGCAAAGCTCTTGGCCTTAACTGCTACCAGACTTACGGCTCAGACATCATGCAGCACGACCTCTCGCACTACTTAGGTAAGGACTTCAAGGGCGAGTACCTCAATCGCTATGTCAATTCAAAGCCCCGCGCAGAGGTCAACTTATATCACTCCGTCGGCGGCGTCGACACGCTCACCGATGCCGATATCACCAGGCGCCTCAGCGACGGCCTTCCAGAAACTCTTCCTGAATGGATCCGCTACAACGGCCTCCATCACATCAAGATCAAGCTCCAGGGTGATGACCTCAAGTGGGATATCGACCGCACCGTCTCCATCAACCGCATCGCCGAAGAAACCAGCCCTAACGTCAACTGGCGATATTGTGTCGATTTCAACGAACGTTGCCCCAACGTCGCCTACCTGCTCGAATACCTGCGCAAAGTCAAAGAGCTTTCACCTCGCGGCTTTGATCGCATCGAGTACATCGAACAACCCACTGCCCGCGACCTCAAAGCCGACAGCAAGAACGTGATGCACGAGGCTGCCAGGCTACGCCCAGTAGTAATCGACGAATCCCTAACCGATCTCGAAACTCTCCTGCTCGCCCGCGATCTCGGCTACACCGGTGTTGCCCTCAAAGCTTGCAAGGGCCAAAGCCAGGCCATGCTGATGGCCGCCGCCGCTCAGAAGTACAAGATGTTTCTCTGCGTGCAGGATCTCAGTTGTCCTGGAGCTTCTCTCATCCACTCCGCCAGCATCGCCTCGCACGTTCCTGGCGTCTCGGGTATCGAAGCAAACTCCCGCCAGTACCTGCCGGCAGCCAACGATCCATGGCGCCTCAAGTTCCCAGGCATCTTCACCATCAAAGATGGCACGATGAAAACGGCCGCGCTTACAGGTCCAGGCCTCGGTGCGGTCTAATTTTCCTGCGCCTTCGTAAAGGTCAAGACTCCCACCAAAGTCAGCAAGAAATACAACACCAGCCCAATTACCGACAGGCCAAGTGCAAGTCCCCACTTTCCGTTTACTGGCCCCGCCTGGATCGACCATAAGAGAAATCCTGTACTCACGATTGCCGCTAGCGCTAGCGCTAGAATCTCACCCCTCTGGATGCGTTCGCCCGATGAGCTCAGCGGCATCGACACGCTAAAGATCCCAGGCACGGCAATCAGCAGAAAGCCCACGCCAAAATATCCTGTCTTCAGAACGGCATCCAACATTGCTTTCCCTCGACTTAAAATTAGCAAAACTGGTCCAGGATAATCTTTTACTTTTCACCGGCAGCGGCTTGAACCAAACCGATCTCACTGCCGCCTAATGCGGCAGGATCTCTTCGCGATCCGGATTGTACTTAAGCCGGCGCTTCTGCAGATAAGCGATGTTCCCCAAGTGCGAAGCCGCCGCAGACCGGTGTCCGATATACACATCTCCATTCGGCAATTTGCGGCTCCTGCAGCACGCAAGGAAATTCTCCACGTGATCAATCGTCTGCTCGCGAGGTGACTGCACAATCACCGGTGGCTCACCCTTTTCGATCGATTGAAATTCAAACCGTCGCCGGTCAATATACAGCTTGCCCAGCGTGCCGCAGATCTCAACGCCCTCACCCTTGATGCCAGGCGCAAGCGTCGCCTCAAACGTAGCGGTCCACTCTGCAGGATATTCCAGCAACACATGGATCGTATCCGGCGCCGTTCGTCCATCCTTGTATTGATAAACACCGCCCGCAGCCACAGCCGCAATGGGGTTATCCTGCCCCATCATCATATGCACTACATCGATCCAGTGAGTGAACAGATCGGTCACCTGTCCGCCGCCAAACTCAAGATAAGCGCGGAAGTTCCAGAACTGTTGCGGATCCCAATCCCGCCACTTCACCGGCCCCAGGAATCGTGCCCAGTCCAGATTCGACGGCTGAGTAGCCAACCTCTCCGGAGCCTTCCGCAAGTGCGCTCCGTTCCCATGCCACCAGGTCCGCGCCAGCGTTACCTTGCCCAGCTTGCCAGTGTCAAAGTACTCGCGCTTGGCCTGCAAATAATGCTGGCCAGACCGCTGCTGCATCCCTACCTGACAGATTCGGTTGTTGATCCGAGCCGCCTTCACAATCTGCGGACCCTCCTCAATCGTCAGCGTCAGCGGCTTCTCGACATAGACATCTTTACCTGCATTCAGAGCATCAATCGCGCAGCCGGAATGCCAGTGATCGGGAGTCGCAATCAGCACCGCATCAAGATTCTTTGCCGCCAACAACTTTCGATGATCGGTGAAGCCCTGCGCCTTGGTCGCCTTCTGTTGAGCCTGATCAATTCGTTCGCCATAGATATCGCAAACAGCTGTAACATCCACCTGCTGGGTATTGATGAACGTCCCCATCACGCCGGCACCACGGCCCCCGCATCCAATCAGCCCAAGCTGTATGCGCTCATTGGCACCCATAATTCGCGAATAACTCGCCGCGGTCATCCCTGCGGCAACACGAAGCGCACTACGGCGGCTAAGAATAAATCCTTGCATGGGCTCATTATATTCATCTACGCCCCCTGCTTCAGAACCGCGGATCACAAAGTCTCCTCCATTGGCCCAGGTCTCAACATCCGCGCGCAGTTTCTCCAGACCAGATTTAGATCTCTGCTCTAACTTCCATGACTCCGCCGAAATCAACTTACAACCGAACAAGTCTAACCCTTGCGCTGAGATCGAATACGCAGATATACTTGAGCTCCAAATTCTTATCAGGAAAAAGGAGCTCACCATGGGTGATACACTCGGCACCGTTCTGGCAGGAGCTGCCATTCCGCTCAAATTCCAGCGCAATCTGCCCTTTCTAAATTCGGCAGGTTCACTGGGAATCAACGCTTCCGCGGGGAGTGCAGAGCTCATTCCGGTCCTGGCGTCAGAGACCGCTCCATTCCCAGACAAAGATTTTGAAATCGGCCAAATCAGTGTGACAGCCTCCACCCCGGAGCCCATCGTGTTTGGCCGTGGCAGCCTCAAGGCGAGCTTTACGGCAAAAGCTGGTGCATTCGCAGGTATTGGTGTTTATCGCGATGTCGAAAAGGTTCTGAAGACTTTGTCGCCAAACGAAGCCATTTTGCCTGGTCTCGATCTTGGCCCTACCGATGACACCAACTTCCTCGTGCTTCGTTGGGGATTTGATGCCGAAGCAAAAGCCAGTGGCGCGATCGCCCTTGGGGCCGTCGGCAAAGCAACTCTCGCGGTTGAAGGCAGCGCCGACGGTCATTTCGCTGTCGTACGGCGTCTCCCTCGCACTCTGCCTGCCCGCACCGCCCTGCACCAACTCGCCAATAGCTGGATGCTCCCTCGCCAGGTCACCGACATCTCCGATCTGGCCCCAGGGACATGGCTGGTCTCTGAAGTCGGCGGTTCAGTGGGAATCAAGGTGGGCGTCCAGGCTGGCTGGGATTTCAATTGGATTCGCGAAACCAAGCTCGGCACGCTCCAGGGAGACATCGGGCTCCGCCTCGATCTTGCCGTCAAAGCCGCTTTCGGCTTCCGGGCCGAAGGCCGCTGGGCCGTAGTGGTTGCTCGTGAGACGGATGCCCCCGAACTCCGCCTCCGCTTGTTCCGCCTCAAGAGTCAGCAAACTGATTTCTCCTTCAAGGCCACGGCTGGGCTAACCGGCGTCAATACACTTCTCCCCCGCAATGCAGACGACCTCATCAAAGGCATTTTTGGTACCCACGGCGCGCAAGTCCTCGCACAAATTGCAGTAGTTGAGAAATGGACAAACCCCAGCAAGAAGTTGACTGATTTGCTTGCCGAAGCAGGCGTCGATCAGGCCAAGAATCTCATTGCGCACGTCGCAAACGTTCCCGTGGATCAGTTGGACGACAAATTCAATAACGTCCAAAAGAGAGTGGCCGGGCTTGTCAACGCATGGCGCGATCTAGACCACAAAGTGGCGGCAACCATCTTGAAAATGGTCGAAGACAAAGTGGACCTCGGCCCAGTCCGGGAAATAGCCAAGACTCTGAAAACAGCCACGCCCGAGAGTCTCAAATCCCTCCTCGCCGCCAAGTTGGGCGCTACTCAATTCCTGACCACTCCGGAGGGAAGGCTGCTCGATTCCCTTGCTGGAGAAAGCGGCGTCCTCTCCCTGCTCAACCGTCCCCTGGCTGAGGTGCGAAGTCTCGCCTCACAAATTGCAAAGCTGCTCGACGGCGGCATGATCGAAGAATCTTTGGGGCGCTTTCAGCAATTCATCGAAGACCAGCTCAACGTCGGCAAAGTCCTCAATGTCATCACCACAACTGACTTCAACAGCATGGATGCCCTGCTCAAGAAAAAGCTTGCCGATTTCCTCGGCAAGACCGGAATCAATTTCGCCGACCTCGATCAGATCCGTGGTGTCATCCACAACTTGCTCAACAAACGCCAGGAATTCTTCGAAAAGGCATTGAATGCCTTTGAGAAGACCTACACAGCCGAGTTCGCCGTCGCCTTTCAGAAGTCCGTGACCAGGCAGGCTCATCTCGACCTGACCTTCGACTTCCGCAACGATCCGGCAGGCGTGTCAGACTTTCTCAAGTCCGCCCTCGCCGGTGACTTTGATCGCGTGATGACAGAGTCTCACCCGAGCGTCCGTTTCGGCCTCGCAACTCTCAGTCATGGCATCAGGCGAAAGAGTCATGTTGAGCTGACACTGCCTTACTTCAAGGCCAGCCAGACTCACCTCAACGAAGCGCTGGCAACCGTCAAAGCAATCGACGATTCCGGCCGCGTCCTGGTCTTCGAACTGGACGCAGAGGATACGATAGCCACAAATAAGCGCAACAGCTCCCTTGCCCTGGCTCTATCGCTGTCTCGCCAAAGCCCTGCACCCCAGACTCTGCGCGTGCATCAGGCCGACAGCTTCCGTTACACCTATTTCATGCGCCAGGCCATCAAGCGCGCCACTCGAGACGACCTTGACGGACAACTCCGGCCATTGTTCACCCAGTATCTGACGAATCAGAATGTAGACGGTTTCCTCGCTTATTTCGATGCCCGTACCGAAGAAGTCATCCCCGAGACCCCAGACTTCATCGGGAACACATTCATCAACCTCCAACTGAGCTTGTCTGGTGCCGCAGCGGCCTTTGCAGGCGATGCCTGGCTGAATATCCCAAAGGAAGGAAAAGACCGGCTGCCTCTCAAGCAGAAGATGTCGGAGGCCATTCAGAATGTGATTCGTGACTTGACTCTCGCAAACTATTTCCAGAGTGCCGAGCGCTTCCAGACCCTCGATTCAGCCTTCGTGCTTCTTGCCTGGGCGGCCTTGCCCGCTTTCAACTCCAAGGGCAAGCTCTTCTGGGATTGGCCGGATCTCACACTCCTGCGCGCCCGCTTGGACGCCGACGACACCCGCGCTAACTTGGCACAAATGCTCGGGCCAATCGCCAAACGCTTGGGACATAACCCGGGGACAAGGTCATTCTACGAGCCAAGCCAGGCAGCCAAGATTCTCGCAAATGTGAAGACGAACGACCCACGCCTTGCCGGACTCCTCTCCGCCGAAGCCGGGATCATAGACACCGCAGCATCTGCCTATGACAGTATGGCCAAGTTTGATGCCGCGCAAAAACCCAGCAAGGCGATTGAAGAACTCGCGAAATTCGGTTCCAAATTGACCGAAGCCTTCAACTCCAAGGTGACGAATCTCTATCTCGGCGGTGTCTCAAGAGCCCTTGGCACCGCGATTTACCTCGCCGCCACCAAGGCCCTCGCTGGTTCAGACCACGATCTAAGCGCTGACGCCTTGTTGACCATCACCGCCCTGCGCAGTGATGCCGTTTTCGATACAGAAAGCTACCTCGCCACCGGTGCCATCCTCCCTGATAGAATCGCTGCCCAGGAACTGCTCACCTCGATCTCCAAATGAGCTGCAGGAAGCCTATCGGCGGCGCTTGAAGAAGACCAGTATCAGCGCACCAGAGGCGAAGCTGAAAAGTGTTGCGGGTTCCGGGACCTGAACGGCTGACACATAGCCAATATCGACAAAGGATTGGATGGTTGTCCTGCTGATGTATGTAGGAGTATTGAGCCAACCTGTCATCAGCTCAAATCTCATGTCTCCCAACGAGCTCACCCGGCCCGTGTTGCCGCTGCCGTTATCTACTTCATCCCAATGCCCATTGGCGGTTCCATCGCCTCCGCCCAGCTCGACGGGAACATTGGCAGCGCCGGGCAAGTTGAATTCTGTTCGGTAGGCAGCCAATGCATTAACACCGGTGAATGCTCCGGAATTGTTGATATACACACCGTTATTGGTCCACAAGGTACCGAAACCCATGACATGGGCCATCTCATGTAAAATCACCTGCCCAAGGGAGCCGTTGGCCTCCAGAGTTGGCAAATCGGCTGTGTCAAACTCCATCTCTCCACCGGTGGCAAGCGAATACCCCATCTGAGAGACAAAAGAAGTAGGGCCGCCTGAACCAAGAACGCCTCCCGCAAAATCTATAGCCGTTCCTCGCGCGGATATGTTCAGTGATGTAATTGAAATGCCTGGCTGGTATGCCGGTAAAAGTGACATCCAGGTGTTGGCAGCAGTGGTAAAAAAGCCTTGTTGCGTTGGCGTGAGGCCTCCGAGAAAATTCACATTGATCACGAAGGGCGTGGCCATCGCCGACGTGGCCAGCCAGAGCAGGGCTGCCAGCGACTGAAGGGTCCTGTTTCGAATTGCTCTAATTTTCATGGTTTCCTTTTCGGGCCAGAAGGAAGTAACCTTTCGAAGGCACTACCACATGATCACCTCCACAAAGTATATAGTACTGAATCGTTAAGTACTATACCCCTTCGCTTTTGGCTCGAATGGCAAGGCTGTTCAGAAACCCGAGTTAGGCGCTGCGCCGCCGCAGTCCACTCATCAGATAAATCGCCGCCCTTAACTCAAGTAACGGATCCGCCGACGGCTCAATCCCCGCCACTCTCGGAATCGGATCAAAAATGATGTGCTTCTGTGCCGCCTCATCCTCCTCGTGAAACTCGGTCATCACCATCCGGCCCACCTCTATCAACTCGCGCGTCTCTGGCCACTGTATCGTCGAATCATCTACCACATCCTCCACATCCGCCAATTGCACCTGGATCCGGAACCCTAGCGGACCCGCCATCATCCGCCCATGCAATTCATCGAATAGAAAACTTTCGCTCTTGCCGGCCAGTTCCTCCACCGTCAAGTGTTTCACCCCAGCCTCCGGCACCAGCCGGAACCGTCCAAACCGCTTCACCCCCTGTACATTTTCAAATTCCATTGCCGACACCCCAAAGAATGCCTCCGTCGCAAAACTCACTGGGCTCGGCTTCGGCATCTCCATAAACCGTTTCGCCGCCGGATGCGTGGCAACAAACTTCTCCAGTTCCTCCGGAATTCCCGCCACGCGCAAGAACTCAAGAAACTCCGATCCCGTGCGCACTGGAAAACCATTCGCCGATTGGCCAATGATGTCCGTATGCACACGCTCTTCCAGATGAAAGCGCGTCGCCATCCCACGTGGGTTTGCCTTCGGATCCGCATCGGAAATCATCGGCAACCCCGTCCCGCTCGAAAATCGAACCGTCACCGGCGTTGACGCCCTTCCAAAATGTGGAGCCTTCGATAACCTTGGAGCCACAGCCGTTGGCGCAAACACTCCCTTCAGCAGCACCCCGCGCGCATGCGCTGGGCGGAACCCAGGGTGCACTCCAAACTTCTGGTCCAACTGAGCTATCAGATCTTTCGCCAGCGCAAGCAAATGTTCATCGGTAGGTAATGGCATACTGACAGGATTCACCTGCCGGAATTATGTTGCCTGACGAACCGAAACTCCTGCTTCTTATGTTGTCCTCGCTCATCGCCCTCAATCGTGGCCACCAAATTCCCCTCAGCATCCTTCTCATACGTGATGATCTTCGGATGGTCATGAGCCGGATTCTCAAACACAGCCTTCGTCGCCGTTACGCTCGTTAGTTTGAACTCAGTCGCCGGCCTCCCTCCAGGCTGCGCCACATAATAAATTTCGCCGTCCTTCTGCACGATCCGAAGAAACTCAAACGACACCATCCGAGGCCCGGCCACCACCCGGCTCACCCCCAACATGGCCCCGCCCGCCGCCGGCAACCAGTTCTCCTCCATACTGGCCCGTCCCATATTCCCGGTCCAGTTCCCGGCAATCCAGCTCAGCATTTCAAACTTCGGTTTATCCTGCGCACAGAGGCTAAGCGCAAAAAGAATCGTTAGAACTCGCATAGATCTTGATAATAGATTTTCTTGCGCCCCTCGATCTTGGAAAAATCAGCCATCAACAATGCCAACACACTCGGATTTCGAAAGAATTCCGTTGGCGGCACGCCTGCAAACTGACGAAACTCATTCGCCAGATGAGCCTGATCATAGAACCCGCAAGCCACTGCAAAATCCACCCAATTTGGAAAATCTCCGCTAGCAATCCAACAGCCGCCAGGAATCGCCGGTCAAAATGCCTCGGGCTCAAGTTCACCTCCCCCGTCACCCTGTCCATCCTCACCCGTCCAGCCGACCGCTCAATCAAACCCACCGCATGTCCGATCGCCGCATCCGGCATCACCCTCGGCTCGCACATCTTGAGCGACACAAAATGCCCCGTCAACTCGCACGCCGGCATTTGAAGAAAAGCCCCAGCCGCCTCAGGCCTCAACCGGACTCCATGAGTCAACATCGGCCCCGTCGGATAAATCACCAGCGGAGCAGTCAACTGGCCGGTCACAAAGCTAGCCGCTTGATCTCTGGGTCTAGCTCCAAGATGCACAACCAACTCCATCCTCCCGTCGGGCAGGATGCATTCGGTCTCTCCCTCTGCGGCACCCTCAAGCGTCCAGGTACATTCCACCCATGGCACCAAATGGGCGGGCGCAACCTCTTGTCGATATTGGAGCACTTTAGCTTGCGTACCTCGCTACAATCGTTCTACGCATGATACAAGTCCAAGGTCTCAGCCGCCACTTTGAGGACAAGAAGCGAGGCACCGTCAAAGCCGTCGACAACGTCAGCTTCTCGGTTGGCAAAGGTGAGATTTTCGGCCTCCTCGGTCCTAACGGTGCGGGTAAAAGCACCACCCTCCGCCTCATCTCAACTTTACTCAAGCCTACTTCAGGCACAGCCACCATCAACGGCTTCAACATCAGCTCAAACCCCGCAGATGTCCGCCGCCAGATCGGCTTCCTCACCGGCGACATGGGCCTCTATGCCCGCCTCACCCCGCGAGAAATCCTTCAGTTCTTCGGCCGCCTCGCCGAAGTCCCAGAACAAGACCTCACCCGCCGTGCCAACGAACTCATCGAGCGCCTCGACATGCGAGACTTCGCCGACACACGCGCCGACAAACTCTCCAGCGGTATGAAACAAAAGACCGCAATCGCCCGCACCCTGATCCACGATCCGCCCGTCCTTATCCTAGACGAGCCCACCGCCACCCTAGACCTGCCCACCGCCCGCGTCATCGAAGCCAGCATTCTTGAGGCCAAGCGCATGGGCAAGTGCATCGTCTACTCCACACACATCATGGAAGAAGCCGAATATCTCTGCGACCGCATTGCCGTCATCAACCACGGCCAACTCAAAATCTCTGGCACCATGGACGAACTCCGGGCCGCCACCGGCAAACAACGCCTCCGCGAAATCTTCCTCGAACTCCTCGAGCTCCCGAGTGCCGCATGAACCCCAGCGTAATTTTCACCGTCCTCAAAAAAGAAATCGTCGACCTCCTGAGAGACCGCCGCACCCTCCTGAGCATGGTCATCCTTCCAGTCGTCGTCTTCCCTCTCGTCTTCGGAGTCATGGGCCGCTTTATGGGCGACGCCGAGAAGAAAGCTGCCACAGAGGCCACTACCGTCGCCATCACCAAAGGCACGATCGACAATGCCTTCAGCCCCGCCATTACTCGTAGCGGGCTCAAAATCATCGAAGTCGACAACGTGCCAGTAGCAGTGGAGAACAAGACCGCCGCCACTGGCCTGACTGTGTCCGCCGACGGCAAACTCGTGAGCGTCTACGCCGAAGGCACCCGGCAGTCCAGCGGCCTTGCCGCCGAGAAACTCCGCGCTGCCCTCAACGAATACCGCGACCTATTGGTGCTCGAAAAACTGAAAACAGCCAATCTCGACGCAAGCGTCCTCAAACCCTTCACGGTCAAGCGCGAAAACGTAGCAAGCGAAAGAAAGATGGGAGGCTTCCTCCTCGGCAGCATGCTCGGTTACGTTGTCATCCTGCTGATGTTCTCAGGCGGCATGTACCCCTCAATCGATATGGCCGCGGGCGAAAAGGAGCGTAAGACCCTCGAGGCCCTGATCGCCAGCCCCGCCCGGCGCACAGATATTGTTTTGGGGAAAATTCTCGCCTGCGTGGCCGCAATTTACGCTACGGCTTTACTAACTACAGGTAGTCTTTTCATCAGCCTCAAGCGTGGCGGAATGGAAATGAAAGGTATGGAGAAAATGATCGGCAACGTCCCCACAGACCCGCAAACCATTGGCCTCATGCTCCTCACCCTGCTCCCCGTCGCTGTAATGGCCGGCGCATTGATGCTTGCGATTTCATTGATGGCCCGCAGCTTCAAAGAAGCCCAGAGCTACCTCACGCCGCTCATCATGCTCGTGATCTTCCCCTCGCTTCTCGGCGGCCTGCCCGGCATGGAACTCACCCCTGTCCTGAGCCTGATCCCGATTTTCAACTCAAGTCAGCTCCTCAAGGCGATCCTCCAGGGCGACGTCCCCATGCTGTCTTTTGTGATCACTAACGCCTCGAACATCGTCTACGCCGCCATCTGCTTCGTCTTCGCAGTTCGCAGTTTCAATAACGAGAGCGTACTTTTTCGAACTTAGTGCTGTTAATGTTTTAACACTTGTGCTAATTTCTTAGCATGAAGGAATACAGCCGTCGCGAACGGCAACTGGTTGAGATCCTCCTCCGCCGTGGTAAGTCCACCGCTCAGGATGTCCTTGAAGCTTTGCCAGACCAGCCCAGCTACAGCACCGTTCGTACCTTGCTTCGTATCCTGACCGAAAAGGGCCACGTGAAGGCCAAACTCGTCGCCGGCCGTTATGAGTACGAAGCCGCTCAAAGCAAAGACCGCGCAGCAAAAGCAGGTATCCAGAGCCTGCTCGCTACCTTCTATAACCACTCTGCGGAAAAAGCCATGGCTGCCCTCCTCGACCAGTCCAAACCCAGCCGCGCCGAACTCGACCGCATTGGCGAAATGATCGAGGCCGCCAAGAAAGCAGCCAGGAAATGATCCCGGTCAAAGGAGCCATTCTCGGTGCCGCCGTCTGGCTCGCCCTCTACCAGATGCGGCGCGAACGTGAGTGCGCCGCTGACGACCAGGTTCTCGAATCCCTATCAAACCCTTTTGAGTACGCAGAGACAATTTACGAGTTTGCCGCGAAATCCACACTGCAGCCAGCCATGGCTGGCTGCAGTGGGCGCGGCCACTTGGAGGAAAGAATGCAACACCTGCTAAACAACCTCGCCCCCAACGTCATCTATAAGACCGAGCCGCAGTATACGGATGGTGCTCGCGACCGCAAAGTCTCCGGTACTGTTGCTCTGAGTGTGAGAATTGATACCGATGGTCTCGCCCGGGACATTAAGGTGATCCGTACTCTCGATCCCGACCTTGATGTCCAGGCCATGCGTGCTGTCGAGAAGTGGCGTTTCGAGCCAGGTAAGAAGGACGGAACTCCAGTTCCCGTCAAGGCCACAATCGAAGTCAATTTCCGGCGGGAGTAATTTTCAGGTTGCGAAACTGGGCCGTTTCAAAAAACGAGCCCAGCCCAATCTTCCCGGAGGTCAGAGAAACATCCACCGCATCAAGCGACGGAAATTTCTGGCCTCCCACCTCAACCACAATTCGCCCCGTGTTTGCGTCGTAGACCATCTTCACTTTTGTCCAAGCATTTGTCGGCAGACTTCCCGCCCCAATTCCCTTCGAGATCCTGGACCGGTCAGAGCCATAAACATGAAAGATGCCGTTGTGTACGATTTGCTTCTCTGGCGAATCTACACTCAAGTGGACATAGTTAAAGTGAGATGAGTCCCGCCAGTTGTAAACAAGAATCAAACTTCCCATGTCTCGCATTACTTCGCACTCCAAGGTGAACGACTTAAATTCTTTGCCTTCGAGTAAGGCATACTGGATTGGGTATCTTGGATTTGCCTCCTGCGGCCTGGCCGCAAGCATAGTCAAGGTACCATCACGGTAGACCCACTCTGGGGCGTTAGTTACCCGCCATTTCTGCCCAAAGGCGTCAATGGTGTCAGAAGCGAGCGCGAGGAGTAGGAAAATGGAAAGCACCCTACTAAAGTAAGAGATTTGATGGACCTTGAACAGCAATTGGTGAAAATGCGTGAAGACTGGGACGCCCGTGCTCGCGAAAACGCCAAACATTACGTACAAACTGCCCAGACCGAATGGTCGGATGAAGAGTTCTACGCCTCCGGTGAACAGACCGTAAGCGAAGAAATCCTTACCGACATGACCAACATCTGCCAGGGCAAAGACCCCAAGCAGATGCGCGTCCTCGAAATAGGCTGCGGCGCTGGCCGCGTCACCAGGGCTCTAGCCAATCTTTTCGGGGAAGTTTACGCTGTAGACATTTCAGTAGAAATGATCGCTCAAGCCCAAAAAGGTCTGCGCA
This sequence comes from Acidobacteriota bacterium, assembly GCA_043718395.1. Classification (GTDB taxonomy): domain Bacteria; phylum Acidobacteriota; class Terriglobia; order Bryobacterales; family Bryobacteraceae; genus Bryobacter. The sequence continues at coordinate 21,387 of JAYSVS010000035.1, forward strand.
ATCACCCCAATGCCCACGTTTTTTGCAATAACGGTACCGATCTTGAGGTTTTGCCTGAAATTGGTTATGACTTCGCCTTCTCGACCATCGTCTTCCAGCACATTCCTTCCAAGGAAGTGATCGAGACTTACGTCAAAGAAGTAAGTCGGCACCTTCGCCCCGGTGCCCTCTTTAAGTTCCAGGTGCAGGGCTATACCGGATGCGACGCCAATCTGGACGACACCTGGGTGGGAGCAAGCTACAGCGATGAAGAAGCCAAAGAAATGGCTGATCGTTGTGGATTCGAACCCCGCTACCTGCATGGCGCAGGCGAGCAATACTTCTGGCTTTGGTTCTTCAAGGTCTAATGGCTGAAGACTTCTATTTTGCTCATCCCCCTGAGCAAATCGGTAGTATTATTGCTGCAACAACAACACTGCAGAAACATCGCGTTTGGCTGAAGCACCTTTCTCCCCTGGGGTATCCCTTTCGGCATTCACTCGGCTATCTTGGAGAAAAGGGAGTTGCCTGTTTTGAATGCGAGCACAACCCCAGGAATTTGATCCGCCGTGAACTTCTCATCTTTTCGGAAGCCGCCAACCTATTCACCAAGCGTTCCGGTAGCGCGAACTTCGAATTCTACTGGAAAGATCCACTCGACCGCGTACTGTTCCGCGTCGCTGATGTTAAGCTCTTAAGTCTACTTAAAGCCGCAGAAGCTGCTTGGACACAGCGTCTCCTGAACTCCGCCTCTGACACTATCGAGCGAGGCGGTAGCGTTAACTTCCCGCTTCTTGGCCAAGGCGTCTTGCGCCTGGGGCCTTCCAGTATTAACTGGGGTCCTTCGCTGCTGAAATCGACTCACTTCAAATTCTTTTGCCGCGATCACACGTTCTTCCAGCTTTACCCAAGTTATGCAGGCGAACAAGCGGGAGTGGAGTCGATCAAAGCCTCCGTTGAAACTGTAGGGAACCTTGAGACTTTAACTCAGCTTTTGATCCACGCTTATGGCATCCCGATTCAGGATTGGCCTACTGAACAACATACGGCCAGTAATTGACCAGTTTGAACCCAAAGCGGCTTACCATCAGCCAGACAACTCCCGCTCCAGCCGCAGCAAATCCGGCCAGCAGCATGAGCAGAATATGCCAGGGGAACCGTTTTCCTTCGCGGGATAAAACCAACAGATAGCCGGCAAAGACGCCAACGAAGTAGAGAAGTATCATCGGGACAGCAAAGATGAGCAGGTTTACGATGTCCGGGGTCGGAGTAATGAAGGCTGCCAAAAGCGTGATTCCCAAGATTGCATAGCGCGAATGCTCAATCAGAAACTTCGGAGTGACCACGCGAAGCATTGTCAGAAAGAAGATCAGCACCGGCAATTCAAAGGTGACACCAATCCCAAGCATGACGTTCACAAAAAGGTCGAAGTAGTCAACGATCGAGACTACAGGAACGATTTTTGCCCCACCATTATTGCCAAAGTTCACCCCGATGCCGAGCAGGAAGGCAAGCCCAAAGCGGAAAGCTATAAAGTAAGCAAAGCAACCGCCGGCGATGAAGAGGCCCGCAGTGCTGAGAACGAAAGGCGCGGCCAGGTTGCGTTCTTTTTTGTAGAGCCCAGGCGCCACGAAGGCCCAAACTTGCCAAAGGATCCAGGGTGAAGCAATAAACACGGCAGCCAGGAGTGGCAGCTTGAAGTAGACCACCAGAAAGCCGTCCATGGGCGCGAGTTGAGCCAGATCGGGCTTTGCGCCAATCGCGCGCAGGGCTGCGGCGGCGGGCTCGGAAACGAGCTCCCAGAGCTTGCCGGCAAAGATCAGGCAAAGCCCGTAAGTAACTACAAGGCCGACAACGGCCTTGATCAGGCGCGAACGAAGCTCCTCAAGGTGATCGAGAAACGACATCCGCAACATGCCGTCATCGTCCTCGTCCTCCTCATCGGGTGGAGGAAGCAGCGGGGTTGGCGGCGGTGGTGGTGGTGTTTGAGGCTCTTGCGGTAAAGTTACCAACGGAGCTTCATTGTGTTGAAAACCATGACTGTCTGCCCCACCCGGATGGTCATAAGCGGGTTCGGGCACACTTTTATTCTCTTGCTCGTCCTGCGGCATCGTATCGTGCTTCCTTAAGCCTTGGCTTCTTGTTGATCGGCCTTTTCCGTTGCGCTTTCCGCAGTGGACACAACCGTTGATTCGTCGTGCGAACCTACGGCGACTGTTCCTTCGACTTGGGCGATCGTGACACTCTCGTGATCCGGGCCTGAGCTTTCCTCAGTCGCGGTGGAATCCGTTTGTGCTACCTCTGACGTTTCCGACGTGTAGTCGGGGTAGCTATAGCCATCGTAGCTGTAGCCGTAGTCGTCATGAGGATACGAGTTGTTATCGTAAACCGTGTTGTGGATATCACTCCCCAACCTTGCGGCTTCGGCCTTGATCGGAGAAGTTTCCTTCTCGATGTTGGCCATTTCGCGATCAAATGTCGCGCGCAACTCGCTTGAAGCACGGCGGAATTCCGTGAGAGCCTTACCTATGTTCCGGCCAAGCTCGGGCAGTTTTTTGGGGCCAAAAATGAGCAATGCAAGCAAAAATATGAAAACTGTCTCTTGCCAACCCAAAGGTCCCATAGCTGTCCTCCTATTGCTTCATTGTACCCGACACCCCCGGTGTGATCTACTTGCCATGATGAAGCTCTACAGTCTCCTCCTCCTGGCAACTACAATTTCCTGGTCTCAAGTCAAGCTCACGCAAGCCTCTGATCGTATCCGTATCGAGATAGACGGCAAACATTTTTCCGATTACATGATCAGCGCAGATTCGGCCAAACCTTACCTGCACCCGCTTCGAACGGCGAACGGCAAACAGATTACGCGCAGCTTTCCGATGGACTTGGTAGAAGGTGAAAAGAGGGATCACCCGCACCATCGGGGTCTCTGGTTCTCGCATGGGGATGTCAACGGCTGGGATTTCTGGGCTAATGAGAAGAACCAGAAGGGTGTCGGCAAGGGCCGGGGCGAGATCAAGGTGGTTAAGGTCACCAACATCAAGAGTGGGAAAAAGTCGGGCTCTGTTTCCACTTTGCAGGACTGGATCGATGGTACCGGCAAGCGGCTGATCTCAGAAGCGCGCACAATGACTTTCTATTCCGAGCCCAGCGGCCTGCGCACAATGGATTTCGACATCACCCTCACTGCAATTGAAGAATCGGTTTTTGGCGACACCAAGGAAGGGGTCTTTGCGATGCGCCTGGCTCGTGCGCTCGAAGAAGAATCCACCGGCACGATGACCAGTGTTGATGGTGAAAAAGAAAAGGATGTGTGGGGCAAGAGGAGCCCGTGGGTTGACTACTCAGGATCGCTTGACGGCGAAAAACTAGGTGTGGCCATTCTTGATCACCCCACCAATCCGCGCCACCCTACCTACTGGCATTCACGCGCGTACGGCCTGTTTGCGTCCAACATTTTCGGCATCAAAGACTTCACGCGTGACAAGGCTGCCACGGGCGGCGCTGCCACATTGAAGCCAGGCGATACGATGCGCTTCCGCTTTCGCGTGATTATTCACCCTGGAGACGTGAAAACGTTTGATCCGGCTCTGTCGTGGAAAAAATTTGCTGCTCTGAAGTAACGCGCCGCTCGACGAACCAATGTTCCGTCAAGCTCAACTGGACATCCACCTCCAGCCAGTCTTCAATGCGGGCGTGGGTCTTTGCGTCGCCGGTATCGAGGTAGCGCAAGAGCCTCGAGGGGCTGCGCAAACGGATGCCTGTTTCGGTTTCATCGAATTCTAATCCGAATGGCATTTGCCCAAAGGTGCCAGCTTTGATCCCACTCTGGACTTCGTCCATGAAATCCACTGGCGGAGACGAGATTGCCACCGCTCCGGAGGCCTCTGCCAATTCGAGAATTGGAAGGTAACGCTCGCCAAGGCTCTCCGTTGGATCGATTACCATCACATACTTGCTGTCTGGATGCGCAGACTGCCAGTCTGCGGCATCAACGATCTCGAAATCTGCAGCTTCGTTTCTGAAATCCAGCGTGGCCCCATTCAGCAGGGGCATCCAAAAACCCAGCGTCAGGCTGGCGGGGCGATTCAGCGGGACGTGGTTGCGGATGGTCACGCCAGGCTTCCACCAAAGTACGCGGCGTGCCGCCCAGGCGGCACTCCAGATACCCCGATGCGACAACACGGCCGCGCCGCGAGGGGAGGTAACAATCGCGGCCGCACTTTCTTTACGCATGGAATGTGTGCAAACCTGCTTCCATGCAAGATTGGCTGAAAGCTTTCGGTAGAGCTTGGTTCGAAGCTCTTCACGGGAGTCAAATCGCTCAAGCGCCCGGCCAATGTAGCGCATACTCTCAGTTTTTGGAATATCGTGGGCTTCAATCCAGCTCTGTGAGGTCACCAGCGTCCCGAGACCGTGGCTATTGACGTAATCGTCGAAATCCTGACCCGAAAGTTCGGGCACTTCCATGGCTACGTGCCCCGCCATGACGACACCTATGTGTGCGATTACTTTCTCGATACCGTCAGGGAGGTAGATTCCGATTCGAGATTTACGACGCAGGCGGCGGTTCAGGTAGCGGGCAAAAAGCAGTGTTTTCGAGGCAAGTTCGCCGTAAGTGATGCTTTCACCACTGGCACTGGCGGCTACTAGCTTGTCGTGCCGCAACGCAGATTCGAGGAAGGCTACTGGCAGGATAGGGGCGTGATGCGCATCGCGGAAAGCCGCATTTACTTCGAGGCCCTTCACAACTCTCCAGAGGTCTCTGGCGCTGATGGAAGGAGGTTGGGGCGTACCAAACTCGATCTCCAGCGGTCGAAAGAAACGTCCGGTACGGGTTGTTACTTTGCCTTCGCCAAAGCTAAGTAGATTGGTCCAAAGCCCGTTCATATAGGCAGGAATAATCGGGATTTGCGTGCCGGAAACGATTCGGGTAAAGCCTTTCTGGAAGGGATGCAGGTGGCCGCTGCGGGTGATGCCACCCTCGGGAAAGATGCCGGCGAAATGGCCTTCTTCGATGACCGCGCGAGCCGTGCGGAGGCTTTCTATGGCCTCTCGCCGCGCACCTTGCGAAATTGAAATGGAGCGGAACAAGTTGAGGCCGAACGCTACTACAGGGTTCTTGAAGTAAGCATCGAAGGCTAGAAAGCGCACCATACGCTGAGTCATTGCACCCAGCAGCCAGCCGTCGATCATGGTGACGTGATTGGAAAGCAACATCCCAGGCCCGTCAGCACCATAATTCTCAGACCCATAGACCTTGAACCGGTGCAAGATTCGCAGCGGGAAGTAGACCATCAACCTGAGCACAAAGCGCCACATCTCCAGGGATAGAAGCAAGATGATTGAGATCCCCGCGATTGACGCAGGAGCCGGCACGTAAAGGCCCGCGTACATGCCAAGCCAGCAAACGATGGAGCGCAGAGCAAAGGAACCCTTCACATTTTGGGTGATTTGAACCGCCGAGGGAATGACCCAACCTAACCCGGCAGCGGCGACCCATGGATTCCAGAGGCAGATGCCGGCGAGACTCACGAAAGCACCGGGAATGAGCAGGCCGGGCTCGCCGCGCCGGAAGGCCATGACGCAAGGGATTGTGGCTGCTGTCAGGGCAATCAGACAGGAACCAAACAAGGTTCGCTCGTCGAAAGTCTTCCAGAACGCGGAGAGAGTCAGGCCAAGAACGGCCCAACCGAAGAGATTGCGAATGGCTGGGCCAGTCCACTCGGTGGCGCTGAATTTAGGAATCAAGGCTACGCTGGATCGCTCAGAAATCAGCATGGTGCCAAAACTCAAAATCAGAAAGAACGCGGCCGTGATTGTTGGTTCAAAAGGCAAACGCCTCAACTGAGGGATGAGCAGCAGCGAGAGAGCGAGTGCGAGAAATAGCACCAATTCCCGATAGGCGAGTGTGCGCGCCACCTCAGGGCTTGGACATTGATGCCGCCAAGCCACTCTCCGGCCGGCAAGCGGGAAGAGCGCAATGGGAGACAGGATCGAAGCCGTCCCAAATGCCATAGCGGCAAAGAGTTTTTCAAAAAATTCGAGGAGGATGTGCTGACGAGCGCCTTGCATGCGGTTAACCTGAAAAGTGTAGCAGTCGAGCCGCACCCCGAGGTTCTTTGAGTATGCGTCCCCTCACCATTCTCTGTATCGCGAGTTACGAAAAAGGTTACGAATTTTTGCGTGAAGCCAAGCGTCAGGGCTGCCGTGTGCTTCTTTTGACCTCGCACAGCTTGAAGGATTGCGCCAAATGGCCGCTAGAGTCGATTGATGAAATCTACTACATGCCGGACGAAAAGCAGAAGTGGGACCGGCAGCAAACGATCAATGCGGTGAGCTATTTGTCACGGACTGAAGCGTTGGACAGGATTGTTCCGCTAGACGATTTTGATCTGGAGATGGCGGCTGCAATTCGTGAGCATCTTCGGATTCCGGGGATGGGCGAGACTACTACGCGCTACTTCCGCGACAAGCTGGCGATGCGGCGTCAGGCTGCGGACAAGGGCCTGAACATTCCCGACTTTGAGCATGTGCTGAACCATGACCGCGTAAACACCTTTCTGGATCGAGTGCCTGCCCCCTGGGTGCTGAAGCCTCGATTCATGGCGGGGGCTATTGGAATCAAGAAGGTTTACACAAAGGACGAGTTTTGGCGAATCGTAGATGGGCTGGGCGACGAGCACTCGAATTACCTTGTAGAGCGATATATCCCCGGACACATCTTCCATGTCGACTCAGTGGTAAGTGAGCGCAAGATTCTGTTTGCTGTGGCGAGCCGGTATGGCCGGCCTCCTATGGACGTGAGTCATGAGGGTGGTGTCTTTACCACGCGGTTGCTGGAGCATGGCACTCCGCTGGAGAAGAGCCTGCTTGAGAAGAATGAGCTAGTTCTGGGTGCGATGGGTTTGTTGCGAGGGGTTTCGCATAGCGAGTACATCCAGGGCCGCGAGGACGGCAAGATCTATTTTCTTGAAACGTCGGCTCGAGTTGGTGGGGCTCATATTGCCGATCTGGTTGCCGCCTCGACCGGTATCAATATGTGGGCAGAGTGGGCAAAAATTGAAGTGGATGGCGGAGAATGCAATTACCAGCTCGGCGAGGTGAAGAACAACTACGGCGGGTTGCTGGTTAGCCTGGCGCGGCAGGAGAAGCCAGATACGTCCGGCTACAACGACCCTGAACTGGTTTGGCGCATGGAGAAAAAGCACCATGTCGGATTTGTCGTGGCAAGCCCCAATTATGATCGCGTGCAGTACCTTATGGACCAATACCTGGAGCGGGTGCGGGAAGAGTTTCTGGCTGTGGCTCCTCCTCGCGAGAAGCCAACCGAGTGATGCTGCGACTTATCACCGCGATGTAGCGCCGATTTTGGAGCGGCATTGCGTAAAGTGTCATCAGGCAGGGGAAGTTGGGCCTTTCCCGCTAGACAGTTTTGAGACAGTGAAGAAACATGCGCGGCAGGTGGCGCTGGCTGCTAGTACGCGGTTCATGCCGCCGTGGAAGCCGGTCGCACCGGGTGTTGCGTTTCATCGGGAGCGGCGACTGAGTGTCGCGGAGATTGCCACACTCAACGCTTGGGTGAGTGCAGGGGCGCTGCCTGGATTTGCCGTACTGGCCAAACCTAAAGCGATAGAGGCGAAGCGGGAACCAGATCAGGTTTGGAGCATGAAGAGTGGTTACGAGCTAACTGCAGACGGGGATGATCAGTATCGCTGCTTTGTGATTCCTACAGGCAACCGTGCCGTGCAATTTATCGATGGATTTGAGTTCTTGCCTGGCAACCGGCGCATTGTGCATCATGCTTTGTTGTTCTTTGATTTGAGCGGAGCGGGGCGGAAGCTGGATGCAGAAGCGAATGGGCCTGGATATCCGTGCTTTGGGAGCCCTGGGTTTTTGCCCTCATCGAGTCTGGGTGGCTGGAGCCCCGGAAACGGCCGATTGCAGATGCCTCCGGGGACGGCGGTCCGGGTGCCACTGGGGGCAGACCTTGTTTTTCAGATCCACTATCATCCGACAGGGAAGCCAGAGACAGACCAGAGCGGGGTGGCGGTCTACTTCGCCAATGAGCCACCGAAGAAGAAGCTTCTTGATATTCCTCTAACCTCGAAGGCGATTGATATTCCGGCAGGGCAAGCGAGCTACAAAGTTTACGATTCGTTTGAATTGCCAGTGGACGTGACACTGTGGCAGATCATCCCGCATACGCACTTTGTGGCGCGGAGGGTGCAGGCGTGGGTGACGTTGCCGACAGGTGTGCGTAAGACGGTGCTGACGATTACGGACTGGGATTTTAACTGGCAGGACATCTATCAACTCAAGACCCCGCTGACGTTGAAGGCGGGGACGATTCTGGAGATGGAGATTGTCTACGATAACTCGGCGAAGAATCTGCGGAATCCGAATCGTCCGCCGAAGCGTGTGGTTTGGGGACCCGGGTCAGCCGATGAGATGGCTGGCGTGCACTGGAACATTACGGTAGATGATGAGGCAAGAGACCTTGAAGACCTGACGCATTCGCTATGGGGCAAGATGATGCGCATGATCCGGCAACGATAAACATAGACGCCAGGATGCTACGCCGCACGTTTACAAGCTTTGCTCTAGCTGGGCTGGAAGATCGATTGTGACGCAGTCGCAGATGTTGTGGTTTTTTACCCGGCTGGCTTGTCGAGCAGTCCTGTTTCGCAAGACCTGGAGCTTCTGCGAAAAGTACCAGATGAACTGGAATGAGGGGATTGGCATGCGGTGGTTGGGGTGGACGGGAAAGCGGCTTATCACAATGGGCGGGCGATTGGCGAGAAGACGACTTAGGGCTGCCGCCAATCAAGTCTGATACGTGTGACATGATGAAACTGGAGGTTGCCAATGAAAGCACTGGAGTTTGAAACCACGATGACTCAAGGCGGCCATATTGCGCTCCCGGTGGAGTTGCTTGGTGATATTCCGGCAGGACAACAGTTGAAGGTTGTTGTGATGTGGGAGGCTGGGTCGGTCGATTCTGCATGGCGTGCCAGCGGCCGGCAAAAATTTGAAGAAGCCTACTGCGACAATGATGTCGTGTATGAGCAACTGATTCATGAAACTCCAAGCGTCTGAAGTTGTATTGATCCGAATGCAGTTTCACCAAAAGCAAGGCTCGAAAATTCGACCGGCATTGGTTCTATTGGATACACGTGATGAGGATTTTGTGGCGGCACCGATCACTTCTCAGCCGCAGGCATCCGGATTCGATTTGGTGATGGCCGACTGGCAGTCGGCGGGTCTGAATGTTCCTTCGATAGCCCGCATTCACAAGCTGACAGTACTCGCCAAAGGCGATATCGTTCGACGACTTGGTGTGTGCTCATCTGTGGATGGCGCGACGCTGTCAAAGTTACTTTGCCGCGTTTTCTGTTCTGATTGAAGCCTGTCGTTCACAAAGGGAGGACCTTAAACGAGCTGGAATCCTTGAGGACCCGAGGTGATTGCACCGCAAATCCCTAATGCTACAAGGGCGAGCTTCAGGCTGCTTGGCTCTCACCTTTTCAACTTCAAAGGAGAATAAAAGCGAACAAATTCTTGGACCAACCATTCGCGCGGTTCCGTCTCCACAAATCATCAAGATTCGGACATGTCTCTCAATCGGAAAAAAGATCATTTTGCCTACATCGACGGGCTTGGCTTTGATTTGGTCGGACTTCCTTAAGAGGAGCGCAGCCGAGAATTACCGAGCCAAGTCGGGTGGTCGCTACAAAAGCTATGCCCACCCCATCCATTTCTTCAGCGCATGGGATTCTCCCGAGTTCCAAAACCGCACTCCACCTGCGAACCACAAAAGCCCCCATACCCACGGAGTAAATCGAATTACATTGATTGGATACTCGAACCCCAACACATGTCTTAGGTCTCTATCGATCTCAACTCGATCACGTGCATCGCGATCAACTTCGGTTTCTGTTCTGAAGCGAAATCCGAACATCCTGGCCGACGGATCCTTAGCGTCGCACTTAGTTAGCCAATGTGTCCACTTGTGACGCTGATTGAGAGCTCGAAGCGATTCCTCTAATCCAGGGCGACGCCACAAGCCCACCGCTTGCGCGCATGCACCCGCCATTGGAGGCAATACTACGGCAGCAAGGCCACTTGCTGAGGAGATCGCTGCTACAGTTCCAGCCAGCAATACAGTCCACGGAACCCAGAACCACTGTTCTCGGGATGAATAGATTTGGAATTCCAGTTGCCGTTCTGCTCGCAAATCGCGAAGCAGAGATAGCAAGCCATCTGCGTCAGCTTCCATCTTGACGGCATCGAGGATTTCTTGCTCAATTGGGGTGAGCTTGAAAATGTCGTCATTGTATTGGTCTATGCGCATTGAATTAGAATACTGGATTTGCGACATTGCTCCGCCAGCCGGCGAGCTGTCGAGTTGGTCTAAGCCGCACGGTGAAAACTATTTGGTGGCTCCGGCTAGCGTTATTGAAATAGGAATTAACGTGGTTACTCTTGATCCAATCGGCGACGATCTGGTGCTAGAGGTCCGATTTACTAACAGCCTGCGCCAAAGCCAGCCACGTGAGATGATCTACGCTTAATAGAATTCATTATGCAAAGACGATTTTTTCTTGCTTCCGCTACCGCCGCTTTTGCCCAACAGAAACTCCCTCTTCAGGATTTTGAACCGAAGTCGATGCTGAAGGTAAAGCAGACTCCGCTGGCCGGGCCGGCCTTCCCCGTGATCGATTTTCATGCGCATTTGAGCTGGTCGGCGCAGGGTGAGAACGGTGTCTCGCTCACCGGGGATCGTAAGTTCATCTGTGAGCCCAATGACTTGCTGCCCGTCATGGACCGGAAGAAGATTCGGACGCTGGTGAACTTGACTGGTGGCTACCAGGAGGGGCTCAAGCAGTCTGTCGCCAAGTTTGACAAGGCCCATCCAGGGCGCTTCCTTACGATGACCGAGCCAGCCTGGGCACTGGCAAAAGATCCCGGCTACGACAAGAAACAGGTGGCGTTGCTGGAAGAAGCGAAGCAGAATGGAGCCCGCGGGCTGAAGGTTTTGAAGACTTTGGGGCTCTATCTCAGAGAGAACGGCAAGCTGCTGAAGGTGGACGATGCGCGGTTTGACCCGATGTGGGATGCGGCTGGTCGACTGGGTTTGCCTGTGGCGATTCACGTGTCTGACCCGATTGCGTTCTTCAACCCCACCGACCGCTTCAATGAGCGCTTTGAGGAATTGAACAATCACCCGGACTGGTCGTTCCACGGCAAGGATTTCCCATCGAACGACGAATTGCTGGCGGCGCGAAACCGGGTGTTTGCGCGGCATCCGAAGACCAAGTTTGTCGCATTGCATGTTGGGAATTTTGCCGAAGATTTGGGGAATGTGGGGGCGGCACTCGACAAGTATCCGAACCTGCACGTCGATATCGCGGCGAGGGTGGGCGAGTTGGGCCGGCAACCCCGGGCGTCGCGGAAGTTCTTTGAAAAGTACCAAGACCGGATCGTGTTCGGAACCGATGCCGTGCCAAACGGGATCGAGACACCGCAACAGATTTTTGGTGATCAGCTTTACGATATCTACTATCGGTTTTTAGAGACCGAGGATGAGTATTTTGATTACGCCCCTGCGCGAGTGCCTCCGCAAGGACGGTGGCGCATTTACGGGATCGGGCTGCCGCCTGCGATCTTAAAAAAGGTGTACTACAACAATTCTGCGAAGCTGTTGGGATTGAAAACAATTTAAATGGCCCCTGATTTGCGCAGCTTGCGCAATGACAAAGTGTACGGAACCTTCCGCGCAACTATTTTTCAGGAGCTTTTCAAAATGAGAACAATTCAGATTGCCGCCCTCGCGGCCTTGGCCATTTTGCCAACGCAGGCCGCGTGAGTAGAGTGGACCACGATCACACCAACCAATCAAGTAAACGGGGCCTTCCAAGGTGGTACGGGAGCCTATGCGGGCACCATCGTTGCCACGCGAAGCAATGTAAACGTGGGCGTTAGCCCAGGTAGCCCAGGGCTTTCCCCAAACAGCATTTCGACGTTGATCACTCCTTCTTTTACAAGTATTTATCCCTTGAATACCGGGGGAGTTCTGCCAATGCTGGGTGCATCGTATAACGACACCATCGAGAGCTTTGATGGCCAGATCAATTTCACTGGCCTGGGCAGCGGCTACATGCCGACGGGTACTTTGTTTGGTCTGCTCGATATCGACAGCAAAGAAAACTTGAAGAATTTGATCGCCTTCGATGCGAGTGGCAATCAGATTCTCACTCCGTGGTTGGCGCAGCGCCCTGGATTAGCAGGCTTTCTTGATGTGTCACTGCTGGACGGCTTGGACAGTGTTGGATCGCTGAACCCGGTTTTGAGTTCCTTCACTGCAGGGGCTTATCTCTTTAGTGGACCAGATGCAAACGATAGCTCGGGCGGATTGTTTTTCCTAACTACATCTGACATCTCTCTTATCACCTATTCGACGGAAACTCGCACTCTGGGAAATGTTGGCGGCGGTGGGTACAACTTCGCTATCAGTACTGCTGTGCCTGAGCCGTCCACCTACGCAATGTTTGGCATTGGGCTCCTGGGTGCCGCTTATTGGAAGCGTCGCCAGAAAGCCGCATAAAGATCTATAATGAGAATGTGAAATCATTCTTATTAACGTTTTTGTTGGCGTCGGCTCTTGAGGCAGCAGCAATTCGAGGTACGGTGAAGCTCCAAACCAATGGCGAAGTGCTTCATAATATTACAGTTTTGCTGTTGCCAACGGGCCGGGTGGTGGAAAGTGACGACCAAGGCAGATTTGAGTTTGCCGAAGTAAAGGCGGGCAAATACACGCTGGTTGCCGTGGGTGAGGGCCTGAGTGATATCCGGCGGACGGTGGACTTGACTGAGAAAGCCGATGGGGTGGTGGAGTTTGTGATGGGGGTTTCGCCGCTACGCCAGGAGATCACCGTGACCTCGGGCAAGGCAACGACGTTTCTAGAGACCTTTTCACCCACCTTGACCCTGGATTCAACCACGCTTGCGGGTAAGGCGGCCACTTCTCTGGGGGAGGTACTCGATGGTGAGGCGGGAATTCACAAGCGAAGCTTCGGCCCAGGTTCTTCGCGACCCGTGATTCGAGGCTTTGACGGTGACCGGGTTTTGATATTGCAAGACGGGGTAAGGACGGGCACACTCGGCGCACAGAGTGGCGACCACGGTGAGCCAGTAGATCCGCAGGGCCTAGACCGGGTAGAGGTGGTACGTGGGCCAGCTACTTTGCTTTATGGGTCTAGCGCGATTGGCGGGGTGGTGAATATGGTGAGCGGCCACCACGAAGCAATGGACCAGGGGCATAAGGGTGTGCATGGAAATATTTCGGGAATTGGCGGTACCAACAACGGCCTGCATGGCGGGAGTGCTGGTCTTGATTTTGGGCTTGAGCGTTGGGTGTTCCGTCTGGGGAGTGGTGGGCAGCGCACCAGCGATTACCAAAGCGCCGAAGAGAGGATTTTCAATTCGCGCTCGCGCGCATTTAGCGGAAATACGGGCGCGTCATACTACGGCAAGCGCAATTGGTTTACCAGTAGCTTTGGGGTGCAGCGGGGCTTCTATCAATTGCCTGCGCCGGCAGATGAAGAGCAGGTGGCATTGCCCAATCAGCGCTGGAATCTCCGCTGGAATGGCGGCATGCGCGACAAGTACCAATACAGCCTGAACTATAGCGATTACAAGCACCGCGAAGAAGCCGAAGGCGAGGTGGGGACGAAGTTCTTCAATAAGCAGACGGACTACCGCTTTCTGGTGGAGCAACCCCGGAAGGGGCCATGGTCTGGAAGCTTCGGAGTTTGGGGTTTGCGTCGTGACTACAAGGCAGAGGGAATTGAGGCGATTACGCCTCCTGCGATCCAGAATGCATTTGCAGGTTACGGAGTGGAGACGCTGAACCTGGAGCGGGTTCGGGTGCAGTTTGGCGGGCGCGTGGAGACGAATCGCTATAAGCCGCAGTTTGGCCGCGAAAGAAATTTTACGGGCTTCTCTGGAAGTGCAGGGCTGAGCGTACCGCTCGATGGTTCGTCTGTGTTTGTAGCCAACTATTCTCATGCTTACCGCGCCCCGGCGCTCGAAGAGCTTTATGCAAATGGGCCGCATCCCGGATTGCTTGCGTTTGAAATTGGCGATATCAATTTACGTCGCGAGCGGATGGACGGGTTGGACGTCTCTTATCGAAGGCAGGATGGCCGCATAAAGACCGAACTGAACGGGTTCAATTACTGGTTGCGGGATCAAGTATTTTTGGCACCTACGGGTGCGATTCAGGATGGTTTGCCTGAGGCCAATTATCGTCAGGGCAATACCAGATACACAGGTTTTGACGGGCGCTTGCAGGCTGGGTTGAACAAGTGGGCGTGGCTTAACGCCGGTTTTGACGTGGTGCGTACGGAGTTGACCAGTTCCAGGTTGTCGACGCCGCGAACGCCGCCAGTGCGCGGGCGTTTGGGAATCGATTTGCGCTACAAGAGCTTCTCTGTCGCACCAGACCTGGTGCTTACAGCGCGGCAGAACCGGTTGTTTACCAATGAGACAGCCACCGATGGATATGTGACCGCAAACCTGCGCGGAGGCTACACGTTGGTCAGACGGCATACAATCCACTTCTTTGGAGTGAATGTGTTTAACGCCAACAATCGCCTCTACCGGAATCATCTTTCCTTCATCAAGGAACATGCGCCAGAGATGGGGCGCGGCGTGGCCATCAACTATTCCATGCGATTCTTTTAAGCAATGCTACTAACAACTACTTCTACCCTCGAAGGAATCAAGATCCATCGCTATCTTGGCATTGTTACCGGTGAGGCGATTCTTGGTACGAACTTCTTCAAAGATATCTTTGCCGGGATCACCGACATTATCGGCGGACGGTCTGCAACCTACGAAAAAGAGTTGCGAAAGGCGAAAGAAATTGCCATGAATGAAATGCGAGAGGAGGCCCAGAGAATGGGGGCCAACGCCATTATTGGCATTGACCTTGACTATGAGGAGATCTCGCCGGGCCAAGGGACGATGCTGATGGTGAGCGTGAGCGGCACGGCTGTTGTTATCGAAGCTTGATCTCTCGCTGCCGGGCTCAATTCGCTTTTCTGGGCCAGAACGGCAAATCAGGGCACAGCAAATCAGTTCACAATGGAGACGGAATGATCACTCTTACCGATATCGAGGCGGCGAACCTGCGTATCCGCCCGACAATCGCCGTCACCCCATGTGAGTATTCAGAAACGTTTACGGCGATCTCTGGCAACCCGGCTTACTTCAAGCTCGAAAACCTGCACATGACAGGCAGCTTCAAGGAGCGCGGGGCACTGAACAAGTTGTTGTTGATGTCGCCGGAAGACCGTGCCAAAGGCGTGATTTGCGCGTCGGCGGGCAATCATGCGCAAGGCGTTGCTTATCATGCAACCCGCCTGGGTGTGCGCGCGGTGATTGTGATGCCTGAGCACGCGCCGATTACCAAGATCAATTCAACTGAGCGGTTTGGTGGCGAAGTGGTGCTCTTTGGCAAGAGCTTTGACGAGGCACTGGCTGAGGCGAAGCGGCGCGCTGTTGAGGATGGGCTGACCTTCATCCACGCGTTTGATGACCTGGCGATTATTGCAGGGCAGGGTACGGCGGGGCTAGAAATCTTGAGCCAGAATCCATTTGTGGAGGCAGTTCTGGTGCCTGTGGGCGGGGGTGGTTTGATTGGCGGCATTGCGATGGCCCTCAAGGAAACGAATCCGAAAATCAAGGTAGTGGGTGTGCAGACGAGCCGGATTCCGTCGATGATTGTGGCGCTAGAGAAGCATGAGCCGGTGGAGTTGCCGGCGGCGAGTACGATCGCCGATGGTATCGCGGTGAGGCGCGCTGGCGCACTTACGCTGCCGCTGGTGGAAAAGTATGTCGATGACGTTGTGACGGTGGAAGAAGAAGAGATCGCGAGCGCGATTCTCTATTTGCTGGAACGGGAAAAGACAGTAGCCGAGGGGGCTGGGGCGGCGGCTGTTGCCGCGCTGCTTCATGGTAAGGCGAAGCTGAAGGGCAAGAAGACAGTGTCGCTGGTTTGTGGGGGCAATATCGATCCGCTTTTCCTGTCGCATATCATCGAGCGCGGCATGGTGAAGGATGGGCGGCTGGTGAGGATCCGGGTGATTGTTCCCGACCGGCCGGGGGCGCTACATGCCATTACTGGCATCTTTGCGGAAATGCGCGTAAATGTGGTGACGGTGGCGCATGAGCGGGCTTATCACGGGGTAACTCTGGGGAACACGAGCATCGAGGCGACGATCGAGACGCGGGGGAGTGAGCATCTCGATGCACTCTTTGCCGCACTCGATCAAATCGGCTATCGCTACGAACGGATTCGTTAGGCGAGGATGTTCTTGACGACTTCGCCTGAAACTCCGGTGAGGCGGACGTCGAGGCCCTGATACTTCACCGTCATGCGGAGGTGGTTGACGCCGAGCAGATGGAGCATAGTGGCGTGGAAATCGTGGACGCTGACAGGGTTCTCGACGGCTGAGTAGCCGAGATCGTCTGTGGCCCCGTAGGTGATGCCGGGCTTGATGCCGCCGCCGGCAAGGAAGTAAGAGAAGCCTTTGATGTGATGGTCTCGGCCGTCGCCGCCTTGCGACATCGGCGTGCGTCCGAATTCGCCCCCCCAGACAACGAGAGTGTCGTCTAGCATGCCGCGCTGTTTGAGGTCGGTGATGAGGGCGGCTGTTGGGCGGTCTACTTCTTGCGCTTTGGCGGCGATGCCGTCTTTGACGCCGCCGTGGTGATCCCAATCGCGGTGGTAGAGCTGGATGAAGCGGACGCCGCGCTCGGCCAAGCGGCGGGCTAGCAGGCAATTGCTGGCAAAGCTGCCGTCGCCGGGTTTGGCTCCGTAAAGATCGAGGACGCTGGCGGGCTCTTTGGACATATCCATCAGATCAGGGACGCTGGCTTGCATGCGGAAGGCCATCTCGTATTGGGAAATGCGGGTCTGGATTTCGGGGTCTTCGATGGCGGCGTACTGTTTTTGATTGAGACGATTGACGGCGTCGATGGAATCCTTCTGCATGTCCTTGGAGACGCCTGGGGGATTGCGGACGTAGAGGACCGGGTCGCCGATGGAATTGAATTTGACGCCTTGGAATTTGGATGGGAGCATGCCCGCGCTCCACTGGCGGTTGGCGATGGGTTGGTTTTGCCCACCGCGGCCGCTGGACATCATCACTACAAAGCCGGGAAGGTCTTGCGTTTCTGCGCCGAGGCCGTAGGTGAGCCATGAGCCCATGCTGGGGCGGCCGGTGATGATCGAACCGGTGTTCATGATGGTGTGGGCGGGGTCGTGGTTGATCTGTTCGGTCCACATGGAGCGGATGATACAGATTTCGTCCGAGATGGCCCCGATGCGGGGAAAGAGATCGCAGATCTCCTGGCCGTTTTTGCCAAACTTTTTGAAGTTCTGCTGGGGGCCGAAACAGATGAGCGGCTTGCCCTGAAGCTGGGCGATTTGCTGCCCTTTTGTGAAACTCTCAGGCATAGGCTTGCCGTGCATTTCGGCGAGCTTTGGCTTGGAATCGAAGGTCTCAAGGTGAGAGGGGCCGCCTGCCTGATAGAGAAAGATCACGCGCTTGGCCTTGGCGGCGTGGTGGCGGTAAGTGTTGTCGGCCATCAGGTTGGTGAGGGCGGCAAGGCCGAAACCGGCACAGGCTTTGCCGAGGAAGGCACGGCGTTTGAGATTGATTTCTTGCATGTGCTTAGTTCCTTGTGCTTAGTTCCGTGTAATCGTTTCGTGCAGGTTGAGGATAGTGCGAGTGATAGTGGCTGCGGCGGCTAGCTCTTCGGGTTTTGTCTTGACCGGTAGCGGAGTGTCGCCAACGGTGAGGAGTTGCCGGGCAGCTTGCGGGTCGGCCTTAAAGCGGGCCAGGTTTTTGGTGTGAAGTTCAGTGAGGACGGTCTTCTCTTCAGATGTAGCAGGGCGGCTGAGAACACGCTCGAAAGCCCAGTCGATTTGTTGATTGAGCGTCTTACCGCCTTCGCTGAGCATCTTCTGCGCGAAGACCCGGGAGGCTTCGACGTAGGTGGGATCGTTGAGCAGGACGAGGGCCTGGAGCGGGGTATTGGAATTGCTGCGGTTGACCGTGCACTCCTCGCGTGAGGGGGCGTCAAAGGTCATGAGACTGGGATGGAGGAAGGTCCGCTGC
Organism: Acidobacteriota bacterium; assembly: GCA_043718395.1. GTDB lineage: Bacteria > Acidobacteriota > Terriglobia > Bryobacterales > Bryobacteraceae > Bryobacter. The sequence continues at coordinate 39,557 of JAYSVS010000035.1, forward strand.
CACTGTGTGTAAAGGCCACGGGCGTAGAGATCACGACCCTTGCTGGCCGCGTAATCGCGCTTCGGGAAGTTGAGCGAGGCGAGATAGCCTTCGGGTTGATAGGGGCGAACGCTGGGGCCGCCGAAGCGCTCTGTGAGCAGACCGGAGCTAGACAGCGCGAGATCGTGAACCACTTCAGCATCAACACGGACGCGGGCTTGGCGGGCGAGGAGGCGATTCTCGGGGTCTTTGCCGACAGCCTCCCTTGCGGGGGCCGAGCTTTGCCGGTAAGTTTGGCTCAAGACGATCAACTTGATGAGGCGGCGAGTATCCCAATCGCTACGGAAGTCTGAGGCGAGATGGTCGAGGAGGTCGAGGTTGACCGGGGTTTCGCCTTGCGAGCCGAAGTCGTCAAGGACCTTGGTAATGCCCGTGCCAAAGAAGATTCGCCAGATGCGATTGACCTGCACGCGAGCGGTGAGGGGGTTGTGCTTGGCGACGATCCAGTTGGCGAGATCGAGACGCGTGGCGCGGCCGTTTGTGTTGAGCTTGCCGAATTTGACGGGAATAGCGGGTTCGACGATCACGCCGGTTTCATCAAGGAAATTACCTCTTGGGAGGATGCGCGTTTCGACGGGTTCGACGGCTTCTGTCGCGAGCACTTTAGGAATCGCCTCGTCCAGATAGTAGCGTTGCTGATCGAGGCGGGCGATTTCGTCTAGGCCGCCTTCGATCCAGAGGCGGTGCTGCGGCAGGGTCTTTGCGTCGATCTCGCCTTGCTTGCGAAGCGCCTTGACGACGGCTTCTGGAAGTCCGCCCGGGTTCTTGCCGTCCTTGTTGCGATGTCCGGTCATGTCGGTGCCTTCGGGCCAGGAGTGGTTGCCGCTGGAGAGCGCAACACGGAAGCGGCCGATGACGGCCTTGCGAGTGATAGAGTCGTGTCGGATTTTGACGGTGAGTATTTCGTTGCCGGTGGCAGTGAAGGGAGCCTTGAGGCGGAGAGCGAGAAAGGGATTTTTATTTTCGCCGTAAGTGAGAACTCCCCATCCAGTGCTTGCGTTGTTATCGATGGCGGAGAGCGGGGGTTGCTCCCAGGCGGGGTCTGTGATGTTGGAGGTGGCGCTGATGAACGGAAGGGGCTTGTTGCCGTTGAGGACTTCCACTTCCGTGACGACCAGACGGTCTCCGCCACGTGAGATGCCGTTGCTGGGAAGGGCGTCATCTTGCACTACTTCAAGGCCAAAGCCAGTGTAGGTGCCGGCGGCGGGTTTGAAGGTGACCGTATAAGTTTCGTTATCGGGGTTCAGGCCGCTGGCCACGATCAGGCCGTTGCCGGGGGCGCGGAATTGCCGCAGGATGCCGCCTACATAAGGCATCATCTCGATCTCTTCTTCGTTGTAAATCTTGAGGGTAGCGCCGTTTTGCGAGGCGGCGGTGAGGGGCCGCTGGATCTTCCACGCGAGCTTGCTCGATTCGTAATCGGCGAGGAGCTGTCGCTGCCAGGCTTCATCGGCGGGCTTAGGTGTGGTTGAGGCCTTGATCGCTTCGATGCGGGCGAGGATCGACTCCATCTTCTGCTTTTGCTCAGGGCTGGGCAGTGGCATGACGCTGCCCCAGGCTTTGCTGCCGCGGTCCGGGACGAGGCCGGTTTCTTTGATGTCGGCGAAGAAGGCTTTCATGGCGTAGAAGTCTTTGGCCAGGAGTGGATCGAATTTGTGATCGTGGCATTCTGCGCAGCCGAGCGTGGCACCGATCCAGACGGCGGAGACGGTGCGGACGCGGTCGGCTCCGTATTTAGCCAGGTATTCCTTGGGCTGGAGACCGCCTTCGGCTGAGACGCGATTGAGACGGTTGAAGGCGGCGGCTACCTTTTGATCGACAGTTGCATTGGGGAGGAGATCGCCGGCAAGTTGCTCGCGCGTGAAGACGTCGAAGGGTTTGTTACTCAGATATGCATTAAGGATGTAATCGCGGTAGGGCCAGGAGGGGTAGAGGTTATCGCCATGGAAGCCGGAGGTGTCGGCGTAGCGCACGGCGTCGAGCCAGTGCATGGTCATCTTTTCGGCATGGGCTTTGGAGGTGAGGAGGCGGTCTACGATTTTTTCGTAAGCGTTGGGGGATTTGTCGGCCAGGAAGGTGCTCACTTCGACTGGCGTTGGTGGCAGGCCGGTGAGGTCGAGCGTGACGCGGCGGATGAGCGTGCGGCGGTTGGCCTCGGGGGCTTGTTTGAGGGCGACTGCGTCCAGGCGGGCTTGAACGAAGCTGTCGATGGATTTGCCTTCGGGCTTGCGGATCGGCTCGTAGGCCCAGTGGCCTTCGTAGACGGCACCTTCGGCGACCCAGCGGCGGATGGTATCTTTCTGTTTATCGCTGAGTTCTTTATGGGCTGAGGGAGGAGGCATCAGGCGAGCGGGGTTGGCGTGGAAGACGCGGGCGATGATTTGAGACTGCTCGGGATTGCCGGGGACGATAGGCGTACGGCCCGCGCGGTTGGGCTTGGTTGCTTCTTCACGGATATCGAGACGGAGGTTGGCCATGCGAGAGCTTTGGTCTGGCCCGTGGCAGCGAAAGCAGGTGTCGGCCATGATGGGACGGATGTCGCGGTTGAAACTGACTGGCGATTGTGCAAGAACAGGCGTAGCAAGAGCCAGAAAAACGAGGAGCCTCATGCCCACCATTCTATGTTTGTTTGCCTGTGAGCTATAGGCCGAGGTAGCGGCGGACTTCCCGCTCCATCCCAGGGGCGCAGGCCACGCCGTTGCCCTCGTAGATAGAGTCTTTGCCGTTGAGTGCGAAAAACTTCGCACCAGCTTCGCGGAGGATGCAGGTGGGGGCGCAGAGATCCCAGGGGGCGACACTGGGTTCCATCCAGATCTCCATGCGTCCGCTGGCGACCAGCATCGCATCGTAAATCCCCCCAAAAACCCGCACACACCAGAAGGTAGAAAGCCATTCGAGCAAGGGCAAGCCAAACGGAGGGTTGACGGCTGCGGTGAGTTTGTTAACGCAGATGACGGCCTGCTTTGGGGAATCGATGGTGCTGGCCTTGATGGGGGTGCCGTCCCAATATGCGCCTTGGCCCTTGGCGGCATAGTACATCTCGCCAAGCATCGGCAGATAGCAGATGCCGACTACGGGCTCACCTTTTTCTTCGAGGCCGATCAGGATGGCCCAGAGTCGATTGTTGCGGACGAAATCGCGGGTGCCATCAATGGGGTCGATGATCCAGCGGCGGCCGCTTGAGCCTTCGCGGCTGGCACCCTCTTCGCCGAGGAAGCCATCTTCGGGAAAGGCTTGCGAGAGGATGGCGACGATCAGGCGCTCGCTCTCCTTGTCGGCGCGTGTGACAGGAGAATCATCGGATTTGGTTTCGGCGACAACACCCTGGTTCAAAATTCGGATGCAGGCTTCGCCGGCCTTGCGGGCGGCTGATTGTGCAAAGAAAAGTTCACTTTCGTAGTTCATGCAAAACGGGATGATAACATCGTCGAAATGAGCACGCGCACCGTATTTACGGCACTGGAAGAGGCTGCGGCCAAGTATGGCGATAGCACTGCCTTGATTCAACCCATGGGTGGAGGCAAGAATGCCACTTATTCCTGGAATCAATACATGCAGATCGTCAAGGAAATTACTTGTGGCTTGCGGTCGCTGGGAATTCAGCGCGGAGATGTGGTGGCTATTCAGAGTGAGACTCGTGCTGAGTTTTACTTTGTCGACATGGGGATCATCTCCAATGGGTCGACGGCGGCGGCGATGTACACGGTATATCCGCAAGGTGAGGCGATTGCGAAGCTGAATGCCTGCAAGGCGAAGCTGGCATTTGTCGAGAACCCGAAGATGCTGGCGACGCTGGCGACTAGCTTGTCTGGTGCCGAGCCAATGGAGATTCGTTGGATACTCATGACGGGTAGCGCTGAAGGCGTCATGACGCTGGATGAATTGCGGGAATTGGGGCGCGAGGCGATGGCAGCGGATGCGCAGCTCTTTTCGCGAATTTACGTGGAGACGAAGCCTGAAGATTACGCGATCATTTATTTGACATCAGGCTCAACGGGCGAGCCCAAGATGGGACTGGTAACGCACAGGGCGATTGTGGCGAATGTGGCTGCCGCACCTGCGGTGCTGCCTCTGGGGCCCACTGACATTACGATTGCGTTCTTGCCGAGCGCTCATATTACGCAGCGGCTGGTCTTGCAATTGATGCCCTTGGCCTTTGGCATGGTGATCTATTTCAGTGAGAGCCTGTCGAAGTTGCCGAAGGAAATTCAGAGTGTGCAACCGACCTTTCTTCTGGCACCGCCGCGGCTCTGGGAGCGCATCTATACCAACGTCGTAGCAGAGATGAAGAAGAAGCCGCCGCTGGTACAGAAGTTGTTTCATGGCGGGCTGGGGCTGGCGCTGAAAGCGAATGACTACAGGCGAGCCGATCGGTCTGTCCCAGTCTGGATCTCTGCGCCACTGGGATTGTTAGACAAAGTAATCTTCAGCAAGGTACGCGAGAAGCTGGGGGGCAAGATCAGGTTGGCGGTATCGGGGTCTGCGCCTTTAGGTAAGGACCTGGCGAATTTCTTCAATGCAATTGGGGTAAATTTGATCGAAGGATTTGGTTTGACTGAAGGCGGAGTGACACATATCAATCCGGTGAAGAAACCCGTTGTGGGTTCGATTGGAAAACTGCTGCCAACGGTAGAGTGCAAATTGATGCCAGACGGGGAAATTGCCCTGAACGGGCCGACGCTCTTCAGTGGCTATTACAACGACGCAGAGGCGACGGCCAAAGTGTTTGCCGATGGCTGGTTGTTAACTGGCGATATTGGTAGCGTGGACGCGGATGGGTATTGGTACATCACTGGCCGCAAAAAGGAACTGCTCGTGGCGTCGAATGGGAAGAAGATCTACCCGAACCGGATCGAAGGAATGTTCAAGGGTGAATCGTTGATCAGCCAGGTAGTGCTGGTTGGCGATAAGAGGTCGTTTGTCACGGCGTTGTTTAGTTTGAACCCGGTGGCTGTTGAGACGGCGACAGAGCCAGCCGAACAGGTCATCCAGCGAATGGTGAAAGAAGTGAATCGAAAAGTGGAGCCCCATGAGCAGATTCGCAAGTTCAAGATTCTGCCGCGCGAGCTATCGATCGATCATGGTGAAGTGACACCGACAATGAAGATCCGCAAGAGCGTCGCGATTGAGCATTTCTCATCTGAAATCAATGAAATGTATGCTGGCAAAGAGGAGATGAATTAGATGGGCGATATCCGTTCGAAGCTATTGGTGAAGCCAGGCTCAAAGTTTAAGCTGACTGATATTGATCCGGAAAGCACTCCGGGTTGCGACAACAAAGAGGAGGGGCTGGCCCGGTTGGAGAAGAATATCGACCGAATGAGTGTGTTGCAGTATCTGCTCTATGCCGAAGGCAAACGATCCTTGCTTGCAGTGTTGCAAGGGATCGATGCGGGCGGCAAAGACGGCACGATTCGCAAGGTCATGACGGGTCTGAATCCTCAGGGTGTCACAGTGACTTCTTTTAAGGCACCAGCCGGTGCGGAGAAAGAACATGACTATCTCTGGCGAGTGCATCAGGCGACGCCTCGTAAGGGGACCATCGGGATTTTCAATCGAAGCCACTATGAAGATGTGCTGATTGTGCGCGTGCATAACCTTGTCCCGGCCGAGGTATGGAAAAAGCGTTACGAGCAAATCAATCACTTTGAAGAGATGCTGGTGGAAAGCGGCACCAACATCGTCAAGTTCTTTTTGTATATCTCGAAGGAAGAGCAGAAGAAGCGCTTTCAGGAGCGCATCGAAGACCCGGAGCGGAACTGGAAGTTCAATACTGAAGACCTTGAAGAGCGCAAGCATTGGGATGACTATGTGGATGCTTTTGAAGCGGCATTAGAGAAATGCAGCAAAAGCCGTGCGCCCTGGTACGTGATCCCGGCCAATCGTAAATGGTACCGGAACCTGGCTGTTTCAGAGATCTTGCGAGAAACGATGGAAGAGATGGAGATGCAGTATCCGAAGCCAATGGCGGATCTCGATAAGATCACCTTTGAATAGCGCAACAGCTAGAACAAAAACTTTAGAGCTGGCCGATTCATGCGGCACGTGAGCTGGGAGTGGAGCCACGCATTCCGCAACAGAATTTACGGGCGCTTTAGTAGTTTTTCGATTCCTTGAACCATCTCGGGAATGCTCTTGATCTGGCGGGCGGCTTCGTCGGGGATGTTGATGTCAAATTCGTTTTCGAGGGCGAAGAGAATGTTGATGCCGTCGAGGGAATCGAACTTGAGCTCTTCAAATGTGGATTCTCGCCCGATCAGATCGGGGCTAATTTTTTGGGTGTCGGCGATGACTTTGATGACGCGGCTGGTGAGGTCTAATCCTCGATCAGCGTCTCGGACGGTTGATTGTTCGTGCATAGCAACTCACTGATGGTCTCAAATTTATAGCCTTGCTTCTGAAGATAAGGCAGTGCCCAGGTTAGAGCGTCGAGGGTGTTCTGGATGTCTGGGTTGATTTGAAGGCTGCGGCCGTCATGCAGGCAGATGATTCCGCCGGGGCGGGCACGGTCTGCGATGCGGCGGGCAACCTGATCGGCTAGGTACTTCCAGTCGAGGCCGAGGACGGTCCACATCACACCTGTAAGGTCATGACGAGTCTGCGCTGCGCCGAGGCCAAACCAGCGGCAACCAAAGGGGGCGCGGAAGTATTTCGGACGGAAGTAGAGCACGTCTTCGAAAGTTTGTTGTGCATCTGCGATCTCTCGCTCGATGAAATCCGCGCTGCGCAGATAGAGCGGATTGTGGCTGTAAGTGTGATTGCCGATTTCGTGGCCCCGGCAGAAGACCTCTTGCGCTACGGAAGGCAGACGGCGGACGTTGGCCCCGCACATGAAGAAGGTGGCGCGGACTCCATAGCGATCCAGAAGGTCGAGCAGCTCGATGGTTGTTTCACTAGGGCCGTCGTCAAAGGTGAGGGCGAGCGTTTTTCGCTGCGACCCCCCTTTGTATACGCTGGGTGCCAGCCAATCGCACCAGGGTGCCCGCACCGCACAGGCCATTCCGGCGGCGGCAATAGAAAGGGGCGTGAGTGGGTTACTGAGGAGCTCGACCATACTGCAGATTACTGCTCTCCTCCCCACTGTACGCTGTGATCGTTGTAGACGGCCCAGGTGCCTGGAGGCTCGATCAGGGTGAATGTGCTCCAGGGGCCGGGCTGCCAAGGGTATTTCTCGATCACCGCTTCATTGACTTGGACGCCGAGGCCGGGGGTGCGGGGTACGATCAAGTCGCCATCGACGATGTTGAGCGGCTCTTTGAGGATCTCTTCAGCCAGTGGAAATTCGTACATGATGTTTTGGCCGGCCTTGCGGTAGAGCGGGTATTCGAGCCATTCGACGACGTGTTCGGGCCAGCAGATTCCTATATGGGCGGCGGCGATGATTTCAAGAAGGGTGCCCCAACTGTGGAAGGCGAAGCGGAGCTCGCTTTTCTCGATTTCAGTAAAGAGGCGGCGGCCCATCGCGTAGCCACCCTGACAGACGATGTCGGCTTGAATGAAGTTGACGCAGGGGCCGTGCATGAGATCGAGAAAGCCATCCTCGGTATGTTCATGCTCTCCGGCGGCGAGGGCAACGATGTCCTCTTCATGCAAGGCGCGATAGAGTTCGTGCTTGTGGGGTGTGAAGGGTTCTTCGAGCCAACAGAGGTCATGGGCGGCCATTTCGCGGGCGAGACGCTCGACAGTTTCCGGGCTGTAGCTGCGATCGCCCATGCGCCACCAGGTGTGGGCGTCGACCATGATGTCTATTCCGGGGCCGATGCGTTCCCGGATGAGACGAACGGCTTCAAGGTCGGCTTCTGGACCCATGCCGGGACGCATTTTGTAGGCTTTGAAGCCGAGCCTTGCTACTTCGGCAGCCTCGTCGGCGTAGCCTTGCGGGGACATGTACATACCGGCAGAGCCATAGAGGCGGATCTTGTCGCGGACACGGCCGCCGAGGAGTTCGGATACGGGAATGCCTTTTGCTTGTGCGGCCAAATCGTAGAGAGCGACTTCGACGGTGAAATAGATCTTGGCTACCTGTGCGTCTTGGCCTGGCCCGAGGAGAAACTGGACTCGGAGGGCGTCTGGGTCGGCCAGGGATTTGCCAAGGAGCCACGGGCCGATTATGGTTTCAATTATGGTTTGTGCGGCTTCGCTGCCCTGGCCGGGGGCGTAACCGATGCGGCCTTTGTCGCTGACAATGCGGATGAGCATCGCGTCCCGTTTGTAGATGATGCGCTCGCCCCCGTGGTAGTTGAGCTTGAGAGGTTCGGGGAAGGGGAAGGTGAGCAGGTGGGGCTCTACGCGCGCGATCCTTGACATGCTGCCATGCTATCCCAGTGCGAGCCAAGCCCTATGCCAATGAGCGAATCGAACGATCACTTGGTAGAAATTCGAAATCCGGCCTTCGACTGGTTGGGAGTAGCCTTCGATCAGTGAATCCAGTTCATCGATGGTTGCCGTTTCCAGGAAGAGGGCATCAAACACCCCTAGCATGGCTGCTTCTCTGCGATTCTTCAGATATTCACTGTTCAGTCCCAAAACTCGAATCATTGCCTGGGCCGCCACATCGTCGGTTCGGCTGGGGTGGATGACGCCAGTGAGCAAGTAGCCAAATCGGGTTTCGCAAGTTTCGTCAAGTGGTGAAATCGCAAGATCTTCTTCGAACCACGAGTCCTTCAGATGGCCGCAATGAAGCTGCGCATGTTTTGGTGTTTCTCTGATGCAGGAGGCCAGCAGGTTGGAGTACTCGAGTTGAAGCTTGGGGTAAGTTTCCTGTGGCCGGAAGTGCTCAATGTGGCTGTCAGCGGCTTGGATGGATCTTCCGCAATAGCAGCAAGTAAAAAACTGCTCTGTCAAAAGGTTTTTGTGGAGGCCGCTTTTTTGCGGGTTCTGAAAAGTTGCATAGGTGGGATGCCAGTCTTCGTTTTCTTCGAGCTTCCAGTCTGCGAACTCGGCGGGTTCGGCGCCTTTGCGAACATGCCTCATCTGCCGATAATTTCCTTGCGGCGGAGGAGTGCGCGTGCCTGGGTGAGTTCGGGCAAATCGGGATATTGAGTTTCGAGCTTACTCAATTCAAGCTTGGCGCGGGCGCTGTCATTTGAACCTAGCAGGGCGAAGAGATGCTCAATTCGGTCTTTTGTATCTTTCGGTCTTTCTGGAACTTCCATGACTTCTTCGAGGATTCTGTTGGAATCCATTCCGAAGGTGGCTTGCGGGCGAACGGCTTCTACGTCGCCTTGAGCGTTGTGGCGAAGGATCCAGACTTGATTTTCGTGGACGTGGCTCAGGACTTGAGGGGAGTGAGTGGTGACGATGAACTGGCAGTTTGGGAAAGTCTTTTCGAGATTGAAGATGATGTCCCGTTGCCATTTGGGGTGAAGGTGAAGTTCAATCTCATCAATCAATACAATTCCTTCGCCTGCCAAAATGGAAGTAGCATCTGAACCAGGATTTAGCAGTGCCAGGCGTCGTGCAATATCGCCTACCATCGCAAGCATGTTGCGTTCGCCGTCGGAGAGTTGATTGACGCTAAATTCGATTCCAGCTTTATGAACCGTCATTCGCATTGGGGTCTTGCGGCGGACACGAAGCCCCTCAAATGCTGTAAACCGTTCAATCGCCGTACGGACAGCCGACAGCGCTTCATCGCGGTGGTTGGGGTGTTCTAGGCGACTCTCATTTTCGAGATCCTCCTGTTCCTTAAACCAAGCGAAAAAGTGCCGAAAGTCAATCCCTTCAAACAAGAGCGAGTCATACGGACTACCGATTGAAGAATCGGATTTCTTAGATCGAATTCGTTCTGGAATATCAAGTGCCGCCCTGGTGGCAGAGTAGTGAACAATCAGTGGACTAACGCGATCCCCAGCCAAAATTTGACCAGATTTGATACCGTGCACAGTGCCACTGCTCTCCAATCGATTACGGACTCGCGCTTTTTTGACCGAAACTGCCGTGAGAACTAGCTGCTGCCCATAAAGGTCCATCCAAACTGTCAAATCGTAAGCGTCAAAACCGACCTGAACATCTTCTGCCTTGCCCTGCCGCCACTTGATTGAAAGACCTGTCGCAAAATCGATCAGAGGAAGCGAAACGGAGAGCGCATCAAGCACTGCGGACTTGCCCACGCCATTCACGCCTGCGAGGACTGTTGTTTGCGCATCGAACGCTAATTCGAGATTGGCGATTCCACGGAAGTGGGAGATGGTTGTGCTTTTGATTCGCATTCTTGGGGGCCAAACCTAATCCTTCATTATGCCCCCTCACAGGCTGGTTCATACTTAGGTGGACATGAATGCTGAACAGGTTCGGGAACGGTATGCGGGGCGGGTTGTTTCTTTACAGTCTAAGGTGGCGGAGGCTGAGGGCGCGGCGGCTTCTTCCGGTTTGTCGATGATCGGGGTGGGGGTGGCGTTTATCGCCGCTGTTGTTTTTGCGATTCGCGGCGAGTTGGCGTGGTGGGTGGCTGCGATACCGCTTCCGTTGCTGGTGTTTACGGTGCGGCGCTTCAATGCGAGCCGGGATGAGGTGGGGCGGTTGGCCCGGGTGATTCGCTGGTATCAGCGTGCAGTACAAAGGGTGGCTGGGGAGTGGGTTGGGGTTGGTGCCGCCGGGGATCGGTTTGAAGAGGCGGAACATCCTTATGCCAGTGACTTGAGCTTGTTTGGCGAGGGGTCTCTGTTTCAACTGGTGTGTTCCGCCCGCACTACTATTGGCGAGCTTGGCCTTGCGAAGTATCTGAAGGAGCCGGTGACGCGGGAGGAAAGCCGCTTGCGCCAGGAGGCTGTACTTGAGCTGCGCGAGATGTATGAGCTTCGCGAGAGCGTGGTGGCGATGGGACGATTTGAATCTTTTGAATCCCGTTGGGAGACCTTCATCGAGTGGCTGGAACTGCCAGCGATGCAGTTTCATCCGATGTTGCGGGTAGGGATGATGGTGAGTGTGACCATCTTGATCTTGCTGGTGGTGGCGGGCGGGTTGAAGGTGTTGAGCTGGGAGGCTGTGGCTCGGTTTGCCGTGCCGGTGTTGGGGATTCAGGCGATGGTGGGGTTACAGTTTCAGGAGCGAATTCGGCAGATGCAGGGGTGGTTGGGGTCGGTATCGATTGAGGCAGAGGTGCTGCGGGATGGGCTGGAGTTGCTGGAGAAGCAGGAGTTTCAAAGCGCGAAGCTGACTGGGCTGGTGGCCCGGGTGAAAGGGAGCGGAGCGGCGGTGCGGCGATTGGAGCGGTTGCTCGGCGCGATGAGCGAACGCAACAAGGATTGGTTTTATGTGCCGTCGCTGGTGCTGGTTTTGGGTACGCAGTTGACGATTGCGATTGAGACGTGGCGGGGGCGGAATCAGGCTTCGCTTCCAGATTGGCTGGCGGCTTGGGGTGAGTTTGAGGCGTTGCAGTCGCTGGCTAACTATGCGTTTGAGAACCCTGAAAACGTTATGCCGGAACTGGTTGGCGGTGAGGTTGTGTTTCGTGGGATTGAGATTGGGCATCCATTGTTGCCGCAGGAAGCTTGCGTGCGGAACGACATATGTTTTGATGCGGCGACGCGGCTTTACATCATCAGTGGATCGAACATGTCGGGTAAGAGTACGCTGTTGCGGGCGGTTGGAATCAATGCGGTGCTTGCGTTTGCGGGGGCACCGGTACGGGCTGCACGGTTGCAGGTGTCGGCCCTGTCGGTATGTGCGTCGCTGAGTATTGTCGATTCGTTGCTGAACGGAAAATCGAAGTTTATGGCCGAGATGGACCGCTTGCGGATCATGATCGAACGGGCGCGGGCGGGTGATGCTGTGTTGTTTCTGGTGGATGAGATTATGAGTGGGACGAACTCACGGGATCGCCGGGTCGCCACTGAGGCAGTGGTCAAGACCTTGCTGCAGCATGGCGCCATTGGTGCCCTATCCACTCATGATCTGGCGTTGACGGAAATTGCTACAGATGCGCCGCATGGAGTCAATGTACACATGTGCTCTCGCGGTGAAGGTGACCCGCTGGACTTCGACTATACGTTGAAGCCCGGGGTCACCACGGAATCGAATGCGATGGCGATTGCGCGATTAGCGGGAGTCGCCTGATCTGGGCACTGTCACAAATAGCGGTTTGTAAGGACTTACCGGCACCGCATCGTCATATGGATTGCTAAAGTATAGAAGATTTCCTATTCATGCCCATAACTTATAGTCAAGCTGGCGTCAGCATCGAAGAAGGCGAAAAAACCGTCGAGTCGATCAAGGATGCCGCCAAAAGAACTTTCTCATCCAATGTGCTTACGGGCATTGGCAGCTTTGGTGCTGCCTTCCGCATCAAGGGTTATAAGCAGCCTGTTTTGATCTCGAGTGCGGATGGCATTGGCACCAAACTAAAGGTGGCGATTGCGGCCCGCAAGCATGACACTGTTGGTGAATGCCTGGTAAACCACTGTGTGAACGACATCATGGTGCAAGGGGCGGAGCCGTTGTTTTTTCTTGATTATTTTGCGATGGGGGAACTGGATTCCGCCGTTGCTTCGAGCGTGATACGCGGGATTGCGCGTGGGTGCGAGCGGAATGGTTGTGCCCTGATTGGCGGGGAGACGGCCGAGATGCCTGGGCTCTATAAGAAGGGGGAGTACGACGTTGCGGGCTTTATCGTCGGGGCTTGTGAGGAGAAGCAATTGATTACGGGCGCGACGATTGCACCGGGCGATGTGCTGCTTGGTTTGCCTAGCGATGGATTGCACACCAATGGCTATTCGCTGGCTCGCAAGCTTTTGTTTGAGGTGGCGAAGTACAAGGTGTCGACCGTGTTGCCGCAGCTTGGCGAGAGCGTGGGAGATGCGTTATTGCGGGTGCATTTGAGCTATGCAAGTGGGCTGCGCGCACTGCGGAAAATCAAAGTGCTGAAGGGGGCTGCGCACATCACTGGCGGTGGCATCACAGACAATACGCCTCGGATGCTGCCTGCGGGGACGAACGCGAGGATCCTGAAGAAGAGCTGGAAAGTGCCCGCCTTGTTTGGATTGCTGCGCGAGATTGGGCAGGTGCCTGAGGATGATTGGTGCCGCACGTTCAATCTCGGGATTGGCATGATTGTTTGTGTTGCGGCTGCGGATGTCGAGAAGTCGACTCAGGCGCTGGTGAAAGCCGGGTTTGCGCCGATTGAAGTGGGCCGCGTGGTGAAGGGCAAGAAGAGCGAGAAGCCGAAGGTGATCTACGCGTGAAGCGCATCGGCGTTTTGTTGAGCGGGCGTGGATCGAACTTTCAGGCGATTCATCGGGCGGTGGAGCGGGGCGAGGTGCAGGCCGAAATTGCTTGTGTGATCTCTAATGTGCCGGATGCTGGTGGAGTGGCTTACGCGCGGGAGAATGGCTTGCCGGTTTTTGCGCTGTCGTCTCACGGGGTGCCACGGGTGGACTTTGACCAGCAAGTGATTCAGATCCTCATGGATTCGGGAGTGGATCTGGTTTGCCTTGCTGGCTTTATGCGATTGTTGAGCAAGGAATTTATTGCTGCTTATGCCGGGAAGATCTTGAATATTCATCCTTCGCTGCTGCCGGCTTTCCCTGGTTTGCATGCGCAGAAGCAAGCTTTCGATGCAGGCGTAAGGGTGACAGGATGCACGGTACATTGGGTGGACGAGGGGCTCGATACGGGGCCAATCATTGCTCAAGCCGAGGTAGCGGTGCAGCCAAATGACACGGAAGAGACCCTTAGCGCAAGAATTCTGGAGCAAGAGCACAGGCTCTATCCAGCCACGATTCAGACGGTAATTTTGCGGATGGCATCGGCAGACAAATCGATGTCCGCCTGATTGCCGTATCACTTTGGAAGCCCTACAATCGCAGCCTATCCATTTGACCTGACTGGGCTTAACCCGGAGTGGGGTTAGAGTTTGTTCTGGGGAATGTTTTTGTATTTCGCAGAAGCCGGAAATGAACAGGCTGCGGGTGGGCACACGCCGGGCTCCGATTGTTGACGAGCAAATGCCGTTAAAGTGAATCGTGACTTCGAAATCGAAAAGTTCTCATGCGGGTCGAGATGCCTATTCCATATTCGGAAGGAACGCCTGAATGGAAAGCTTGAAGTGTTTCGCGAGTATGGCTGCTGAGCGTTTGGAAATGCCCTGCTTGCCGCTATAAATGTTAGATGCAGTGGCGCGGCTGACCTCGAGCAATCGTCCCAGGTCGGCTTTGGTGATGGAATGCCGCTCCATCACGTAGTGCAACATGGTAAGCGGGTCTGAGGAAGAAAGGTCTGGATGCTCTCTACGGTCGAAGTCTTCGAGCAGTATCGTGATCACGTCTGCCAGCGCATGATCCTCTGGCGTGCTGGCTTCATCGAAGCGTGTTGCCTCGAGCCAATCGGCCCAATGGTCGTACTCACTTTGAGAATCAATCCGGCGCGGCACGTGTTCCGCAAGTAGGCTGGAGTAGCGTTTGGCGTTGAGTGTCAGGCCCATTTCATCCAATCCTTTCGATCATATTCCTTGTGTGTAAGTAATGCCTTGACCCAGATGCTCTGTGAGGGAAAGTGAATCGTCACAATCAGTCGGTAGGTGTTGTGCTTCAGATTGAAGATGTAAGCACTGCCCACGCGATCAAGATCTGGCTCTGCGGCGCGAAGCTCAGCAAATGAGGCACATTTAAGTTTGTTGGCCCATGCGAACCATTTTAGGGTGTCGGTCTTACAAGCTGGATGTGATTCGATTTGCTTGAGAAGTCCAGATTTGCTGATCACGTGAAGAATTAGACCGTGGCAAATACCTAACACTATTGCAAGGAAAAACCTTACACTTTATAAAAGTTATAGGCTTGACAATGCGAGAGCTGTCGAGCAGAATACTGCCAAGGTCTCGAACTGAAATGGTGCTTTGGGTCAGGCCCTCCCGGTAACGGGGTTTGGTGCGTCGCGTCATGGATGAGGCGACGAAGGCGACAAGGATGTCACGAACTTTGGGGAGGTTGTGTTTATGCGCAAAGCCTTAGAAGTTCCGTTTCCTTGGTTCGGTGGAAAGTCCAGGGGCAGCAGAATTGATCTGGGATAAGGGGAAAGCTGTCCCCCTCTCTAGTCGAAAAGCTTAAATTGTATATTGATTCGTTTGTGCAATGGCTTGGGATTACAGTAGTAGTCTGGCGGAGAAAATATCCACTTCCTTACGCATTTAATCGCCTCATCATCAAGACCGAGACCTAAGCTGCTAAGAACGGTCACGTTTGGACCTACCGCGCCGCTCGACTCGATTGGTACCCACAGTGAGACGCTGCCTTGCATCCTCGCCTCACGCGCTTTCTGTGTGTATTCTGGCATGCTCGTCCGAATCGGGACGGGCTCAACAAGACCTTTTCCAAACCGGTAGTATTGGGACGGAATCACGTACTTCTTCAACGTGATCGATTCAGATATCCCAGCTACAGTCGACGAGCCAGCCAAAACTGTATCCAAACCAGTAAGGCGAAAAGTAAGTTTCGCGGAAGCACCATCCGAGATTGCAAAGTCAACAGTATCTTCCACAAAAAGACCCTCAATGGAAGACACTTTCGTATCGTGTCGATAGGCAATCCGTCCCTTTAATTGTTTTCCGTCTTGGGCTACGTAAACGCAGACCCCTTGACTATCGCCCTGATGCTCCAAAGTTCCCGTCCAGGTTCCAAACAAATCCGTTCCGCCCATCCCCGGTGCTGCTTGCGCAAGCAATAGCAGAAGACTCCGCATTTCAACTCACTCCAATCCTATGAAGGTTCTGCAAAACGTAGTTCGAGCATTACACGAAGAGTTCAATATCGCCAATCCGCGTATGCTGCAGAATATACCGCGTCGGCTGTCCTCCTTCTCTCCTTCTGATTGACGCCGCACAGTGTGATCACTCGGTTTTTGCCATGACGTAGAACGTGAGTAGTGTTGCAAATGATCCTGCTATGCCGAAGAGGAAGTCGATAGGGTCCCCGTAGTTTGCATAGGCACCAGGGATCAATTCGATGATCCCGTTGTAGATGATTAGGCTTGCAACAGACCATATTGTGGGGATGCCTACTTGTGGCCATATTCGCTTGAGTATTTCTCCGATTGCAAGGAGCAAAGGGAGCATCGCAAAAGACATCATGGCGAAAAATGACACCTGCGGTGGAAGGCCAGAACTCAAGTGAAAGGCAAATGTCGCGGCGAGGACCGCTATCCATACCCACCAGAGTTTGGGCCACGTCAGGGTCAGGCCGCCCAGGTAGACGAGCATGAAGCTTCCGGTGAAATTGCTTACGTGGGAGAAGAATTCTTGTGCGCCTGGCGCACCAAAGGCGGCTGCTACCAAGGGCTTGAGGATGGGTAGGGGTGAGGTGCGTTGTGCCTCAAGGCCGAGCAACAGTACAAACATTACCCAGGCCCAGATTACCAGCGTACGAATCTCCTCTCTGTCGAACTTATCCATCCTGCAGATTGTAGCCCTTTTGTTGTGCTTACTTGCTTCATGCCATTGATTCTTGCTGCTTTCCATGATGCGGCGCGTGCCTCGCTCCGGCTTGCGCCTCTCGCGTGCACATCTGCGCCCTAGGAGAGGGGCATCAGATTATCTCGTGTTTAGGGGCTGCCGGGAGCGTTGGAGATGGATTCCAGACCTCCAAACCTTGCAGCGACAGTGCAAGGCGTGGCCCCGGCGAATCAACAAGACAGGAACGAAAATTAACTGGAAGTTCGACCGCAAAGTGGCGCGAAAGACCTTCGGCTATAAAAGGAACTCTTTCAAGCGGTCATTGTAGTAGGATGCGCGAACGGAGAACAAATCCATTCGAAGGGCTCATTTGTTCTGGTGTAGGACTGTTATCTTCACCCGATTACTCTCAACGCCCCTCACCCGAAGAATCAACTCCTGATCGCCAGCAGGCGCACTAGCCGGAACGCGAATATTTGCCTGCGCCAATCCCGCGTAACCCGGGGTCAACCCGAGAAAGGCTACCTCCGCCTCTTCTCCCGCAATGGTCGCGGAGATAACACCCGTAGCTCGTGCCAGCGGAATGACCGGACTGGCGGCGCCGGTGGCCACAACCGGATTCGTCACCCCAATACCCGTCAAAAACACGACCACGTACTCCCCAGGCGAAGCCGGTGTGTCTGGCCCGTTCAGCGCACCGCTCTCGTTTAGAGCAACTGCCCTGCTTCCGCCATAGCTAAGAATGTCCGGCTGCGCGCCGACAACATCGATCGTCTGCGTATTGCTGCGTTCGTCGTCCCGCAAGACTTCGATATTCGCTCGTCCCGGCGGAAGGTCGCTCGGTACTTGCGCGTTGATTTGCCCAGCACTGACATAGAGCAACGGCAGTGCGATCCCGTTCAACCAAACCTGAACCCCGCCGATGCTTCGTGGCAATGGAAACGAGCCCGCTGCCACCGGTGCTCCGGCCAAATTTGAACCGTAAATGCTCACAAGGCTCCCTGGCGCAGCGCGCCGTCCGCCGGATGCCAAGCTCACCACGCCACCGGCCGCGATAGCTGGCGTTGGCCCGGCGGCCGAGGTTAGAATCAAACGCCGCACTTGATGATGGTCGGAGTCGCTAAAATAAATAGAATCGTCCGGTGCTATCTGCATCCTCACCGGGCTAAGCGCCGCATCCAACGCCGCTCCTCCATCGCCCATCGCTGCCCAGCGTCCATTGCCGGCAATAGTCCGGATGATTCCGCCTGGCGAGATGCGCCGTATTCGATTGTTGACCTCGTCTGCAATGAAGACTTCGCCTCGCCGGGAGACTGCCACACCCGATGGGTAAAACAAACGGGCCTGCGTCGCCAATCCTCCGTCGCCTGAAAAGCCTTCAACGCCGGTCCCTGCGATGGACTCAATCGTCCGCCGTACCTGATCGAAGCGATAGACCCTGTTGTTGATGGGATCGGCGATATAGACCAATCCATCCGGTCCAACTGCCAAATCGGACGGAGACATTCCGGTAGCCAGCGGTGCAGCGCCCGCAACATACGCGACCGTGCCGTTTCCCGCCACGGTTGTAATCTGACCTCCATCCGCCGAAATCCGTCTGATCCGGTTATTTCCGGAGTCTGCCACAAGAATGGACCCGTCCGGCAGTGCAACGATGCCGTCCGGACTTGAAAACCGTGCCGAAAGTGGATTGCCGCCATCGCCCCTGAATCCCGGCAATGTGCTCCCTCCCGCAAGTTGCCCGACCTCTCCTTCGTCTGCCGATAAGGCCTTCACATTGTGTTTTTCTACATCGGTGAAGAATACCTCGCCATTTGCAGCGGATGATAGTCCTCCAGGGCTGTAACGGCCGAATCTGGAAGTTTCCGTAAAGTTTTCATGCGGGCGAGAAGACTTGGGAATTCGAAGGATTCGTTGTGAGACATCCAGCACCCGCAACCTCGCATTTCCGGTGTCGGCAATAACGAGTTCGCCATTTGGTTTTAGTAACAGGCCGCGCGGATTCATTAAGTAACTTCCGAGCGGCGGCGACGAAGCTTGCGGCGGTCCAAATCCGGCCACAGGAACCTGCTGTTTGCCGACTAGCCGGGATACCAGCTGGCCCATGCCAATAGTCAGTAGCGTCGAACCGTTGAGCGCGAATGCTCGAATGGGGTCCTTATAGGGTCCAGCGCTCGCGTCATAGACAAGCGGGGGATTCCATAGAAGAGTAATGGTAAGCCTATCTTCAAAGCTAAATCGGTGGATTTCCAGATAGAGGGTAAGAGGGGTCAGTATGGAAGTTCCGCTGAATACAGGCTTGCCATAGATATTGGTTGACGAAATTTGAATCCCACCTACGCTCGAGGTGTTGCGCACAATGGTGTGAGTCAGGCCCGTATTCAAATCCAAACCGCGTAAATTGAACCCGTCCATGAACACTACCCTATTCTGGGAAGCGGCAAGTTGAACCGGATCTATCGACACAGTAAGCCCTGCAACCTCTTCGCCTACTTTCGGATCAAACAGGACCTGCTGAATCCCCGTCCCCGCTACCGTCCTTATGGTCCTTGTGGCCGCATCGATCCTATAAATTCGATAGTTCTTGTCGTCTGACACAAACAGATTTCCGAGTTCATCTACGGCAATGTAATTTGGACTTATAGAAGCCATGGTTGCGAGTCTGTTCTCATTTGCAACTTTGTATTCCAGTTGCCCAGTCCCGGCGAAGGTGGAAATTTTCCCGGTATCGATATCCACCGCACGTATGCGTCCAAGCAAGGGCTGCGCGATGTAGAGCCGGTTTCGCGTTGCGTCGAACGCGAGGCCATGCGGATAGCCGATACGTGCCTGGGCTGCTGCGCCATCGTCGCCTCCAAAGCAACAATGTCCATCTCCCGCCAACGTCGTCATCGCAAAATCAGGCCCAATCCGTCGAACGCGGTGGTCGTCTTTATCGCTTACGTAGAAAACCCCGTTACGACCGGCGACGATATCTGAAGGGGTGCGCAATAGGACCGTAAGACCCGGCCCCTCCTTCGCGTGATCCATCCCTGCAACCGTTTCAATGCGATAGCGCTGGGCCAGCAAGGGGAACGATAGGAAAACCCAACACCACACCGTCCGCCAGAGCTTCATTCAACATGCCCTCTCGATCTCCAAAATTAAATTGGTCGCGATGCACCTTCACTGCCCCGCCCTCGCTCTACGCGACAGATGCGCTGTCCCGTGCAGTAGCCGGATACCCGGTCCAACGTCGCGTCAACATTGGCTTTCGTGCCCGTAAATCGAAGTTTTGCCGGCACCCAAAATTCGATTATTACACCAATCCATCCGAACGACATTCGACCCATCAAAGTTCCCGCCTACATCTCGAACTTGTTCCGGTAAAGGGTAAAAGGGACAGGCTGTCCCCCCATAAGCGTTAACTTAAGATGCGCTTCTGTCGTGTCCGGGCTCGCTTAGAATCGGCAAGGTTTTCCGTAATTTCCGGCCAGGCTCGAAGCGTTCC
>JAYSVS010000036.1:0-7170 GCA_043718395.1 Acidobacteriota bacterium
TCTCTTTCCAGGGCATTACCCCCTATCGGCTGCCGGCCTTCAATGTGTCACCCAACCCTCCGGTCTGTTCTGTCACCCAACCTTCCGGTTCGCGCCGGCATCGTTCTTCTCATCAAACGGCGTAACTCCGGCAAGGCCTTCTCGCGTAAGCCGGCACCGCCCAGCGCCTTGCCAGACAGCGTCATCAGGCGGCCTCCGGCGATGTAAGGCCCGCGCGAACTGCTTCGTTGGATGTAGCCTTCACCTTCCAGCGTCGCCAGCAAACAATGCACCGAGCTTCGCGGATAGCCCAATCCCCTGGTCAATTGAGCCAAGGTCAAACCGCTGGCAGATCCGGCGATTCGCTCCAGCACTTCAAGTGCGCGAGGAACTGAGGGCGCTTTTGGCGATTCCGGCGATGTCTTGTCTTTCGCACTCATCCACAGTCTCCAACATTCCACATTCTATGCAATCCGCCGGGCATAACGGGCCGCGCGGCGAATTACCGTATTGTCACCTTCTCTACACTCTGATTGTCAAACTCATCCGTCACCCGCACTGCAATCGTCAACTCGCCCGCACCTGGCCGCTCCAACTGCAATTGAAATTCCAGATCCTTTGAATCGGCCAATCGCACCGTCGGGTCTATCAGCCGCCAGTCATTACCATTCAAGGAAATCTCCGCCTTCGTTATTACACTCGCAGCATCGCCAGCCTTAAACCGCAAATTCACCCGCCCGCCTGCCGGCGAAGCGCCAAGGTCCTGAATTCTTGGAGCTGTATTATCAATCAAAAACAGAGCACTCACACCCTGCGAGCTCAGCCCCTGGTTCAGCGGATTCGCAATCGAATCACTGGCCGTCACACGAACCTGATACTTCCCATCTCCAAAAGCCGTCGCATCAAAGCTGTAATACCGGTCTCTGATTTTGTCCTTGAGAGGCTTCCATCCCTGCTCATTCTCACCCTTGATCTCAAGAGCAAATTCAAGCGCATCATTGTTGTCATCCACCGCCAGCCAACGAGCCCCAATCATACCCCTGGCATAAGTCAGCGATGGTGAATTCGATCCATCGCCAGCCATCGTCGAAACACTAGTCTGAGCCTTCCCAATCGCGGGCAACGTCAACGTCACTGCACTCGGAATGATCGTAAACGATGGTGCCGGAAACCGGTAATTTGCCGGCGTCGCCTCCACCACATCCACCCGTGGCGCAACATTCTTTGGCAAGTAAGCAACATCCACTTGCGACAGCGATGGCCCATCCATCTGCCCGCCAGCCATCACTGCCCGCCACTGCAGAAACCGGGCAGAGGGCGACACAATCCGCCCATCCTTCAACCCCGCCCAGGCACTCCACATCTGCGTCGGACGGTCTAGATTTCCGCTCCTTGTCTCAAACCGGACCGTTCCGCCACCTGCGATCTCCTTGGCATGCAGCCGCCCCCATTGCGTGAACGATCCACCATCAAAAACCTCGCTCTCAAAACTACCCTGTGCTTCGAGCGTCGGGCCCACCTCAAAGTACTTCCCGATATTACCGGTCACCGCAATCAATCGCGTTCCGTCCTTGGCAAAGGCCGTAATTTGCGTCGATGACAAACTCGTCAACAACGTCGATTGCGACGGGCTATCCACCCGGTAAAGGTTGCCCTTATTCCCGGTCCCCACTAGCAGGCGATCACTAGCATCGAAGGTCAACGCATAAACCAGATCTGTGTTCGCCATCCAAACTCGCGTAGGTGCGCCATCCACATCAATGCGAATGATCTCGCTCCCGCCCGGCACCACATTCGGCTGAATCGTAGCAGGCGGATTCACTGGACGGGGCTGATTTGCCCCCTGTTGCTGCTGCGGCGCAACCATCACGACCGGTTGTTGCATCAGCGGAATCAACTGCGACTGCCCAGAGCTCTTTTGCCCAATCACACCCGCATAAATCGACCCGTCCTTCGCAGCAACAAGCGAAGTCACTTCGCGCTTCGCCGATTGATAAACCACAAACGGATTTCCCTGATCGTCAGCCTTGATGATCAACCCGCCCGGCTCAGTGCCCACATACACAACGCCCTTGGCGTCCACCGCCAGTGATCGCACATGGTCCTCATCCAGCTTCATCCACACTCTGCCGCTGCCACTGGGCGTAATCCGGTGCAACTCCCCCTTATCCCCTGTAGCGGCCAGCAAATCGCCATTCGGCAGAAACGCCAGCGACCAGATGTACTTCGCCTTCGGGTCATAAAAAGTCTCAGCAACACCAGCGGATGAGAACCGGAAGATCTTCCCATCCGGAGATGACGCTGCATAAAGGCGCCCACCACGATCCACCGCCAGAGCAAAGATATTCATGCCTTCAATCTCGGCAAACTTCTTCGACTGCCCGCCCCGGGTCAGCTCAAAGATCGCGCTCTTGTTTGTCGAAGGCCCGCCCGCAGCATAAACATTGCCACTCGGTGTCGCCACTGCCGCCCATAGATAAGGAATGGAGGGGTCAGACAGATCCTTAACGGAAGGAGCAAGCGAAATCCGGCCATCGCTACGCAGCGCCACCTTCTTTAGATTTCCCTTTTCAAAATCAGTCTGCGCGTCTTGAGACCAGTAACGCGTATCGACAGCCATTGCGGTGAGCGCAAGGCCCAGAAGGACGAAAGCAAATTTGTACATGTGAGAAAGAATCCTTAGCGCACCGAAAAGCGCAAACTGTAATTGCCACTAACCACGTAATCAAATGGAATCGCGGCGGCTTCGGTATATGACTCAAGTAAAGTAAGCATCGGCCGCGTCGGAGCGCGCCCGGCCTGTAGAACATTCATCACCGAACCCGGCAAACTGGTCAGACTTTTATCGTCAAGGTAGACGGTCGGTTTCATGCTCGTGATAATGGCGTAGAGTTGTGTATTCACCCGCTCCTGATTGATCAGGTTCACGGTTTGCGACAACTCAATAAAGCGATTTGCATTGCCCGCAACCGCAGGCGCACGGTTCAATGTATCGGCATCAACTAGGACAA
Source organism: Acidobacteriota bacterium (assembly GCA_043718395.1). GTDB lineage: Bacteria > Acidobacteriota > Terriglobia > Bryobacterales > Bryobacteraceae > Bryobacter. The sequence continues at coordinate 2,991 of JAYSVS010000036.1, forward strand.
TACGGTGCTCCCCCTTGGACAACCCGCTTGGGATCGTGATCTTCAGCGACCGGCTCAGACGCTCCCCGCGATAAGGCTGAACAAATACCTTCAGATCAATCTCCTCACCCGGATCCACTTCCGTCTTTCCTATCCACGCACTCTCAATCGTCGCGGCGCGCCGCTCTGGAATCAAATCAATTGTCGCGTTTACAGCCTTCAGCCTGGGGTTCACCAAAGTGTTGCCATAAAGGCGATTAAACTTGTCACCCCACCACGAAGCCAGCCCAATCGCCGGAGGCAGCGGGCTATCATTCACCGTTGCCATCCCGCTCAAATTGAGCGACGGCAACCCATCAAGCTCCACCTGACCACTCAACCGGTAAGTCGTCTCATCGGAGAACTCATTCAACCCCGAAATCGAATTGAATAACGTCATCGTCATCAGGAACGGTGTCCACTTCTGATTGACAAACACATTGAAGCGAAAATCCTTCTCACCAGACACTCCACCCGCAGCTCCAAGATTGCGTACCTTCAGCGTCACCGGAATCGTCTCTGCCTGCTCGCCTAGCAATCCCTGAATCCCCGAATGCCGGTCCTGCCTCAAGGCCCCCACAATCTCAGTCGTATTCCCCACCTTATTCGGCTGAAAGCTCGAACTCAACACCGTTAGAATCTCACCCTTGGCCATCGGCATATCCAGCGGACCCATATTAAAGAACGGATGCCCAAACCCCAGCACCTTATTGCCATCGTTGTAAGTCACTGTACCCAGCCCGGAGATATTCATGTCTCCAGAAACCAGCACACCTACAATCGGCTGCCCTGGCTGTAACGACGTCTTCCAGTCTGGAGCCGGCTTTGTCTCATAATTAGCTCCGCCCGCCCCGCCCATCACTGGCCGCAAGCCCATCTGTTGCAAAGCCGCTCCAAAATTTTGTAAAGTCGCCTCATGAAAGCCAGAAAACGTCAGCGGTGTATCGATCTGCTGCATCATCGCCCCGGCCAGCACATTCTCCGGCACCCTAACCGCCTGATTCCCGGCCAGTGTCTGCGGAGTCTTGGCATCCTTCGGCTTGGAAGAATCAAACTCGTTGATTTCCAGCATCAGATCAATCGGCGTTATCCCGCAAATCGCATCTGGCGAGAACACACTAATCCGCAAACTCACTGCCCCCACCAGCTTCCCGTCGATATACACGGGTGAACCCGACATCCCACCCGCGACACCAGTCCGCAAAGCCTTCCCAAACATCTTCGCAAGAATGATGTCCTGCTTCGGCCCCCACGCATTCTTCCACAGGCCAATAATCTCAATCGGCACTGCTTCCACTTCAGAACCTTCAAAAACAGTCCAAGCCGTCGCCTTCATCCCGGCCTTAACCTGGTCGAGCGGAAACACTTCCACCTTCCCCGCCTTCGGAGCCTGCCCAAAAGCGATCGCAAAGCTAGCCAGAACCAAACACAAGAGTTTTTTCATGTACTTCCTAGAACCTGTTCTTTTAGACGATTCCCGAACTGGGGTTGGTGCCCTTAATCTTCACATTATATGGAATTGGGCTACCAATACCCTAAAGTCGCACAGGCGGCTTCCTTTCTCCTCGTCCTTCATGTATAGTTTCAAAAGAAAATTCTGTTAATCCGGGACTTTGAAATTATGAATCCAAAACTTTCGCACCTTCGGTACTCTTTACCTCTCCTCGCGCTTTTAGCGCCCAGCATCTATGCACAGACCGTAGCGGGGTCGATCTCGGGTCTTGTTACAGATCCTTCAGGCTCTCTGATTGCTGGTGCCAGTGTCGTCGTCACTGACATCGAACGAAATCTCAACGTCCGCGTCTCGTCCAACGAGAGCGGCTTCTACCTTGCCGCACCACTCCCCCCGGGCCGCTACAAAATGCGCGCTGAAAAAGCAGGTTTCCGCGCCTATGTCCTCGAATCCATTCCGATTGCCACGCAACAAAAAGCTGCCGTCAACATCACTCTCCAGGTCGGCGCACTCACAGAATCGATCACCGTCAGCGGCGGCGCGCAACTCGTCGACACCACCACCGCCACCCTTAGCGGCGTCGTTGAAAACAAGCGCATCATCGACCTCCCGCTCAACGGACGCAACGTCTTCGGTCTCGCAGCGCTCACCCCTGGCGTCATGGGCTTCCGCCCCGCTGGCGGTAACGGCGGCGTCGGTGAAGGCTTCGAATCCATCGGACGTTTCACCATGAATGGCGGTCGCGATTCCTCTAACGCCATCATGATGGATGGCGTCCCCGTCTCGATGAATGCCAACACTGCCAACATGAACGCCAACAGCGCCGTCCCCTCCATCGAAGGCGTCGAAGAATTCCGTATCCAGACCAACTCCTACAGCGCCGAATACGGCCGCTCCGGCGGCGGCATCCTCACCATCGCCACCAAGTCCGGCACCAATACCCTCCACGGCAGCGTCTTCGAATTCCTCCGCAACAGCCGCATGGATGCCAATAGCTACTTCGCCAACGCCAGCGGCAGCAAGCTCGGCTCCTTCCAGCGCAACGAATACGGCGCCAGCCTCGGCGGCCCTCTCGTCATCCCCAAGGTCTACAACGGCAAGAACAAAACCTTCTTCTTTAACGTCTACGAAGGCCGCCGCCAGCTCGCCGCCACCCAGCGTTTCATGACCCTCCCCACAGACGAACAAAAAGCCGGTGACTTCTCCAAAACCCTTAACACCGCCGGCCAGCTCCGCACCATTTACGACCCTTTCACCACAACCCCAGACCCTGCCCGTCCCGGCCAGTTCCTTCGCTCTCCCTTTACCGGCAATCGCATTCCCGCCTCCCGCATGGATCCAGTCGCCGTCAACGCCCAAAAGTTCTATGGCCCCAAGGCCAACCTCCCCGGACAGCAGTTTACCGGCCAGAACAACTTCTTCTTCCAGGGCAAAGCTCCTACAAGCATTGATCGCGCTACCTCCAAAGTCGATCACAACTTCAACGATCAGCAGCGCCTCTTTTTCCGCTACACCATCTTTAATAACCGTAACGAAGCCCCCACTTTATGGGAAGGTCCGGGCTGCCCCGACGGCGGCTGCTTTGCCAACAAAGAGCGCCAGCAGAACATCGCCCTCGATTACAGTTGGACGCTGAACCCCACCACCCTGCTCAGTCTCCGCTACGGCTTCGCCCGCTCCATCCTGGATCGAGCCAGCAAGAACCTAGGCTTCAAGCCCACCACCCTCGGCCTCCCCGCCAATATCGAAGCAGGTGCCGACCTTCTCGCCTTCCCCGAATTCGGAGTTGAAGAGATGACAATGCCCGGCCTTCTCCACCACTGGAACTTCCGCTCCGCCAACCAGTCCCACACCTTCGTCGGCACTCTCTCTAAAGTCCTCGGTAGCCACAGCCTCAAAACCGGTACCGAAATTCGCAGCAATATGGTCAACCACTCCCAGGCTCCCTGGAGTCTCAACTTTTCCTTCAACCGCGGTATGACTGCCGGCCCTGACCCCCGCGTCGTCAATGCTATCGGCGGCTTTGGCTACGCTTCGTTCCTGCTCGGCACCGGTGCCAGCGGCAACGAAGTCCACGGTATCCGCCCCGCCCTCGAAAGCAAGAGCTATGGTTTCTATCTGCAAGACGACTGGAAACTCTCCCGCAACCTTACCGTCAACCTCGGCCTCCGTTGGGACTTTGAGTCCGGCCTTACCGAGCGTCATGACCGCTTCGGTGTCTTCGATCCCGCCGCCGTCAACCCCCTCAGCAGGACCACAGGGCTCAACCTCAAGGGCGGCTGGACCTTTCCCGGCAAAGGCATCAGCGGACGCAATCTCAAAGGCATCGAATGGGGCAAAGTCGCCCCCCGCATCGGCATCGCCTACCAACTTCGCCCCGGTACAGTCATCCGCCTCGGCGGCGGCATCTTCTACACCATGGCCCCCTACGGCGCCAACAACTACCCCACCGCCCCCTTTCGCGCTTCCACCCCATGGGTCACCTCCGTCGATGGCGTAACACCCACAGACCTCCTGCGCAATCCCTTTCCCAACGGCGTCCTTCAACCTGAAGGCGCTACCAACGGCCTCGGCGCCGCCATCGGTCAGGGCATCGGCTCACCCGTCCCAACCACCATGACCACCCCCAACAACAGCCAGTGGAATGTCTCTATCGCCCACAGCCTAAGCAATTCCATGGTTCTCGAAGTCGCCTACGCCGGCAACAAA
>JAYSVS010000037.1:0-7147 GCA_043718395.1 Acidobacteriota bacterium
CTCTCTTTCCAGGGCATTACCCCCTATCGGCTGCCGGCCTTCAATGTGTCACCCAACCCTCCGGTCTGTTCTGTCACCCAACCTTCCGGTTCGCGCCAGGTGCGTTCTTGAACATCTCGTCTACATCGCGTTGCACCGCACTTACCTCATCTTTGGATCGTGCCAATATGTTGAACGTTCCGGCGAAATCGCGCCTTCCGGCGGACAGGCTCTGATAAAGATACTCGATGTTAAAAAACAGGATCTCATCGGCGAAAGGGTCTTCAAAGATCCCTCGCACCATCAGCTCTTTGTCGCCCGGAAAGATATCACCCTTCAAGATCAGCCGTTCTCCAAGCTTGATCCCCAATTTATCGGCCAACCTCTTGCCTACCAAACAAGCTGTGCGTTCTCTGAGAAATGCCTGCTTTTGGTCTTCGGGCAAAATAAGGTCCTTTTGTACCTTAAAAAAGTCTTCTGGCTCTACGGCAAAGCGTGCAAAGTTGTTTCCCTGGTCCGCAGCCTGGTCCTTATACGTCCCGCCAAACCACATCGAGATGTAAAGGTCCTGAACCCCGGGCACAGACTTGATTTTTTGTTTGTAAGAAGCGGGCATGATCACGGTAAGAGAGATCCGATTGCGTGTAATCAATCGCAGGGCCTGTGACGGAGTCGGATCCTCAAAGTACAAAGCGTTGTACATCGCGAACAGAACACCTAGAAGCGTAAACGACATCGTCACCGAAAGAATCGTCAAAATGCTACGGCGTTTACTGCGCAGCGAATTCTTAAAGATCAATGGAAGGAGCCGCAGCATGCTAACTAGTGTAAACGCAAAGATTCGCTGTTTGTTCGCAGGATTGTTAATGTTTCAGCCCAATCGAATCGAGTCCTTTTTGGAGTTAATTCGATGTAGGCTGTTAGACACTCGCAAGGAATCATCGATGAGCGTCAAACACACACCCTACGTACCCGAAAACATGAAGATGAAAGAGTTCTCCTGGGCCGCGCTCGCCCTGGGGCTTGTGATGACGGTCATCCTTGGTGCGGCCAACGCCTACCTCGGCCTGCGCGCCGGTATCACCATCGCCGCCACATACCCGGCTGCCGTTATCGGCATGGCAGTCATCCGAATGTGGCGCGGGACAATCCTGGAAGAAAACATCGCCCGCACCGCCGGCTCGATCGGCGAAAGCGTCGCTGCGGGTGCGATCTTCACTCTCCCCGCCTTCGTAATCGCCAAAGTCTGGCCCACCTTCAGCGGCCCCGAAGCCTATTGGAAGTCCACCGTCCTCATGGTCATCGGGAGCCTACTCGGCGTCCTCTTTGTCAGCCTCGTCCGGCGCGCCTTAGTCGAAGACCCTGAACTGCCTTTTCCCGAATCCGTCGCCGCGAGTGAAATTCACAAGGCCGGCCAGCAAGGCTCGGGTGCCGCCAACTTCCTCTTCTGGAACATCGGTACCGGCGGCCTGGTTTACCTTATGGGAGTCTTCAAGTTCTTTGCCGTCGACAAAGAGTTCTTCATCCACGTCGGCCAGCTTGGTAAGAGCCTTCTGCGCCTCGGCCCGGCGGGCAGCACCCAAACGATTCCAGTCGGCGCAACCACGATGATCGCAGGCCCCACGGTAAGCCCTGCCTACATCGGCGTTGGCTACATCATTGGCCCCAAACTTGCCGCCCTCCAATTCTCAGGCGGCGTCATCGCCTGGGGTATCTTCGTGCCTCTGCTGCTCTATATCCTCGGCCCCAATATCCAGCAATACCTGCCCGCCAACGCAACAGACGAAAGCTGGGCCGGTCTGACCAATGCCGTCTGGCGCTACATCGTCCGTCCCATAGCCATCGGCGGCATGTTAGTGGGCGCAGCTTACACGATGTTCAAAATGCGCAAGAATCTTTCGGTCGGGCTGCAACGCGCCTTCGGCGAACTCACCGGCCCCAAGGTTGATCTCGAAAAGCTCAACCGCACCGAACGCTACATGAGCTCCAAAGTTGTGCTCATGTTAATCGGCGTTCTCTTCGCCGTGATGTGCGTCCTCTACACCTACCTCGCGGATTCGATCGGCGGCGGCGTCACGGCAGCCATCGTCATGATCGTCGTCGGCTTCTTCTTTGCCACGATCTCCGGCTTCCTCGTCGGTGTCATCGGTTCCTCGAACAACCCTATCTCAGGGCTTACCCTATCAACGCTCATCATCGCCGCCCTGCTTATGGTTGCCCTCGGTGTCACCGGGCCTCAGGGCGTAACGGCCGTACTCGGCGTCGCAAGCGTCGTCTGCGTCAGCTCAGCCGTAGCTGGCGAACTCCTGCAAGACTTCAAGGTAGGCTGGCTTCTCGGTGGCACTCCTCGCACGATTCAGCTAGTTGAACTGGTTGCAGTTATTGTCGCCAGCGCAGCCATGTACTGGCCGCTCTGGATCCTGAACGAAGGCAACCTCAAAGCAGGCGGCCTCGGCTTCGGCGACAAAGCGCTGCCAGCCCCGCAAGCCGGCCTGATGGCCTCGCTCGCCCAGGGCATTGTGGGAGGAGAGATGGCCTGGCCGCTTATCCTGGTCGGCATCGCCTTCGGCGTCGCCCTGATTATGGTGCAAGTCAAGAGCCCAATGCTGGTCAGCGTAGGCATGTACCTGCCCTTCGCAACCACATTCTCGATCTTCCTTGGTGGCCTCCTGCGCTGGCTCAGCGACACCATCGCAGAACGCCGTGGTCTCAACGAAGCGCAACGCGCCCGCGTAGAAAACGCTGGTGTCCTCGTCTCTTCGGGCTTGATCGCCGGCGAAGCCCTCTGCGGACTGATCACCGCCTACCTCGCCTGGCAGGAAATCAAAACCTGGGAATTCACCCCAGACCCCAGCTTCGCCCTCGGCATCGTTGTAATCGGTCTTTTGGGCTTGTTGTTAATCAGAATTCCACTAGGCGCAGCCGGCAGGCCTGAAGACCCCGCACCACCAGCGGGTATGATGTAGAGTTGACAAGAATTTCTACTACGTATCCCCTGTCCAGTGGCACTAACTGGTCCACCATTTATACCGGTGTAGCGCTCACCACCATGGCGACGTTGTTGCTTGAGCTCACACTCACGCGCATCTACAGCGTCATCTTCTACTATCACTTCGCCTTCCTGGCTATTTCCGTGGCTCTGTTTGGCCTTGGTGCAGGCGGCGTCTTTTCATACGTGGTCAGCGGCTGGTCAGGCACTCTCTATCAGAAGCTGGGCCGCCTCGCCGCCCTCAATAGCATCTCAGTCATAGCCTCGCTCGTTTTCCTACTCACTCGCAAGGGCAGCCCTGGCAACCTCGAACTCGTAGTCATCTACTTTTTCTCGGCCCTCCCCTTCCTATTGGCTGGCGCTATCGTATCCCTTGTCATCTCCGAGACAATCGACCGGATCGAGCGCGTCTACTTCTTTGATCTGCTTGGTGCGGCTGCCGGCTGCCTTCTGCTCATTCCCCTGCTCGACACCTTCGGCGGCCCTAACACCGTAATCACGGTCGCTGTACTCTTCGCGGCAACATCAGCTATCTGGTACAACCTCGCCAAACAACACACAGGCCGGGTTGCAGCAGTTGCGCTAGCCCTCTCCCTCACGGCCCTTTTCGTCTTCAATATGCGCCTCGACTGGATCGACGTTCGCTACGCCAAAGGCAGCACCCTGGCCAACGAAGCATTCGTGAAGTGGAATAGCTTTTCCCGTATCGCGGTCACGAAAGAGGGCGGCACCGGGCTCCCCAGCATCGTCATCGACGCTGACGCATCCACCGGCATCTTCACCCAGGATCACGACAAGCTCACCGGCGAAGCCAGACAGACTATTCTCAAAGGCGGCCCCGCTCTTGCTTACAAATTGAAGCCTGGTGCCAAGACTCTCATCATCGGGCCAGGCGGCGGCTGGGACGTCTCTCGCGCATTCATCAGTGGCAGTAAAGACATCACCGGCGTCGAGATCAACCCGATCATCGCTACCACTGTCATGCGAGAGAAATTCCCTTCACTCAGCCACAATCTCTACCTCCGCCCCGAAATCCGCATCTTCGTTGAAGACGGACGAAGCTTCGTCAGGCGCAGCTCTGAAAAGTATCAGGTTATCCAGGCCACCCTCGTCGATACCTGGGCCTCTACTGCCGCTGGTGCATTCAGTCTGAGCGAAAACAACCTCTATACTTCAGACGCCTTCTACGACTATTTGAGCCATCTCTCCGATGACGGCATACTCTCCTTCACCCGTTGGGGCTTTGATCCCCCACGCGAATCGCTACGCTTGCTTTCGCTCACCATTGATGCCCTCGAGCGACTCGGCGAGCGCAATCCTGCCCAGCACGTCATCGTCGCACGTGAAGGCTCGGGACAAATCCAGGGGTGGGGCGCTACCGATACCGTCATCCTCTCCCGCAAGCCCATGAGCACTGCCTTCGTCCAAGAGGCCATTGCCGCCATGAAGGAAAGTAATATGGAGCAGGTCTACTATCCCCTCACTCCTCGCGCCAGCCCCTTTCAAGAACTTCTCTCCACAGTCGACCGCGAAGCCTTCTTTGCCAACTACCAGTACAATGTCACCCCGGTAAACGACAATCGGCCCTTTTTCTTCTACACAGTCCAGCCGCGCGACATCTTCGACTTCCTCACGGTCACATCCAAAGAAAGTGCCGATTACAAAATCAACCGCGCCGTTCCAATGCTCTTCGGCGTGCTCTTCGTCAGCGTCGTGGCAACGCTGGTCACATTGCTGCTTCCGCCCCTCGTGCTTGGTCAGCGCCTTCCGCAAAGCCGTAGTCTGCGCCTTTTTCTGCTCTACTTCGTCTGCCTCGGTGCCGGTTACATCATGATCCAGGTCTCGCTGATCCAGAAATTCGTTCTGCTGCTTGGCCACCCCACCTATGCCCTTACAGTCATCATCTTTTCGATGCTGATTTCGAGCGGCCTCGGCAGCTTTTATTCCAAGCGCATCGTCAAGAACAACCCGGAACGACTCCGCATCGTCCTCCTGCTGATCGTTATCCTGGTTCCGGTCCTGGGCTACTTTGCCGGCCTCGTCAGCGATCTCGGTCCCGCTTGGCCGCTTGCCGTCAAGATGCTAACCACCGTTCTGGTTATCGCCCCGCTTGGCTTTCTGATGGGCATTCCTTTCCCGACTGGCCTGGCGACGCTAGAAGGCTGGGATAGCTCTGCCGTGCGTTGGGGCTGGTCGATGAACGCGGCCTCCAGCGTCCTCGGCTCTGCCATGGCGATCTTCTTTGCCATCTATCTGGGCCTTTATCAGACACTGGTCCTTGGGGGCCTCTTGTATCTGGTAGCCGCCTGGATCTACCGTGCCACGGCCGAGCGTGCCACTCATGAGCAAGCAAGCGTTTGAGAAGAAGCTCGAAGCACTGCAGGACTTCGGCCCTGCTGAACTAGGCAAGGCCCTAACCGATAAGAACAACTTCTACGCCGGTAAGGCGGCCAAACGCGCGGCAGCTCTAAAAGCAACTAATCTGATCCAGGATTTGCTCGAAGCTTTCGACCGTTTCTTTGAGGGCGGGGCCGAGGCCGACCCCAAATGTTGGGCCAAGGCACCAATCATAGAAGCCCTCTTCGAATTGGGTCACCGCGAACCGGCTGTCTACCTGAAGGCCTTCCGCTGCATCCAACTTGAAAATGTCTGGGGCGGCAAGGAAGACAGCGCGACCCAGGTGCGCAGTTTGGCTGCGTTAGCGTTAATCGAATCGAACCTGGACCCCGTACAGCTTCTGCGCACCCTGCTCCACGGCCTCAATGATACTTCTAAACAAGTGCGAATTGACTCAGTCCGTGCGCTGACAAATCTGGGCCGCTGGGAAGCGGAGCTTCTTATCCGTCAAAAGGCGCTCACCGGCGACGGCGAGCCCGAAGTCATCGGAACAGCCTTCAGCGCAATCCTTGAACTGGACCAATCCGGCGCAATCCCTTTCGTCATAGACTTTCTTGGGTCTGATGACGAAGTAACACAACTGGAGGCCGCCGCGGCACTCGCCCAATCGCGGCACGAAGAAGCTTTCCGGGCGGTAATGAAGCTCTTGCCCAGAATCCTTACCCGCGACATGCGCCGCACCATCATAATCAGTCTCGGCGCATCGCCGCTGGACGAAGCTAAAGACGCACTGCGCAAGATCTTGAAGGAAGAAGACGACGAGCACGCCACTTGGGCCATAACGGCATTAGCCAGCAGCCGCCACAGGGAAGACCTCCGCGAAGAGATCTCTCAAATCATCGACTCCAAAAACAGCCGCCAACTTGCTCAGGCCTTCCGCGAAGAATTCAACTAAGCAAGAAAGGGTGGATTTTATAGAGGCAAACCGCAACGGGTCAGAGAAAGATTTTCAAGCGACTTTGTTGGGATGGTAGGACTCAGCCAATTCGAGATAATACTTTGCGGTTTCTTCAATTGCAGGCTCGGTTCCTGGAGGAACTGCGCCTGCAAGGACAATCGATCCAACCTTAACGACAGCAGGGCTGATCGAGCCCTTCGCCTCGCGCTGCTGGAGGTCCTCTAACGCCTTTTGCTGAAATGTCGATTTGTAGGCGTATGTGGCTATTGCGGAAAGCAGAGACATCTCGCTCGGCGTCATTTGAATCTTGCGCAAATTGCTCATAGTTCAATTACCACCTTGAATATATCGAATTTTACTCAGCACTGGATGGAAATCCTGTTCTGGGCTCGAGCAACGGCCATCGGCTGCCCATTCCTGCCTTGGGTTTCTCGTCAGAGTCAGCACTATGGCTTCAGCCCCATGAGGTAGTTCAATTTCTTTGGCTTGAGTGGTTGGATCCTTGTAAAGCGCTACTACCCTGCGTGCATTATTTTGTCGAAGATTGGATCGATCAACCATACCCACACTCGTGAAACAGAGAACGGCAGACCCGGGATCGTCAGCAAGAGTCATTGCATTGCGAGCAGCCCATCGATGAGTCAATTGTGGCCCATCCATTAGCAGCGCAATTATCAGATCTGGTCCAAATGCACGCAGAAGATCACCAACTGGATCAGGTCTAGCAAGGTCTTCGCAGATCAAGGGAGCGACTGTCAACCATGGAGCAAATTGTTGAAGTTGCTCAGCGATTCTGTCACCCCCTAACTGCTCAGGGATTCTGTCACCCCCTGCCGAAAAGAGAGAGTGACATTGAGCCAAGAGCAATTGCAGAAAATCAAGGT
>JAYSVS010000038.1:0-2440 GCA_043718395.1 Acidobacteriota bacterium
TCACTCCGGACACCAAGCAGCAGATGTATCCCCGCCGCCGGTTCTTCGAGGCGATCGTGGCGGCGTTCGAGCGGGGCGGCAAGGTCGTGCCGGTCTTCAACGATAAGCATCTCGCCTATCGCTGGGACGATGCGAAGTTCATGGTCGATACGGCGAAGGCCCGCAAGATTCCACTGCTGGCCGGATCATCGGTGCCGCTCGCCTGGCGGTTACCCGCGCTGGAGCTGGATCGCACCGACGAACTTCAGGAGGCGGTGACCGTCGGTTGGAGTGGCCTCGAAATCTACGGCATCCACGCGCTGGAGGCTCATCAGGCGATGATCGAACGCCGTCGCGGAGGCGAAGCCGGCATCACCTCCGTCCAGGCGCTGCGAGGTGACGCGATCCATCGCGCCGCGGCGGCGAAGGTCTGGTCGGTCGAACTGTTTCAGGCGGCATTGGCGACGCTGCCGGGGAAGCCTCACGCCAAACCCGATTGGACCAACCAGCCCGATACGGCCGTGTTCCTGCTCGAACATCGCGACGGTTTGAAATCGGCGGTCGTGATGGTCGATGCGCTCACGCCCGAGTTCGCGTTCGCCGCCAAAGTGAAAGGTCGAGCTCACCCGGTCGCCACCTGGATCCGCCTGCAAAACGAACGCCCCTTCGGCCACTTCGCCCAGCAACTGCGAGCCATCGAAGAAACGATCCACACCGGCCGCGCGGTCTACCCCGTCGAACGCACCCTGCTCACCACCGGCACCCTCGACCGCCTGATGCACAGCGTCGCCCAAAACGGCAAACGCTTCGACACGCCCGAACTGGCCATCCCCTACCAACCCACCGACTGGCCCTTCGCGAATCACCCCAGAACCCAACTCAAGCTGCCCGACCTTGATTGAGTTCGCAGCGTGCGACAGACTCGCGCCAGTGATGACACGAAGCACCAAAGGTCAGACATTGCAGTTTCCCCAAGACATCGCCTTGGATATCTGGGTGATGAAATCGCAAGAGGCTGATTCCCTGCGTTAGCATCTGGCCCTTACCCCGGACGCCCAAAGCCGCTTCCGGGCCACCCCGCAAAGACGGATTCGAAAGGAAACCATGAACAAAGGCATTTTGCCCCCGGAACTGAAATCCGTTCAGCAACTCCTGACGGGTGACGCTCGCTTTGCCGTTCCCAAGTACCAACGGAGTTTTGCATGGGGACAAGACGAAATTGAAGAACTCTGGGAAGACATTCAAAGTGCCACAGAGCGTGGTGGGGACTATTTCCTCGGAACGCTCGTTCTGCATCGGCGGGGAAATGCACCACAGGAGATCATCGACGGTCAACAGCGGCTAACTTGCGTGAGCATGGTCTTCAGCGCGATCCGAAACGTGTTTTTGGCTGCCAATGACAACAGAGCAGTTCAGTTGTCCGACGCATTCTTGGGCGCAAAGGGCTTTGCTCGCGATGCCGAGGTACATCCGAGGATCGTCCTCAACAAGATCAACAACGAGACGTATCTTCAGCACGTAATTGCAAGTAGCAACTTGAAAGACGTTGAAACTGCTCTGAGAGACAAAGCCTTACACGAGTCAAACAAGGCTTTGCTAAAGGCTTATCGCTACTTCCTGGAGAAGATAACTTCTGAGGCCGCCAGCAAGGGCACACGCTCCGATGACTTCTTGGTACCTCTGATAGAGTGCCTCGGGAATTCTGTCAAACTCATCACTATCCCAGTGACAAGCGAGGAAGACGCGATCCGCTTTTTTGAGACACTTAACGCACGCGGCAAGGAGCTCGCCGTTTCCGATTTGGTTAAGAACAGGCTGTACTCAGAGGCGGGCGGCGACCAAGTCGTGCGTGCACAGCAACTGTGGGAGCAGATGGAGGTAGAACTTGCTCGAAGGCCAATCCCGGAATACTTGCGCCATTTTTGGATTGCCAAGAAGATTAACGCCAGGGGTTCCAATGTGCGCGAAAAGCAACTGTACCGAATGGTGGCGGCAGAAGTGAAAGGCAAGAAGACTGCGACACTCACACTCTTGAAAGACTTGGCAGCGAGCGCCCGCGATTATGCGAAGATTAGCGACTACAATTTGTGGCAGGAGGATGACGCTTACGATATGGCATTCGATCAGACTCTGAGTGAACTCCGTTTGTTTCGGGTAACTCAATGCAATCCAATTCTGTTGAATGCGATGCATCATTTCAGCAAACCAAAGGATGTCACAAAGATCTTCAGGACAGTGGCAAACTTCTCTTTCCGGTACTTCATTATTGGAAATCAATCGCCGGGCAATCTCGAAAGAGTGTCGAACGGCATCGCTGCGGGCATCCGCACAGGAGAATACACGACACCCCTCAAGGTTGCTGAGGCGTTTCGTACGATCAACCCCGATGCAAGTTTTCGCTCAGATATCAAACTGGCGATCATCCCAAAGGCGAGGGCCAAAATCGCGCGGTATACGCTCA
>JAYSVS010000039.1:0-23923 GCA_043718395.1 Acidobacteriota bacterium
ACAACCACATGAGCAGGCAAATCGCGCTCGCGGATGCTGGCCCGATTGGTTTCCTTCAAGATCTCGTGAACCTTCTCAGCAGGAAAGAACTTGGCGATGACGCCGAGACTGATGTAGTCAGTGATTCGGCTGCCGGCAGGCAAGGACGCAATAGTACGAGCCATTCCGAGGGCCTCCGGTCCCTAAAACAGAATAGCATGAAAATGTTCTAAGTGAACAGTATTGGGGCTAGGTCAACTGTCCATGGATGAGATCGAGGCTGAGATCGCGGCCGCGCGGCGAGCCCGTCGTGCAACCGACCCGCGCCAGGGCGCATGATCCGGGTGGTTCTCGATACGAATATCATAGTGTCGGCGCTACTCCAACCCCTCGGCCCTCCCGCACAGGTGTTCCTATTAGCGCTGGGCGACATCGCTCAAATGTGTGTCAGCGGCGTCATTTTCGCCGAATACGAGGAAGTGATTCGCCGGCCTCGGCTTCTCCGGACGGAATAAACAATCCTCTCGTCTTTGGAGACTATCCGGACGAAGGCGTTTTTGGTGAGGCCCTCAGATCCTGTTCGAGCCTGTTCCGACCCAGACGACGACGTCTTCCTGGAATGTGCGCAGGCCAGCAGCGCTTCCTACCTCGTAACTGGCAACGTATGAGATTTCCCGCCCCGATGGGTTGGCACCGAGGTCGTTACACCACGCCGCTTCCTGGAAATCGTCGCGGCCAAAGCACTGTGATTGCCCGCGAGGGCCAACATCGCCGTTGCGGGAGTGGGGCGGTTGATCGACTGGCCCACTCCAGAATTGACATCTGATCTGTAAGAAACGTCCGAATGGCGCGACTATTCCCAATCATGCTGCTGTACCTCGAAGGCGATGCGGCTGAGCAGATCGCCGACATCACCGGCTTTTCGGCATCGAACGTCGCGACTAAGATTCATAGGATCAAGCGGTTGTTAAGCCGCCAGTTCGCGGAAGGAGCAAAGTATGGAACACCAGGATAAAGGCGGGCCTGATGGGCCGCAAAGAGTGTGGCAATCGATTCAACAACAGGAGGAAGGTGGAATGGAAATGAGACTCACCACTGACGAATTGTGCGTCAAGGCGCGCTTCCGGGAAAGAGACAACGTTGGGCCGGAATTCGAGATTTCTGTTCCGGTCGCATTCCTCAAACCGGCCACATTCTGGACGGAGCATCGCGGTTCCCTTCGCCGTTGAGAGGGAGCTAATCGCTCGCCTTCACTTGCCGCTCAACTGGCGCTGATAATCGGCTTCGTCGAAATACCCTTTTGATTCGCCGATAAGTCCCGTTTCCCCGAATCGCCACTCCTCGTAGCCGCTGATCCGCACCAAATTGCCGGATCCGCCCGGCCCAGTATTGGTTCCGGCCAGCGTCCACCTGAATATCGCGTAGCTTCCGCGCATCCCTACATCATCCAGGGAAACAACCATGTCGGGGAACGCAGTCATGAACGATTGTGCCGCCGTCGTGATCGCCACTCGACCTTTCGACGGTGACCCGCCGTTGATTTGAAGTGAGCCGTTTTCCTCGTAAAATGCGGCAACGCTTGCCGCGCTCTGGCTGCACCAAGCAGTTGCGTATCTTCTACTGAAGTCGTTCAGTTCGTCCGCGTTCATGGGAACCTCTCCTTGTGCCGCAGTTCACCAGCTCCATAGGGAGAATGATCGAGACCACAAGCGATGTTCCTCGTGAAAACGGCCATGCAATCATCTTATAGCGTCTGGGCATTTCTCGTTACTTCCCGCAAAGTCGCACCATCGCGGTTCCCTTCGCCGTTGATAGTTACTTATCGCATTCACGAGCCGCAACAGACTGCCTGCCAAGTTACCATGGGTGGAGGAAGGTCGAATATGGCAACTCTTGATTGGTCGCAGTGCCCAGCCGTCGAAAGTGTCCCTGGAAAGGTGAGCGGTGCGTGGGTGTTCAAGGGCACGCGGATGCCGGTGCAAACCGTATTTCTGAACCTCGAAGCCGGGATGTCACCGAAAGAAATCACGGAAGAGTTCGACGTGACGCTTGACGAAATCGAGGCCGTGCTCCACTTTGCGAGCCAGAGTTTGGAGCAGCCGAGGCCCAACACCGGTCCATGAAAATCCTCTTCGACAACGGCACTCCGCGATCAGTGTACCGATGTCTCCTCGGTCATGAGGTCACACGTACACGTCAAATCGGCTGGCATGAACTAGAGAACGGCGAGTTGATCCAGCGTGCTGAAGAGGCTGGGTACGACCTACTCCTGAGTACCGACAAGAACAGCCGGTATCAGCAAAACCTCACCGATCGGAAGATAGCGCTGGTTGTGTTGACGAGCCAGCAGTGGCCCGATGTTCAGTTGCATCTTGACAAGATTGCCGCCACGGTGCCCGCAGCCCTGCCGGGCAGTTATGCGGAAGTGGAGATTCCCATGAGACAGAAGATCAGGCCCCCTCAGCCTTAGCCCTCGGTGATCGAGGGTGCGCCAGCCGGGCTATCGGTTTGGAAGTTCTCCGGCTGGCTTAAAAGAATTCACGACCTTGCGAATATCAACTTTCAACGATCTGCCTCAAGCCCGGTTATATGATTGCGAAGGAGGTCGAGTCTTCGGGAGATTTCCTTGCCGGGGATCCCTGACCTGCGGAGTTCCTCAGCGTAGACTTCCGGCTTCTTGTCCCGGCCCTCGACAGCCAGCAGGACCAGAGACATTCGCATGATCCAATTCTAAAGTAACGGGGGGCTCGGAGGTTTCGATCCTGTGAAGTCGCGCAGCGTAGAGCTATAAAGCAAAGTCTGTCGTCAGCTATGATTCGAGGATGACCAGACGTGATTTATGGCCTCTCTTGTTTTCGGCAACTGCGCGGGCTGAAGACGCTTTTGAGGCTGGGGCAGCGAAACGCCTGATCACTCCCGACCCGCTTTTGCCTGTGAGTGGAGGAATGGGCGCGCCAACGCCGGTGAAGTCGAAGCAGGGTGAACTTATGGCCCGCGCGATTGTGATGCGGTCTGGGTCAGAGATTGTGGGCATTGCCTGTGTCGATCTGATTGGCTTTCCTGGTGTGCTGGCGGACCGGGCTCGCGCTCTGGTGACAAGGATTGCCGCTGACCACATCCTGATTGGTGCCACGCATACACATAGTGGACCTGATTCTTATGCCTTTCCTGATGGCAAGGGCGGGCATACGGGTTCGCTTGAATACATGGACTTTGTGGTGAAACAGGTTGCCGTCACTTTGAATGAAGCGTTTGATCAATTGCAGGCTGCCGAATTGCGGGTGGCTTCGGGGGAAGCTAAAGGCAAGATTGCTTATAACTACTACGCTCCGGATCTTTACGACCGCCGGGTGAGTGTGTTTGAAGTGCGGAAGCCGGGTGGGGCGACTATTGCAACCTTGGTGAACTATGCGATCCACCCGGAGGTGATTGGGAGCGGGCAGGGAATTCTGAGCCCGGATTTGATTGGGCCTTTGTGCGACACAATCGAAGAGCAGCAGGGTGGTGTCGCTCTGTTTATGAATGGGGCGCAGGGTGGCATGGTGACGGCCGACAACCGGGATTTGAATCAAGCGCCGCGGGATGCCGCGCGGGCGTATTGGAAGGATTCGCGCTCTTGGGCTGAGTGCGAGCGTATCGGCGGGTTGCTGGCACAGGAGAGTTTGCGGGTGCTTTCTGAGGCGAGTTGGCAGAGCAAGCCGGAGCTGCTTTGCCGGTCAGCGAAGGTGAAGTTTCCGGTTGAAAGCGAAGCGCTTTGGCAGGTGGTGCAGCATTCGCCATTGCGCTATCCCCATGGGAGTGATCGGACGATTGTCACTCAAGTGAATTTTGTGCGGCTCGGCAATGCCCGCATCCTGACGATTCCGGGCGAGGCGTTGCCGAATATCGGTTTTTACCTTAAGCGCAAAATGAAGGGTGAGCACCAGTTTTTGTTTGGCTTGACCAACGATGCCTTTGGCTACATTTTGACAGAGGTGGATTATCAGAGCTTTGCGGCGTATCGTTATATATCGCGAGTTTCGCTGGGAGAGAAGACGGGGGAGATTTTGATTCGCGAGGCTTTGAAGCTGGCTGCCGATTAGGCTTGGGAATCGAAGTCTTCGCGGCCCCAGTCACGAATCACATGCACTTTGGCGAAGCTGAGAATCAGCGTCGTTAACTTAGTTCAATAGGTTTCGACTTGCGTAACCGCTGGTGGATGGCTTGATCGCATCGAGGAGCATAGCCCAGTTGTCTGTGTTGAAGCGCTTCTCGAAGTCTTTCAGGTCGGCTTCGTAGCTGGAAAACATCGCCTGCTTGAGGTCAGGTTGCGCGAAGGAATAGATAAGGCTGTTGCGTCCGAGCTCTTTGACTTCATCCCAGGTGAGGCGAAAGAGCTTCACTGCATGCATGTACTCGTCGGTCATGTTGGAATCCCAACTGCCGCGGTCGTCTGTGTTGAGGCAGACGGGGATTCCGAATCGGAGGTATTCGGGGAAGGGGTGCTTGATCAAGTCAGGCACGTAATCAAGCAGTCGATTCGAGATCAGGTTGATTTCGACCAGGTACCTGTTGTGTCGCATCAGCAGCATAGTGTCAGGGTCGTCGATTAGATTGACTCCGTGGCCGATGCGGGTTGCGCCCAGCAGCAGAGTGTTACGCACTTCGGGGCCAGGGGAATCTTTCTCTCCGGCGTGGATGCTGAGCTGGATTTTGCCGTGCCTGCGGCGGGCTTCACGGAACGCCTTGAGCATGCGCAGGGCGTGGCCTTTGCCGTTGTCTTCGCGGCCTGCGGCGTTGATGCCGACGAAGAGGTCGCGGTGACGATCGACGAATTCATGCAGGTTGAGGATCTGTTGTTCGACGTCGGCCCGGAAGCGGATGATGGTGACCTGAAAGCGGTAAGAGATACCGGTTGCCACTACGTCGGGATGTTTGAGGCGTGCCTGGACGATGGCGATGGCTTCGTCTGCGGTGTAGCCGGTGCCATCGGACTTTTCATTCAGGAAGGGACCCCATTGGGCTTCTACATAGCGGAGACCTTCGGCGCTGAAGAGTTTGAGGTTTTGGGCGAAGAGTTCGGCGAAGAGATGTGGGTTGCGGGCGAGGGGCGTGAGGCGGACTACGATTTCCTCAAAGAACTCATTGCGGTTTTCACCCGGCTCGTCGAGGATGTGAGCGGAGAGCCAGGCTTGCTTTTGTGCGGGAGTGAGAGAGTCAAGCGGAGTGTAGTCTGTCTGGCGGCAGGGCGAGAGTTTGGCAAGTGCGGGTGCGCCAATGTTTTGGAAGATGACTACAGGGCCGTTTTCGTTATCAGGGCAGGGATGGAAGGTGGTTTTGGTGTAGTAGCGGTAGCCCAGTTTTTGAATCTGGATGGCGGCGTCTAGAACATGGTGCGCGTAGAAGCTGAGAGTGGCGTGGTGATGGAGATCACCACCCTTGGGAAGAGTTTGAAGAAACGCATAGAGTTGGGCTGGGGTAGCACGGTCTCTGATTTCAGCGAAGCGGGTTTCAAAGTCTTGAGCGGCTGCTGCGCCTGCGAGTAGACAGGCTAGAGCAATCGACCGCGCGTAGAGGTTTGGATACGGCACATATACATGTCAGCACAAATGTAGAGTGTGCTGCCATCATTACCCCAGGCGCAATTGGCGGTTTTCTCACCGGTTTCAATCCGGCCGAGGAGCGAGCCAGCAGCGCTGAAGACATAGACTCCGCCTGGGCCGGTGGCGAAGAGGTTGCCTTTTTCGTCTACCTTCATGCCGTCTGGATTACCGGGCATTTTGCCGACGTTGGCCGATATATCGTAGAAGACTTTGCCGGGGCCGAGGCTGCCGTCGTCTTTGACGGGGTATGCCATCCAGATCGCTCTGGCCGGATCTGAGTTGGCAACGTAGAGAGTCTTTTCGTCGTGTGAAAAAGCGATGCCGTTGGGGCGGGAGAGCTCTTTGGTGAGCAATGTGACACTGCCGTCTTTGGCGAGGCGATAGACGCCGCAGAAGTCGAGTTCGCGACGGGGGTCGGCGAAATTGCCAGGAAGGCCATAGGGCGGATCGGTGAAGTACAGATCGCCGTTTGATTTGAAGCAGCAATCGTTGGGGCTGTTGAGGCGTTTGCCCTGGTAGTTGTCAACCAGCGTGCGTTTACCGCCCGCTTTGGTGAGGACGCTGATGCGGCGATCACCGTGTTCGCAACTGACGAGTTGACCCTGGGTATCGAGGGTAAGGCCGTTGCAGCCGGGCTCTTTACCGTAATCGGTGTTGCCTGTGTAGCCGGATGGCTTGAGAAAGACGCTGGTGCCTTTGCCTTCTTCCCACTTCAGCACTGAATTGCGCGGGATATCGCTGAAGAGGAGGTAACCGCCGTCCTTGATCCAAATGGGGCCTTCAGTCCAATCAAAACCCGAAGCAATGACTTCCAGCTTTGCGTCTTTGGGGACGAGTTGGTCAAAGGCGGGATCGTAGCGATGGATCTTGCCCAAGGATGGGAAGTTTTTGGTG
The DNA here is from genome assembly GCA_043718395.1 of Acidobacteriota bacterium. Classification (GTDB taxonomy): domain Bacteria; phylum Acidobacteriota; class Terriglobia; order Bryobacterales; family Bryobacteraceae; genus Bryobacter. Next base: position 6,456 of record JAYSVS010000039.1, read on the forward strand.
TCGAGAATGAACTCGGGCTTCTTGTCTTGAGCGGAGGCAGACATGGCTCCTCCTATTGTGGCTAAGAATATTGCGCGACGGGTCAACATGACTTGTGTCTAGGATCATGACACAAGATTTACTCCTGGGAGGGTTCCGGCTGTGGAGGCAGGGCGAGGAGTGCCTCGCGGATCAACTTGCGTTCCTCTTCATTGAAGCGGTTGCCAAAGGCGCGTGAAGCCATGCGCTGCTCCTGAAGTTCTGGATTTTGCTGACGCAAGTTATGCACTGCACCTCGCACCAACTTGCGGCGATCTTCAGGCAGATCAGCGATCTGGCGAAGAGTGCGACGGAGCTCGTCGCGCTTCTCAGGCGGTAATTGTTGGAAGAACTCGTAGTCTTTCTTCAGTTTTTCTCGCGCTTCGGGCCGGATGTTGTTGAGATTGTTGATTCGCTTTTCAAGGATCTGGCGACGTTCTGCTGGCATGCGATTGAGCAGTTTTCGCCGTTCGATTGGCGACATACGGTTCAAGCGTTCGATGAGTTGAAGGCCAGGCCCGCCTGGATCCTGGGCGAAGACCGGCGTTGCAAGCGCAATGAGTATGAGAAGGCTTTTCATATAGACTCCTTTGCTGATGGAGCCGACTCTGCCGTGCTCAGGGCCTGCAATGCTTCCATGTCGTCCAGGGCCTTTTCAACCTGCTCAATCTCGTCGGCCTTGATGGTGTCGTTCTGTTGAGCGAGTTCGGAATTATTTGAAGGATCGCGGACTAAATACACTATCAAGAGGAGGGCAGCCAAGGCGAGCGGAATTGACATCTTCCAACCCATGCTGAACTGACTGAATATTTGCCACCAGGGTTTGGGAGCTTCCTGTTCGGCCCGGATCCGGGCGAAGAGCTTCTGGTCAAAATCCTGACGCAACGCGGGTGGAGACCAATCGGTGAGTGTTTCGTCGACTAGCTCCTGCATCTGGACCATAGTGCGGCAATGTTCACAAGTGGCGAGGTGGCGTACGTATGTACGCGAGGTATCAGGGTCCAGCTTGGCCGAGCAATAACCGAGGAGGAGTTCTTCCTGTTCGTTTGTGTTCAATATGCAGTTCATTGTTTTCTCCTCTTCAGCTCGCCTTAAGACCACTTCCGCCTGGGCTGAATTGCCTAAGGCGCGTCCGCAATGATTCGTAAGCCCGAAAGAGCAGACTCTTCACCGCCGACTCAGAACAACCCAGAATCGCGGCGATTTGCGAGTACTCCATTTCCTGATACTTGTGCATCAAGACTGCACCGCGCTGCTTTTCAGGCAGTGCTTCAATCGCCTGCCTGACCTCATTGAGCCTTGCATCCCGAAGCATCCGCTCCTCGACATTCGCCTCCCGGGTGGGCAACTGGCGGGGAGCGCCATCCTCGACTTTTTCGTCAATTGAATCGTGCAACTTGTCTCTGCGCCGGTCTCTGACATGGTTCAGCGCCAGATGAGTTGTGATGCGAAACAGCCATGTGGTGAATTTGGCACTAGGCTCGTAAGTCTCGCGGCTCCGGTAGACTCGCAAAAAGACTTCCTGCGCCAATTCTTCAGCAATAGCCTGGTTTTGCACCATACGGTAGAGAAAGTGGATCACCGAGTTGCGATGTTTTTCGAGTAGTAGAGCAAATGAAGTTTCGTCGCCATTACGGACGCGCAGCATCAGCTCTGCGTCGCGCTCCAGGCTGGCTACGGATGTCACACTGTGAGGAACCCCACTCATAGGCAAAGGTTTCGCGAAACTGTGGACTTTTCAGGACGCATCGCGGGGCCTCAGATAGTCGTCGAGATTGAGGCCTGGCTCAGGGTGGGTAGCCCGGAACTTTTCTTCAAGACGACGGGTAAGGGTCTCTGCCAATGCCGGGTATTTCTTTGCGACATTGGTGAATTCCCCAGGGTCGTGACGACGGTCGTAAAGGCGGACGATTTGGCCCGGGGTTGGATTGCTGGTCTCGTAGCCGTCGGTTCGCTTACGGCGGCCGGTTGTGTAAATCAGCTTCCACTGTTCCCACATGAGACAGGCTTCTTCGTTTTCGAGGTAAACGCTGAAAATGTCATCGCGTGCGAGGCCATTAAACAGGTCGCGACCGTGGGTTTTGGGGAACTGATTCTTGAGGCCGAGCAGCCGGGTGATGGTAGTGGCGACATCTACGGATTCGGTGGGACGCTTTATGGTCTTGCCGCTGGCGATCTTACCTGGCATACGGAACATGAGCGGGACGTGCATGGCAGGCTGGTAGAAGCAGTGCTTTTCAAATCGTCCGTGCTGGCCAAGGGAATAGCCGTGGTCTGCCATGTAGACAACCAGCGTGTTTTCCTTCAGTCCAAGTTGATCCAGGTGGTTGAGCAGGCGGCCCATGTTGCGGTCCAAAAATGACGCACTGGAATAATAGGCGGCGATGATGCCTTGTTTCTCTTGTAAGGATAAGTCTCTAAAAATGAGCGGAATTTGCCATAAATCTTCAGGTCCTACTTTCGGTACTTCGAAGCGCTCTGGGAGGAAGCGCTGGGCGTCTTCGGTGGGGAAGTCAAAAGGCGAATGTGGTTCCTGGATGCTGAACCACATCGCAAAGGGTGAGTCCTTGTGGTTCTTGCTGAGCCACTGCCTGGCTTGTTCCAATTGCCAGGTGGACTTCATTTCTGCGTCGGCAAAGGGGAGGGGCTGTTTGGCCGAGTTGAGCCAGACATTGGCGGGATCCTGGAAGGGTCGCCACGGGGGACGGGGTCTGCCGACGGATTTCTGCCAGCCCTGATTGACCCTGTCTTCTGTAAAGGCCGTTGCGAAGCCGTGCATACCGTCTTTGCCTGGGCGATTGAAGTGCATCTTGCCGAAGGTAGCTGTTTGGTAGCCGTCGGCGGTAAGCAGGTCGGCGAGAGTTGTTTTGTCCTCCGATAGAGGAGTTTTGAGTGTGGTTACGCCGGCGGCATGGGGATAAAGCCCGGTCAGGATAGACTGACGCGAGGGTGTGCAGACTGGAGAGTTGCAAGTGTTGGCTGCAAAGCGGGTGCCTTCTGTGGCTAGCCGGTCGAGGTTGGGCGTGCTGGCCATCTTGTTGCCATGAGCACCCAAGACATAGCCAGCGTGGTCGTCAGCAATCAGAAATAGGAGATTGGGCTTTGTGCCTGGCATCGGATATCGTAAATCCTACATGAAGAAGCTGAAATCTGAGCCGCTTTTCCATTTCCGAGTTCGATAATTGTGTAGCAACCAAAATAGCCATTGGGAAATTCTGGTTTAACAAGAAATCTTGCAGTTTGGCAGTGTTTTTGATAGCCTTATAAGTTCCGGTCAGGCCCACAAAAAGCCTTTTCCTGTTCGAATCGCTCAATAAACTAATGGAACAGATGCTCCACAGCGCAGGGGCCCTGCTAATTCAGGCACTGCCTACATTAATAGTCGTCGTACTGCTTCACTGGTACCTCAAGACGACACTCTTCCAGCCCCTTGAAAAGGTGCTGGCTGATCGCTATGCGGAAACCAAGGGTGCGCGGGAGCTGGCAGCCGCCGCTCTACAATCCGCCGAAACAAAAGTTGCCGAATATGATTTGAAGCTTCGCGCGGCTCGCACCGAAATCTACCAGGAGCAAGATGCCTGGCGGAAGAAGCTGCTTGAAGAGCAGACCGATGCTGTGAGCAAGGCTCGTGAAGATACACATTCGCAAATCGTTGCCGCCAAGGCAGACATACAGGCTCAGGTAGAGCAGGCACGCACTACCTTGAGTGGCGAGGCCGAAGGGCTTGCTGATCAGGTTGTTGCGGGAATTCTCAAGGGGAGAAAAAACTGAGCATGATTCGAGTGGCCTCCCTAATGCCTTTCTTTGCTCTTCTGGCTCGTGCGGCCGAAGAGGCCGAATCACACGCCGAACCGGGCATTACTTACAAATGGATTAACTTCGGTATTCTTGCCGTTGCCCTTATCTATTTGATTGCCAAGTTTCTGATTCCTGTTTTGAAGGCTCGTTCTGCGTCGATTTCCAGTGACATTGCCCAGTCCAAGGCAACTGTTAAGTCGGCAGAGGCTAAAGTTACTGAATTGACTTCGAAGCTGAGCAACTTTGAGGGCGAAATACGGTCGATCCGTGAGAAGGCCATGGCCGAGCGCGAGATTGAAGGTAAGCGTATCTCCGAACAGAGTCAGAATTTTTTGGCCAAGGTGGCGGCGATGCGGGAAACCGAGATTGGCAACCTGACCCAGACTGCTCAATCGCAACTGCGAGCGTTTACAGTGGAGCAGGCAATTTCAATCGCTCATGCGAGGCTTGCTGCAATGAGCGATCCGTCGACTCAAGCTTCGCTGGTTAGCGCCTTTGTGAGCGACCTTAAACGACAGGAGGCTCGCTAGACCATGTCTGAAGCCCTCGCTGGACGCTACGCCAACGCGTTTGTTGAAATCCTGTTTTCCCCTAATCCTCCATTGACGCCAGAACAGGCTATCAGCGAACTCAACTCTTTTGATTTGATGGTGGAATCGGCACCTGATCTCCATCACATTCTGAATTCGCCAGCGGTATCGCGGGTGCGCAAACGGGCCGTGATCGCCAAGATCGCCGAGCAATCTGGTTTAAGCACTATAGTGCGCAATTTTCTTTATGTGGTAATTGATCGCGGCCGCACTTCGTTGTTACCGGTGCTTCGCGAAAAGGTTGAGACTTTTGTTGACGCTCGCCGCGGGGTTGCCCGTGCGATCGTGGCTACTGCCGCTGCTCTTAACGATGAGCAGAAGGCATTAATCGCTGCTGAGCTCTCCCGTGTAACGGGCAAGCAGGTGCAGTGTGAATTTCATTGGGATCCAGCTCTGCTTGGCGGTGTAGTCGCCCGCATTGGCTCGACGGTTTACGATGGCTCGGTCCGCGGAAAACTGACCGCGCTCAAGAGCCGGCTTACGGCATAACTTTTAGGAAACGATAAGAACTATGGCTCAAATCCGGGCAGACGAAATCTCGCGTGTATTGCGTCAGGAAATCGAGAATTACGATCAGGCTGTCAACGTCGAAGAGACGGGCTCAGTCATCAGCGTGGGCGATGGTATCGCTCGTATCTATGGTCTTGAAAAGGTGATGGCCGGTGAACTCGTTGAGTTCCCCGATGCCGGTGTGTCCGGCCTTGCATTGAACCTCGAAGAAGATCAGGTCGGCGTTGTGCTGCTGGGAGAATTCCAGGGCATCAAGGAAGGCGACGAAGTGCGCCGCACTGGTCGCATTATGTCCGTGCCCGTGGGCAAGGCCATGATTGGCCGCGTTGTGAATGCGCTTGGTCAGCCGATCGACGGCAAGGGCCCGATCGCTACTGAATCCTTCAATGCGATTGAGCGGTTGGCTCCTGGCGTCATTGATCGTCAACCTGTGAAGCAGCCCATGCAGACGGGCATCAAGAGCATCGACGCGATGATTCCGATTGGCCGCGGCCAGCGCGAACTGATCATCGGAGACCGTCAGACTGGTAAGACCGCGATCGCCCTTGACGCGATCATCAACCAGAAGGGCGGCGACATGATTTGCGTCTACGTCGCTATCGGTCAGAAGCGCTCTACCGTAGCTCAGGTTGTGAAGACTCTTGAAGATCAGGGCGCGATGGAATATTCAATCGTCGTTGCCGCCACTGCCTCCGATCCAGCTCCGATGCAATATCTCGCACCGTTTACCGGCTGCGCCATCGGCGAATACTTCCGTGATAACTCAGGCCACGCACTCTGCATCTACGACGATTTGTCGAAGCACGCTGCTGCCTATCGCGAAATTTCTCTTCTGCTGCGCCGTCCTCCTGGCCGCGAAGCTTATCCTGGTGACGTGTTCTACTTGCACTCGCGCCTTCTGGAGCGCGCTGCGAAGCTGAGCACCAAGCTTGGTGGTGGCTCGCTTACTTCGCTACCGTTCATCGAAACCCAGGCAGGTGACGTTTCGGCTTATATTCCGACGAACGTGATTTCGATCACCGACGGTCAGATCTTTCTTGAGTCGGATTTGTTCAACTCAAACATCCGCCCTGCCGTAAACGTTGGTATCTCGGTATCGCGTGTCGGTGGCAGCGCCCAGATCAAGGCCATGCGCCAGGTGTCTGGTTCGCTTCGTTTAGAACTGGCACAATATCGCGCGCTGGCAGCATTCGCCCAGTTTGGCTCTGACCTTGACAAGGCTTCGCAGCAGCAGTTGACTCGCGGTGCGCGTCTGGTTGAGTTGCTCAAGCAACCGCAGTATTCGCCCTTGCCGGTTGAGAAACAGGTTGTGATCGTTTATTGCGGAACCAGCGGTGTTCTTGATGATCTGCCGCTGGACAAGATCCGTGCCTTTGAGACCGAACTCTATCGCTTTGTTGACAATGCTTATCCGGCGATCTTCACTGAGATTCGAGAGAAGAAGGAATTGAGCGACGAGCTCAAGAAGACTCTGAACTCGGCCTTGAAGGAATTCAAAGACCGCTTTGTCGCCGAGCACGTAAAGAAGCAGTAGGGAAGCTACACGGCCATGCCTAGCCTCATTGACTTACGCCGACGGATACGGTCGGTAAAAAATACGCAACAGATCACCAAGGCCATGAAGATGGTGGCTGCGGCGAAGCTGCGCCGTGCGCAGGAGCGCGTATTGGCAGCGCGTCCGTATTCAGAGATTTATAGAAACATGCTAGCCGACGTGGCTGGAGCGGCAGCGACGGCGGGAGCTGAAGTCAGCCATCCCCTACTTGCCATTCGCGAAGAAAAGCGCATACTTATTGTTCTTGTCACCAGCGACCGCGGTTTGGCTGGTGCCTTCAATTCCAATCTCACCAAGGCTGCTCAGGTCTTCATACAAGAGCATCCCAAGGCTGATTTTCAGGTAGAAGCAATTGGCCGCAAGGGTCGCGATTATTTCTACCGCCGTGAGATGAAGCTTTCGGGTGAACATGTGGGCATCGTCGACAAGGCGCGCTTTGCCGATGCTGCGGCGATCGCCCGCAAGGTAACTGCGCTCTATGCTGAAGAGGCGGTTGATGCGGTTTACCTGATTTATAACGAGTTCAAAAGTGTGATGACGCAGCAACTCACTCTCACCCAATTGCTGCCAGTTGCTGTAGCTGGCAGTGAAGAGCCAAAGGATTACATCTACGAGCAATCGCCTGTGCAGTTGCTCGGCACGCTGTTGCCCAAGTATGTCGAGACCGGAATTTACCGGGCCATGCTTGAGAGTGCCGCGAGCGAACATGCCGCGCGCATGACCGCCATGGACGCTGCCAGCACGAACGCGGCCGATGTGATTGAGGGCTTGACGCTGCATCTCAACCGCGTACGCCAGGCTAGTATTACCAAGGAAATCATTGAAATCGTGAGCGGCGCAGCCGCTTTGGGTTAAATCGGAGTTATTCAAGTTATGTCCACTACCGCCACAAACGTTGTAGGCAAAATCATTCAGGTCGCTGGTCCCGCTGTAGACATCCAGTTTCCTGAAGCGCAGATTCCTGTCATCTACACCGCCATCCGCATCACTTCAGAAGGCTTTAACGCGCCTACTCCGATCGATATCATCGCGGAAGTAGCGCAGCACATTGGTGAAGGCCGTGTGCGTTGTATCGCGTTGCAGCCGACTGAAGGCCTGGTGCGCGGCATGAAGGCCGAATCGCTCGGTATGCCGGTAACGGTTCCAGTTGGCCGTGAAGTTCTCGGTCGCGTGTTGAACGTTATTGGTCAACCGGTAGACGAGATGGGCCCGGTGAATGCGACCAAGTTCTCTTCGATCCATCGCGAGGCTCCGGCCTTTGACGAACAGTCGACTGAACTGCAGATGTTCGAAACCGGAATCAAGGTCATCGACTTGATCGAACCTTATCTCCGCGGCGGCAAGATCGGCCTCTTCGGCGGCGCTGGCGTGGGCAAGACGGTTATCATCATGGAGCTGATCAACAACCTTGCCATGAAACACGGTGGCTTCTCGGTGTTTGCCGGTGTCGGCGAACGTACTCGTGAAGGCAACGACTTGTGGCTTGAGTTTCAGGAATCTGGCGTTATCGACCCGAACGACTTCACCAAATCTAAAGCTGCCTTGATCTACGGGCAGATGACCGAGCCTCCAGGCGCGCGCCTTCGTGTCGCACTCACTGGCTTGACTGTCGCTGAATACTTTCGCGACGAAGAGAACGCCGACGTTCTGCTCTTTATCGACAACATCTTTCGCTTTACGCAGGCTGGCTCTGAAGTATCGGCACTGCTTGGCCGCATGCCCAGCGCCGTCGGTTATCAGCCCAATCTCGCTAGCGAAATGGGTCAGTTACAGGAACGCATCACCTCTACCAGCAAGGGTTCGATTACCTCGGTGCAGGCGATCTATGTGCCCGCCGACGACTACACCGATCCTGCCCCGGCAACCGCGTTCACTCACCTGGACGCGACTACGAATCTTTCTCGCGACATCGCCGCCATGGGTATCTATCCGGCCGTCGATCCGCTTGCTTCAACTTCGCGCATTCTGGATCCTCGCGTTGTCGGTGAGCTACACTACGGCACCGCACAGCGTGTCAAGCAGATCCTGCAACGCTACAAAGATCTCCAGGACATCATCGCCATTCTCGGTATCGACGAACTTGGTGAAGATGACCGCCTGACTGTTTCTCGTGCCCGCAAGATTCAGCGGTTCCTTTCGCAGCCCTTCTTCGTTGGGGAACAGTTTACCGGCCTCAAGGGCAAGTACGTGAAGCTCGAAGACACGATCAAGGGCTTTAACGAGATTTGCGACGGTAAATACGACGATCTTCCCGAACAGGCTTTCTACATGGTTGGCACCATCGAAGAAGCTATCGAGAAGGCGGAGAAGCTGAAGAAGGGCTAAGCCGTGACCACTTTTTTGCTTGAAGTCGCGACGCCCGAAAAGCTCGTTGTTCGCAATGACGCAACTGAAGCCCAGATTCCTGGGACTGAAGGCATGCTTGGTATTTTGCCGGGTCATGCCCCTCTGATCAGCGAAATCGATGCTGGCGAATTGTCCTACACAATGGATGGCAAGCGTCACGTCCTGGCCATTGCCAAGGGCTGGGTTGAAGTGACTGGCAACAAAGTCCGCGTACTCGTGGACTCTTGCGAAGCCCCTGACCAAATCGATCTGGCTCGTGCGGAGATCGCTCTCAAACGTGCGAATGAACGTCTCTTGTCGCCGAAACAGGATCTCGATCTTGCTCGTGCCCTCAATGCAGCCAAGCGGGCTCAAGCCCGCCTGGCCGTTGCCCGCAACAAGTAGGATCGTCTAGCATCGAGAGATGCCTCTGATTTTGATCTTGCTTCTGGCGATGATTGCCACAGTGCGGCAGACACCAGGCTTTGCTGGGGCAATTTGCGGCGCTGCCTTTTTCAACAAGGCCATATCGCCCAAGCACCTCGAAAAGCTGTCCTGCATCGGACGAGCGCCCAAAGGCAGCTTAGAGTTGATTCGCCGATGACTCGCAAGTTTCCCATCGAGCGTTATAGCCAAGGCAGACTGGAGCAGAAGCAAGACCAACTCAGTGTTGAGGAGCCTCTGCTTGTTCTGCTGAACGGCAAGCCGTTTGCGACGCTGATGCGCACCCCTGGCGAAGACATTGCCCTGACGGAGGGCTTTCTTTTTGCTGAAGGGATTGTTTCAAAACCTGGCGATATCTCGACCATTGAGGTGAGGCAGCACGAGACTTCACAAGAAATCCGCGTTGAGTTGGCGGCGAACTGCCATCCAGCCGAGACCGCTCCGCGGAGTATATATTTGAGCTCCAGTTGTGGTGTTTGCGGCCGGGCCAGCATTGATGAACTTACGAGCCGGATTGAACCGATTGCAGCGTTTGAAGTGAGTGCGGCGTTTCTGTTGGGGCTGCTTCCGGAATTCTCGGCTGCGCAGCGGGAATTCCCTCTGACTGGCGGGGTTCATGGTGCCGCTTTGTTTGATTCTCGTGGTGGCCTGCTAGGGATGGAAGAAGATGTTGGCCGTCACAATGCGCTGGATAAGTTGATCGGCAAAGCGTTCCGGCGCGGAAAATTGCCGCTGGTGGACTCTATTCTGGTGATGTCATCCAGAGCCAGCTTTGATATCGTGCAGAAGGCAGCGATGGCCGGGATACCGGTGGTGGCAAGCATGGGGGCTGCCTCCTCGCTTGCTGCAGAACTGGCCAGAGCCGCCGGCATTCGCCTCTATTGTTTTTTAAGAGACTCATCGGTAGTAAATCTGAGGTAGGATCATACCCATGAAATCCGGTTTGGTTTTGATGTCAGTGCTGGCTGCAACTTTGTTTTCGATCGGTGCCGCCCTGCCCGAATACCGCCCTATCTTTAACGGCAAGAACCTCAAGGGTTGGGTGAATGTAAACACGAATGCTGATACCTGGAGTGTCAAGAACGGCATGCTGGTTTGTTCGGGACAGCCGATTGGCGTCATGCGCAGCGAGAAGGAGTACGAGAACTTTCTTCTGCACATTGAATGGATGCATCTCGAACCTGGTGGCAATTCAGGAGTCTTTGTATGGTCGAGCGCGGTGCCGGATGAGAAGTCACGGCTGCCGGATGGCGTAGAAGTGCAGATGCTAGAGCTGGATTGGCCGAAGTTGCACACCAGGGACGGGGTGGTTCCTCCTATCGCATATGTACATGGGGAGTTGTTTGGAGTGGGTGGGGTGAAGACGATTCCGGATACGGCACGCGGTGAACGCAGCAAATCGATCGAGAATTTGTGTAAGCCGCGGGGAGAATGGAATACCTACGACGTTGTGGCCGTCGATGGAACGATTAAATTGAGCGTCAACGGAAAGTTCGTCAATGGTGTTAGCAAATCGACTAAGCGCAAGGGTTATTTGTGTATGGAATCAGAGGGTGCCAAGATCCACTTTCGCAACATGAAGATTATGGAACTGCCGCCGAGTGGCACAGCCACCGCGCCGTAATCTGTGACGTGCAAAAAGTGCAAGCTACAGATGGAGGAAGTGAAAGGGCATGTCTTTCATAAGCAACGAAAGTGGCGGTGCCCGCGTTGTGGGCGGGCAAAAATGCAAAAGACTCGCCCCAAGCCCCACAAATCCTAACTGAGCTTGTGGTGTTCGCGCTGAATCCAGCGCTCAAGCATAGCGCCGAGATCGCGTGCTGCTACGGGCTTTGTCAGATAATCGTCCATGCCGGAATCGAGGCACTTCTGCCTGTCATGAGGCAGGGCATGAGCGGTGAGGGCAATTATGGGCATGCGCCGCAATTTGCTGTGACCCTCAGCCTGCTCTCGTTCACGAATTCTGGCAGTGGCTGAGTAGCCGTCGAGAACCGGCATTTGGCAATCCATGATGATCGCATCATAATCGCGTTGGGCCCACATGGATACCCCTTCTTCGCCATTACTGGCCAAGTCAACCACGAATCCAAGCCGCTGCAGCATCAGGACACTGATGCGCTGATTTACTGGATTATCTTCGACGACTAGAACCAGAGCCATGAGTTCCTTTCAAACGTTTCACTCGATCAGCGCTTTATTTTATAGCAATTGAGAGCAGTTGATCATGCAATTTTTGGCTAAAAGGTTAACGAAATAATTACGATGCTGTTACGGTTTCTCGAATTCCCCAGAACGACTTTAGCTTTCCAGTGAGGGAATGGTCGTGAATCGTAATCTTTCCAAACAGCTCACCGGCAAACTCGACATAGGAAATGCCCAGTTTTGAGATATCAGATACCGGTTTACCAGCGAGAATTGCCGACCGCACGCCCATGTAATCATTTGGAAAGACCCGAGCTACCGGATGTTTGACCATTGCGGCAATGCGATCTGTGCTTGGGTCGCTCTTGTGCCACCGGTTGACTAACAATTGCATTCTTGTGCGTGGGATGTTGAGCTGTTCAAGTTCAGAGAGGCGGTCTTGGGTGAGCGTCAGCGACGGAATTTCTGGGGTGGTGACAACAAAAATGTTGCCAGCACGGCGTACCAACTCAATCGTTGCAGGATTAATTAACTCTGGCATATCTACAAAAACTGCATCATATAGAGTACGAGCCATGGCCAGAAGATGAAAATAATCTGTCCATTCTGGCGGTGAGACGTTCAGTTGGCGGGACGAAACCAGAAAGTCGACTCCCTGGGAGCCGGTGACAAATTCCTGAAAGCGGGATTTATCGAGCCGCTGCACGGCAGCCAGAAGATTTTGGATTGAAGTAGTTGGCTCAAGCCCGAGCATCAGCCCCAATATTCCAGAGCGCAGATCGGCATCAACAACCAGAACGCGTTTGCCTTGGTCACGGGCCATGGCAACAGCCGTGTTGAGCACTATAGTTGAGCAGCCAGAACCGGCCTTGGCAGGCAGGAAACAAAACAGTGATTTCTCGACCCCACCCTGCCTAGTGCGCAATGAATCCTGAATTGCCGTTCGCATTTCTTCAGCCGTGGCGGCTTCTCGAACGGTGGCGTCAAAATCCAGCTTGGTAGCAACCATGGATGCTTCAAGGGTAGGACCATAGCCGATAACGGCGGTTGAAGGAGAGACCTCACGTACCATGGCAGCGTAGACGAGCGACTCGGATGACTCCAGATCGATGATCACTACCTCTGGTTCCAAACTTTGGACGATACGCTTTAGCTCGTGGTCAGACATGCAGTTATCGTAGTCGCGGATGATTTGGAGCAAATCCGTGCCTGCCATTAGATAGCGCAGTCTATGGGTGCGCGTGGATCCAGAGTGAAGGACGATAGTGCTGAACATTGCAGATGGTCTCGAATAGCCTATCGGCTGATTCAGAGAAAGTTTACAGTGCTGGAAAAAAGATCCGCCCCAAGAAACCGCGCCGCTACCGAGAAAAAGCTTTGAAATCAACAACGGCGGCATGTGGAATGCCGCCGTTGTTGATCGATCCTATCCGGTCCGCAACATAATTAGCGCAGGTCGAAACGGTCGAGATTCATGACCTTCGTCCAGGCCTTGGCGAAATCCTGAACGAATTTCGCCTTACCGTCAGCCGAAGCATAGACCTCAGCCAGGGTACGGAGCTCTGAATTCGAGCCGAAAAGCAGGTCCACAGGGGTAGCCGTCCACTTCATCTTCCCTGTCTTGCGATCCACGCCTTCATATAGACCCTCGGATGACGACTTGCTCCACTTAGTGGACATGTCCAACAAATTGACGAAAAAGTCGTTGTTCAATGTTCCAGGCTGAGTGGTAAAGACTCCATGCTTGCCTTGTCCAACATTGGCGTTGAGCGTTCTCAGACCGCCAATCAGAACGGTCATTTCAGGTACAGTCAGCGTCAGCAACTTCGCCCGGTCCACCAACATCTCGGCGGGGGAGATGCTCTGGCCTTCGGGGTAGTAGTTGCGAAAACCGTCCGCGGCGGGTTCGAGAGATGCAAAAGAGGCAGCATCCGTCTGTGCTTGCGACGCGTCGCCTCGTCCTGCACTGAAGGGCACTTGAATGGAATTCCCAGCCTTCTTTGCCGCCTGCTCAAGAGCAGCGCTGCCGCTCAAGACGATGAGGTCAGCCAGCGAGATCTTCTTTCCGCCTGATTGTGCGCCGTTGAAATCCTTCTGGATTGCCTCCAGACGCTGCAATACCTTCGCCAGCTCGCCCGGATTGTTTACTGCCCAATCCTTTTGAGGAGCAAGACGAACGCGTGCCCCGTTGGCACCACCGCGCAAGTCCGTGCCACGGAACGAAGAAGCCGAAGCCCAAGCCGTCCGAACCAGTTCCGGTACAGTTAACCCAGAAGCCATGATCTTGGTCTTCAGTGCAGCGATGTCCTTGGCGTCGACCAGCTTGTGATCCACCCGGGGAATCGGGTCCTGCCAGATCAATTCTTCACGAGGAACTTCCTGCCCGATGTAGCGAGCACGCGGTCCCATATCTCGATGGGTCAGCTTAAACCACGCCTTGGCATAGGCCAGACGGAATTCCTCAGGGTTCTGACGGAAGCGCATGGCAATTTGCCTGTAGCTTGGGTCTTCTTTCAATGCGAGATCCGTTGTAAACATGATCGGTGCATGGCGCTTGGAAGGATCATGCGCATCTGGAACGGTGGTTGCCGCCTTGTTGTCTGCGGGAATCCACTGAGTGGCCCCAGCCGGGCTCGTAGTCTTGACCCATTCAAAGGCAAAGAGGTTGTCGAGGTATTGCGTGGACCACTTTATCGGAGTTGCTGTCCAGGCACCTTCCAATCCGCTGGTGATGGTATCGCCAGCTTTGCCGCTGCCACATTTGTTGTCCCAACCAAAACCCTGCTTCTCAACTCCACCAGTTGCAGGCTCAGCGCCTACACAGTTGTCTGGGGGCTTTGCGCCGTGGGCTTTGCCGAAGGTGTGGCCGCCGGCTATTAACGCCAGGGTCTCTTCGTCATTCATCGCCATGCGGCCAAAGGTTTCACGAATGTCCTTGGCTGCTGCCAGCGGATCTGGGTTGCCATTAGGCCCCTGCGGATTGACATAAATCAGGCCCATTTGAACTGCGGCGAGAGGCTTCTGCAAATTCCGGTTTCCGCTGTATCGCTGATCATCAAGGAACTTCTTCTCGGGTCCCCAGTAGACGAGTTCCGGTTCCCAGTCGTCCGCGCGGCCACCGGCAAAGCCAAAGGTTTTGAAGCCCATGTTTTCGAGCGCTACATTCCCTGCCAAAACCATCAGGTCTCCCCAGGAAAGCTTCTGGCCATACTTCTGCTTGACGGGCCAAAGTAGCCGCCGTGCTTTGTCGAGGTTGGCGTTATCAGGCCAGCTATTGAGCGGGTCGAATCTCTGCTGTCCACCATCGGCACCACCGCGGCCATCTGCCACACGGTAGGTACCGGCGCTATGCCAGGCCATACGGATGAAGAAGGGGCCATAGTTGCCATAGTCTGCTGGCCACCAATCCTGAGACGTAGTTAGCACCTTTGCGATGTCCAGTTTGAGTGCTTTCAGGTCGAGGCTGGCAAAAGCCCTGGCATAGTTAAACTCTTTACCCAGAGGGTTGGATTCGGCTGAATTCTGCCGTAGTGGCGAGAGGTCGAGTTTCTCAGGCCACCAGAACTGGTTCGGCTTGGCCTGCTGTGCGCTTGCTAAGTTCGTAAATACAAATGGAAGTGCCGCGACAGCGAAAGTGGCCAGCAACTTCTTGAGATTATTCTTCATCAACTACTCCTTGGTTCAACGGATAGTCCGTTACGATCCAAGTGTAGATGCCGCTACGCAATCTTGCACCTATAGCTCATATAGGCCATTCCTATCGAAGCGCACTCGTTATAATTTAGGCTCGTGTCAGAAAATCAAGCCCACAAGGCAAGTTTCAAAGGATTGGCTCTTGGAGCTCTTGGCGTCGTCTTCGGAGACATCGGAACCAGTCCGCTTTACACATTGAAAGAATGCCTCCACGCCGCTGGGCATGACAAGGCTACCGAAGCCGATTTATACGGCATTCTCTCCCTGATCTTCTGGGCACTGACCCTAGTCGTTACTCTGAAGTATCTGACCTTTATCATGAAAGCCGATAACAAGGGCGAGGGAGGTATTTTCGCGCTATTGGCATTGATTCCCGAACATCTTCGCTCTGCCAAGCCAGGCCGCATTTCTGCCGTGGCGCTTTTCGCCATTGTCGGGGCTGCGCTGCTTTACGGTGATGGAATTATTACCCCGGCCATCTCGGTTCTTGGTGCGGTGGAGGGCCTGGTGGTCGCCGATGCTCGTTTCGGCGTCGCGGTTGTACCGATTAGCTGCCTGATTCTTATTGTTCTGTTTTCGATTCAGAGTCGCGGAACCGGCCTTGTCGGCAAACTATTTGGCCCGGTGATGATCGTTTGGTTTACTACGCTTGCGGCACTGGGCGCGTATCACATCTCTCACAACCCAGAGATTCTTGGCGCGGTCCTGCCTCATCATGCGATTCGGTATTTTATGACCCATGGATTCTCAGGGGTACACATTCTTGCTTCGGTGGTGCTGGCAGTTACAGGCGGCGAAGCTCTTTATGCCGATATGGGCCACTTTGGAATCAAACCAATCCGCTTTGTGTGGCTCGGATTCGTGATGCCCTCCTTGCTGCTGGCCTATTTTGGGCAGGGTGCGCATGCGCTTCGAGATCCGCGCTCGATGGACAATCCATTCTTCGACATGGTGCCGGCAGGCTGGGCAACCTACGCGCTGGTTGTGCTTTCCAGCATGGCGGCCGTCATTGCTTCTCAAGCCTTGATCTCGGGAGCTTTCTCCCTGACGCGTCAAGCGATGCAGTTGGGCTTTTTCCCACGGGTTCAGGTGAATCACACTGCACACCAGATGGAAGGACAGATCTACATTCCGCAAGTGAATTACTTGATCGGCGCGGGCTGCCTTGCGCTGGTGATTGCGTTTGGTGCGTCGTCGCGGTTGGCTGCTGCTTACGGTATTGCTGTCACAGGGACGATGGTGATTACCTCAGTTATGTATTTTCTTGTTGTGCGGCAGACGTGGGGTTGGGCAATCAGCCGCGCACTGCCTCTGCTCTTGTTGTTCCTCGCCGTGGATTTGCCATTTCTCTGGGCTAATTTAGGTAAATTCTTCGATGGTGGCTGGGTCCCAGTCTTAATCGGCGCGGGCGTTCTCACCATCATGGTGATCTGGAATCGTGGCCGGACCTTAACTGCCAACCAATACCGGCTTCGTTTTCCGACCAAAGAGTCCGCCAGCGAACGCGTCGACGCACGGCTTGCCGCTCGTGTCCCCGGAACTGCCGTCTTCATGGCATCGAGCGCCGATATGCTGCCGCCCGTTCTCGTTCATCATGTCGAACGCAGTCGCGCCCTGCAACAAACCGTTGTTCTGTTGACGATTAAAGTTGTCGGCGATCCTGTTGTTCCAGAAGAAGCCCGGTACTCGATATCGCACTTGGAAGATGGCTTCCACCGGATCATCGTCAAGTTTGGTTTCATGGAGGAGCCAGTCGTATTGCCGATCCTCGAGCGGGCCGTTCAAGAAGCCCGGATTCCATTCGGAGATCGCGACGTCACGTATTACCTTGGGCGGGAAAACTTTGTCGCGTCATCGAAAGGCCACATGGGCCCTGTTGCTGAATCTATCTTTTCATTACTACAAAAAAACGCTGTCGCCGCTGATCGTTTCTTCGGTTTGCCGCCACGCTACGTAGTTGAAATTGGCACTCAGATGGACTTGTAGTTCTGCACTCATATTTCTTGAAGGTGAAAGGGCGTACCAGGCCCAGGCGCGGTGTCTAGCCTAGGCAGTTCTCACTTTGAACTCAGCACGGATTCGGGTAGGGACGCCGCGGAACTCGCCCGGCGGCTTTCTTTGTGCTGATCGGTGAAGTTCGTTTCCCGTTTGCCCTATCTAAACCCTGTGCCAACCGCCCGATTCCGCTTAAGGGATGCTTACTGGAGAATTTTGCTTTTCCGAACCGAAAACCACCGGAACCTTGATTTGTATAGTGGGCGCGCAGGGGCTCGACCCCATAAGCGTTAACTTAAGAATTGCCTTCGACGCGAGTGTCGGGTATCGTTGATGCATGGAACGCGAGCGAAGCAATCAATCCGGCGAAGAAGACTGGACGGTACTGCGGCAGTTTT
>JAYSVS010000040.1:0-23774 GCA_043718395.1 Acidobacteriota bacterium
GATCACCGGAAGGCGAAGCCGCTCTTCACTCAACTGGCAGCGATTACTTCTCCCAGGCAGGCCCAGGCCCGGGAGCTTGAGGCCATTTGCCAATTGCAGACGGGGCAACTGGCAGAGGCCGTTGCTACTCTCGAAGATCTGATATCAACGCCTAATCCTTCCCCTGGTGTGTATCATTTCCTGGCCTTGGCCTATGTAAAGCAAAAGAACCTTGGCCGCGCTCAACAGATCCTGGATCAGTTGCTCGCCCGTCTGCCTGCTGCCCAAGCCCACTACCTCGAAGGCCGGGTATGGTACGACGCAGCGATCTTTGATCGAGCCTTGGCAAGTTTTGAAAAGGCAGCAATCGCGGACATTTCTCTAGAGGGTCTCGCACTCCAGACCGGGAAGACCCAAATCAGTCTGCGCAACTACGAAGAAGCCGAAAAGAGCCTTCGCTCTGCTTTGGCCCAATCGCCGAACGACATTGAAGCACGTTACTTCCTGGGCGCTTTACTCGTTCAGCAAAACCAGAATGCAGAAGCCATTCCGCTCTTATCAGAAGTGAAGTCTGCGCGGCCCGACCTTTGGGGAACGTCCTACTACCTGGGCAAGGCGCAACTCTCGCTCGGTAAAGCCGCCGCTGCATTGCCCCTCTTGCTCGAAGCTTCCCGCCGGGCACCAAACGAATCTACAGTTCAATACCAGCTTGGTCGCGCTTACCAAGTGCTAGGAAGAAGGACGCAAGCCGCCCAAAGCTTTGCTCGTGTTGCGCGGCTCAAGTCTCAAGCCAACTCTGAATCCATTCTCATGAATTGAACTCCGGGCTCCTGGCAGCATACAATGGCCCCAGATGATCCTGCTTGTCTTACTGGCACTGACAGCTTCTGCGCAAGACTGGCACCCGCTCCAGGACTGGAAGCAAACCGAATTCCCGCGCACAGGCACTGCTCTTCTGGCCGGCAACGCTTTCACCCTGGAACCCGGCGCACCCATGACTGGAGTAACCGCAAAAGCATTCAAACCACGCATCAATTATGAAATACGCTTTGAAGCCTCACGCCTCAAAGGCAACGACTTCTTCGCCAGCCTCACCTTTCCTTTCAACGATTCACACGCGACATGGGTAAACGGGGGCTGGGGCGGCGACATCATCGGCATCTCATCAATCGACAATTGGGACGCCAGCGAGAACGAAACCCGGGCCTACTTCAACTTTGAAAACGAACGCTTCTATCGCTTCCGCATCGAAGTCAAAGCCGCCACGATTCGCGCCTGGATCGATGACAAGCTCGTTGTCAATCTTGCGATCAACAACAGGGCCATTTCATTAAGAAGGGGCATGGATATCACCACGCCCCTCAGTATTTTTAGCTACAACACGGCCTCTTCGATTCGTAAAGTCGAGTACCGCCTGCTGACTACCCGTTGAGCTTCCAGTTAGGCCGGTAGTCTCGACGCAGATAGTCATTGGCTTCAGTTGAATTCGTCACCCGGCCGCTAGCCCCATCGTAGGTCAACTTCTTGCCTGCGCGGTGCGCTACCAGGCCCAACAACATCTGCTCGATCATCGTCCCGGCATAGTCAAAGTCGCAATTGGTTTTGGTACTGGTCCCATTCACGGTGTTGTTTAGCCGGCCCTTGCAGGCCTCAAGCCACTCCACCTGAAAGATGTCAGGAGCTGACTGCGGCTTGCCGGCCAGAATACTATCTACATTTGGATTGGGCAATCCAAGTGCCGCCGGCAATCCATTTTCCAGCATCTGTATATCGGCCCAGCCTGTCTTGCCGGGCGCTTGACTTGGCATTGCCGTAAAGCCCTTGGGCAGCGCCTGAGCAGCGGAGGGAGGTCTACGCACGGGCGCGCCTTGCGTCACCTGACCAGTACCGCCAATCAGTGGAATCAAATCTGATTTGGCCCGCTTCTTGTAATAAGTGAAGTCACCGTCATCGTTGTTTGGAATGATCACGCGAGTGGTAAAGTCAGCGAAGATACTGCCTTTGGTTCCTTCAAAAATGGCTCCGTTTCCAACACGCGAGAGATCAAGATAGCCCTTCGGCGCATCGGGCTTCAATCCACCTTGATACCAAACCACTTCGATTGGCCCGCGCCACGAATTCGCCGGATGCTCAAAATGCGCCTTCAATTTTACTGGACAAATTTCAGGATGATACTTGTCGCTCACGTCAGTATCAATGTCTATCGATGATGGTGCGCCTGCGTCGATCACATTCCAGACCAGGTCCATTGTATGCGCCCCCATATCGCCCATCTGGCCGACGCCAAAATCGCGATACATATTCCAGAACAGACAGTTCAATCCATTCGATCCGCCAAAATACTGCGGGCTGTAAGGATGATATGGCGAGGGGCCAATCCACTGCTCATAGTGCAATTCGGCAGGAGGGTTCCCTTCTCCTTTCGGATAGCCAGGCCGTGGCAACTCACGCGCATCCCAGCTATGCACGCGCTTCAATTCTCCAATCGCCCCATCGAGCACAAGCTCGCGCAGGCGCTCAAAGTTTGGATAGGCATGACGCTGTGTCCCGTGCTGAGTCGCTAGCTTGGTTCGTTGCCTCAGATAGTTCGCCCTAACTGTCCGTGCTTCTTCGACGGTGATCCCCAAAGGCTTCTCGCAAAATACATGCATTCCGCGATTCAAGGCCCAATTCGCGATAAAGGCGTGATGATGATCTGCGGTGCAGATCACGACAGCCTCGACATCTTTCTGATCCAGAACCCGGCGCCAGTCATAGTGCAGCTTCGCTTTGGGGAAGATCTGGGCTGCTTCGCGAGTCCGCAAATCGTTGACGTCGCAAAGGGCCACGACATTCTCATTGCGCAGCGAATTGTAGTGGGCAGTACCCCTGCCCCAAACTCCAATCAGCGCCACATTCAGTTTGTTGCTGGGGGCCGTTTGCCCTCTCAACATTCCACTCTTCAGGATCGTCAGGCCAGCGGCCGCGCCCAGTAGTTCACGTCGTTTCATGCCGCTATCGTATCCGATTCGTCACAACAAGGTAAATTAGAAGTACAACCATGAAGCATTTTCTTCTCACAACCACGCTGATTCTCGCCACTGTCGGCCTTGCGGCCGCGCAGCAAAAGAAAGCACAGGCCAGCCCACCCGCTGAAGCTGCTGCCGCTTTTGGGGGCAAAGCTGTCACCATTAAGTACGCCTCGCCTTCCGTCAAAGGCCGCAAGATTTTTGGCGGCCTCGTTCCCTTTGGTGAAGTCTGGCGCGCCGGTGCCAACTCGGCTACTGCGCTCCACGCTGAAACAGACCTCCAGATCGGCACGCTCGCCGTTCCAAAGGGCGACTACACGATCTACGCTATTCCCACCGCCACAGAATGGACCCTGATCATCAGCAAGCAGACCGGCCAGTGGGGCACAGAATACAGCCAGTCGAGCGACCTTGGCCGCGCCAAGATGACCGTCAAGGCTGCCCCAGCGCTGGTGGAATCGTTCAAGATCTCCCTCTCGGCATCGGCCCTCACGATGGAGTGGGAAAACACAATCGCCACTATTCCTGTCAAAGCCAAGTAGTCTACAAGGGCTGGCGGTGATTGCCACCAGCCCTAACACTTCCCTTCCAACCCCCCGCTGCCTTCTGCACTCTCTCCCACTCATCCCATTATTCTTTGACCCTGAATTCCAACACCCTGCGCATCCTTTATTGAAGCCGGTATGTTTCACTCCATAGGCAGCCACCCATCATCCCCGGCAACACACGCAGTCTTCATTCCCTCCGTGGTAAACCCTCGCGGCGAAACAACAATTGTTTCGCCGCATTTTTCTAACAACCTTTCGCCAGCATGTATACTTCTAAAAATGTCCGACATTACGCCGTACCTGGACCAACTCGCCCAGGGCAACCGCAGTGCCGAAGAGCCTCTGCTGCGCGAAGTCTACGAAGAGCTCCATGCCATCGCCGACAGGGTGATGCGCCGCGAGCAGCCGGGCAATTCCTTGCAGGCCACTGCACTCATCAACGAAGCTTACATCCGGCTCATCGGCGACCGCCAAATCTCCTTCGAGTCTCGCGCTCACTTCTTCAACGCAGCCGCCCGGACAATGCGGCGTATTGTGATCGATCATGCCCGCCGCAAACTGGCGCAGCGCCGGGACGGAGGCGAAAGGATCGACTTTGAATCGATTGAATACTCACTCGGAGACACCCCTGGCGGCACGTCTCCAGAAGACTTGATCAGCATCCACTCCTGCCTTGATGAACTCGCTACTCTCGATCCCCGTCAGGCCCGTATCGTTGAGCTCCGCTTCTTCGCTGGCTTGGGTGTGGAAGAAACGGCGGAGATCCTGAACCTGTCGGCGAAAACGATCAAGCGGGAATGGTCCTTGGCCCGCGCCTGGTTCCAGCAACGCTTGGCTCCAACCCACTCATGACCCCGGAGCGTTGGCGGCAAATCCGTGAAGTCTACTTTGCCGTCTCTGATGCCGCAGAGCAAGACCGCCCAGGCTTGCTGGCAAAACTTACGGCGGGCGATCCAAGTCTGGCCGCCGCCGTCGATCTTCTACTGATCTCCCCACCAGATGGACAAGCCGCCCTCGATCATCCCCCTTTAGGACATTCGCCACTTCCCTTCCCGCCTTCCACTTCGCTGGTTCTGGGTGAGCTGTTAGCCAACCGTTTTGAAATTCTTTCCCATTTGGGTTCTGGCGGCATGGGTGAGGTCTACGAAGCAGAAGACCGCGATCTCCAGACACGCATCGCGCTAAAGGTGATCCGTGCTGACGTGGTAGACACGCCGGGAGCCGTCGCCCGGTTTCGCCGTGAGATTTCTTTGGCACGTCAAGTCACCCATCGTTCTGTTTGCCGGGTTTTCGATTTCTTCCCCGCCGCAATTACCTCCCATGGCAAAACCGTAGACTTCCTCACAATGGAACTTCTTCACGGCGAAACGCTCTCCCGGTACATCACCAGGCAGAGCCCGATCCCACTGGCCGAAGCCCATCCGATCCTCACTCAACTCGCGGCAGGCCTTGATGCAGCCCATCAGGCCCGCGTCCTTCACCGCGATCTCAAAGGCTCCAACATTCTGCTCACCACCGATGCCCAGGGCCTACGCGTTGTGATCACAGACTTCGGCCTGGCCAGAACCCACCAAACCGGCGACGGCCCACACTCCACATCCACCGTTGCTGCCGGCACCCCGCTTTACATGTCTCCAGAACAACTGGAAGGTGGAGAACTGACCCCGGCCTCAGATCTATATTCATTGGGCGTCCTGATGTACGAAATGGCCACTGGCCTGCCGCCATATCAGGGGCAGTCGCCGTTGCAAGTGGTGGTTCGCAGAGTAAAGGAAGAGCGCCCTCCATCTCCAAGCTCGATCTACCCGGCGATCAATCCAAGCTGGGAAGCAGCCATATTGCGCTGCCTCGCCTACAACCCCGCAGATCGTTTCGATAACGCTTCAGCACTGGTAGAGGCAATCGGACAACCTGTTCCGTTAGTGCCCGTCGTTAAGCCGCCTCGAACGATTCCAACTCGCTTGCTCCAAATCGCCGGAATTCTGGCAACCCTTGTGCTCGCAGCCTTCCTATGGTTCCAACTTTCTGTCCCGGCTCCTTCTCAGGAAGCCATGCGCTGGTACAACGAAGGTCTTCAGGCGATCAACTCAAATTCTTGGGCTCGAGCAGCAAAGCTGATGGAGCGGTCTCTCGAGCAAGCCCCAAACTTTGTCGCTGCCCATTGCCGTCTTGCCGAAAGCTATCAACAACTGGACATGCGAGACCGGGCACAAGAACAAATGCTGGCCGCCCTCAGTCATCGAGCGCGTAATGGCGACGAAGAAGATCTTCGTAAGGGTACTCAAGCATTCCTTGCAGCTAAGTGGCCAGAAGCGGTCCGAACAGCCCAAACCCGGCTCAAATCAGCCGAAGACCCCATCACCGCCCAACTCGATCTGGCCCGTTGGTATTCCAGCGCTGGGCAGAACAACCCGGCGATTGAGATCTGCAATGCCATCCTGGCTAAAGATCCATCTCATCCAGGCGCTCTGCTTCGCTTGGCAAATCTCTACAACAATTTGAACCAACCATCCAAATCCCGCCCGCTCTTTCAGAAAGCCCGCACATCTTTCGAATCGCTTTCAAGCCCTGAAGGATTGGCAGAAGTAGATCTGGCCCTCGCTCGAATCGCGCCAACTGTACCGGAGGCAATTACTCTGGCAGCTCAGGCAGAGACACTGGCCCGCCAATCCAAAAACAACGCGCTGATTGCAGAAGCGATGATCGTGCGCGCAGACCAACTAGATTCTCAGGGCCAACTGGAGGCATCAAGGAAGCTCTATCTGGAAGCGATCCAACTGGCTGAATCAAACAGTCTTTACGCCACAGTAGTAAACGGCTGGATCGACCTCGCCTATGGTCCCTACGCGAAAGGCAATTACGAATCTGCGGTTGAAGATTTCCAGAGAGCAATTTCGCTAGCGGCCCGCTATCACACCCGGAGGGCGGAAGCCCGCGGTAGAACAGCCTTGGCCAATGCATATACAAATTCCAATCAGCCCGCGCTAGCACTGCCCTTGCTGAAGCAATCTTTCGAATTCTACACCCAGGCTGGCCTACGTTCTCAAGCAGTCCAGGCAACCATGTTTCAAGGACAAGCGCTGCAAAAACTGAATCGATTTGAGGAAGCCCGAACGGCCTATAAAACCGCTCTGGATCAAAGCGAACTTCCAGGCGACAGGATTTACGCACGTGATCGTCTGGCAACTCTGGCCCGTCTGCAGTCCCGGTATGATTTGGCAACGCTCGAGTACGAGGATTTAATCAAGCTTGCCGCAGCTCAGGGACAAACAGTAATTGAACAAAACTATCGTTTGGGTTTGGCAGGCACTTTAAGTTCTCTGGGGCGATTCCCCGAGGCCGAAGCCGAATTCAATCGGCTCCTGGATCAGGGTTTAAAATCACCAAGGCTGGAGATACAGTTTGAAATCGAGAAAGCCGCCTATGACTTCCATAGGCTAGCCTTCGATGCCGCGCTCAACCGGCTGGAAGCCTTGCTGGCCCGCATGAGGAAAGAAAAGAAGGCAGCCTTCGAATCGGAGGTGCTGAATCAAATCTGTCCCAAATATGCCGAAGCTGGCCGGCTGGAGAAGGGCCTTGCAGTCTGTACCGGGCTCCTCGATAAATATAAAGACCGGCCTGCCCAATTAGTCACAGCACAATACGCACTGGCTGAAATCTATATGGCTAAGCGTCAATCCCGATTGGCAGTAGACTACGCCCGCCAGGCAGTAGCCAATGCAGAAGCCGTCGGCATCCAGATCAACGTCTGGTATTCACTTCTCGTCCTGACCCAATGCCTCCATCAAAGTGGAAACCCCGAGTGGACCATCACCAGGGAGCGCACGCGTTCTACACTCGCCGAAATCAGAAAGTCCTTCGGCCAACCGAACATGAAGCAGTACCTAAACCGCCCCGTAATCGACCGCCGGTACAAAGCAGTCGAAACACTAAACTGATTCAACCCGAAAGGACACATCGTGAAAAAGATAACAACCCCAAAAAAAGCTGCACCAAAGAAAAAGCCGGCTAAGCCAACAGGCCAGTCTGAATACGAACTCGCTGCTAAAAAGGCTATTTCGTTGAACCCAGGCAGCGCCGCCTACTCAGCTGCAATTGCGGTTATTGAGGTCCTCTTGAAGAAAGCGAAGAGCACGAGGCCTTTGCCGGAACTGGTCGCTTTTCTTGAATCTGCCTTGGCACATGCAAAGGATGGTACAGGCCAGGATGGGGGAGGCGGGACGGCAGATATGTCGGATCCGGGCCAACGAGCCAAATAGAAGGTATGAAATACTGCCCGCGCCGCATAAAGGGCGCGGGTAGTATTTGCAGCTTTGCCAACTTAACCTTTTGGACACTTCAGCTTTGGATAGTCTGTTGCCGAAAGAAGATCGCTAATCATTTGGAGGAGTTCATTCGAAGTTTTGCCTTGATAGCGCAAGACCGCCGCAACCGCAGATGCATAAGGAGCGGCCATTGAGGTTCCTGAGAGCCATCCGGAAAAAGGAATTCCCATAGCGCTAGGAGTGCGAGGCATTGCTGACAAGATGAATTCGCCAGGCGCTAGCAAATCAATGTCCGCTTCTCTATCTGACACAGACACGGTATTTGTACCAGACCACATCCCGCCTTTGTACGCAAGTGCTCCAACGGCAATGACATTCTTGAAGGCAGCAGGATATAGAATGTTCCCCGTGTGATTTCCTACTGAAGCGACCACCGTAACTCCAACTTTGGGGCTTGTCAGTAATGCAATATCTCGCTGCTCGGTTTTAGATAGTCTTGTACTGCCCAGACTTAAATTAACCACTTGAATTTGCCTGAGTCGCTTATCGCCCTTTGAAGACATTTTAGCTTTTGCGATTTGATTGAGGGCATCAGAATATCTGCCTGGATCCACTCGATAGCTAAGCTTATTGTCATTGCTGCGAACTGCAACCGGATTCATAACATTTCTCACCCACAGCCTCGCTGCTGGCAGAAGGCCATTCATTGTGTCGCTTACAGCTTCAGGATCAAGACCCAACTCCTTGGTCGCCACCTTAGCTCTTCCAGCTATAATTCCGGCCACAAACGTCCCATGACCTGATGGATCAGCTTTGGATTCATCATTTGCGAAATCAATAGCATTTGCAAGACTGGGGTGAGTTGAATCCGCCCCAGAATCGAACACTGCAATATTCTGAAGAGGAAGTAAATTCCAACTTTCAATCCAACCAATTTCTTTCCTTGCCCACTCAGCCCAAGGCGCCACGGGGAAAAACGGAGGATCACCAGCCTTTGGTGTTGGAACCTTGGGAAACATTTGCTGTTTAGTCATCGCCGGAAGTGCTGGAGTTTCCGAGTCGGTCACCTCCTCAGCGTAGTCAACGCCACCCACGCTCTCTATCCGCCTCACAACAGACGCTGCATCGCTTCGGGGCGAGAAAGTCAGTTTAAGCCTCATCCTGGACTGATCTTCTTCTTCACGGCTCATCCTTGCACCTCCGGGCACAGCTACGCCACCCATCAGCATTTGCGCATTTGACAAGAACTCCTTGGCAGATGGAGGAAGTGAAAAGCCCAATCTCCCCCTTCGAATTGCCTGCGAATCAACTGCACCTATCCCGACGGGCCAAAGTGGTTCCACGCGTAGCATTCCGTACGTATCTCGAAGTTCACTTAACAAAGCAAGAATCGCTGTAGAAACACCAAACTCCTGGTTGCGAACCATCTCAGGCATTAACACCACAATCACTTCAACCGGAAGATCTATCTGAATGATGTATGGCATTTGAAAGTTGAAAGAGCCATGTTTGATTTGTTGAGACAGTCCACCAAGTCCTGCAGGATTGTTAAATCTTGGTCCACCCATAATTAAACTACTCCTTAGAAGTACTTGCGCATTCGCCTCTCAAATGAGGTCAATGTGATGACACTAAAAGAAAACGAGCGGATCCACCTGCTCTCAATCGAAGGCAATCGCATTTTCCACTGCCGCAAAGTAATCTGATTTCCGGCTAGGAATTCAAATCCACCCGCCCCGTGCTGTCGCCAAAAGATTCCTTCTCGACACCAATCTGATCCAGCAAACTCAGGAACAAATTGGTAGCGGGAGCCTTAAGCGGTGCCATCACCCGGCGGCCTCCACGCAGCCCGCCAGCGTGCCCAGCGAGCAAAAGCGGCAGGTCATGTACGGAATGTGCATTCCCTTCACTCAGTGCGCCGCCATAAAGCACCAACGAGTGATCCAGCAGACTGCCATCCCCATCCTGCGTACTCTTCAGCTTCGCCACAAAATGGCTAAACAGCTCCACATGGAAGCAATTGATCTTGGCAACCTTTTCGATGAAATCCGGGTGCCCGCGATGATGCGTCAACGGGTGATGCGGATCGGGCACACCAATTTCTGGATAGGTTCTGACACTCCCCTCACGTCCCAACATCATCGTCGAAACCCTGGTCAAATCGGCCTGAAAAGCAATCGTCTGTAAGTCAAACATCAGCTTCACATATTCTGCATAGGAAAACGGAATCCCGCTCGGCTTCTCACCCGTAGGAAGCCGCGGATCATTCTCAGCCTTCGCAATCCCGGTCTCCACTTCGCGAATTGCAGTCAAATACTCATCGAGCTTTCGCTTGTCAAGCGCACCCAATCCCTTCACCATGGCTTGCGTACTCTCACGAGTCAAATCAAGAATACTGTTCTTGTAAAGTGCCCGTCGAGCCCGCGTCGCATCATCAAGACTCGGGTCCATCGTTCCAAATAACCGCTCAAACACCGACCTTGGATTCACTTCCACCGCCATCGGAGTATCCGGGTTCTTCCAGGACAAGGTATTGGTATATGCGCAGCTCGATCCGGTATCGCAGTTGCCAATCATCCGCGAATCCTCACATCCAAGTTGCATCGAAGCCACCCGCGTCTCTGCCGCAAACTGCTGCGCCGCAAGCTGGTCAAAAGTGATACCGGCGTGTACATCCGCCCCAGCCGTATACTTCGGAATGGATCCCGACAAAAAGCTGCCGCTAGCCTTGGCGTGGGCCCCGCCCTTCGCTTTATCAGAGACCAGATTGGAGAGGCCAGACACAAGCGTGATGTCTTCGCGGTACTTTTCAAGCGGCTTCAGAATTCGATTGAATTCAAGGCCAGGCCCTGACGGAGTCCAGTCCTTCATGGTCATGCCATTAGGAACATAAACTACCGCCAGGCGCAGTGCCTGTTTCGTCTTATTGGGAGCAGCCAGTGCCGGATGCATTGCGTCAAGGAAAGGCAGCCCAATCGCAATGCCAGCCCCACGCAACAGCGTTCTTCGCGAAACACTCTTACCGGTTACAAAGTTCATGTCGCATCTCCCGCCCGCCGCATTTGAAACGGCAAGCTCTTCACAATCTCTTCAATCAAGGCGCTAAAGCGATATTGCCCCGTTGGCACCTTCGCTGCAATCGCATTCACGGCTGGCTTATCCGCGCGCTCAAGACCGCGGCCCAGCGCGTAAGTCAACAGCTTCTCAGTCAAGCCCTTAACGTAGGCTTCCTTGTCTTGAGCAAGCAAACCCTTAAGCTCAATTGGCCCGGCAAACTTACGACTCCCAGGCAGTGTTCCAGTTGGGTCAATGGCGACTTTCCCATCCAGATCACGCCACTTGCCAATCGCATCAAAGTTCTCAAGCCCAAAGCCAAGCGGGTCCATCCGCGAGTGGCAACTGGCACAAGCAGGATTCTGGCGATGCTCTTCCATTTGTTGCCTCAAACTCAAACTGCCATTACCCTTCGCCTCATCCAGACCAGGCACTGCCGGGGGCGGTGGTGGCGGCGGAGCATGCAACAAGTTCTCAAGAATCCATTTGCCTCGCAGCACAGGTGAGGTTCGAGTGGAGTAAGACGAAGTAGTAAGAACACTGGCTTGAGCAAGTATTCCGCCTCCTCGTTTGGTGCCACTCATTTCGACACGGCGAAACTCGTGCCCCATCACTCCGGGCACACCATAAAACCTGCCTAGCCGTTCATTCAAATAAGTGTGCTTGGCATCCAGCACATCCAGCACGCTGCCATCCTGACGAATCAGATTCTCAAGAAACAGCGCAGTCTCCTGCTTCATCGAATAACGCAGGCTCTCATCAAAGTCCGGGAATTTCTCCACATCCGGCTTCATCACTTCGATGTTCTTGTATTGCAGCCACTGCCCGGCAAAATTCTCAACCAGCGCCTTTGCCTTCTCGTCCCGTAGCATCCGGCCAACTTGTGCTTTCATCACCAGCGGTTGCCGAAGCGCCTTCTGCCCGGCCAAACGCAAAAGAGTCTCGTCAGGCATGCTGCTCCATAAGAAATAACTCAATCGAGAAGCCAGCTCATAGTCACTCACCGCTGCATAATTCTTGCCTGCAATCGTAGGACGATCCAGCTCGACACGGAATAGAAAATGCGGCGACACCAGTACTCCCTGCAACGCGGTGGCTACACCTTCTTTGAAGTTATCCCCAGACTTTCGCGCCAGCGCGTAAAGCTTTAGGTAAGGCACCACTTCAACTGAGGTCACTGGCCGCCGGTAAGCCCGGCGCACAAAGTTCCTCACGATGGTTCCGGCACAAGCATCCGTCTCCACTCCGCAAACGAAGACCCGTTGTGTACTTGCCAGGCTCGGCCCCATCGTCTGCGTAAACGGCCCCCCCACATCAATCGACTCATAGCGGTTATCCACGCGAACTTCCGCGCGGTCCGTCTTCAGCTTCGTTCCGTACTTACGCAACAACTCAATGTCTTTCTCAGTCAACTTGCCACGAGGCGAGGACAAAGTCGGAACTTCCTTTGGATCTGACGGCTTCGGCCCACCGTACTTGGGCGGCAACCCCTCATATAAATTCAAGTACGAAGCCGACACAAGATGCTCTCCAGCCTTAACCAGTGTGCGCGCCTCACAGATCCGGCCTTCCAGATCTTCCCCCTCTTCGATCCAACTCTTCACCAGCTTGCCATCAATAAACAAAGCCGGGTTTACAGGGTCGGAACCCTGAGGCCGATGTCCATTCAAAACAAGCCGAAAACTGTATTCGCCATCCACGGGGAAACGATGCATCACATGAGCTGCATGATGTGTGCTCAATCCCGTCTTGTCGTAGTTGAAAAGATCCTTGGGCAATACCGGGATACGAACTGCAGACGGATAATGCACCCCCGCTGCTTTCAGCTTCTCTGGCCCAAACACAGCCGTCCGCACTGCCCGCTCGGCCGCATACAAATACTTCTCCAGAAGCACGGGCGACAAGCTTAACGCATCGGCGATATTGTCAAACCCATAAGCTGCTTCGTCATTTGGAAAACTCTCTGCCGGTTGGATATCCACACCCAACAAGTCCCGCAAAGTATTCGTATACTCTGCCTTATTCAATCGCCGGGCCGTCACTTTGCCAGGGTCTGGCTTTGCCGTACGGTCTTGCCGCGCAAAGTCAGCTTCAAGGTATTTAGTAACAGCATCCCGGTCCGCAGCAGCAGGTCGCGGCAATGACGAAGGCGGCATCTCTCCGCTCTTGATTTTCGACACCACCCGTTCCCACACTTCCCGGTGCTCATCGAAGTCAGACTCCTGCTTCATTGACGCCAAATCTACATCCCCGGATGGATTCGCCTTGTTGTGGCAGCCATTGCAATTCTTTTTCGCAAACCCAAACACAGGGCTTGCCGTCTGCGCTAAACCAAGCACAGCGCCAAATTGCAACGCCATCAGAACTTTAAGCACAATTATGAATCTATTCTAACCGACTTGACACGGGGTTGGCGAAGGTAAGAAACTGCCTAAGCAATGGCAAAACTTTTTATCTTCGCCGCCCTTCTCGCCGCAACGCTGCAGGCAGAAGAACCCCACGTCAACATTCCCCTCTGGCCGGCAGGTAAAGTGCCGCTCGCCGTTGGCACTGGCCCCCTGGATGCCCCCTTCCTCACCGCCTTCCTGCCTCCCAAAGAAAAGCGCAATGGCTCTGCCGTCATCATTGCCCCTGGCGGCTCCAATATCATGCTCATGTACGGTGTTGAAGGCATCGAACTCGCAGAACGCTTCAACGATTGGGGCACTGCTGCGTTTGTGCTTACGTACCGGCTTGAACCGAAATACCACAACGACGCACGCACGCTGGACGGGAACCGCGCCATCCGCCTCCTCAAATCGAGAGCCAAAGAATTCGGCATCGACCCAGATCGCATTCTCTTCTCGGGCTACTCGGCCGGTTCTTCCATGGGCCGAAACGTGATCGCTGCCTCCGGGCCCGGCGATGCCAATGCTCCTGACCCCGTAGATCGACTCGACTCAAAAGCTCATTCGCTAGTCATGGTTTACAGTGCCGGCAACACCTCTCCAAACGAAAACTTCAAAAACTTCCCGCCTACTTTTCTTTTAGCAGCAGCATGGGATCGAGGTGCCGCCAATGGCTCAGCTCAACTCTTTCTCGACATGAACAAAAATGGCGGCGTCGCGGAACTCCACCTCTTCCAACGGGGCCGTCATGGCTTTGGTGCTGCCTTTACCAGCCCTGAATATGGTCATTGGATGGATATCCTCAAGCATTTTTTGGAACTAAACAAATTCTTTGGGAGCAAAAAGTAAATGCTGCCGCTGATCCTATTACTAACGCTCGCCCAGGCTAAAACCGCAAACGACGGCTTCGGCGAAATGATTCTCATTCCGGCCGGGTCTTTCAAAATGGGCGACAATTTCGGCGACGGCGAAGCTCGCGAGCGCCCCGTCCACACCGTAGATCTCGACGCCTTCTTCATCGCCAAGTTCGAAGTCACCAATGCAGACTGGCGCAAGTTCCGCGACGACCCAGGTTATGACGATAAGAAGTTCTGGCCCGAAGGCCGTGTCATGCCCAAAGACCAAATCCCCTATTGGACCCAGGCTAACAATCATGGCGGTGCCACTCCCGGATCGGACAGATACCCTGTTCTCGGAGTCAATTGGGATGGAGCCACCGCTTACTGTAACTGGCTAAGTGCCAAGACAGGTAAGAAGTACCGCTTGCCTACGGAAGCAGAGTGGGAAAAAGCCGCCCGCGGCACCAAGCAGACTCGCTTCCCTTGGGGCAACGAGATTACTCATGAATATGCTAACTTCGTCGGTAAACAACAATTCGACACCGGCATGGAAGTCGGCTCATTCCCCAAAGGTGCCAGCCCATACGGAGTCATGGACATGGCTGGCAATGTCATGGAATGGTGCAGCGATTGGTACAGCCGGGATTACTATCAAGTAAGTCCAAAAAAGAATCCCAAAGGCCCGTCGACCGGAGCTTATCGGGTATTGCGCGGCCCCGGCTTCTTCTTTGAACCACTCGACAACCGCAGCTACGCCAGGTCCGCCGCCTGGCCCAGCTTTCAGGCCTACCGCATGGTTGGCTTCCGCGTCGCCCGTGATCAGTAGTCAGAGGACAGTCTTCGCTTACCCTGATCTCAGCTCGCCTTGCGTCCATGAAAGTGAGAATCGAGCTGACGCCGCATGATCTCATGGCCCACCAGCACGCGCTGTTGCGCCACCCCCTCCTCCATTTCGAGAATCCCTGCCACCTCACCCCACTCCAGCCCCTGCCAGTCTCTCAAGAAGACCGCAGCACGAAACGCATCCGGCAGCTCCCAGATCGCCTTCCCCAGTAATCGTCGTATCTCATGCTGATAAGCCTCGTCGTCAGGCAGTGCGTGACGGTCAACCATCTCCCGGTGCCAGTGAGAAGGCAGATGCTCAAGCGATACCTGCACTCCCTCCATCCCTGCGTCCCGGCTGCCATAGCTAGTGCAAACACTTTGCGCAATTCCAAAGACCCATGCCCTCGCCTGCTCGGCCTCAATCATCGATCCTATTTCCTGACACACCCTCAAAACAATCTCCTGTGCCGCCTCCTCCGAATCTTCCCGGTGCCCGCAGTGCAAGTGGCAGTAGTCAAAAATACTTGCCCTGAATAGCTCCACAAACCGATCCAGCGACGCTTCCTCGCCCGCAATCAGGCGGCGCCCCACCTCAACCTCAAGCGCACGTGTGTCCTTCATGCCCGCATCCTAGCAAGACTCGACTCCAATCACCAGCCCCATCCTTCGACCTGTCTGCTCTGGAGCACCGCTGCCGGCTCCTCGCGCACTCCACAAATTGACCGCCCATCGCCACGCGAAGCCCCGCCGCCGCAAATCGCTGAGAGGCGGCATTCGGCCTGCAAATTGCTTTGAATTCACGGTGGCTCCAACCATGCCCATAATTCAAATCACAATTATGACAATTCTTATCGCCCCCCTCACGGTTCATGGCGCCATTGTCAACTCCTCCGCCCAACTCACAGGAACACTCTCCCTTAACAACTTGAATGATCCAGCCGCCTCCTTCATTTTTCAGATTGGCAGTACGCTCACCACAGCGAGCGCCTCAAATGTCCAATTTATAGGCGCAACCAGCAGTAATGCCGTGTTCTGGCAAGTAGGCACTTCCGCCACACTCGGCACAACCAGCGTTTTTTTCCGGCAATATCCTTGCCTCAACAAGCATCACGCTAAACACGGGAGCCATGATCAACTGCGGTCGCGCCCTCGCCGGCACAGGAGCTGTAACCCTAGCCATCCTGCTACGCAAACCCGGGGTCCAACTCCCCCGGGTCTGATAGACTCGCCCTCAAATGTTCACCCGCCGTGCCCTCCTCGCTGCTACAGCCCTTCCTGCATTCACTAAATCTCTCACCTTCCACCACGGCCCCACCAACACCTTTGCCCTCCATCGAAACAACCACACACTCGTTTTCTATGGCGACCCTCAACGCCGCTTCTTCCGCGTCGACCAGGTTCTTCTTACCCACGCCCGCCGCGATATCTCTTGGTCTGCTCACCACCTCATAGAGGCCGGAGCCACCCCCGTCATACCCCTCGCAGAAGCCCCCCTCTTCACAAATCCCCTCGACGCCTGGCAAGCCCTCTACTCCTCCACTCGCCTGCACGATTACGCCAATCAGTCCACCCGCTTCCCTACCCTGCCGATCCTCAACTCAAAGACCGTCATTGATAAGGACCAGCTCAATTGGCAAGACCTCACCATCGACGTCATTGCAACACCCGGCTACACACGTGGTGCAGTCTCATACTCATTCCTACTCGAAGGCAAACGCAGGATCGCCACAGGCGATCTCATCTACTCCGGTTCCAAGCTCCTCGATATCTATAGTCTCCAGGATGCAATTCCTGATCTCAAAGTCCGTGGCTATCATGGCTTCGCCTCACGCATCGCCCAATTGATGGATAGCCTGAGGCGCATCGCCGCGCTCAACCCACACCAGCTCATACCCTCCCGCGGCCCTATCATCGCCAACCCTCAACAACAAATTGCGCTCCTTCTTGATCGTCTCGCCGCCCTCTACGCCAACTATCTTCAGACCGATGCCTACCGTTGGTATTTCGACGCTGATAACTACAATGCTCGCGCCCGCCGCATCCTGGGCAACAGGCCACCGGCCGGGCTGCCCTATGCGGAAGTGATTCAGAAAGAACTCCCAGCCTGGATGCGCAAAATCGACAACGCCCGTCTCGTAGTCTCGCAAGCTGGAGAGGCGATCCTTATCGATTGCGGTAGCCAGCGCATCTTAAACCAAGTCCGCACCTGGCAAAACGAAGGGGTCTTCAAGAAATTACGTGCCGTCTACATCACCCACTATCACGACGACCACACAGACTTTGCCCAAGCAGCCGCAGACCAATTCGGCGCCGAGCTTTGGTCCAGCTACGAGCAACGCGACATCCTCATGCATCCCGAGCGATACCGCATGCCCTGCCTCACCCCAAACCCCATCCCCGGCCTAGCCCCCTGGCGTGATCAGGAAAGTCGCGACTGGCACGAATTCCGCCTTCAGAACTTCCACTTCCCCGGCCAGACCCTATATCATGGCGCACTGCTGGTGGAGCCTAAAGCCGCCAACGCCAAACGAGTACTCTTCGTCGGAGATAGCTTCACCCCCAGCGGCGTCGACGACTATTGCCTGCTCAACCGCAACCTCCTCCACCCTCAAAAAGGCCTCCTCTATTGCCTCAGCATACTCGACAAAATGCCTGACGCTTATCTGGTGAATCAGCACGTCGAACCTTTGTTCCGCTTCTCGCCAACACAACTCACTCTACTGAGAAAATGCCTTGAAGTTCGCATCCCCATCCTTAAAGATCTAAGCCCATTCGACGACGCCAACTACAGCATCGACGAGCAATGGTTCCGGCTCGCCCCCTATGTCCAAATGGCAAGCCCCAATAAGCCATTTACAATCGAAGCAACCGTCCTCAACCACTCTCCCGCCCAAAAAATATTCAAAATCCAGCTCCATCCTCCACCCGGCTGGCCGACCCCTAAGCCCATCCACCTCCGCGTCCCCAGCGGCAAAGAAGCTACCGCCACCCAAACCCTGACCCCACCCCAGCAAGCCAAAGGCCTCCAAATCCTAACCGCCAGCATCGCCTTCGACAAACACGACTTTCGCCACTGGACCGAAGCGCTGCTGGAAGTTGAGCAATCACCAATCGTGACCCCCACTCTCAAGCAAGCCTAGTCACAATGCAATTGCGTATCTTGCCAAAATCCGACGCGAGAGAAAAGTAGTGATTGCTACCACAACACCTTAACTCCGTATTTTGCAATGGCTGCATCCTTGGACACCAGCGTCATTCCCTCCACCATCGCCTGCGCTACCAGCAACCGGTCGAACGGATCCTTGTGAATCATTTCAAGTTGATCAGTCTGGTAGATGTGGAATAGCTCTACTGGAAGATACGCCTTTACGCCGAGCTTCCTCAAATTAGATTCCAGATACTCTGGCCCTTTGGGCAGTTTTAACTTCCCTGCCTGAACCTTCAGCCGGATCTCCCATATCGACGCCACGCTCACATATAGCTCGTTTCCTTCATCGAGCAGCGCCTTCTTCGCCTTCTTCGAGAGCATGCCCGGCTGATCAATCGCCCACAAAAACACTTGACTATCGAGTAGCAGTTTCAAAGTCGCCATTTCACGCGCCCAAAAGCGTGTCCAACTCATCGTCGCTCATTGCGGCATCCCAACCTTCGCGATATTCGATAGTTCCAGCGGCCGAGCCCAATACACGCTTTGGCACGATGTCGACACGAACCAGTTTCACCATCGGTTTACCCGCCTTGGCTATGATGATTTCTTCTCCCAACATGGCACGCTCCACCAGATTGGATAGCTTCGTTTTCGCTTCATAGAGATTCACTTCCATGCCATGATTGTACTAGACCAAACTAATCTGGTCTAGTCGAACCAATTACATGAAATAGGCAAGTCGCAGAACTTGCCGCCAGCTACGAGCAGCGCGATATCCGAATGCATCCCGAGCGAGAGTTCACAACCACTCCCCGCCCCCCAAACCTTTAAAATCCAGCTCCATCCCCCAGCCGGCTGGCCGACTCCTAAGCCCATCCACATCCGCGTCCCTAGCGGCAAAGAAGCCACAGCCACCTAAACCCTAACCGCTAGCATCGCCTTCGACAAACACGACCTGCGGCACTGGACCGAAGCGCTGATTGATATTGCCGTCTAATCAATATTTGAGAGGTGGACAGCCTTCCATGAGGTGGCTGCGTTTTTCATCGCGGCGTGACCGGAGCAGGCTTGGCCTTGTCAAACTTACCCGGCGTGGCAGATGCACGGCGCGGCGGCAGCTTCATCGTTTGAGCGTAACGCTCCGGGTGCGCAGTGATGATGCGGATGTTCTTGAACCGGATCACATTGCGCGTGTCGTCGGGCCGGTCGCCGAGCGAGTGAATCTTAAGAGCGATTTTGCCCTCGCGATATTTTTCGTCCACAAGATGAGTCGTGGGGACTCCGTTCACCCATACCTTGATCGTTTGGCCGATGCACTCGATGCGGAAATGCGACCACTCACCCAGCTTAAACGCGGCGCGGCCCGCTTCATTGTCCGCCAGGTCGTGCAGCCAGCGCCACGAATCACCGAAGTCATCGAACACCCCGCCCGTCCAGGCGCGGGCCGTATTGTCAATTTTTACCTGATAGCAGTTAAGCCGCACTTTGGCTTCCGCAGGTGCATCCAGGCACCGCAACAGAATGCCGCTGTTGAATCCGGGATCGTCCTTCAAATCCAATTCGAGAATGAAGTTGCGATATTTACCCGTGGAAGCAACAAACGTGTGCTCGGCAGTGTTGGTCCGTTGCCGCAGCAACATCGCGCCGTCTTCAATCTCGGCCGAGGCGAGATTCGTCGGCCCAACCAGTTTCCAGCCGGTGTAATCCTGGCCATTGAAAAGCGAGACCCACGGCGCAGCGGCGGGCGATTGTGCGCGGGCCATGGTGACAGTTACCACCACCGCGATCCAAGCTTTGGTTAATCTCATGTGGATAGTATATGGCTCGTTTATGGCGGTGGAATGCTGCTGCAATTGCAAAGGAGACGGCAGGGAGAATAGGAATGAGAACAGTCTCCCGATTCCCAGTTTTGGTAGTCGACGGCTCGGGTGGCAGGCTAAAGTTGACCTGTCCCTTTGCGTTTTTCTAGAAATGTGGGCCGCAGAGGGCAGTGATATTGAATGCTTAGCTTGCGACGGAACTTCGGATAAAAGGCTTTTTATGAATAAGTTAGGCGCAGATATGCAGAACTGAGCTGAAGCGCCTCACATTAAATGGGTGGTGGCTGGTTCGCAGAAACACACCAAAAATGCCAATAAAACGCACAGTGACGAGGCAGGCTGTTCACAAATCCAGTTGAACTATCGTTAACTCGGAAACATTAGCGCGATAAAATACGATGAAGTGAGGCACAAGTAATTGTCTCCCGGGAAAACATGGCAGGAACAGCACGACAAAAAGTTACAGATGCGATTAGCCGCGGCTCGGAATGGCATCGGTGGGATCCCCACGTCCACGCACCCGGCACGATCCTGAATGACCAATTCGGTTCGAGCGACCCTTGGGAGCGGTACCTCACTCGTATCGAAACTCGAAGTCCAGCGATCGAGGCTGTAGGCGTTACTGATTACTATCTCACTGATACGTACGAGGAGTTTGTACAACAAAAGGTAAATGGTCGGTTATCTGGGGTAACCCTAATCTTCCCAAACATTGAACTACGACTCGATGTTGCCTCAAAGTTGGGCTTCGTGAATATTCACCTTTTAGTGAGCCCTGAAGATCCGAATCATCTCGAAGAAGTGAAGCGTATTTTGAAGCGGCTAGAATTCTTCGCCCACAACGACCGCTTCGACTGCACACGAGAAGAGTTGATCAAACTCGGCAGGCGTGCCGACCCGTCAATCATGGATGACCGCGCTGCTTTGCGGTATGGTGCCACGCAGTTCAAAGTTAATTTTGGTCAGCTGCGCGCCGTGATCAACGAGAGTGAATGGGCAAAGAACAATTTACTGATCGCAGTCGCCGGCGGTGCTGGGGACGGGACGTCAGGTGTTCGCCAGGCCGCTGATTCTACTGTCCGCCAAGAGATCGAAAAGTTCGCGCATATCATCTTCTCGAGCAGTCCCAAGCAGCGTGAATTCTGGCTCGGCCAGCGAGCTTTGGACGTGGAAGGACTGCGGGTGCGATACGACGGGTGCAAGCCCTGCCTTCATGGGAGCGACGCCCACGATTCAAATTCTGCCGGTCAGCCTACTGACAATCGGTATTCGTGGATCAAGGGCGCACTAGTGTTTGATGCTCTGCGTCAGGCATGCATCGACCCCGAGGGCCGCGCCTACGTCGGCGAGCAACCAATCCGATCTGTAATGCCATCACAAGTTATCTCGCATATTAGTGTTGCCAATGCGGAATGGGCTATCACTTCGGAAATTCCACTAAATCCTGGCCTTGTAGCGATAATTGGATCGCGTGGATCGGGCAAGACCGCCCTTGCCGACATGATCGCGGCCGGCTGCGATGCGATTTCGCCTTTGGGCTGGCAAGCAGACGAGAACGCAAGCCCGTCTTTCTTAACGAGAGCGCGCAGGTTGATCGGGGATGCGACGACAACATTGATTTGGGGGGGAGGCTCAACGGTGACGCGAGCACTCAATGGAACCGACGCCAACGGGCACCTCTCGTTTCCACGCGCCCGCTATCTCTCTCAGCAGTTCGTGGAAGAGCTTTGTTCGGCCAAGGGTGTCTCGGATGGCCTTGTGGAAGAAATTGAACGAGTGATCTTCGAGTCACACTCGCAGGAGGATCGTGAATGGGCAACGGACTTCGCGCAGTTTCGAGACCAGCAGACCCTTCGTTATCAGCAGGCGCGGGTGCGCGAATCCGAGGCCATCTCCGACATCTCAGACCGCATCGCCATCGAACTCGAGAAGGAACGCCTGCCGACAACTCTGACAACGCAGGTTGCCAATAAGAAAAAGCTTATATCCGGCTACACTAGTGACCGCGCCAAGCTAGTTGTTAAAGGAACCGAGGCCCACGTGGTGCGCCACACCAAGCTTAGTGAGGCCGCTCAAAAGCTTCGGAACAAGATTCAAAACATTGGCAATCAACGACGCACTTTCATTGCCTTGCAAGACGAAGTTCGAAGCATGCGTGCGACAGGCGCGCCAGAGATTTTGCGCCAAGCGCAGTCGCGACACTCAAACAGCGGCTTGGACGAAAAGCAGTGGGATGAGTTTCTTCTGATCTACAAGGGCGACGTCGACAAGCGCCTGAAAGGCTATATCGCTTGGGCGGATAGCGAGGTCATAAAGCTCAACGGCTCTGCGCCCCCTGCGGGCGATCCTAATGTCGCCCTAATCTCCGACGAATCTGACCTCGCTGCGCTTCAGCTCGCACCAATCGTGGCAGAGATGAAACGCCTCGAGACCTTGTTTAGCGCGGACAAAGTCGTGCGGGATCAGTACGCGGCATTGACAACTCGGATC
Source organism: Acidobacteriota bacterium (assembly GCA_043718395.1). Lineage (GTDB taxonomy): Bacteria > Acidobacteriota > Terriglobia > Bryobacterales > Bryobacteraceae > Bryobacter. The sequence goes on from JAYSVS010000040.1 coordinate 22,364, forward strand.
GATCAGGAGAACTCTGCGCTTCAGAACCTCGTCGTTCAGCTAACCGACGCCCAAGGCGCCTTGGCTCGGCGAAAAATCCTTCAGACCGAGCGTGATGACTCATATGGGCGGGTCTTTGAGGCGATCGTCAATGAACAGTCAGCACTTGCCGCCCTTTACGGACCGCTGATGGCAAGGCTCGCAGCCTCCTCGGGCACGCTGAAAAAGCTCAGCTTTTCTGTTCGCAGAGTTGCGGACGTTCAATCGTGGGGATTGATTGCGGAGGAGCAACTTCTCGACCGGCGAAAGGCCGGAGCGTTCTATGGCCGCGGATCGCTGGTTGAGGTCGCCACGGAGGAACTCAAGCCCGCTTGGGAAACCGGCTCTGCGACTCAAATTCAGGCCGCCATGACGGCGTTCATGGGTAGGTATCTCAAAGATCTCCTCTCACATGCACCCTATGCGCAGACGCAACAGGCCGAATTTAGGACCTGGTCCAAACAGTTCGCACATTGGCTTTTTAGCACTGATCACATTGCCGTCCGCTATGAGATCTCCTATGACGGCGTAGACATCCGGAAGCTGTCTCCTGGCACGAGAGGCATCGTGTTGCTGCTGCTGTATCTCGCCCTTGATGATTCAGATGATCGGCCTCTGATCATCGACCAGCCCGAAGAGAACCTCGACCCGAAGTCCGTTTTTGACGAGTTAGTTTCGCTATTCATCGCAGCCAAATCGAAGCGTCAAGTCATAATGGTCACTCATAACGCCAACCTCGTTATCAACACTGATGCAGATCAGATTATCGTGGCGGAAGCTGGCCAGCATCCATTGGGCGGCCTTCCGCCGATAAGTTACATTGCAGGCGGACTCGAGGACGCCACAATTCGTAGGTTCGTTTGCGAGATCCTCGAAGGCGGTGAGGCGGCCTTTCGAGAACGAGCACGGCGCTTGCGCGTTCGGCTCGAACGGTGATCGATCAGAAGACGCAATGACGCAATCTTGTGAGCTATGATAGACAACTCGTGTTGCGCAACGCCAAGTGGTCGCCAAGTGGGCTCTCCATGGCGCTCCATCAGCCTGATCTGTCCCAACACCATTCTTCAATTTGCCTCAACGATTTGATAACTTTCTACGCCACCGAATCAAATCCAAAGCCTCTGTACCTCAGCTTGCATCAACGCATTCATTCGATAACGTCTATCAAATCAAAGATTTAACTCAAATCTTGGCAATCTCGGAAAATGACAGGATTTTGTAGAATTCAGCTTGAGACGGGTAGATCCGTACCCGCGAACAAAGTCAATTTGACGCCCCCGATAGAATCACCGCTGCTAACCCGACTTTCGCAGTTCCAGGCCATTTTTGACGATTTTGGCCTCAAACCGACTGTTAAGTCCAATGACTGCAACGAGGCGTGTTGAAAAAGCGC
>JAYSVS010000005.1:0-66680 GCA_043718395.1 Acidobacteriota bacterium
TGCAGAGGAACTGATATGGAGGCGAAGGAGAAGAAAAAGCCGAACCAGAAGGAACATTTTCGGTTGACAGAGGCAGCCGCCTCATGGAAGGCTGTCCCCAATGCCCAATGCCCAATGCAAAAATTTGGATAAACAGTCTTCATATCAACGAGATAGCTGCGGGGCCTGGAATATTGGGCGCGGAAGTCCCGTAATGGATGGCCCATAGTCCATTCGCGGAAAATAGCAAAAATTCCAATAAAATGCACAGTGGCGAGGCTGACCACTTGGCTGACCACTTGGCGAGGTTGGCGTCACTTTCTTCCGGCTCCAGTGGCCAACCAAGCCCGCTTGCTTTCCATCGGCGCAGATCATCGTGTACGGTCTCCTGCCCGATCCTTGATCAGATAACCGTGAAATCGCTGATCGGTTTCCCGTGAGAAGCCTGATCGGATTCGTTTGAGAAACAGGATCGGTTTCATCTGAGATTGCTGATCGGATTGGGTGAAAAAACGCAGTTTAGGTCAGGCGAGCGGATTCACCCAGGACAGACTCGGGAAACGGCGAAACCCAACGTCGGTGGAGGCGAGTGTCGCGCCGTACTCGATGGCCAGGGCGGCCAGGACGGCATCTGTGGTTTGAGGTCCTGAAAGTTGAGCTTCAAGCAACTGCTGAAGCAAAAGTTCTTGATGTCTCGGGCCTGGATTGATCACCACCACTAGTGGCGATTCTCGAAGTTCATCGACGATTTCGAGGGCTTCCCTTACGCTTAAGAAATTCTTGCTCAGCCGGGGGTTTGTAGAAATCCTCACAAATGCCCAAATGGATATCCAGGGAATGCCTATCGATTGATCTCCAGCCAAGATTCGATTGAACCAGGCCTTCGATTTTTCGTTGTGAACCGACGCCCCATCGTAGGCGTAGAGCAGGATGTTCGCGTCGAGAAGAATCAACGGTGGTCTTCGCCTTCAGCGAGACTTAGTAGCTCCGAGATGCTGTCGAAGTTGAAGCCCGGCTTCAGGCCCAGGGAGCGGGGAGTAACCACAACAGGTTTGCGGTTTTCACGCCTTTGCTCGACTGCCACCAAACCTTCTCTGACGACCATATTTAGAGTTTCGCGGAAAGAGGCATCGCGCCGTTTGGATTCCTCCTGCAGCCGTTCTAGCACATCATCGTCAAGATTTACAGTGGTTCGCATCTTTGATGCTTTCAGGTTAACATCAACGATGCGCCATATGTTCGGCTTCCTTCAAATAGCGGAAATTGGTCAGGGTCGATTGTTGGTGGTGGAGTGGAAGCCGGTACAGCGGCTACTTCAGATTTCGAACCAGCATCAAATCCAGTTTTTGTTCTTCGGTCATTGACCAGATGATGCTGGAATCGTCTTGAGTTACATCGAGCCCAAGTAGCAACTGATTCTTGTTCTGAAACTGGATTACTCCGAGTTTTCGTACCGGGCCACCTTCGTGTGGGACGGAGCAAATTGAAGAGTCTTGCTTAGACAGAAAGTAGATGTTTCGTTTGGAGGTGGCGAAGGCTGTCCCCAATGCCAAACTCCATGAAAGAAGTAGTTATCAGGAAAGCTCTGCAATCGTGCCGCTTCCCGCACCGTGAAGCATTGGGATCAAAAGATTTTCGGGCAGAACTGAACCAGCAAGTGGCTGACCGGGTGGAGTATGATCAGCGTATGGCTGTTGCCTTGCGATTCCAAATTTATGAAAAATCAGGCTGTGACTAGGCAGGCTGTCCCCTCTCTCATGCGAAAATGCCACGTCTGGTCCGGCTTTTATCTTCTTCGCCTTCAGATCAGTTCCTCTGCGCGGGCAAAGGTGGCGGTGGGAAAGGCGGGGCCAATTGATGCACCTGGTCTGCAGCAAGCCGCCAGGTTTGACTGCGCCTTCTCAGCAGCGCTCGCCCACCGTGCAATAGCATCCGTCGAGTTATCGACTCAGACGTGCTGGTCAAACAGGATCTGGTTGCCGTCTGGATCCATCAAGACGAAACTTCCTGGCCCGCTCTTGCTTCTCATCAGCCTCTGACTCCAGCTTCACGCCTTGCGCCTTTAACTGCTTCTGAAGGTCCCGCACATCGGTAAACGAATCCAACTTTTTCGTATGCTGATCCCAGCCAGGATTAAACGTGAGAATGTTCTTCTCAAACATTCCTTGAAACAGGCCAATTACGTGATCGCCATTTCGCATCACCTGCCAGTTCTTCCCGTTCCCGCTAGTGACCTTGAATCCCAGCTTTGCATAGAAGGCCTTGGAAACCTGCAGGTTCTTCACAGCCAGGCTCACTGAGAACGCCCCAACCTTCATCTCTGTAGTCTGCGCAGCAGCCGCACTTGCAATCATTTCTCTGCGTTTCATAATGGCGAATTCTAACGCCCACGCAAGGCCATTACAATCAAGCCAATTCGAGTCTGGATTGGGACGCTTTCCTATCCCGCGAGCAGGTCCCGGCAATATGCAGCGAATCCGCTTCCTTGATGGTATAATTATGCATAGTCACTGAATAATTAGTCATGTCTAACTCCAAGTCGCTCCGTGCGGGCATCGTCGGGTTCCGGGGTTATTCCGGCAACGAAATCCTGCAGATTCTCCATCGTCATCGCTTCGTCGCGGGGATTCCGCTCGAACACCGCTCAGACTCCACCTCTGCTGCCCCATTATCCGGACAAACCGTAAAGGATCAAGATCTTGCTGTTGTCTTCCTGGCTACGCCGCCGGAGGCGTCGATGGAACTGACCGCTCAATTCCTTGACGCTGGTGCCAAGGTGATTGACCTCTCGGGGGCCTTTCGGTTGCGCACCGTTGAGAACTATAGCCGGTGGTACAAAGAAGTGCATACCGAGGCTGAGCTGCTGAAGGAAGCTGCCTACGGCCTGCCCGAGTTTTACCGCAACACGATCCAGCACGCCCGGTTAGTTTCTAATCCCGGTTGCTACCCCACTGCGGCCAACCTGGCGATCCGTCCGCTGGTCAGCGCTGGTGCGATTCTACTTGAGGCGGGCATCATCTGTGATGCCAAGAGCGGTGTATCGGGGGCTGGGCGCAAGCCGAGCATGAAGACCTCCTTCTGCGAAGTCACCGGGAACTTCTCTGCCTATTCGCTGCTTGACCACCGCCACGTGCCTGAAGTGCTCCAGAACTCCAATCTGGAAGAGACTCAGTTTAGCTTCACCGCACAATTGATTCCGATTGACCGCGGTATTCTCGAAACCATCTACTTCCGCCGCTCGACGCCCGAATTCACAGCCGATCACATCTATCAGATCTACCAGGACGCCTACGCAAACGAACCCTTCGTCCGGATTCATTCCCCCGGACAGGTACCCGATCTCCATTCTGTCCGGCGCACGAATTTCTGTGACATCGGCTTCTCACAGCAGCCTGACGGCCGCACGGTAGTTGTTGCCGCTATCGACAACCTCGTCAAAGGCGCGGCAGGCCAGGCCGTCCAGAACATGAACCTCATCCTTGGCCTATCGGAAACAGAAGGCCTGTGAAACTTCTAGTCAAGCTCGGCGGTACCCTTCTTGACGACCCGCAGTCGCGCGAGGGGCTTGCTGCTCAACTCGCAGCCCTGCATCCATCAAACCCCATCACCGCCGTCGTTCACGGTGGCGGCAAACAGATGACCCGTTACCTCGAAGACCGCAGCGTCCCGAGCAACTTTGTCGATGGCCTGCGCGTGTCAAGCCCCGAGGTGATTGATGCCGTGCTGAAGGTTTTTGCCGGCACAGTCAACCATGAACTGGTCGCGTCGCTTGTCGCCGCAGGTCTTGATGCCGTCGGTCTCACCGGTATCGACTGCGCCCTCACCGAATGTGAACTTGTGAACCCTGCCCTGGGCCAAGTAGGCCGCCCCGTGCGCGCTAATACCCGCATCCTCGATACGCTCTGTGCCAGCAACTTTCTGCCAGTAATCGCTTGCGTTGGTGGCGACCGCGCCGGCAAGGTCTATAACGTCAATGCCGACCAGATGGCCACCAGCCTTGCCGCCGCCTGGGGTGCCGCCCGGCTTCTCTTTCTCACTGATGTCGAGGGCGTTCGAGGATCTGACGGCCTGCGGATCCCAGTGCTTCGACCAGCCGATGCCAAGGCCCTGATCGATACCGGCGTTGCGCATAGCGGAATGCTGGCCAAGCTTCGTGCTGCTCAATTTGCGCTTGAGAACGGAGTTGGTGAAGTGCGTATCGTCCACGGTGCCACGCCCGATGTCTTGGCCCGAGTCCAGTCAGGAGAAGCCCTTGGAACAGCTTTCCTCCTCTAAGTCCCTTCGAAAAGCGCAGATGGGCGACATACCAGCTATTTTGGCAATGATTAACGGGTATGCAGCGGATGGAATTATGCTACCTCGAACTGAATTTGAATTATCCGAATTTATTCGAGATTTTACAGTAATTTATGATGGATATCGACTCATTGGATGCGCTGCTTTGCACTTTTACGGTCCTACAATCGCCGAACTTCGGTCGCTGGCTGTGGATCCAGCCGCAACAGGTACAGGTGCCGGACGAATGCTGGTAGAAGCAATCGATGAAGAGGCAAATGCCTTTGGTCTTCACTCTCTCTTCGCCTTCACTTACGTTCCTGACTTTTTCGCAAAAATGGGGTATTCCCTTGTAGACCGCAATGAGCTACCCCTAAAAGCTTGGAAGGACTGCCTGCGCTGTCCCAAATTTCAAGCCTGCGACGAAATCGCAGTGCTGAAGCACCTACGCCCGCCAACTACAGCCTGCGCCAAGACTGAACCCTTCCAAATCTTCAGTGTAGATTCAACTTCTGGCGCTGCATTTCAACAATTCGCCTTACCGCGCCCTTCTGGACATTAGGCTCGAAAAAAAACATACAACTTCGAAAAACAAATCGAGAATTTTCGACTTCTGTGTGTACTAGAACGAGTGTAATCGGGTTGATTCTTTGGCCGATTTCCATGGCCAGCAACCCTAAATCAGGAGACCGTTGCTATGCGGGCGCAAACTATCGACATTTTAGAATCATCTGGACGCATTCTTTGCTGCACAATCTTCAAGCCGTGCGGAAAGAAACTCCTCTCCAAGGGCCACATCCTGAATGAAGAAGACGTTCGGCTCCTGAAGACCGAAGGGATGTCAGAAGTCTGGGTCACTCAGCTTGAAGAAGGTGAAGTTTCAGAAGACGATGCTGTCCTGACGGTGGGTCGAGAAGTGGGCTGCGGCTGTCTAGAGATTAGGCCTGCTCCTGGTGGACGTGTCAATCTGTTTGCTACCGAAGAATGCTGCGTACTGGTGGACGAAGATCTATTGAAGCAGATCAATTGCACCGCCAGCGTGGTGATCGCAACCCTGCCGAATTTCAGCTACGCGCAGGCCAATCAGCGCATCGCGACGATCAAGAGCACTCCATTCGCAGTGGCTCAATCACAGCTTGAGGCCATCACCAACATCCTCAAAGAACGTGGCGCGATCCTGCAGGCGCGTCCGATCCGAAAGCCAACGGTGGGTGTTCTCTACACAGACCCGATTAATGGTGAACGCGGGCGTATGCTCTTTGAGGGCATTGTCCGCCAGCGCCTGGAGCGCTATGGCACCAGTAGCACATTTGCCTTGGCCTGCCTGGAAGACGAAGAAGAAGTAACCCGCGGCCTGCACCATCTGGTGCGCACCAAGCCAACGATGATCCTGGTTGCTTCGACCACCGCGCCGGCAGGGCCAGAAGACGTAATCGGCCGTGCGATTGTCCGTCTTGGGTGCCACATGGAACGCTTTCTTGCTCCGGTTGAGCCAGGCAACTTGCTGCTACTGGCGTACAAGAACGACATTCCCATCATTTCTGCGCCAGGCTGTCATCGTTCAGCCAAGCCGAATGTTGTCGACCTTCTCATGCCACCAGCACTGGCGAAATATCGAATCTCCGGCTGGGAGGTGGCCTGCCTTGGACACGGTGGGTTGCTTGGCTAGTTTCTCCTCAGACTAGCCGAGCCGCCGCCGGAGAAACCTGGCTCCCTCCCACGCAATATCTGCTGGAGAGGGGGCCAAATCCCGCCAGATACAGGCTGCGGCAGCAATCTCTTTGATGTTGAAACCGAAGCTCTCGATCACACACCAGCCGTCATAGCCTGCTGCGGCCAAGCCCGCGAACAATCCATCCCAATCGACATGACCGCTGCCCGGTGCGCCACGGTCGTTTTCGCAGGTATGGACGTGGAAGAGCGCCTTGCCCAGACTGGCTGCTGCCGGGCCGATCTTCTGTTCTTCGATGTTGGCGTGGAAGCTGTCGTAGAGGATTCCCACCTGTGGCGAGCCTACTTCGTTGACCAGAGCGAGCGCGTCAGCGGCAGTATTGAGGAAGTAAGTCTCAAAGCGATTGAGCGGCTCGATCGCCATTCGGACATTTGCGGCGGCAAAGTAAGGGGCGAGTTCTTGCAGACTCGCTACCACCTGGTTCCATTCCCCGGTGGTACGGCGACGGCCAGGCAGGTAGCCGACCGGGGTGCAGAAGGGCCCAACCAGCGTATCAACGCCAATCGAGGCAGCCGCATCGCAGGCACGTCGAAGGAAGTCTTTGGCTTTATTTGGATTTTCGCCCGCAAGTGAGAGATCTCCGGTGAGGGCCGTGCAGAGAATCAACTCAAGGCCGTTATCTGCCGCGGCGTTACGGATCCCGGCTGCTGGGAAGTCATCGAAATCGAAACGGGCAACTTCAACTCCATCAAAGCCGTGGGTCTTGATTTCGGGAAAAAGCGCCAGGTGTTCAGTTTCAAATCTTGCAGTCCAGATGAGGGTGTTTACGCCGAGCTTCATACTAGCGATCGCCGCCCGTGATCAAGGCTCCGGTGATCTGCGGGCCCTTGTTCGACTTGATGCGCAGGAGGATTGCCTCTGGTGCTGCGTAGATGGTCTGCTGCGGGCTGCGGGTTTCTACGGTGCCGCCGACGTAGATGACCTGCTCAAGCGGCTCGCTGCCGGGCAAGGCTGCGAGAGTAAAGCTGCGCTTGGTTTCGTCTTCGTGGAGCAATACTCCGTTGAGCCCCACATCCAACACCAGCACGGAGGGAGGAAGATTCATCACTTGTACCGGGACGCGGCCTTCAAAGCCATTGTTACGCGTGATGCTGAGGTTCACCTCAGCAGTGCTGCCGGCTTCGATTTCGACTACGCGGGTGATGGCTGTCATGGTGATGTCTGCTTGCGGCATGACCGAGACCAGCTTGAGGTTGTCGTCCTGGTTGGCGTAACGAACCTTGTCAGCAGAGCGGCCGGTGACCTGAACGGGAAATGCAGTGGAGTGTTGCTTGCCGTCGCTCTTCAGCAAGACAGTGGCGAAGATCTGACCGGGCGGGATGATCGTTGGGGTGGCAGTGATGCCGGGGGGCAGGCCGTCAAAATTAACTGAGACCGGCCCGTCAAAGCCATCCATGCGAAAGGCTTGCATGGTTACGGGTACAGCACCACCAAGCGGAACATTAGGGTTGCGGGGGCTCATCGAAATGCGGAAGTCGGGTTCAGAATGGCGCGCCGTCAGCCGGTACGCCTGCGGCTTGGTGAGCTTGCCCCGGACATCGCGCAGTACGAGCTGGTATTCACCATCGGCCGGGGCGGTAAAGTGCAGCAAGGAGTCTTTGCCGTAGCCGGGGCCGCCGTCGTCATTGCGGAAGAAAAGGCGCAGCAGCGGGAGGCCGTTCGGAGTGAACTTGGAGCCGGCTGGGAAAATTTGCGCTTTGTACAGGCTCTTGTCAATCGCGTGGGATTCAGCGGTAGTGTCCAAGTAGGTGGTGCGTTGGCCGTTGAAGTTCTCAAAGATCATGTCGTCATCGGGGCCGCGAGGCATGGCGTTAATCTTGATGACTTCGCCACCGATCATGACGTAGTCTCCGACTTTGAGGGCGTTCCAGGAATTGATTCGAATGCCACGAGCGGCGCTATCGTGATCGCGCAATGTTGTCGTCGTTTCCCAGACCGGGCGGACGACGGCACGTTCGATCGACTTGCCTTGCATGTCGAGCACTTCAAGTGATGAATCCAAGTCGCTACCGGCGCGGCGGGCATCCATCTCAAAGACCAATTCTTCTCCACGCCGTGCGTTGAAGCGGTAGCGGGCAGTGTCTGTCAGCTTGCCGTTGACGGTAAGCGGAAAGGTGAGTTTGTCTACGCCTTCCGCTTCAGGATGCTGGCCGAGTTCGAGGCGCACATCGTTGAATGCCTTACCGGGGCGGAGCACCACAGCGAAGGCATCGCGCTCGCTGGCTTCGCCCTTTACTGCCAGCCTGGCCTGAGAGACGTTGATGCCTTCCAAGGTGACATTTGCTGTCTTGCCCTGCTGCACGCCGAGCGGATAGACACCAGTGATGACAGTAAAGTCACCTGCCTTGAGGCGATAGAAGTGGCTGGCGCGGCCGCTCTGTTGAAAGTCGCCGATCTGAAGATAGTAGGTGCCCTCTTTGTCGAAACGGTGTGCGAAGACTTTCACGCTTTCGCCGCCATCCTGGCCGAATTCCGCAATGATGCTTTGGTCTTCACGCAGGATACGGACGATGGGCTGCAGTGAGCTACCTAGCATGGCTGCGCCATTCTCAAAGACCACCTGTTGGCCCGCGCGGGCTTTGATCTTGTAAGTATCTACATCGCCGTTGCGGCTGATGGCACCGGTAAAAATGGCGGGCAGGTAGACCTCGGGAGCATTGTCGACAGTGTCGTTGGGCTCCATATCGGCGGCCTCACCGAAGAAGGGCTCAACCAGGAAAGTACCAACGGGGCTGCTGCCAAGCGGGGTGAGCAGGCGGAAGTTAACGGGGCCAATTTTGGCCCCGGTCGAGAGGTCGATCTCGATAGTAACCTGATTGCGCGGCGGCATCTGACCCAGCTCAATCGACGATACGCCGCCGTTGGATCCAAGACGAACTTCAGCCTGATCTGGCAGCTCTTTGATGCGTAGGATCTTGCCGGTGATGCCCTTTTCGCTGAAGTAGATAGCAGAGGCTTTGGCGAGGTTAAAACCTTCCACTTCCATCTCCACTGTCATTCCGCGAGCGATGCCAAGAGGCGAGACGCGAGCGATGGTAGGAGGAGTGGTGCGCTGGGCCTGGGCCATCAGAAGGCCGGTGCTTAAGAGTGCGATTGAGATCAGTTGCTTCATGGCTTCACCTCGGTGATTAAGAGAGTTCCGTTCATGCGGCCCAGGGCTACGCGCGAGCCATCTGGTGAGTATTCAACGGCGTAGGCCCAGTCGGGCTGGCCGCCCAGCATCTTGAGTTCGCTCAAGTCTGAGGCGCGAAAGAGCTTCAGGCTGCGGTCTGCAGAGCTGGAAAGTAAAGTTTTGCCGTCGCGGCTCCAAACGATTTTGAGGATGGCGTCTTCGTGCGCGATCATCGAGACCTCGAGGGTAGCGCCTTTGTCCTCGAGGCGCCAGATGCGGATCGTTTTGTCTTGCCCTGCGGCGGCGACACGCTTGCCGTCGGGCGAGATCGCGATGGAGTTGACCCCGTCGGTGGGTTCATTCATTGTGAAGAGGCGCTCGCCGGTTTCAGGGTTCCAGACCTTGATCGAACGGTCGGAAGCGCCGCTGACAAGGCGCTTGCCGTCAGGGGTGAATGCGAGGGCGTAGATGGCGTCGATGTGGTCTTTAAGAGTACGGATCTCTTTGCCTGTTTCAGCGTCCCAAAGCTTGATGAGTTTGTCGTAGCTGGCGGTTGCGATGGTCTTGCTGCCGGGTGAGATGGCGACGGCATAGATGCAATCGGAGTGGCCGCTGATGGTGGCCTGCAGAGTGCCGTCAGCCTTCCAAATTTTGACTTCACCTTTGCGGGCGGGAGAGCCGCCGGCCGCGGCTAGGAAGCTGCCGTCTTTGCTCCAGGCAATTGCGCGGACGGCGTCGGCGTGACCGGTGAGCTGAGCCGTTTCTGTTTGGCCGGTTGCGTCCATGAGACGGACAATCTGGTAGGCACCGAGGGCAATGGTCTTGCCGTCGGGACGCCATGCGAGCGAATAAATCTGCTGGGGTTTGGTGACAGGGGCGGCAGCGCCTTCGTCGATCCATTCGCGGATTGCTTCGGTCTCTTCTGCGGGCATGACTTCATTCGAGAAAGGCATGCGTCCTATCTCTGGGGCCTTACCCATGACACTCAAATAAAGCGTGCTTTCTTTTGACTTGCCGGGGACCAGGATTGGCCCGTTGTTACCGCCCTTCCGCAGGCCATCCCAAGTCTCGAGGTTGAGCGAGCCCATGGTGGCGGAGGCGGAGTGGCAACCAGTGCATCGTTTTTCAAGGATTGGCTTAATGTCGCGCGTGAAATCCTTTGAGGCGCTTAGCGGTACGCAGAGGCAAAAGGCGAGCAGTTCTCGTTTCATTGATTGAAGAGGAACTCCTTACTGGTGAGAAGTGCCCACAAGAGGTCTTCGGCACCTTGCCGGCGGGATAGCAGCAGGGCTTCTGTAGTGCCCTTCTCAAGACGCGAAGCCTTGAGCAGTTCTACCGCCCGTTGCTTCTCTGTCTCGCTCGGGAAGCGGCCAAATGCAGACAGATAAACCTGTTCGATCATGCGACCGTCGCTGACGCCAAGCTTCAGAAAGAGATTGACTGCACCGTTTGGATTCATCAATTTTCTGTTGAGGGTTTCGCCATTGATGACGTGAAGGGCCTGGGCAATGCTAGGGTCGCTTGATCGCTCGCCTGCGTCGCAGATGACGCGCTTGGGGCGCCCGAAAACATTGAGGAATTCGCTCTTTACCTGGACGTCGGGGAGTTGCATCGCGCGAGTGCCGGCGGCGTAGCCATCAAAAGCAGTAGGGACGCCGGTGACCTGGCTCATCGAATCGAGCAGCACCTCGGCGGGCAGGCGCTTCAGGATGTAGTGGGAATAGTATTTGCCGTCACTTTGATTGGAGGCGTTTGGTTCACTCGATAGCTGATAGGTAGAGCTATTCATGATGGTGCGGATCAGGCGCTTGACGTCGAAATCTTTGGTGAAGTCAGCGACAAGGGCATCGAAGAGGGCGGCGTTGGAGGCAGGGTTAGTGGCGCGGACATCATCGATTGGATCGGTGAGGCCACGGCCCATGATGCTGCCCCAGACGCGGTTGACCAGATTGCGCGCGAAGAATTGATTCGCAGGTGAGGTCAGCCACTTGGCAAAGTGGACGCGGCGGTCTTCAGTAGAATCAAGACTCATTTCTGCGCCGTCGAGCGGGGTGGGGTTGAGCGGCTTGAGCAGGCGTGGGTGATTGACATCGCCGCTGGTGCGCGCGAAGACCACTGTCTCGCCCATCGTGTTGCCGTTTTTCAAGCCCACGCGGGCAAAGAGGTTGACCATCTGGTAATACTGTTTTTGGGTCCATTTCTCAAGCGGGTGGTTGTGACAGCGGGCACAGGTGAGGCGTTGGCCGAGAAAGGCCTGAGTGATGTTTTCGGTGAGGTCGATCGGGTCCTTGTGGAGGACAAAATAGTTGAGCGCACCGTTCTGGCGGGTGCTGCCAGAGGAGGTGATGATCTCGTTGGCGAATTTGTCCCACGGCTTGTTTTGCTTGACGCTATCGCGGATGAAGTTGTAGAAGCTCTGCATGCCGACAGCGCCTAACTTGCGGGAGCTGACGAGCATGAGGTCGCTCCACTTGTAGGCCCAATAGTCGGTGAACTCTTCTTTGTTGAGGATATATTCAACGAGCTTCTCGCGCTTGTTGGGGCTCTTGTCGGCGAGGAAGTTTTCGACTTCTTCAGCAGTAGGCAGGGTGCCGGCAGCATCAAGAAAAGCGCGACGGATGAACATCTCGTCAGGGGCAACCGGCGAGGGCTCGATGCTGAGGCTCTTGAGCTTAGCAAGCACCAGATCGTCGACGTAATTGCGACGGGTGAGGCGTGTGTATTTTTCGGGGCTGACCTCAGTTGTGAAGGGGACGGCCAGCCTTGTGTAGAGCACCTTGCTTGAATACCAGACAGTAATCGCGGCTTCGCCAGCCCCGAGCATCTTGACGCGGCCAGTGCCGTCATCGACTTGAGCTACGCCTTCGTCGTTGGAGCTGTACTTAGCCCAGCGGGTAACGTCTTCCATGCGGCCATCGCTGTACTTTGCGCGGACGACGAGCTGCTGTTCAGAACCATTCTTCAAGATGGCGCTCTTGGGGAAGACTTCGAGGTCGACTACTTCGACATCGGCAGCGGTTGGGGCTGGGGCACCGCCTTCAATCCATTCGCGGATGACGCGGTATTCGAGGGAGTTTTTCTTCAGCAGTTGGCCACCGCCGTGGGGGATGCCGAAGCTGGCTTTCTGGAGGAGAAGGCTTTTCTCAGGGTCTGCAAGGACGACGCGACGGCCCTGGCTTGAGCGAGTGAGAACATCGTAATCCACTTCGGGATCGTAGCCGCGCAGGGTGAGCTTGAAGCCGTTCTTGCCAGCCAGTGCACCGTGGCAGGAGCCCTGATTGCAACCGCGCTTGGACATCACCGGAATGACATGTTCACGAAAGGCCCAGGCGAAGGGCTTGGTGTATCCGGCAACTTGCACCTTGAGGCTGGCAGAGGTGTCGCCTTGTTTGGCTGTAATGGTGGCTTCGCCATCGCCCTTGGGTGAGATCATACCGGCTGCGTCCACTTCGGCGATGGCGGGGTTGGATGAGGTCCATTGTGCGGTGCGCGTCCAATCGTCGCCACGGCCATCGACAGACGCTTGAGCAAGCAATTGTTGACGGCTTTCGCGGGAGTTGAGTGTGACGGATTCAGGGTAAAGAGTGAGCTTGGCCGGGGCAGCCCAAAGGCTGGCGGCCAATAGCAATGCAGAGATAATACGCATGAATTCGTTCCTATTAAAAAAGCTGTGAGATGGGTTCGACGCCGCGTTCTACGATGGGAATGGGACGGCCCTGGGCACCGGGCAACTCAAGCGATAGATCGATGCCGAGGCCTTTGTAAATGGTGGCGGCAACTTCAGCCGGGTTGGTGGGACGGTCTTTGGGGTAAGCGCCGATTTCGTCAGAAGCGCCGACAACCGTGCCACCTTTGAGCGGGCCACCGCCCATCAGAATTGACCAGCACTGCGGCCAATGGTCACGGCCACCGGCGGGGTTGATCTTTGGAGTGCGTCCGAATTCACCGCAGGCGACAACCATGGTGTTTGAGAGCAGGCCACGCTGGCTCAAGTCTTCTAGAAGTGAGGCGTATGCGTGATCGAACATCGGACCGACCAAGTCTTTGTAGCAAGAGATCGGCGAGAAGGGCTTGGAGCCGTGAATGTCCCAGGTGATTTCGTCAAAGACGGTCTCGAACATATTGACCGTTACAAAGCGGACCCCGGCTTCGATCATGCGACGGGCAAGCAGGCAGCTTTGGCCGAAGCGATTCAGGCCGTACTTCTCGCGGACTGCCTCGGGTTCGCGGTGCAACTCGAAGGCTTCGCGCGCCTTCTGGCTCGACATGAGTGTGTAGGCCTGATGGAAGGTGTTGTCCATCAGGCGCGCATCTTGTGAGGTTTCAAAGCGGTTGACCGATTTGTCGACGGCTTCGCGCCAATTACGACGGCGATCTACGCGCAGTGCCGAAAGATAGTCTGGCGGCAGCATATCAGGGACGCGGAAGTTAGGATCGCTCGGGTCTGCGTTGAGGACGAAGGGATCAAATGTCTTGCCGAGAAAACCGGCGGACTGTCCATGCGGCATGTTGCCACCGGTGTTGCCAATGGGCCGAGGAAGCAGAACGTGAGCAGGGACGTCGCCCTTGGGACCCTTGAGTTTATTGAGCACGCAGCCGATGTGCGGGTGCTCGACGCCACCCTGAAAAAGGCGTCCGGTCTGCATCATCTGGTGGCCGGTATCGTGGACGGCGGCGGCAGTGTGATTCATGCCGCGGATAATGGAGAATTTGTCGGCATGTTGGGCCATTCGAGGGAAGAGTTCGCTGATCTCCATGCCTGGGACGTTGGTTTTGATTGGCTTGAAGGGGCCGCGAATTTCCGATGGAGAGTTGGGTTTCAGGTCCCAGGTGTCGAGCTGACTGGGGGCACCGACGAGCATCAGGAAGATGCAGTTGACGTCGCTTTTAGACTGATCAACAGCGCCAAGTGCCTTGAGCGCAGTGAACTGCGTGAGGCCGAGTCCTAGCGTGGAGAGGGCACCGGCGTGAAGGAAGTCACGGCGTCGCGAACCATCACAAAATTCTGCGGGTTTATCAGCATCGAAACGGAACATGGACATACTTCTCCAAATTAGGATTTGCTCATATTCTATCGTTGTTTGCGGGATCATGCAAAGGGCTGGCGTTGTTTTGGACTGTCACGGGGGGTGGGTTGAGGAGGATAAAGTGTCGCGGGGGGAAATAGTTTCGTGCCTGAGCTTTTGCCGCAAATGGATTGGCCACGGCGAGGATGCGCCGGGAGTCTCTCGTTTCGGAGGATCTCCGAGTGGCGCAGCGGGCTTGTTGATGCGTTGATGGATCGTCGAGGAGGGCTTTCGTGCAGTTTTGGAAGACGCCCGCGTCCTTGTTTTGGATGTTGGAAGCGTGGCTCTAGAGACCTCGCCGAACGGCATTGCGGCTGAATTTAAATTTGCGTTAGCGGGTGTTGCGGCCAGTGCAACTTTATGCAAGAGCGCGGTTGACGGTGAAGGCCGTTTGGGTTTGGCGTTTGGAGGGGTCTGGCGTGAGAATTTGATCTTGGTTCATTGCATAGTTGCCTGGATGAAGTTAGCAGTCAAGAAGAGCGGCCCGTTGCTTGAGATAGACGAGATTTGGGCTAGAGCGGAAGAGGATCGCGAGGAGGCCGAACACGACTCGAAGTTGACCTAATTGATTGTATTTGAAGGGATTAGGTGCTCAATGCTGGTTGCTGGAGCGAGGGTTATTTTGTAGGGCCGATTTGCAGACTACTTTAAGCAAAAAAATTAAACAAGCTTCGACGAAAGTGAGATGGAAGCTGGCACATGAAGGCTGGCAATTAAGATTAAAAACTAAAAAAGCAGTGCAGGAAATGAAAGGGGGGGCTGGATTAAGGCGAGGCTTGTGCGTCTGCCCATCCCAGCCCCGAACATTTGGTCAAATCAAGTAGACTGCCGAAAACTTCGTATCCGGTAAAGTCTAAGGTTGTTGAATTTGCAGCAATCGCAGCTTAAGTCCGCTTTCGAAATTTCGCACAAGCGAGGCCAAGTAATCCAAGGGAAATCGACATGTAAGTAGAAGGCTCAGGTACGCCACTTGGCGGAACGAAGATGGATCCTCCGTCGCTAAGCACATCGTACTTGTCAATTTTATTTCCTTGGAAATCCGCCGCCCACAGATAACGACCATCAAAGGCGAGGCCTTCGTACCTGGCATTTGCGAAAGATTGGCACCCTATTAGGGCCGCATTCAAATCATGAACACAAAGTCTCCTTGGATTCACCGCGTCGTTGACAACGATAATGTAAGTATTCCCAGCTACATCAACTCTTTCGACGCCTGAGTACCCGCCGCTACCGCCAAGGAAAGGATTTGGGCCGACAAAAGTTCCAAGCGCTTGACTGAAGCGATAGACATTTCCGACATCAGGAGAAATCCAGATCTCTCCGTTATCGACATCCAGTCCGTCCTGTAAACTCGTACCGCCGGTCATCACACTGCTAAGCACTTGTGTCGTAACCGCTCCGCCGCCAACGTTTTGGTAATAAATGGTTTGATTTTGAGCTTGAACTATTTTGCTGTTTACGACGTCGAACGCCAGTTCGGACCAGACTGGGCCGGTCCAGGAAACACCTGTGTCAACGCCATTTGTGGTCATTTGTCTGATTTGACGGTTGCTCTGGCTCCAATAAATATTGGTGCCATCGAAGGCCAGCCCGAAGGGGGCTGACTTTGCATAAGAATCGATCAGATTGAGAGTGATTGTGGCTGCTTGTGAATCAAATGCAGCCATAAGGGCGCATGCCAAAATACAATAGAGCTTTTTCATTTCCTGTCTCCTGCTAAGTTTTAATCACTACCAAGGAGTACATGTCAGCTTGATAAGATCAATGTCCACTCAGAACTTAACACAAGACAGTTAAATTATTAATGCTAAACGTACAAGAAAAGTACTGGTACTCAAGGTACTATCTTGAGAGGCCACATCTTAGATGCGGTACTTGGATGTTAGTGGCCCGTTACTAGTTTTTTGTGATAAGTGCGGGCTAGTGTTGTTTCTAGCTTTAGAAGTCTCGGCCCATCTGCGGCGGCAAATGCAGATTTGGCTTGCGAGCTGCGAATGGAGCCAGCCTTCAGCAATTGTTGAAATCGGACATCTTTTTGCAGGGGCCTAAGGTAGCAGTCCTGCTTCCCAATTGTTGACCAGTTGTAGCCCGCTTCCAGAGAATGTGCGAGAGTGGTGAGCGCTTCGGGCAATCGCTCTAGACGCGCCAGGAGTCTTGCGCGATAGAAAAAGCCTTCCGGGTCTGTCCCCTCGATATTCATTTCGAGGATGAGGGCCACCGCCTCGTCCGTCTGGCCTTCGAGATACTTTTCCAGCATTGCCAGCCACTTGACCATTAACGGCGGAAGCCGCTCTTTACTTCTGACTCGCTCCAAAGCCTCCTCCTGGCGGCCAAGGTCAGCAAGTGCCATCGCTTCCATGAAGCCCACGTTATCTGTGCTGTGATCCAGTGCCATCTGATATTGGCCCATCACGAAGAATGTATTCATCACCGAAGTTCGTATGTTCGTATCGAGACTGCGCGCCAATTCATGCGCAGCGACAGACTCGTTCAGCAGTCCCGCATAACGGCAGCAATACACCAACCCAACATAGAGATCCGGGTCATTACGATTCTGCTGAAGCAATCCAAGCAACCGGGTCATCGCTTTCACGGAGTGCCCCTGGTCCGTTTGATGAATGGCGTAGAGACCATGAATGCCGGGCAAGTGTGGATTCAACTGGAAGGCGCGCTGAAAGGCTGCTTCAGCAAGGCCGGAATTGTGTTCTGCATCGGCACGAAACTTGCTCAGGATCTGGTAGCAGCGGGCCAGCCGCGCCCAAGCTGGCGCGTAGTGCGGGTCTTCCTCCAGACACTTGCGATACATATCTCTAGCCAGCATCAGGTCACGCATCTGCGTTGATAAGTGATTCGCCCGTAAATAGAACTCAAACGCTCGGGCCGTCGCGGGTATGTCTTTTTTTCTCTCTCCGGCTTGCCTGATCTCGACGTTAGGCAGCAATGAAGCCGTAATGCGCTGGGCTAATTGATCTTGCACGGAGAAGATCTCACCCATAGGTATTTGAGCAACGTGAGTCCAGATCACGATTCCCGATGGCACCTCAAGAAGCTGTGCGGCGACGCGGATTTGTTCACCCGAGCGCAGCAAGGTTCCAGTCAACACGGCATCCGCATCGGCAGGCGGCTTTGGCGTCATGCGCCCCAAACGCACTACCAGCGATTTCAGCCCAGCCAGAGAACTCGCAATCGCATCAGACAAGCTAAAGCAAAGAAAAGCAGTACCGGCGTCGGGTTGAAGCTGCTCGAATGGCAGCACTAAAAGCCTTGTAACGTTGATAGCTCCAACCGGATGCTCCCGCTCGATTGGAGCGATCCACCGGTAACCCCGGCGGGGCACTGTTTCAATAAAGCGCGGCCGGCTCGCGGAATCCCGCAAGGCAACTCGAAGGCGCGTGACATCTGCGTTCAACCCACGTTCAAAGTCAACAAAAGTATCTTCAGGCCAAAGAAGCTGCTGAAAGGTTTTGCGTTCTACTAAGTCTCCAGGCTGATTGAGAAGCAGTTGCAGTATCGCTACCGGTTGACCCTGTAAGTGAAGCCTGAGCCCACGCTTGCTCAACTCGCCAGAGGACGAGTTGAATTCAAAGGCACCAAAACGAAAGATGAGCTTTCGAGCGTCCATTTGTCAGCTTGAGCGTATCACGAGCAAACTTGCTCTAAATCAATCGGTTAGCGCGTGTCTGACATTTGTCCCTGCTTGCATGGCAGCGGCAGCGGCTTGCTGTTAAATCTATTCATGTTCGCCACGGCAGCAACGCTGGCGACAGATCGACAAAGGATAGATAATCACATGACTCAATCACCCGCCCATCCAGAGACCTTCGGGATTGCCACCGTAGCTCAAGACATGAAAGCCGCCCGCGACTTTTACACCGCGCTGTATCCTTACGAAGTAAAAGAAGACGTATTTGCCGGGATCAAGTTCTTCTCAATTATGAAAAACGGCTCCACGCTGGTTTCTGTGTTCGAACGCTCGGCAGGAAATCCGATTACCGGAACGATTCCCGTTCTGAAAGTAGACTCGGTTGCCGAGTATCTGACCCGCCTCGAAAGCATCGGAGCACGCGTTATCATCGGCGCGTCTGTTTGCCCGTGTACGCAGACCAACTTCTCGCTGTGTGCGGACAGGGAAGGCAACCAGTTTATTGTCAAGGAACCGACTCTGTAATCGAGCAACAGAAATCCGGGTTAGCGCCTCACCAAAAGTTTTCGCAGCACAACATTGAGTGAGGCGTCGAAGGCCCGGACAGTGACCAGACTTTCTCCCGCTGGCAAGTTCAAGCTTGCCGCAGCAGACTCTTCCAGAGAGTCGTAAATGCCATCGGCGGCATCGAGTAGAATCCAGCGCCCGGCGTTGATCGAATACTCAATGCGGCGAACCGGGGAGGCATCATCCTTGCAGCGAATCGTGAGTACGCCATTGGTGAGTGTCGCCTCGAGCAGCGGTGCCGTCTGGTCTAGCTGCACAGGCACGCTGCTGAAATCGGTGGAGCGTGCCGCAGCCGGCGAGTTCGATAGAGTATCGCTGGCGGTGACCCGGAACACATAGCGGCCATCGGCCAGTGTATCGGCATCGAGACTCAGGTTGTTGTCGGTCAGATCCTGCTTGAGGAGCTTCCAGTCTGATTCATCCTCAGCGCGAAAATGCAGGCTGTATTGGAGCGTATCGGCATCGGAATCTTCTGCCACCCAACTCAGCATCAATTGACGCCCGGCGGGCCGGGTGGCCAAGAGCGAAGCAGTGCCTGCGCTGGTAGCACTAGAAGCCTCGCCGGTATCAGTGACCGTTAGCGTGTAGGTGGAACTGGTAGTGGCGGCTGGCTGAGTCCTTGGGGCGATGCTAGGCACCATCATCAGCACTGCGGTAAGAGATTTGATCACCGGGGGCAGATTGCGCGGCAGATAGTTGAGCGTGGCCGAATGCAGCTTGAAATCACGCTCTCCGCGAAATCGCCACTGGATGTAGCGGGCGGCAGGACTTTGAACATTGCGCCCTTTGAGCGGTTGCCAGCCGGACCAGGTGGGGTCGGCCCTGGCGGAATTGCCGGTGCGCGATTCAAAGCGCAGTTCAGTGCTTGTGCCGGTATTCAAGGCGCCCCAGAGGGCGATATTGGAAGCCTCGTGGACGGGGGATTCAAATTCGTAAGGCGGGGTCGGTGTATCAGCAATCTGCAGCAGCTTGGGGCTGGTGGTGACGGCGGCAAGCCAGCCGGATGGCGTATGCAAGAGGCGGCCCACCTCAGACTCGCCAGTCTCGACGAGCATTGTTGCGGTACGGTCACCGTCCAGGCGATAGATGCGCCCCTGCCGATCTGAAGAGAAGTAGATTTTATTGTTCCACTCGGCCAGATCGTAAAGACTTTCATCTTTTGTGACAAAGAGGCTGTCGACGGTCAGATCGGGGTTGAGCCTGTACACGGCTGAACGGTCCAGCCCTGGTACATCCAGCATGCTGCTTACTACCGGAGTGGCAGCAGGAGTTTGCGGCGTGGCGGCGGGCGTGGGCTTTGGCTTCAAGTCGATGCCAGCCTGGGCGTCTTCAGTAACGGTGATCGTAGTAGTGACTTGCGGGATAGTGCCGCCTGGCACCGCCGAACCGGGTTGCGTCGCCGTTTGGGCACGGCGGGCAGCAGCGCCGCCCATTGCGAGAAAGAGAATCTCACCATTCTTGCCCGGCACCACTGAGCGAATCTCGGTGAAGGGCGCGTCGTAGAGTACCTGTGCCTTGCCCTTAGACTGAACCCTGTAGAGCATGCCGTTGGGGTCTGAGCCAGCCAGCAAGTTGCCGTTGGCATCGAGTGCGAGCGCAGTAATATTTGACTGTCCGCTCTCGTAGAAGACTTCGCTCACGGTGCTGGTGACGCGGAAGATGCGTCCATCGTCGCCACCGGCAAAAACACCGTCACGAGTTGCCAGCAAAGACCATAGGAATTTGGCACCCGTCTGGGCAAAGAGCTTCGCTTCATTCGCACCCAGTTTGTAGATGTTGCCACCAGGCGAGCCCGCCGCATAGACGCCACCATCGGGGGCGACCGAGAGGGCAAACACGTGTGGCTCGGGTAGGGTCGCCAGGAGCTCTAGCGATTTGGCTCCGGTTCGCCAGCGATAAATTCGACCCTTGGGGCCGCTTCCAAGGTAGACGCTGCCGTCAAGTGCGACGGTCATTGACCAGAGCGACACCTCACCCAGCGGAAGAGCAGCCGCAATGGCCGGACCGGGCTCAAGGGTGCCATCACGGGTGAGGGACAGATTTTTGAGTTTGCCCTTGATGAAATCTGCATACTGAGAAAGTTCCCAACTGGACGGACCAGAGGCATCAGCGGAAAAACTCCACAAGAGGGCGAGCAGAAGGCGCTTCATTTTTCGATTTCCAAAGTAAAGGTACGTGAGCCCGAAATGACGCCATCAGGAAGGCGGGTCTCGCGGTCAAACAGACGGGATTGATAGAGCGGCAGATAAGTGCCGGGGGTCTTCTGCAAAGTGGAGGCAATAGAAGGCGGAAGATTCGACAGCTCCCGGCCGCCAGATTGGAAAGCCGGGCTGGACCGGAATACGCGCACATACATGCCGTTTGCCGGGTGCAGGGTTCCAAGCGTTCTGATCAACTCGGCTGTAGACCGGAAGACCGGGCCACCGGGCTGATAGAAGGAGCGGAAGTCCAGAAGATTCGTAATAAAGGAATCGGCTACAGTGATCGTCAGCGTTTCGCCACCGGGCAGCCAGGAGGGCACCGTAAACTGATGCTCCACAATCTTCTCGGCGCCATTCGGGCTGGACAACTGCGTGCGTATGGTCATAGTTTCGCCGGGCTTGGCCGATCTTTGCGAGGTGGAAGCCGATTCAATGACCCAGGGATCATGAGTATTGTTGGCAGTCAGATCGAAGGTCATCGAATCTGGCAGTAGCGAATCTTCGACGTGCTGCTGGAAGAAGGCGAAAGGGATCGCAGCGCCAAGCGAAGCGGCAATTGGCAGATTGTTGTCTCCCGAGTATCGACCTTCAATTTCGAGCGGCTTTACCTGACCTGGAAACCGGATCTCACCCTTGAGATCCACGGTTCCGGACCCGGCGCTGCGCGAATGGTGGTCGAGTGTAGAAAACAAAGCCATCTGTAGCAACAAGGGAGAAAGCAGGGGATGGCGCACCATTTCCATGCGGTATTCCTTCAGCCCGCCTGGATCGCGATACCGGATCAGGACCGGCGCGAGCTTCGGCTGCCGCCCGAGTTCGCCTTTGACGGCAGCATCGCCGTCAAAATAGATCGTCCCGATCGGGCGTAACGATTGGCTGATCTTGAACGGCATGTTCAGGTTTGGCATGGAGGTAATCACCTCTGCCTTGGCAAATGGGAACTCGACAGCCCCGCCCCCGAGGAATCGATGGCCAAACGCGTAGACCTGATTCCCGGCAATGTGGGTAACTGTTCCGTCTGCACCCGAATTCATATCTCCGCGAATTAATTGCACCGAAATCATGTCACCTGGGCGCAAAGGAGAAGTGGCACCGGACGGCTGGCTACCCGAAGCACCCTGTTGCATGACAAATCCGAGTTGACGCCATTGCCCGGCAAAATGCTGGATTGTCCGTTCGGTCATGCCGGCAAAGGAAATTGGGGTGAGCACCGGGCTAGGCTGACTGGTCTCTAATTGCTTGCCGCTGGCGACCAATTCGGTAGAGCCAAGATGGACTCGCCCGGCACGAATCCCCGGAGGCTGCGTCTGCACGCGCAGCATTTCTTCAATAGGCCGAATCCCCGCGATGGGCTCTTTGGCAAAAGGAAAGGCAAAAGCAATCGCCCCCACGAGCTTGCCTTCAACGTAGACAGGGCTGCCGCTCATCCCTTGCATCACTCCAGTCTGTTCCAGGCGCGGGGTTAGCAACCGGGCAAGAATCACGTCTTGCCCAGGGCCACTATTTTGAAGTACACCGAGAATTCGCAACGGAAATTCTTCCGGGTCCTGGCCGCGAAATACTGTCCGTGCCACCCCAGCCATATCCGGCTTAACCTGCCCAATCGGCAGGATCGCCTGCTGAGCGGATAAATGGAATACGGCGGTCAAGATACCAGGCAGGATGCGCCGCATGTTCTTTAGTGTACTAAGGAGGAAACACCCTAACGTCCTAGAACCACCCACACTGTTGTACCTTGAGAAGAGGTGGAACTAAATGTTCTGCTGGATGTGGAGTGTATGGAAAGTCCTGTGCAAATAAACATTGAGGAAGGCCAGCCTGCGGTTACGGTCGCGCCTCCAAGTCAAAGTCCTCCCGCTTCTTTCTGGATTCCAATTGCCTGGATCGCCGGAATCATGATCGCCTCGTTCTATCCGATGCTGGAATATCTGGTCAACCAGTGGATGAATGACGATGACATGGGGCATGGTTTTTTTGTTCCCGCCGTGGCTGCCTACATTGCCTGGCAACGCAAGGATGACATTCTTGCCGCTCAACCCGGCCGTAGTTATCTCGGTTTGGCAATCATGTTTTATGCGGCATTCCAGTATGTATTGGGCACGATTGCGGCCGAACTATTTCTGATGCGTACCGCTATCGTATTTTCAATCGCTGGCGCAGTGCTCTTTGCCGGCGGCAAGCAGATGTTGAAGATATTGGCATTTCCGATCTTCCTGCTGTTTTTCATGGTTCCCATCCCCTCTGTGATTTACACCCAAATCACCTTTCCACTCCAGATCTTTGCAAGTATCGTCGCTGAGAAGTCTTTGCTGCTGCTGGGCATTCCTGTTTTGCGTGATGGCAATATCCTGGAGCTTGCAGAACACAAGTTGTCGGTGGTGGAAGCTTGCAGCGGAATCCGCTCGCTCCTTTCTCTTACCTTTCTTTCGCTCGTCTATGGTTTTTTCTTCGATTCCAGAGGCTGGATGAGAACCCTGCTCTTGATTGCCACGGTACCCATTGCAATTACTGCCAATGCCTTCCGCGTCTCGATGACCGGGATTTTGTATGAGTACAAGAGTGAATGGGCTGAGGGATTTTTCCATACAGCGGAAGGCTGGGTGATCTTCATGTTCGCCCTCGGCATGCTGCTCGCATTCCATCGATTCGCAAACTGGTTTTCTCAAGGAGTTTCTAATGCAAGATCCCAAACAGCCCAAAACCCCGTTAGTTAATTCGACAGTTCTCATCTTGACGGCGGTCTTTGCTGTTCAGACCATGGCCTACTTTTCATTTACGAAATCGGAAAAGGTAGCGGCCGGCCGTCCATTGGTGCAACTTCCACAGACGCTCGGCTCGTGGGAGAAGACCCAGGAAGGGGTGGTCGATGCCGAAACTCAGGCAGTGCTTAAGGCTGACGACACGCTGAACCGCTCCTATGGAAGCAGTGCTCTGGGCATAGGCGCAAATCTATTCGTCGCTGCATTCCGCAGCCAGCGCACTGGATCTGCCCCGCATTCTCCTAAAAATTGTCTGCCCGGAAGTGGCTGGACGCCCGTTGTAAATGACCACATCATGGTTTCGCTGCCTGGAAGGTCAGAGCCGATTGAAGTGAACCGTTACATCATCCAGCGTGGCGACACAAAGAGTCTCGTCCTCTACTGGTATCAGAGCCGTGATCGTGCGGTAGCTAGCGAATACAAAGCCAAGCTCTACACAATGCTTGATGCAGTACGAGACAACCGAACGGATACAGCACTCGTTAGAGTTGTCATTGGCTTGGGCAGCAATGATTCCAATGACAAAGCCCAGGCTGCGGCTGAAGATTTTATTCGCGCTTTCTATGCACCGCTTCGTCAGTTTCTACCGTCTTAAGCGTAGGTTGGAATATTTTCCAGAATGCTAAACTTCTGGCAAGTGGAATTGACGAGGCACTAAAATGAGGACCCGCTCCGCAGCAACGTTGAAATTCGTTCTGGCATTGCTGATTTATAGCTTCGTGCTGGAGTTGAGTGCTTCGGATCCCCAAGCCAAGAAATCTGACAAAAAGACTGAAACAGCCCCCCCACCCGCACGAGTCAATATTGAAAGACGGGAAGGCCGTCCAATCAGACCTGAAGATGGCGACTCCTCCAAAGGAGCCAATCTTCGTGTCGATACTAACCTTGTTCTTATTCCGGTCTCCGTTACTGATCCGCTTAATCGTTTCGTCACCGGGCTCGAACGGGAACATTTCAAGATTTTCGAAGACAAAATTGAACAGACCATCGCCCAATTTGCCAGTGAAGACGCGCCACTTTCGGTGGGTCTGGTTTTTGATACCAGCAACAGCATGGGTTCCAAGCTTCAGAAAAGCCGCCAGGCAGCAGCACAATTTTTTAAGACAGCCAACCCTGATGACGAGTTCTTTCTGATCCAGTTTAGCGACCGCCCTGAAATGATTGTCCCTTTCACCGCCAATACCGAAGAAATTCAAAACCGCCTTACCTTTACCCAGGCCAAAGGCCGTACGGCGCTCCTGGATGGCATTTATCTGGCGATGAACCAGATGAAGAAGGCAAAGAACCCGCGTAAGGCTGTGCTGGTGATCTCAGATGGCGGGGACAATTCCAGCCGTTATACCGAAAGCGAAATCAAGAATCTGGTGCGCGAAGCCGACGTACAGCTCTATGCCATCGGAATATTTGAATCGGTTGGAGCGCGCGGCAGAACAGCGGAAGAACTATCTGGCCCCGGCCTGCTCAATGACCTTGCAGAGCAAACCGGAGGCAAGCATTTCGCCATCGAAAACATAAATGAATTGCCCGATGTGGCAGCCAAAATTGGAATTGAACTGCGAAACCAGTACCTGATCGGTTATTCTCCTAAGAATCAAGACAGAGACGGCAAATACCGTAAAGTTCAAGTCAAGCTCGTCCAGCCAAGAGGTTTGCCTGCGTTGCGACCGTCCTGGCGGCAAGGATACTATGCCCCCGTTCAATAGCCGTAGAGCATTTCTTGCGGCTGCCATCGCCGCACCTAAACTCTTCGCTCAAGAAGACCCAGTCTTCCGCAGCGATACGCGTCTGGTTGTGCTCAATGCAACTGTAGTAGATAGCAAGGGCAATCTTGTAACTGACTTGCCGCGTGCTGCCTTCAAAGTTTACGAAAACAACGTTGAACAACCGCTCAAGATCTTCCGGCGTGAAGACGTGCCTATTTCTTTGGGCGTCATTGTCGACAACAGCGGCAGCATGCGGCTGCGACGTAACAAGGCTGAAACAGCAGCGTTGGCGATGGTCAAGGCCTCTAACCGGCTGGACGAAGTATTTGTGGTCAACTTCAATGACGACGCCTTCCTGGATGTCGATTTCACAGGCGATATCAAAAAGATGGAAGAAGGTCTTACGCGGATCGACGCCCGCGGCGGCACAGCCATGTATGATGCGATCAGCATGTCGATAGACCATCTAAAGGCTAAGGCGAAACGGGACAAGAAGGTGCTGATGCTGATTACTGATGGGGCTGACACCGCGAGCAAAACCTCCTTGGAGAAGCTGATCTCCCAGGCTCACACGACGGACGCAGTGATTTATTCCATCGCCCTGCTCAACGAAGAGATCCCGCGCGAATCAAAGAAAGCCAAGCGCGCACTTGAGACCATCGCCAAAGCCACTGGCGGCCTCTGCTTCTTCCCCAAAACCCTTGAAGAAGTTGACGCTTTGGCTCTTGAAGTCGCTAAAGACATCCGCAATCAGTACGTCATTGGTTACACTCCCACAGTGCAAGAACTAGACGGCACATTTCGCACGATCCGCGTTGTAGCGAATGGCCCCAACCGTCCTATGGTTCGCACGCGCTCTGGCTACTACGCCGGTGCGTACAAGGCCGGTGTCAAGCCCAACAGTCTGGTTCCCTAGCCTGCCCATGCTTGCCTTCATCTGGAAGTCTTCACGCGGCTATCGTCTACGCCCTTGGGCCAGCCCCTATCTTCGCTGGCGCATGGAAACCTACTGGGGTATGCACGCTGAAACTATTTCATTTCGCGATTTCTGGGCCTTCATGTGGCAGCACCGCTTGGAGATGTGGCGATTTCTGCGCTGGGCCGGCCGCATGGGTTAGAGGTTTTGCGTCACTTTTGTCAGTGAGCGCGGCTGATCCGGGTTGAAGCCCTTCTCGGCGGCCAGATATGCTGCCAGCAACTGTCCGGGAATGATGTACGGGATTGGGGTAAGCAATTCCGGGATCGCGACCGGAATACGAAAGGCCCGGCGCTTGGATTCAAAAGCGTCTTTGTTGCTCTTATCCGTTACCAGAAGCGTCTCATGAGTCGTGGCATCGACGCGCGCCAGCAACTCCGAGATTGGGTTCCAGGTAACGCCAGAAGGGGCAAAGACAAAGGCGGGGAAGTGCGGGTCTACCATGGCAATCGGGCCGTGCAAGAGATCCGCACTGGAGAAGCGCTCTGCGATCACGTAACAGGTCTCCATCATCTTCAGCGCAAACTCGAATGCGTTTGCGTAGTTCAGGCCGCGGCCTACAACTACTGCGTGCTGCATGAAGCGGTACCGCCCGGCCATCGCAGTTACCTGCGGTTCTAGCTTCAAAGCTTTCGCGGCGAGATCTGGCAGCTTCTCCAGATCCTTCAATGCCAGCTTGCCGCCCAGCGCGTACGCCAACATGTACATCGCTAGCAACTGTCCTGTGTAGGTCTTGGTCGCGGCAACCGACTTTTCTTTGCCCGCGCGCACCAGAATTGTCGCGTGTCCCAGCCTGGCTAGAGTCGAATCAGGTTCATTGGTAACGCCGAGCGTGAATGCGCCGCATCCTTTCGCGCGTTCGAGCACGATGTTGGTGTCTGTCGATTCGCCCGACTGCGAGATCCCGACTACCAGCGTGTCCTCGAGATCGAGTTTGGCACCATAAAGGGTGTATATGCTTGGCGCAGCCAATGACACTGGGATTCCGGTTAGTAGTTCCAGCAGATAACGGCCAAACTGGGCGGCGTTATCGCTGGTGCCACGCGCAGCGAGCACGATCATGCGTGGCGGATAAGCTTCGAATTGCTGCTTCAGCCTTTCGATGCCCTTCCATTCCTGCTTCAGCGTCTTGGCCAGCGCTTCGGGCTGCTGGCGGATCTCTTCGAGCATCTTCGACATGGAAAAACGTCCTCCAAAAGGGAGAAGGGGCGTCTGATGTGAGTGTCACAAAAGCGCCCCTTCGCCGCGTCGTTCGGGAATATCCCTAGCTTTTTTACTTCTTTGTCCCCTTCGAATCGGGGTAGATTCTAGAATAACATCTGCTGGGCAGTTTGCTTCTTCAATGCTGTCTTTTTGCGGCTGCCGTGCTTCTTCATGACCTGACGCGCCTCATCGCGAGTACTCGTCTGCTTCCTTACTGCCCCAATCCGCGCTCTGGCCAGCGCAATCGCTTCTTTGTGATCGACAATTGGTGCCGGGTAGCCATCGGGATCTCCCAACCATTCCTTTACAAAGACCCCAGCAGGATCCTGATCCAACTGTTGCTTCAGTGGGGAGTACATGCGCAAGGTATTGATACCCGTCGTACCTGATTGCATCTGAAACTGGCTGTAGTGAATGCCCGGCTCATAGTCGACAAAGAGCCGGGCCAGATGCAGGGCTGGCTTTGGCCAATGCAGCCACAAATGATACGAGGCAAAACTCACCAGCATCGCCCGCATCCTGAAGTTGATCCAGCCGGTCTGCTCCAGCATCCGCATGCAGGCATCGATCAATGGATAGCCGGTGCGTCCCGTCTTCCATGCCTCAAACCAATCCTCGTTCCAGTGAGGCTCGCGCATGCCGTCATAGGCCCTGACAAAATTCTCAGTTTCGATCCGGGGATCGTCCTCCAGCTTTTGCATGAAATGGCAACGCCAATGCAGCCGCGCATCAAAGGCCCGGAGGGCGCGCTTCCAGGTCGCTGCGTCGTGCTCGTCGAGCATGGCAACGCGCCGGCGAGTTGCTTGAACTACTTGCCGGGTGGACAAATTTCCGTAGGCCAGATAAGGCGACAACCTGCTGCAACTCGCCTCAGCCGTAACCGGGCTCGACATCTCCATGTGGTAACGAACTCCGCGCGCCGACAAGAAACTATCGAGGGTCTCAAGGGCCTCACGCCCGCCGCCTCTTTGAGCCAACGTCCGGCGATCCACGCCAATGCCCAGATCCTGCGCGGTTGGTATCGGCGTCCTGGCCATGGAAGGCTGCAATTTCATTGGTGCGTCCACGATTGGCTCCGCCATCCGGCCTTCCCAATTTCGCGACCACCCATCGCGCGATTTCAACCTGCGTACCACGCCATTGGCCGGAACCTCGGTTATTGGCGTATTGGTTTCCCTTGCCCATTTCCTCACACGACGATCCCGCTGATAGGTCACCCAATTGCCGGTCTCTTCATGCGCCCACAGATGCGCTTCGGGTAGGTGCCGCAGTACGTCAACAGCCTCCCCTGCCCTCACTACCAATCCTTGCCCCAGCCGTCGCAATTGCTGATCGAGCTCAACAAGGCTTGCCCTGACAAAGGTCCAATGCGAAGGGTCAAAATCTGGCGAAGCGAGCCACTCCGGTTCTACGATGTACAGCGGTAGAACCGGCCCTCGCTTGGCTGCCTCCACCAAAGGCCGGTGATCTTCGATGCGCAAATCGCGCTTGAACCAAACCACCTGATAGCTCATATTTCGAATACGATTGGCTCCACGCGCTTCCAGTAGCGCGAGAAGCGCTTCAGATCCAAGCTGCCTCGATAGTCGACAAAAGACACTGCCGGCAACACCTCAACTGGAACCACCGCTTCGAGTTGTCTTAAATACGCGCGAAAGCGTGGATTCACGCTGTCTACCGTGACAATCTTCGCGGGCTTTTGCTTAAGCAACATGGCAACAACATCACCCCGCTCAATATCGGTTGGCAGCTCTATCAAGGTCTGGTAGAGGAACGCAATCCGCTTGAGGGTCCACTGCTCGGCCTCGATCTCGTCCTCATCGAAAACAAACAAGGCAACTGCCTGTGGATACTTCAAATAGGCGGGATTGTCAGCAGCAAGGCAATCCGGGTGAAGCCAAATCAGTTCGTTCATCTCGCCTCGATCCTGAAGAGTTTCTCTTCCAATTTTTCGTAGCTGCCTTCAAAATCGCAGCGCCCTCGCGCCGGGCACGACCGGCAGTGGACACCATGCGTATACTTCTCCAGGTTTTCGCGATTGAAGAAGTACGCCTTGTGGGAGAACGTACTCGCTACCCACTGCCACGAGAGGTTGTTCGATGCCGGGTCTCCATCGAGTAGATGCGATAGAAAGAACAACGCTCCGGCCTGCCACTGCACACGTCGAAAGTGCACTACATAAGCTGCGAACCACATGCGCGAGTGATTGTGCAAATAGCCTGTAGTGCGCAGCTCATTCACAATGGCATCCATGCAGGCGAGCCCAGTCTCGCCCGCTGCGATGTCCTGAGGCAACTTTTTTGCATAAGCTCCTTCGGGAAGGCCTGTCTTCAGGTCTTCGCGATCCTCCCATACGCCATTGCCAAGTGTTTGATAGAGCCGCTGCCAGTAGTCGCGCCAAGCTAGCTCCGTGACAAACTTCGCCGCATGATACCGGTCTTTCACCTTCGCGAAAGCAAACTCCCTGGCCTGTTTGAGCGTCAGGATGCCATGTCGAATGTAGGGAGACAGCCGGGACACATTGCCGTCGAGAAAGTTGCGATTGAATCCATAGCGGTCTGGCTGAATCGCAGCCAAAATTTGCTCACCGGCTTCACGCCCACCCAGGATGGGACTGATATGGCCGTCGCGAAGAGCCGCCGCAGGGAATTCGCGGGCCAAATATACCGCCAAATCTTGACGAGTGGCAAAGCTGCGTTCCATTACGATTGCACCTTGATCGCGGACTTGTTTCCGCGGCATCGGTCACTGCAATAGCGGACATGTTCCCAGTCGCGTTCCCACTTCTTGCGCCACACAAATGGCCGCTGGCAAACGAGACAGATCTTGGTTGGTAAGTTTTGTTTTTTGACGCCTTGCATGCCCGAGGGTTCTCTCCTGGGGACGGCAAGAGCTTAAAATTCGATGTTGCGAGCCTGGCGAATATTCGGGTTCTCAAGCAACTGTGCAAGCACATGCTCTGGAACCGCCGCATCACAAGAAATGATCGCCGTCGCCTTGGCGTGGCCACCATCCTGTGTCGCAGACTCTTCGCGGCCAAGCGAGAAATTGGCAATATTGATGCCATTCTTGCCCATCACCGTCCCTATATAACCGATGACGCCGGGGACATCAAGATTTTTTAGATAAAGCAGATAGCCATCGAGTGGTGCCTCGCAATAGATCCCGTCAACGTTCAGCAAGCGAGGCTTGTCAAGTATCACTGCACCTTCAACACTCGTCTTGCCTGCGGAAGTCTCAACTTCGATACGGATCGAGTCGCTATGGCCAGACCGCAGCAAATGGTTTTCGTTGATATTCAAACCACGATCAGCCGCAATCTGCATTGCGTTGATCAAGTTCGCCTTGCTTGCGAGTGAACGCTGCAATAAGCCACTCAGGCCCGCATTTCGAACCAGGGTCGTGTTCAACTCTGCCACGCGGCCAGAATATGTAAAACGCACCATCACTGGATTTGAGTCGCTAATGAACGAAGCGAAGGTGCCAAGACGCTCTGCCAGCGAAATGTATGGCCCCAGTGCCCGATACTGCTCGGGCGACAGCGCCGGCATGTTCACCGCATTGATGGCGATCCCATTCTGCAAATACTCTGCCACCTGTTCAGCGATGCGAATACCAACAATCTCCTGCGCCTCTTCGGTTGACCCGCCAATATGGGGGGTGGCAATCAGGTTCGGCTGTTTGAGCAGAGGATGATCGGCAGGCAAAGGCTCTGGGTCAAATACGTCCAGCGCCGCTCCACCCAACTTACCCGAATCAAGGCCCTTCAGCAGATCGTCGAGATCCACCAACTCTCCACGGGCGCAATTCACAATGCGCGCCCCATCTTTCATCTTGGCGATGGTTTCGGTGTTCACCATCTTGGTTGTCTCGGGCGTGAGAGCCACGTGCAGGGTGATGTAGTCGCTTTGCGCAAATAGATTGTTTAAGTCCACCAGAGTGACGCTTAAGTCTTCAGCCTGCTGGGTGCTCACATAGGGGTCAGCGGCAATAATGCGCATGCCAAAATTGCGGGCGCGCAGCACAACTTCACGCCCGATCGACCCAAGCCCAGCCACACCCAAGGTCTTGCCGCGGAGCTCTGTGCCAATAAACTTGCGCTTTTCCCACTTGCCTGCTTTGGTGGATTGGCTGGCATTGGGAATCGACCGGGCCATGGCCAGCATGAGCCCTACAGTATGTTCGGCAACGGAAATCGCATTGCCTCCAGGCGTATTCATCACCAGAATGCCGCCACTGGTGGCAGCCTGCAGATCGACGTTATCGACGCCAACGCCGGCACGTCCAACGACACGCAGCTTGGGGGCCTTTTTGATCAGCTCGGCATTGACCTTCACTGCGGAGCGCACAATCAGCGCATCGCAATCGGAGAGGTGTTCCTGGTAAGTTTTCGGGTCTGCCTGGATTACGGTCCATCCAGGTACGGCGGCTAGCAGGTCAAAGCCGGCTTGAGCAATGGGTTCGGCAACAAGAATCTTCATTCGGGTCTAGACAGCAACAGGTTCCTTGATAATTTCTTTGGATAGGGCCGCCGCGGCATACACGTTTTGAACTGCGGCCACCCCGCGCCCAAACTCCACGGGTTGACCGTGGGCCGCGAGGATGATTTCGAGCTCGGCGACCATCGCAAAGAGGTCGGCGAAATCGAAATAGCCAAGGTGAGCGACTCGAAAAATTTGTCCTTTCATCGAGCCCTGACCGTTGGCAATAATGGACCCGAAGCGGTTGCGGAAGTCCTTCACGATTACGCTTGAATCCAGTCCCGATGGGGCACAGATCGCTGTAACCGAAGAGCCGGGGTTCTTCGCTGAAAACAATTCAAGACCCAGAGCAGTAGCAGCAGCGCGGGTAGCGGTGGCCAGCAACTGGGCATTTTTGATCAGATTGTCCATGCCGAGGTTCTTGATGTATTTCAGAGCCTCATCCATGGCCAACACCAGACTCACGGCAGGCGTCCAGGCACTCTCACCGTTGAGAGCATTCTTGCGCTCACGCCGCAAATCAAAGTAGAAGCGAGCGTTCCTGGATTCTTCCATACGCTTCCAGGCCCGCTCACTCACAGAGAGGAAAGCAAGCCCTGGGGGGATCATAAACGCCTTCTGTGAACCGCCAATCACAATATCGAGGCCCCACTCATCAATCTTGAGCGGCATCGTGCCAAGGCCAGTAATCGCGTCAATCACAAAGAGCGCATCGGTCTTGCGAACCGCTTTCGCCATTCCTTCGATATCGTGCGCGGCCCCTGTGGAAGTCTCAGAAGCCTGCACAAACACACCACGAATATTGGGGTTCGCCTCAAGTGCAGCGGCCACCTGCGCTGGCGTCACCACGCTGCCATAGGGCTGTTCGATGACGGTGGGCTTCAAACCAAACGCCTTTGTCAGCGCCGTCCAGCGCTCACCAAACTTACCAGCCGTACAAACCAGAACTTCTTCGCCACAAGAGAAGCAGTTTTGAACGGTTGCTTCCATCGCCCCGGATCCGGACGCCACCAGCACGATCACGTCATTCTGCGTCTGCATGACTTCTTTGAGGCCGGACAGCACAGACTTATAAACCTTGCGGAAATCTTCCGTCCGGTGATGGATATCCGAACCCATCATGGCGTGAAGAGCCTGCGGCAAAAGCGGTGTTGGTCCCGGGGTTAGTAGGCGATTTTTCTTGATGTACATAATGGAATTTGCAACAAAACGAGTATTCCGGGGGTGTATTCATTAGAATAGCAAACAGCATGAGTTTGACAGAGCGTATCCAGAAGGACATGGTCGAAGCGATGAAGGCGAAGCAAGAGCTGCGCCTGAGTGTCGTTCGCGCCATCAAGACGGCCCTATTGAAGTTCAAGGCCGACAACATGAAAGACCCCGACGAAGCCGCTGAGCAATCGATGCTCAAAACGCTAGCCAAGCAGCGCATGGATTCGATCGAGCAGTTCACAACGGGCAACCGCCCGGAGCTGGCCGAGAAGGAAGCCGCGGAGCTTGTGATCATCGAAGCGTATCTGCCTCAGAAGGCCAGTGCCGAAGACATTGCCGCCGCCGTGGATGCTGCCATTGCTGAAACCGGTGCGACAGGTAAAGCCCAGATGGGCGTCGTCATGAA
The DNA here is from genome assembly GCA_043718395.1 of Acidobacteriota bacterium. Lineage (GTDB taxonomy): Bacteria > Acidobacteriota > Terriglobia > Bryobacterales > Bryobacteraceae > Bryobacter. The sequence goes on from JAYSVS010000005.1 coordinate 33,316, forward strand.
AGCTGCCACCGCCAAGCTGTCCGGCAAGAACGTTGACGGCAAGGCCCTGAGCGAGCTGGTGAAGTCCAAGCTGCCTTAAGGTCTCAAACCTTGGAAGTCAGTGACCGATCACTTGCCATCCCTTCCGTCTTGGAAATTATCCGACTGAAGTTCAGACGACCATCAACGAAGGCAAAGTGTCAACCATGACTCCGGCCGCGTAGCTCTATTTTCGAAACTAAAAAGCTGGCGCGAGCTCTGTACAAGTAGCAGTAACTTGCTATTAAGGAACTTAATGTCAAACTCGAAACCCCTGCCCGAAGGGCGGGAAGTCCCTATAGAAAAGGGCCCGCACGATCCGAACGAGATCAACCCAAAAATATCATCTGATATCCATTATTGGTCTAAGGAGTTCAAAGTTACTGGACAGCAGTTGCACGAAGCGATTCGCGTCCATGGGACACACGTTGCCAAGGTTCGGGAAGCGCTTAACCCGCGCAAAGCATGAATAGTTGACGCCGCTGATCAACCACTCTGCAGACCTCCCTGCTTGTCTGGATGTGAAAAGTCTTAAGGGACAGAATTTGCTTGAGCGGGGATGTCGCTTTCAATCACTATTGTATCGGCCATTCTGTCGCCCATTCTGTTGTTGTTAGTAAGAATGAGTACTAATTCAATGATCTCAACGAGAAAACTTGCCGCAAGAAAAAGGTAGCCCACGAATGGGATCATAGAAAGGAGATAAAAGCCTGAAAATGGTAAGTTTCTGATCAGAAGAGGCCCGATAGTTGGAACGTTACCACCTACGACTACAATCTTTAGACCGAGTATCATCTTGCCCAGGCTCCGCCCAAAAGCATCTCTCAGAAGCCAGTAAAGGAACAACAAGAAGCCGCCGATGATTTGTCCAACAATGGGGATCCAGATGATCGGGACAACAAGGAGAGAGGGGAGAAAGTCGATTAAGGCGGCGGCTACTCTTTTGCCAGGCGCTGCCGGGACGATTTGTAAGCTAGGACTCAAGTGAATGCTCTCCAATTTTATTTTGCATGCAGAAGGCAGCGATCCAACCTATGGCAGCAAGTATTAGCATCGATATGAACAGCTTAGGAGCGAAAAGATTCAGCCGGTAAGCTTCCTCCCAATCACCGTGCCAGATCGCACGAAATGCTCTCGACGAACCGCAGAGCCAGCAGGTCTGACCTTGCCCACCAGAGATCGAACGCAAATAGGTTGACCATGAGATGTAATAGTCCCAGAATCTGGTCATTGAGACGATCCATGTCAATGCGAGGCCGAGATTTGCGCTAAAGCCCACCGTCATTATGACGATGCGGCAGATCAATCCAAAAGTAGTTGGCCTCATGGAGTTAAGTTCCCGTTAAAAGACTGCCGATCACTGCTGCACCTATGAAGACCCAAGCGAAGGCGAAAATGGCAAGTCCCAGGGCGATCCAACCAATGATATTCCGCTTGAGATACAGAGAGATGCTGGCCGCGATTAAGCCAATGATTGCAAGCGGCCATCCGCCCCAACCGCAGCAAGCACCACCAATAAAGCTCCATGCGGCGGCTGCGAGCGAAAATACCAGCCCGATAACGCCGCTAATCAGATAATTCTTGTCAGGCGAACCAATTCGATCTTCCAAAGCTTCACTCCTTTTCGCGGCTGTGCGAGCCGCTCTAACGGGCGATCAGGCTCAAGCCAAGTCCCGCATAAAAGAGATAGCGGAATCTGTCGACATTTTTGCCGAAAAAATTTGCAGAAGGGCCTGCAACCAAACCAGAGCAAGCCTTTAGGCCAACCCAACACTCCCGTCTAAAACAAACCAGGCTCAACAGCCGCAAGCTGGACCTGGATTTCTGGCGAGAACTTGGAGGCGAAGTATTTTGGTCAGATTTGCTTCGCCAGGATGAAGGCGAAGCCTTTCGAATGGATTTAAGGAGAGCCACGTATGCGGGCAAAGCACTGGGATCAAAAGTGGCTCGGGCAGCACTGAACCAGCAAGTGGCTGACCGGGTGGAGTATGATCAGCGAATGGCTGTTGCCTAGCGAGTCCAAATTTATGAAAAATCGGACTGTGACTAGGGAGGCTGTTGCCTATTCGAAAACGCTACCCTGAGATTGGCATCCAGCACGCGAGCCTGTCGCCCTGTTGCACGAGCTCGGTCCGCGTCAATCGTCGGGGCTAAGGATGTCACTTTTATGGTTTCCTTTCTGGGGCCAAGGGAAATGTTATGGGTTTGGCTGCGGAGGAACCGGAGCTTTTGAGCCGAGATCTCCACACGCATACATAGCTTTTGGGTTGAGCTCATACACCATGGCGCAGAAATCAAGATCGTAGGGTTTACGAGCTATGCTGTCTTCGTAATGAATCCGTCCAACAATATAGGCAGGAGTTACGGGAGAAGGCCTAAAGTCGATGTCGACTGAGTTGAAATGATACTGCATCTTTTGAAGCGAACCACCAATCGACGTGATACTACCTATAGGCTTTCTGGCGCGAAGCTCATCTTGGTATTTCTTGGCGGAGTTCCTGTCTGTAAAAATGAAGCTTTGAGCAATCAGATTTTCCGCTGTCCGTTTCCCGGCATTGAGCATTTGAAATTCAATCCTGACGGGCATGGTTCTTAAACCTTGTTTTTTATCCGCTTCAACCGCCGCCGCGGGAGAAGGAAAATAAGCGTAGGACACAATTTCTACACGAGGGCGCTGTTGCTCTTCGGCTAGAGCGTCCCCTGACTTCATTTCGGCCTTTGTGAGATCCAAGGCCTCCTTTGACAGAATCAAGCTATCTTCGCCGGATTTGGCTTGCCTTCGCGATAATTCCAATCCCACATTGTTCTGCGCAATCGACTTTCGCATTTCGACTGTCTGGGCTACCATCGCGTCCAATTGCCTCTCCATGACATCCATTTGCCGATAGGACCAAAAAATCTGTACTATTGAGGTGATCATGAGCGCCGCGTTGAGCACAAATCCGACTTTTACTAGAGTCACATCATGCAACCACTTATCAAAGAGACCGCCAGCATCGTTATTGCCCTGCTCGGTTTTCTGCTGGTTGTCGCTGGCTTGTTGCTTTTTCTCCGTGCCCTCAGCAAGCGGAAGTGGACCAGGTCGACTGGATATTTGCTCGGCTGCGGCGGGTGCATTCTTGGAGCTCAACGCCTCATCTTCATTGCCCTTGATCGGGTCTTCGCTCGGTGACTCTGTCATGATGTCTATTTCGCCCTCACGGCTTCGACTTGGCCTTGCGCCGCCAAGCCAGCGCGGCAAGCGCCCCGGCAGCAAGAAGGAAGCTTGATGGCTCCGGTGTTACGGGGCCAATTATGGTGCCTTGGATAGACTCAAAGGTTGTACTCGCGCCACCGATGGACTCCCAGTGGGTGAGCACTGCGGCGTCTTCAATGAAGGGGGGGGTTGTCGTATTGCTGTCGCCCGACCTGCAAGGTTCCAGAGCAAATTCCTCCGACAAAGTAGCCGTCCTTGCATGCCTGTGAGCTTTGAGTACTAAAAACCTTCGGAAATCGCACGCTCGCGCCTGCATAAATCGTAGACTGCCTGCCTGCGACACCGTACCCGAAATCGAGCACAAGTACCTTATTGAGTCCAATCACTTGGTTTGCGTATGCGTACCATCCAAAGGCCCACTCGGCTATTGGCGGATTAAAGGTCACAGTGAGGCTGGCCGGATCGATCGGCACGCCATCCAGGGTTCCGGAGAAGCTGAAGTCTCTCCAAAGGAAGTTCTTGGCCGTGCAGCCGGTGTGGCCCAAGGCAATGTATTCGCTGAATAGACCTTCTCCGCAGGCACCTCCGGCTATCGGAGCAGCAAGAAGTGGAATACTCGCCGTGGCGAGTAAAATGGTGAAAGCTGAAACGTATTTCATTTTGTTCTTCCGGGACGAGAAGTTGTTGTTGGTTAGGCGCGATTGAGCGCCGGGATTAGGGCTTCGGGTTGGCCTTGCGCAGTGATCTTTCCTTCGTGTTCGAAAGTCGCATTCATTGCGCTTTGTCGGGGACTCCAGGGGCCAGTGTCTGAGGATGGAAAATGTCTTCGAATTTCTTTTTCCCGTCGAACCAGATACATTTTACGGTGTCTTCGGTCGCATACATACCGTGTTGCCCGATGGAAACTACAGTCATTGCGGGGCCACCGCTCTTAAGCTTTACAACCGAGCCGGCTTTAAAGTTTGTTTCCCCCATTTCCTATTTCTTCCTCGCTGGCTTAGGCGCGAACGGATCTTTGCTCCCCGCCTTGCCGGTGGTTGGGTTTACGTTGCCCTTCGTCGAGTAGTTGTCCATCTTGGTGTGGTTGGGCGTCGTCCGAGCGTGCGGCTGGCGGTAGGTTCCCTGTTTGGTAACTCCGCCGCGGACTCTGGTGGAGCGTTGCGCGAAGCCGGTGGTGGCGATCGCGAGGATGAGCATGGGCAGTATCAGTTTCACGGTTTGCTTTCTGGGACGTGATTAAGTTATGGGTTTGACGCTTTCACGCGCCGGGATTAGGGTCTGGGGTTGGCCTTGCATGCATTAAGACTTTAAGCCTTGCAGGGCACTGTAAAAATTGAAAGCCCACATCGGCAGTGGGGCAGTGGGGACAGCCTGACCCGTCCCAAGCGAAAAAATGAGAAAGTTGGTATCTCAAACCCACTATAGAGGTGAGATGCCAAGAGTAGCAAGAATCGTAATACCGGGAATACCGCACCACGTCTCGCAACGCGGGACCAATCGACAGAGGGTCTTTCTAAGCCAAGCCGATCGCAAAGTTTACCTGGAGCTGTTGCGAGAAAACTGCCGTCAATTGGGAGTGAGTATCTTGGGCTATTGCCTGATGGCGAACCACATCCACCTGGTGGCGGTACCGCAAGAAGAACTCGCTTTAGCAGTGGTTTTGCGAAGAACTCACGGTCGGTACGCGCAATACTTCAATGCCCGGAAACAGCGCTGCGGACACTTGTGGCAGAACCGGTTCTATTCCTGCCCGCTCGAACGGGCGCACCTCTGGAATGCATTAGGTTATATCGAACGCAATCCGGTTCGGGCTCGATTGACGGAGCGGGCGGAGGAATTCGAGTGGTCCAGTGCGGCTGCACACTTAACTGGCAAAGACCCAAGTCGCATGCTGGACCTGGATTTCTGGCGAGAACTCGGAGGCGAAGTATTTTGGTCAGATTTGCTTCGCCAGGATGAAGGCGAAGCCTTTCGAATGGATTTAAGGAGAGCGACGTATGCGGGCAAAGCATTGGGATCAAAAGAGTTCCGGGCAGAACTGAACCAGCAAGTGGCTGACCGGGTGGAGTATGATCAGCGTATGGCTGTTGCCTAGCGAGTCAAAATTTGTGAAAAATCAGGCTGTGACTAGGCAGGCTGTCCCCCTCTGCAGGCAGGCTGTCCCCCTCTGCAAAAGGCCGTTCTGGTCAGCCTTCGGACAGTCACATCCTTTCAACCAGATCACTTTCGGTGGCTGCCCAGACCGCTTCCCCGCCTCAACTGTAATTCGCTCCGCAAGCATACCCTCACTATCGCCCCAGTCCGAAAACGCGATCACAGCTTTTTTGCAACTCAATCTCCCCTGAAACCAATAGCTTCAACGAATCGCGCTTCGAAATCTCCCACCAAAACGCTTAGCTTCTATATCGGGAGGCGCTCTTGCGCCCCCATTTCAATTTCAGACAAAAAAAGAGGATGAAAACAGCACTGGCAACGCAAGCTCAAATCAATGCCAACCGCCAAAACGCAAAGAAGTCCGACGTTCCCAAGATCCCAGAAGCCAGAGCAACCTAAGGGACCAACAGCACCACGATCTTCGAAAAAATCCAAACAAACGAAGCCATTTGCTTTCACCGAAAAGCGGCGACAACCCAGGCCCCACAGCCACAAGATCTTTGAAATCCGAACCCGCAATCAGGCCCCAGCCACAATTGCCCCTGAACACCCTCACCCAAGCTGTGTTCAGGCAGGCTTCTGCGGCCCCTTCAGCCCATCCATCACATCCGTCACCAATTCCTTACTGTCGTTCAGCAACTTCAAAATGATCTGCAAGTCCATCGCCGGCTTCCCCGGCTGGCGAATACTCTGACAATAAATCCCATGCTGCCCCACCAAACTCAGCGCATCCGTTAGAAGATCCTGCGCCATGGCCAACCTACCGCGCTCTACCCCAAACTGAAACTCAAACTTCTCCAGTTCATCCGACCGATCCTTGTAAACCGAAGCCATCGCCCAGCCTCCTTCTATAACTTCAAAAACGCCCGCAGCTTCTTGGCATGCGCCCGGCTCACTGGCACTTCCGTACCCTTCTCATCATCCATCTTTAACATCAGACTCGAGTGAAACCACGGATTCACTTCCCGGATCCGGTTCAGGTTCACAAGGTACCCCCGATGCACACGCCAAAACACATCCGGGTCCAAATCACCCTGCAACTCGTCAATTGTCTTGTAGCTACTCTCCCCCGCAACACTAGCCGCCACAATCCGGATTAATCCGTCCATAATTGTGGCATAAATCACTTCGCTGGTATCAATCAGCAGATTCCGGCTTCCGGCCTTGACTACGATCTTGCTCTTCGGACTAGAAATTCGGCCAGCTTCCCCTGGGCTACCCGTCTCAAGCATTCCCCCATGCTCTGTGAGGTAACGTTTGGCCCTCTCAATCGTTACACCGAGCCGAACTTTCTCCACCGGTTTGAGCAAATAGTCCATCGCCTCCAGCCTAAATGCCTCAACTGCGTACTGGTCGTACGCAGTTGCCAAAACAAAATATGGCAACCGTACATTTTTTTCCTGTAGCCTGCGAATCAATCCCAATCCGTCCAACCCTGGCATTTGGACATCGAGAAAAACAAGATCAGGATCAATCTTTTCAATAACTTCCAGTGCCTGAACCCCATTCTCAGCCACCCCGGCCACCTCAATATCGACGAAATCCCGGAGCAGGAATTCCAGCTCTTCCCGGGCCAATCGTTCATCGTCAACCAACACTGCGGTGATGGTAGCCGTAGCGCGAATGCTCATCCGATTGGTAGTATAACAATTGGTCCTCTCGACTGGCTTTTATTCCTACTAAAGCACTTGCAAGAAAGGCGCTACGTTGTTCTCGAATCCGGCTGATCCTAGACAAAACGTCATGATTTCTCCCGCTGGGCTGAACCTCGCCTTGGAAAACATGAAGCCTTTTCAATCTCAAAGCGTCAATACAGTTAGGGAAAGAAGCGATTCGGACCGAGCCGCCCCTTTTGGACCCGGTTTTATTCCTCAGTCCCGCATCGCAATCCCGCATAGCGCAACGATGAATACCCACTTGGGCCTTGACTACTACGACTAAACAAAACCCGCCTAGACGGAGTTGAAGAAAATACAGTGTTTGAATCATTAGCCCGAACTAATACATCCGGCGCTCGAATCCTTGTGATCGGCGGCACGCAATTTGTTGGCCGCCTGCTGGTAGAGACCCTGCTGAAACAGAAGAACGACGTCACGATCCTGCATCGGAAGCAGGCCCACCCGTTCAAGAAGAAGATCGGCAACATTGTTGCTGATCGCAATGATCCTGATCAGATCAAGAAGGTGCTGGCGCGCGAGAAGTTCGACATCGTATTCGACAATGTATACGACTGGGAACGTGGCACCACCGCTGCTCAGGTTGAACACACCATCAAGACGATGGAAGGCAATTTCTCGAAGTACATCTTCATGTCGAGCGTTGCAGCGTATGGCGACGGTCTCAACCATCACGAAGCGGATGCCTTGGCCCCCGATGACCATCCCGACGCCTATGTCCGCAACAAGGCCATGAGCGAACGCATGCTTTTCCGCATGTACTATCGCTACCACGTCCCGGTCATTACGCTGCGCCCGCCCTTTATTTATGGGCCCGGCAACAATTACTACCGCGAAGCTTTCTTTTGGGATCGACTCCGCGCCGGCCGTCCTCTCATCCTTCCGGGTGATGGCCGTCGGCTCATGCAATTCGTCCATGTAGCCGATTTGATCCTGGCCTGCCAAAAGGTGCTCGAGCATCCTCAGGCGATTGGCAATGCCTTTAACGTCGCCAACTCTCGCCCGCTCACGCAGGAAGAAGTGGTCCACGCCCTGGCTAGTGCCACAGGCAAGAAGCCGCAAGTGATTCGCGTTCCGCGCCGCCAGATCGCTCTTGCCGGCGGTCACCCCATGGGTCCGCAGCTCTACTTTGGCTACTATTTCGACATCGCGCCGATCACAATGGTCACCAACAAAGCCCAACGCATGCTCAAGCTCAAGCCACGCGACTTCGCGACTGGCTTGAAGGAGACCTATCGCTGGTATTTGAGAAACGCCGTGAAGCGCAAGCGTATCGACTACTCGTTTGAAGATTCATTACTCGAAATCGCCCAGGCTGTCTAGGGCATTTCTTCTCCTCATCCTCGCGATCCTGCCGGGTTTTGTTTCCTGCCAAAAGGAAAAACAAGGCCCGGTTTATCGCGTTATTGGTGAAGCGTTTGCCGGCCCCAATGAACTCCCCCTCCGCCAGGACGTTTCACTTCGATCCCCTGTCATCGCGACTGTCAAGCATGGAGAGCGGATTGAGGTCCTGGACCGGCGCCGGCGATTCCTTCAGGTGCGTACCAAAACCCAGACCATCGGTTGGGTGGACATCCGCCTCCTCATTAGCGCAAAGCAAATGGATCAGCTAGACGATCTCGCAAGAAAATACAAAGACAGTCCAAGCATGGGAGTGGCCACTGTCTTCGATATCGTCAATGTCCACACTGACCCCAACCGCTTTGCACCCACGTTCCTTCAGATCCAGGAGAAGGAGCGCTTCGATATCATCGGCCATCGAGTTGTTGTTCGAGCCCCTTATCAGGGTGAAACGATTGAGATCGAAGATCTGAACCCAAAGCCCCAACCGAAGAAGAAGCGTGCAAAGAAAGAGGCGGCGATTTCTCCTCCTCCTCCCCCAGCCGCTCCCAAGCCGCCTCCGAATTGGCTCGAAATGTCTCGCACCCGCGTCGAGGTTGAGCCAGTCCAAGCAGCAGGAACTCAACCTGTGACGACGGTCGTACCCAAAGCTATGGACGACCTGGTTCTGATCCGCAACAAGGATGGCCGCGTCGGCTGGGTCCTGACCAATGCGATCTTCCTCGAGGTGCCAGATGACGTCGCCCAATTCGCCGAAGGAAGCCGCATCACATCATACTTTCCGATGGGCGAGGTCACCGTGGAAAGCAAAAAGTTTAACCATTGGTTGTGGACGACGCAGAGCCAAAAGTATGCCCCTTTTGAATTTGACGGCTTTCGTGTCTTCACCTACAATAGCCGCCGCCAGCGCTATGAGACGGCATACCGTGAACGCACTCTCCGCGGTTTCTTCCCGGTATTTGTCAACGCCCCTGAGTTCAAGGTAGTAGTCGAAGACGAGGCGAGCAAGCTTTGGCTCAAATCCTACATCTTCGACGGCACCAGGGTAAAGTCACTCGGCAAGATCCCTTACAACCCGCCGCCAGACGCTCCCCCAGTCAGCAACAGGTCCAAACCACTCGCAGAAACTGACATGTCCTGGTTTGACAAGTTGATGAAGCTTCTACCAGGTCGAGACTAGATTCCAACGGCAGCATTAAGAAGATACAATCGCTTTATGCATCGTCGCAAATTCATCCAAAGCTCGGCCGCTCTCGGCATCTCGACTGCGGCTCTCGCCCAAATGCCCATGCCGATGGACATCCTCGGCAAGTCCCAATTGAAAGTCTCCAAATTCTGCCTGGGCGGCTACCACATGCGTGTAGGCGGCGAGATCTCCGGCGTCCGCATTGTAAACCGCGCCCTTGAGCTGGGCGTCAACTTTTTCGACAGCGCAGCCAAGTATCACAATGGCGAAAGCGATGTAACTTACGGCAAGGTCTTTGGCGATTCGCCCAGCCTTCGCCAGCGCGTGCTCCTGATGTCCAAAGCCGAGAATCGTAGCCGCGACGGCGCGATGCTCCAGCTTGAGAATACCCTCAAGCGCATGAAGACCGACTACCTCGATTTGTGGCAGTGCCACGAGGTTGTCACGATGGCTGAAGTGGACAAGATCTTTGGCCCCAGCGGTTCACTCGAAGCATTTGTCAAGGCCAAGGAACAGGGCAAGGTTCGCCACATCGGCTTCACCGGCCACGCCGACCCGAATGTTCACTTGCGCTTGCTTGAGGGCTATGCGGGTTGGGAAACTGTCCAGTGCCCCGTCAACCTCATCGATCCTCACTACCTCAGCTTTATCAAGAACGTCCATCCAAAGGTCCGCGAACGTGGGCTGGGGTTGATCGGCATGAAGTCCAATGCCATCGGCAACATCCGCAAAATGCGCATCGCCACCATCGAAGAGTGCCTTCGCTTCGCTTGGACACAAAACCCGAATACGCTAGTCTCGGGTGTGGAATCCGTCGACCAGCTCGAGCAGAATATCGCTGTACTCAAGACCCTAAAGAAAATGACGCCTGCTGAGATGACGTCCATATTGGAGCGCACATCAAAGGGCCCCACCGGATCCCGCATCGAGACCTACAAGCTGAAAGAATCAACTGCTATGCGTCACCAGATTCATACCGACGGCGAAATCGCCTAAGCTGGTCTTCGTAAAACTACTCTTGCGGGTGCCCCATCGGCACCTGCAATCTTGATTGGCAAGCAGATTAGTTCATAATCTCCAGCTTCTACTTCACACAGATCCAGCCCCTCAATCACAGCAATTCCAGCCCCTAGAATGGTCACATGCGTCTCGGCCGTGTCGTGATAGAACCCGCCAATTGATAAGTAGTCAACACCCACAGTCTTGACTCCGCAAGCAACTAGATACTGGGCGCCTTCGTCGGCAATGTACACAAAGTCCTTGTCGAATTCAGGCTTGGCCCAGGCTTCTCGAGAGTTTTTCGTTTTGAAGATCAGCCGCTCTCCTGGCTGCGGCTTCAAGGCTTCAAGCTCCTGTCTTCGTATCGACACCGGATCATGAATCTCAACCACCCGGGCAGGCCCGATCATCGCATCGAGAGGTGTTTGATCGATGCCAGCACCTGAGTTGATGAAGTGACGCGGAGCATCCATATGCGTCGCAGTATGAGCACTCATATGCAGCTTGGTGACATTGCACATGTCGCCGCGATCCATACTGGCAACCTGCTCGACTCGCGGTGGAGCGTCCCCCGGCCAACAGACCATCCCGTCTCTGAGCGGAACGCTGACATCCCAATATCGCCAACTCATGATTCGCTTGCCTCCTTCTTTACTCGCCGCTTGATCAAGAATCCAGTCCGGTTCGGCAGTTCACGCCAAACCAGCAGCCAAACACCCAGCAAACTGATGAGAGTGGCCACTCCACCCACCAAGAGGTAGTCAAATGGCTTGAGAGGCCTTGGCATCCATTGCAGCATTAGAAATGCAGAGATCCCGAATATGACAAGGTCCAGGAGAATCAAGATAGCAATGCGGGTTCCACTTAATGGCATAGATAACTAGTCGTACTTTTCGACAATAACTTGCTTGCGGTCAAAGCCACGCAATTTTAGCTCGTCGCGAATGCTCTCGACCATTTCTTTGAGGCCGCATACATAGACGTCCACATCGGTGCGCTCGCCCAGCACCTCCCAAAGCAGTGGCTGCACACGTCCGGTTCTGCCCTGCCAACCATCCGGCGGTCGAGTCACTGTTGGCACATAACTAAAGTTGGAATATCGCCCGGCCAGCGACTCGAATTCTGGATGGAACATTAATCCCTCCCGATAGCGGGCTCCAAAAATGAGCTTCACTTTGGTGCCTTGTTCGAGATAGCCTGGCTGGGCGAGCATCGGTCTGTAAGGAACCACTCCTGTGCCAGTGGCAACGTAAATCGCTTCCCTGTCTTTTGCCTTCACCGTAAAGGCGCCGACTGGTCCTTTGGCCGGCACCAGATCGCCCGGCTTTAGAGAGAATAAATAGGGAGTGAAGAGCCCATCCTCTACCTTGTTCAAACAGATTTCAAAACGGTTCGTATCCGGGAGCGAAGCAAGTGAGTATGCCCTGGTGACCTTCTTCCCGTTGACTAACTCCGTCATGGAGACCCACTGTCCTGGAACAAATTCGAAACTCTCAGCATCAGGAAATTCAAAGCTGAAATGCCGGATGCCTGGTCCAAGATCGAATGTCTCGATCAATCTGGCGTTTCTTTCTACGAGTGCCATTGCTCGATCCCCTCTTTAGCCCGGTCTCGAAGAATCGCGCCAAGCCCTGGATGCCCATCAAGCGGCGGTGTTACTTCAATTTGCAGATTCGTTCGTTCAGCACGAATTTTGTCGATCAACTCAGGCAGATCCCGTTTGAGATGGAGTCCAACGGTGAGGAAGTACGGAACGACCAGAATCCTGTCCGCACCTCTGGCGAGCAGTTCTTCAACAGCACCATGCAAGTCTGGCTTGCCCCCATCCAGAAAACTTGTAGCCACGAGGGGAAATTCGTTGTCTTCGGAAATAATCCTGGCCACTACCCTAACTGCTTCATTCGCGCTTTCCACACTTGAGCCGTGCGCGAAGACGACTACTCCGGTTGCCATATTCCCATTGTCGCGGGAATTACTACCTCTGGGGGCAGAATAAAGTGACGAATTGCATCCAGAAAACTGCGGCTTTGCCGGCGGCGATTGTTCAATTGCAAATCCATGCGCTGGAGGAAGACAAGGACACGGAGGACGTGCGAGTCAAGAATTCCAGCGTAGCCGGCTTATTCAGAAACTCGCAGGTGAAATCCTGACACTTCAGCATAAGGAGCCGTTCGTGACCGCAAAATCGGGGACAGAATCGTTTCGCCCTGCGGGTGCTGCAAATCACACATTTCTCAGGCATCTGTTCTGATTAGAACAGAACCGATACGCCAACCAGCGCAACAAAATTGTGAAACCATCCGTTGAGCTTTGCACCTGGTGCCGCTGCTATGACTTTGTTTGGCACTGGTGAGAGATAGTCACGGAACTCGGCCCGGAAAGCGAGGTGCTTCGATGCCATGAACTTGATACCTCCACCTACCGACACCACTGGAACCCATTCCGTAGTTTTGGTGAGAAACGCGAAATTATTGAGTGGTTGCACTGCAACTTCTTTACCTGTTCCTTCATATCCCCGGAATCCTGCGCCAACAGCGAGGAATGGACGAACCCGGGCCCCCCGTGGAGCAGCATGTATCAGAAAATCATAATGAATGGTCTGAGATCGTCCTCCGAACGCATAATTTCTGCCACCTGATTCGAGCTTGAGGTCATTTTGCTGGAACATATAGCGGATTTCGCCGCCAATGTACTTGTGCATGTCGTTGCCCAGCCAGGCACTTGCACCCCAGCCATTTTTGAAGCCCGCAGAAGCTTTGGCACTGGCCACTGTCACATCTTTTGCCGTATAGAATGTGCCGGCAGCACCGGCTCCAAATTCCCAACGCTGGGCCATGCCCGGGACGCTCGCCATAAGTCCGGCGGCCAAAATCAGGCCCGTGCGGGCGAGTTTGTAGAGATCACGCATGCAATAGCTCCTTCTTTGAGTTTTGCAGTAAGAACAATTCTTACTATAAAAGTTTTATTCGATCACTCGCACATTGATCGTGGTCACGGATCCACCCTGGGACACCTTGAGTGGCACTTCAAAGCCCGTTGGCACCCAGCGCAGAATCTGCGCATTGATCTGATAGACCCCAACTTCACCAGGAGTCAGTCCGGCATAAGTTACCGGAATTTCTACGCCACCGATGGAAACAACCGGAGCAACCAGCGAGTTGGCGAGTGGGTCTGACGGTGCACTCAAGCCCGCCTCAATGGCTGGATTTGTCTTACCCAAGCCAGTTAGGTAGATCACAATGTTGTCATTCCGCTTGACTGGATTTGAGTTTGTCACGAGAAGGCCATTGCGACCGTTTACGATGGTCGCGACGGGTGAGTCGATCCCGGCAATCAGGGTTCGGAAAATGCTCGGTGCAGTGGGGGAAACGGCGAGATTGAAGTTATCACTCACCCCGCCCGGAGTGCGAAGGATCAGCGTAGTGCTGCCGGCAATCTCGTAGGGAATCTGAGCGTTGATTTCTTTGGCGCTCACGAAGATAAGCGGGATCGGGAGACCATTGACAGTGATGCAGCTTTCGCCGAGCGCCGTCGGCAGTGGCCGTTCGCGCGAGGCTTGGTTGACCGGGCTAAGGTCGTTACCCTCGATCTTGACCAAGCTGCCAGGAGCAATCGCTGAAGTTCCATCTGCCAAGTTGGTTACCTTGGTAATTCTGGGCGTTGCCACAGCGGCGTCATAGGTCCAGGGAAGAACGGTAAATCCAGAGACAGTAAGCACGACAATCGCATTTCGCGAGTACAGCGGAGCGACCGTACGAATGAAGGGTTGAATAGTGGCATTCGATTGCAACGGAGACTCGACCATCCGAGTGCCGATCTGGGCCGTCCCTGTTGGGAAGGCAATGCGTTGGATGGTACCTGGTCCATCAATGCTGGACGAAGTGGTGCGGAAGCCAATGTTGTCGACGAAAGAGAAGCCGAAGTTTGCCTGGGTATCGGGAGCCAGCCGGCGGACCGGAACCAGGGAGCCATTCAGCAGGAAATTGCCGACCACGAACTGGTCAAAGCTCGAGGCGGCATAGGATCCGCCGAGAATAGTCGTATCTTTGCGTCCGGCGACAAAGGAATTCGAATTTCCGTCAAATAGGAGCGTCGTACCGTCTTTAGACGCACCCATGATTTTGGCTCCATTGGGGGACGCGATCAGAACGGTATCGACGTTGATGTTGTTTTCAAAGACGTCCAAAGTGGGAAGCTCGGTGGCTTTGCGGGAGCTGAAATCGACCCGTGAGATCTTGTGCTGAGGGCCGGAGACGCGGCTGGCGACCAGAGTGGCACCAGCAGCGCTGGCAATGCTGCGCGGATAATGTCCCGCTGGCATTGCAATGGAAGGTTGTTGTTGCAGATTGTCGAGTGAGTAGACGTAGATGACTTGTGCATTGTCGCTGCCGATCAAGAGGTTACGCCGGTCGAAGCTAAAGGCAAGCTGCGTGGGAGTATTGCCTGTGCGCAGGGTTGCAATCTGCTGATAGCTGGCCCCATCAAATACCAGCACACTGTTGTTGTCCTGACGAATGACAAAGAAACGGTCACGCGTGGGATCAGGGAGAATGTCGACAAGAGTGCCTGGGACATTGACACTGGTACCGCGCTGGTCAGGTTCTTTCGAGTTGATCAAGAGGCGAATACTCGCAGCGTTCAGTATCGACCCCTCGGAATTGATTGTCATGGTCCGGGCGACCGTGCCGCGCGTGTTGCTGAAGGTGAGAGGATCGACCGACACAGTAATCACGGCCGGAGTTATACCAGTCTGTGGCTCGACAGTTACTCCAGCCGGAATGTTGGTGAGCGAAAAATCAGTATTTTGGCCGCTGGAATCGGTTACGACAAACTGCTGGACGGCCACACGCCGATCACAGAAGTTGCCGCGGAAAACAAGGTCAGGGATGTTTGAAACCACTTTTCGCTGGCGATGCAAGTCGCCTACAGGAAGAATCATGACGCCGCTCTCGCTGCTCGCGTACACCGTGTTGCCATCGGCACTGAGGACTGCCTTGCCAGAAAGGTTTTCAGGCAATTTGATTCGCTCGCGAACCGTCAGGTTGTCGACATCGAGTATCTGGAGGATTTTGGCCTGGTCGATTCCGGCGGTGCCGGCGGGAGGCGTTGTACCACCTGTGGTTGTAGTCGCAGCAGCAACTTGCTCATTCATCTGGGCATAAATCAATCCGCGTGCCGAATCGATGACGTGCCCGCCGACATTGAGCACACCGCTCGCATTCGGGAACTGGCTGGTACTCACGAAATTCTCATTGAACATGGCCCAGCCGATCAATACATTGGTCCCGTTCGCATTGGTGCTGAGAGTGCGTGGGGCAAAAGGTGGAGAAGCAATCCAGTAGCCGGTGAGCAGTGTCTGGCCTACATCGTAGCGATAGACGAAAACGTTGGCATCAGCCGTGGAAGCTTGCAGGACGCCGAAGATTCGTGTTCCATCCCTGGTGGCCGAGCTTGAACTGGCAACGACATTTTGCGGATAGTTATTGACGGGAACGGGCAAAGTCTTCAGCACAAGCTCTGTAATGGACTGTAGCGTGCGAGTAGTGCCGGTAATTGGGTCAAAAAGCAGGAAAGCGTTTGAGGTGCCTACCAAGGCGAGGCCATCGGAGCCAAATGCGACGCTCAGTGGTGTGGCCGTTAAAGAAAATGTCTGCCGCTGATTGGATTCAAGATTGATCAGCGTGAGCGCATTGCGAGGCTGATTTGGAGTGGCAAAATTGCCATAGTGTGCGATTAGCAACCAACGCCGGTCGGGCGAGAGCGCCAGTGCGCCAGGCTGTGGAGCCACGTTGAATGACGTCTGTATCACCCCGGTTTCAGTCGACATGACTTCGATCCGGTTGCCGGTGAAGTTGGCGATGTAGAGCACACCGCGTCCCTCGTCCAGCACCAGATCGGCAGCCTGTCCACCAATGATGATGGGCCTGCCGAAAGTGGCAGCGGATGCTTTACCCGCGATAGAACCAGCCAGGAAGGCGAGCGCCAGAAGCGCGCCAGTCCACTTAGAAATCTTGTTTGCCATTTTCATGCCCAAAATGCCTTTCATAACTCAACCCTCCATAACCAGAGCCAACACAAAGTCTGCGTTAGCAAGGGGTGTGATCATTGATTTGGGAGTTCACGCCCCTGCCGACGAAATCAAACAGCGAAACTACTCTTCAACGTTCTTTTTGCGGCGCAGCACAATCAAACCAAGCAGGCTGACTGCGAGGACTACGCAGACGATTCTAAACATCGATCCATCCATGTTGAATTCTCCTTTCCAGTTGCGATTCTTATACCCGCGACCTGTGGCCGTCTTTACTTAATACTTCGGTAGAAAGCCTGAGAAACTTCAGGCCTACAAGTTGTTCATCATTGGCCCTAATTCGCGCACAATCTTTACGGCCATCGGCCCAACTGTGACGAGAAAGAGGGAAGGAAGAATGCAGAAAAAAATCGGGAAGATCAGCTTTACGCCGAGCTTGGCGGCTTTCTCTTCGGCGACCTGACGGGCGTGTACACGCATGAAATCGGCGTGGGCGCGCAAACTCTGAGCGACGCCAGTACCAAAGCGGTCAGCCTGAATTAGGACAGCGACGAGCTTCTTCAAGTCGTCAACCGATGTGCGGTCTGCCAGGTTGCGGAGGGCCTCGACACGGCGTTTGCCGGCTTTAAGTTCGAGGTTGACAAGCATAAATTCTTCGCAAATTTCCGGATGCGCATGCTCCAGCTCCTTTGATACCTGGAGAATGGCCTGATCAAGACCAAGTCCACTCTCAACGCAAACCACCAGCAGGTCGAGACCGTTGGCAAGACCGCGCTGAATTTCTTTCTGGCGGCGCTTACCAAGAATGTTGACGTACTCGTTCGGGCCGAAAAAACCTGCGGCAACAGCGGCCAGGACAGCGACAAATTTGTTGCTTGGATCGGCCGGTGAGCCGGCGACCAGCACACTCATCACGACCGGAACGACAACGCCAAAGAAGACCTTGGAGCCGTAAAAGATCTTGAGCGCATTCGGGCCGCGCAGACCCGCACGGATGAGGCGCTTTTGCATCAGCGAAACATCTTTGGGCGAAGCTGGAAGTACATTGCCAAGCTTTTGGACCAGTTCGTGAAAGACGAGGCTGGGGTGCCTGGGGGCGATGTCGGGCACGTCCATCTGAACGCCGGTAACGCGTTCGATCGCCTCTTTAGGCTGGACCCACATTCGCATGCCCACGGCCGAAACGGCGATGGCGACCAGGATAAAAATGGCAAATGCTGCGAGAATCATGATCATAAGAGCACCTCGTTAAATTTCGATTTTGACGATCTGTTGCATTACCCAGTAGCCAATCAACTGGAGAGCAATTCCGCCAACCATCATGTAATTGCCAAGCTCGTCATTGAAGAAGAAAAGGATGTAGTCGCGGTTGGTGAAAAACATGAGCACGGCGACAACAATCGGAATACTGCTGAGAGCTGTGCCCGTCATCTTGCCGTGAGCCGAAATCGTCTTGATCTTGCCGCGAAGCTTGAAGCGCTCCCGAATGATATAGGCCAGTTTGTCCAGGATTTCAGCCAAATTACCACCTGTTCGCTTTTGAAGAGTGACGGCTGAGACAAAGAACTGAACATCGAGCAAAGGGACCCGTTTCGCAAGTTTTTCGAGTGCAACATCCAGAGGAAGGCCCAGATTGTGCTCTTCAAACGCACGCTTGAATTCACTGGCCAGAGGCTCCTGGAATTCGCGATGAATCATTTCGAGAGAAACAGAAAAGGCGTGCCCGGCCCGCATCGAGCGGGATACAAACTCCAGTGAGTCGGGGAAGAGCTCTTCGAAGCGAAAGATGCGGGAGTTGCGCTTGCGGATCACGAAATAGATCGGCATGAGTCCACAGAGTGCGGCAGGAATGAGGCCCAGGATTCTGAACTTGGGCGGGAGAAAGAAATGAACTCCCAGATAGCCGATCAAGAAACATCCGAGACAAGCGTGAACCAGCCTCGCTACCCGCCATTTGAGGCCGGACTGCTCGAGTAGCGTCTGCAATCTTGGCTGCAGGTCGTACTTCTTGAGCATGCGAAGTGCGAACTTGCCCGTCTGCAAGTCTTCGGTTTCGATCAGCGCAGGCCCACGGGCCTTGACCTTTACCTTGACTTTCGGTTCTTTACCGGACAGACGCGATTTGATCTTGTCGACATCCTGGCTTTTGAGGACAGAGGTGACCAAATACCAGACCACCATGGAACCAAGCCACACGGCGATCGCGATCATGATGAAAAAGCCCATAGTGATTTCCTCTTCTCCCTTGCTCTGAGACCTAGACTTCTTCTACTTCGTCGAAGAGGTCGGGCCGGAGCCGGATGCCAGCCGAGAGCAATTTTTCGTAAAACTTGGGGCGAATACCGGTTGCCGCGAACCGGCCGAGGACTTTGCCTTCCGGAGAGAGGCCGCGCTTTTCGAACACGAAGATGTCCTGGATGGTAATGATTTCGCCTTCCATGCCAGTGACTTCAGTGATCGAGGTCACACGGCGGGATCCGTCGCTAAGCCGGGCAGCCTGGACAAAGAGATTGACAGCGCTTGAGATCTGTTGACGAACGCTCTCGAGCTTCATATTTGAATTGGCAAGACTGACCATCACTTCAAGACGCGAAACGGCATCACGAGGCGTGTTGGCGTGGACAGTAGTCAAGCTACCGTCGTGACCGGTGTTCATGGCCTGCAACATGTCGAGGGCTTCTTCGCCGCGGACTTCGCCAACAACAATCCGGTCTGGACGCATACGCAAACTGTTCACCAGAAGTTCGCGCTGGCGGATGGCACCATGGCCTTCCAGATTGGCTGGACGGGTTTCAAGGCGGGCGACGTGGGGCTGCTTAAGCTGAAGTTCTGCAGCGTCTTCGATTGTGACAATGCGCTCTTTGGGGTTGATGAAGAAGCTGAGCGCATTGAGGAGAGTGGTTTTGCCAGCACCCGTACCACCGGCGATGATGATGTTGAGCTTGGCCTTGACAGCGGCTTCAAGCAACTCCATCATCCCCTTGGTCATTGCTTTGCGATCCACCAAGTCAGGGGGCATCAGCTTGTCGGTGGAAAACCGGCGAATGGAAAGTAGCGGCCCGTCGACGGCGAGTGGCGGAATGATCGCGTTGACGCGGCTGCCGTCGAGGAGGCGGGCATCGACCATTGGATTGGATTCGTCGATGCGGCGTCCAACCTGGCTGACAATCTTATCGATGATGCGCAACAGGTGTTGGTCGTCGCGAAAAGTAACGTTGGTGAGCTCGAGCTGACCTTTGCGTTCTACGTAGACTTGCTTGTGGGTATTGACGAGAATATCGGAGATGGTGGCGTCCTGAAGCATCGCCTCAAGTGGCCCGAGACCAAAAACCTCATCAAGAACTTCATCGCAAATCTGTTGTTTTTCGAGCGCGCTCAGCAGCGTGGGCTCGGCGTCAATCAGGGCGATCAGCGCCTGGCGGACTTCGCCGCGGACGCGCTGGTTATCAATCGTCGCAAGTGCCTCAAGGTTAATCTTGTCGAGGAGTTTGCGGTGCAAGGTGAACTTGAGTTCCTGATATTCAGGCTTGAGTTGCACCTTGGGCTTGCCTGCATTCTTGAGCAGCCGCTGTTCCCAGCTCAGTTGTGTTTTCGATCCGCTATCTAATGGGCTAATCATGGTTCAATGTCTTTCGATCGGTATCTTCTGGATTCGCTTCAGGTTTGAGACAAGGCGGGACGGGCTGTCTCAAGCATGCCGGCTGACTTCTTCTTTTCTGCTTCGATGCTGCCTGAAATCTTCTTGGAAAGCCCTTCGACGGCCTTTCCCAGCTCGCAGTCGGCACCGAGCGGCTGACCGAGGGTAACAACCCGGTGCAGAGAGAAATAATCATTCGGAAACATGGCATCGACGGGAGAGTTAAAGATCTTTTCGAGGTCTGCAAGGCCGATGCCATCGCGCTTGTTGACCCGGTTTACGAGTAATTTATAGCGGTCTTTAGTCAGCCCGAGCTGACTGAGCATGTTGATCGCCTTGCGGGCCAGATGAAGGCTGGGCAACTCGCCGGTAGAGACAAGATACATATAGTCAGCCTCGGTCAGCATGAGTAAACTTGGCCGGTAGAAGACCGCTGGAAGATCAACAACGATCCAGTCATAAAGCATGCGGGCATATTGAAGAACGGCGTGAAGGCGGTCAGCCGGGACATCAGCCGAGACTGGACTATCTGGGGCTGGCAGGATATCAATGCCACCGCTGTGAGCAATCATCGAACTCCAGATGGCTGGATTGAGGCGGTTGGCGTGCTCAATGGCATCGAGCATCGAATAGGCATGGTTTAGCTTCAGATAAAAGCCAATGGTGCCGCCCATCAAATCCAGGTCTAAAAGGAGGACCCGGCGGCCGGTTAATTTCTTGAGAGTGAATGCAGTCTGGGCACTTAGTGTGGACGCACCGGAGCCGGGCTTTGAACTGGCAAACGCGATGACTTTACCGAGCTCACGCTCATCAGGCTGCTCTGGCTCTTTGAGACGGCGCAAGCGATCAGCTGCTGCAAGTTGTGCAGTCTGCTCGAAGGGGGCGAACAAAAAGTCACTTGCACCCAGACGAAGCGACCGGAGCAAGGCATCAGAATCATTGTGACTGTGCAGGCCGATCACGCTGACTGCAGGCGCAACCTGGGCGATAAGTTGAATTACTTCGCAAGCTGCCTCAATATTGCTCGCCAGATCGATCAAGACAACATCGGGTTGGACCTGGCGCAGGCGAATCTCAAGAGTCTGCCGAGGCGGATAGCCTTTGAGATCGGCCATGAGCTGGAAGGCTCGAGATTGCTCCACGGAACGAGTGAAGACGGAAGCCAATTCGCGATCCTGACAAATCAGGATTGCGGTGAGCTCCATTCCTATCGAACCAAATGAGGCTGAATTGATCATCGTATGCCTTTTTAACCATGCCGCTTGTGAGGGAGTGGCTAGTTTCCGCCCCCAGCGTTGATGATTTGGCCGGGAATGGCGCTGAGGCCGCTGGCGGGATCGTGGTCGCGCAATCGGGCAACGGGAATCACAGGGGGAAGCGCCGGAGCTGGAACTGGAGCGGAGGAAATTGGTGCCGGCGCAGTTGGAGTGCTTCCTGCAATGGGAGAAGCAGGGGAGCTGGTTAGGGCTGTGGGAGTTGGTGCAGTTGCTGAGGGCACTGCTGCTGAGGGCACTGCTGCTGAAGAATCTGTCGCAGGGGCCGGGGCCGTCGACGCCTGTGCCGTCTTCTTTCCGTTCTTCCAGAACAAGAAAGGATTCTTGCTATCAACTTCAGCCTTCTTGGGTTCGACAACGGACGTGGTCTGGCGAACAGGATCGGCGATCTTCTTCGGGGCCTTGAAGGGTTGTAGCCATTCCTTGGGGAATTCTGGCACTAGAAGCTTCTCGTCGGGATTGTAGGGTTTGACGATTTCTGGGGTCACGATCACAATCAGTTCGGTCTTGGTCTTTCGCTCGAGGCGGCTCTTGAAGAGGGCACCGAGAATTGGAATATTCCCCAGGCCCGGGAGCTTGGACATCTGCTCTGTGACACGGTCGTCCATAAGGCCGGCGATCATGAAGCTCTGACCTTCTTTGAGTTCGACATTGGTCTCCATGCGGCGCGTGGCCAGAGCGGGAATGGTGAAGCCGGACAGAGAAACGGCGTTCGAAAGGTCAATCGTCGAAACTTCTGGCTTTACGTACATCTTGATGGTGCCGTTGGCGGTGATAGTTGGGTTGAAATTCAAACGAATACCGTATTCACGGAACTGGATCGTTACTGCGCCGGCATTGCCACCACCCTGAAGGACAGGGACTGGGAATTCGCCGCCAGCGAGGAAGCTGGCTTCTTTGCCGTTGAGCGTGGTCAGGTTGGGTTCGGCAAGAATTTGTAGAATGTCCTGGGTTTGCAGGGCACGAATCACAGCGCCGAGATTGAGGTCGGGGCGAAAGGCAAAGATATTGAGAGCATCAGTAATCGAAAACACCGAGGGGTTGTTCGGAGTTGTGGGGCTGTTGCCGCGTACAGTCGTCAGGCTGGGGGGACTATATTGATTGGTCGAAACTCCGCCAATAGTGCCCGTCGCACCTGTGCTGAAGAGATTGACACCGAGTTGCACGCCAGCATTGCGGTTGAGCTCGGCAAATTTTACGCGGAGAATAATTTGCTGTTCAATCGGCGGGGCGGCGATCTGAAGGTTGGTTACGACTGTCTTGGCCAGCGGCAAGGCGATAGCCACAGCCCGGTCAGCAACATCTTTGCTTGAGACCTTGCCGATGAGGGTGATCGAGTCGCGCCCGCTCTGGATCCGGATATCTTCGCCAGGGAAGGTTTCGCTCAGCAGTTTGCGGATCGGCTCGAGGTTATGCTCAACCGTAATGTTGTACATGGTTCGGGCCCCAGTTTTGGCCCAGACAACTACAGTGGCCGAGCCATGCCCTTTGCCGTGGAGGAGAAACTCTTTGGCCGTGGCGGGGACGGCATCGACAACCTCGGGGCTTGAGGTTGAGATACGGCCGATCTCGACGGGGTAGTCGATCACCAGGCTCTTTCCGATGGTCATACTAAGGTCGACGACATTCATCGACTGGGCGGCCAGCGGCATTGGGGCTGGAAGGACCATGAGTCCAGCCAGGGCAAAGGCCAGGACCTTCTGGGGGTTACTGAGATAAGACATACTTAAGTTCCTCGGTTTCATCAGAGCCGTCAAAATGGAGCTTTACAGGAAAGTTTTAAGGGATATCGACCGGAGCGGGAGCGGCTGCCCCGCTTGCTGGCTTCATGCCGACAGTTTCCAAGCTTCGGGTATTGCCACGGATCACAACAATCTGGTCTGGGACGGGAGGTAATGCCGGGGGTGGAGGGGTGACCGCAACTACAACCGGCGGAGGAGTCGGACGGACACGACGCCGTGGAACGATACCGTCATCACCCATGGCGTCATTGGAATTGTTGCCACCGGGTTGGCGTGGACCGGCACCGCGTTTGCCGTATAAAGAGTTTGTAGTAACACCGCTGGTCTTCTGGACATCGTTGTCGCTGCCATTGCGCAAGATGAGCTGGATGCGGCCTTCTGAGCCAGCGAGGATAATCACCTCAGCCTGTTCGGGGGTAACCAGCAACGTAACGGTGGGAGCGTTGATCGCGGCACCGCGAGCATCCGGGGCCATCGTCTGGCCGGCGCTGAGCACGGTAATGTTCTGGAGGACGGTTGTGGTGAGAGTTTCGGTGCCAGATGGGGGACGGCCGGTGACTGTGACGTCCACACGCATTCCAGGCAATACAAAACCTGCTACGCCGACAACGTCGTTGACGCGGACGGTGACAGCTCGCATGCCGACTGGGATGACCGGGGCCAGGCCGGCGCCGGAGCCGCGAGGGGCCAGGCGGCCTTCAATGACTGCCTCTTCGGCCAGGATGTTAGAAACAACAGGACGATCAAGCACTTCTTCAACCTTCATGAATCCGCTTTTGGGGAAGGCAGCAACAGGCACCTTATTGACGGTGACGTCGCCGGGTTTGATGGTCGTTCCGACGTTGAGCGGCTTTGCCGCGACAACGAGGTCTCTCATTTCAACGGCGGCGCTGGTGGCCGGGCCAGAGCTAGACCGGGCAGACATCTGGTAAAACACGCTCGATATAACGAGCGCAAACAAAAGGCTGACGCCTAAAACTGTGAGAAATCTGCGGTCCATATATGATCAAACCCCTTTCGGAATCAACGCAAGCCAGCTGCCGAGGGTTATTGCTGGGGCGTACGGGATGTATTTGTCGACTTGTTGGGAGGACGGCTCAAGGCCGTCCTCAGATTGCTTATCGGCCGAATTCTGGCGGCGGCGCCAAAAGTGAGCGGCTTGCCGCCAGCAGATCACCAGAAGGGCGATAATGCCGCCAATGCCTGCAGTCAAGATCGTCGCTTCGAGGAGGCGGGACGGGCCGAGAAGGGCCCCAAAGCCGGCCATCAACTTAACATCGCCCCCGCCCATTCCGCCAAGCAGAAAAAAGACGAGGAAAACGCTAAAGCCAATCACTGCACCAAGAAACCAGGTAGTAAGGCCTTGCCATCCGCCATTAGAAGTTTGAACAACGAGAGCACCGGCGAGGGCGGCGGCGGGGATAGCG
This sequence comes from Acidobacteriota bacterium, assembly GCA_043718395.1. Classification (GTDB taxonomy): domain Bacteria; phylum Acidobacteriota; class Terriglobia; order Bryobacterales; family Bryobacteraceae; genus Bryobacter. The sequence goes on from JAYSVS010000005.1 coordinate 57,994, forward strand.
TTGGAGATATTGCGGCGCCAAAGATCCTCGCCGGAAGCGGCAAGGCCAATGCTGAGCGCGACTGCAGTCTCAAGAGTCATGGGTGGTTCTCATGTATTCCTTCGGATGATCAGGGGGCTTTCATTAGGCTGGAGGGGGAAAAAAGCTGGGTCGTTGCAGGAATGCGAGCGCTGGATGCCCTGCGGGAGTAGGCGATGCTAACCGCATCTGAATGAACTATTTGCCAGCCTGGATCGCGTTCCACCTGGGTGCCAAGGTCGCTGTTGCGAGGGAGCAAGACGTAGTCAATCTGGTAGTGGTCGAAGTGGCGGCGCCACTGAGGCGAACCATTGACCATGGCCAGGTAGTCACGACCCAGATCGGGACCGTAAAAATCACTTCGTCCGTCGATAAATACCTTCACTTGAGGCCAGTGACGATAGATGAGATAGTCTCCCCATTGGTCGGAGGTAAGGATGCGGTGACCACTCCACGTGGCACCGAGGGTCTGTGAGGCAGCCACAGGAAAGATCTTGTCCGGGAAATTAGTGGGCATCTTGGCCGGGTTGACCAGCCAGACCGCCAGGGGGAGTAGTAAGGCCCAAACAGAATTTCTGGCGAATTTAGGGCGAAGATCCAGATCAAGATCGCGGAATATCCCGAGCACTGAAGACTTCTTAGCGGATAGCCAGAGGGATTCGAGAGTCATCGTGAGCTCTGAGGCGATTACGGGGGCCGCAGCCAGAATGAAGATCGGCGCATGCCGGACTGCCCCGAGCGAGAGATGAGCCCAGAGCCATACGGTGACGGCCTCGGTGAGACCAGCACTGCCGCGGAAGGCGCGCCCCCAGGCGGCAGCTACTCCGGCGATCAGGAGAATTTCAAACTGGATCAAATTTTCAGAGCGGAACCTGGGGCTCTGGAATTCATCAACCGCATCGCGAATCCAGTTGCTCTGCAAGTATCCAAAAATGTGTTGATGGAGCTGCCACCCGTAAGGGTTGGCGAGCGTAGCCAGGGCGCAGGCAAGTGCCACCAGAAGCTCTTTTCTCCATACCGGATCGCCAAAGACAAATCGAGCGGCAATTTGGAGCCCCAGAAAAACGAAGAGGGCGGGCCAGCCGCCATGGAGGTTGGTCCAAAGGAAAGTGAGAGGCACAAGAAGCCAGATCCGGCGCGAGGAATTTTTCCGTTCTGCATCAAGCAGCCAAAGCTCGATCGCAATGAACAAGAGCGTAAAGATGTGCGGTCTGGCCAGGTAGTGCATCGTCGAACCGCCAACGGCCAGCATTACAACCGGGAAGACAACCAGGACGCTGGAGCCGCGCCAGATCATCCAGCGCATCGTAATGATGCTGGTAGCAACCAGGATGAAGCCTGAGAAGAAAACCAGCAGCGGAAGGCCACCGCAAGAGTGAAGCAGAGCAAAGAGAATATCCGCGCCCCACTCCCACGCAAACCAGGGAGCCTCAGGTTTGGTGTAGGAGAAGAGGTCGCGGTAGGGGACTTGATGATTGGCGAGGATCCACTCGCCGGTGCGGATGTGCCAGCCGGTATCACCGTCGCCCAAGAGACTATTCCAACCTTTGAGGGAGAAAATAAAGAGCCAGGCAATGAGGGCGGCAAAAATAAGATCGGCGAAGCTTGGACGCAACCAGCGGCTCAACATGACTAGCTCGCGCTGATGCTCTCTTCGGATTCGACGCCAAGCAGTTTTGGGGCTTGCACGGCGAGCTCAAAACGGTCTTTAACGCCCGTCTTTTCAAATATATGCATCAGATGAACTTTGACCGTGCCGGCGGTGATGTTCAGGAGGTCGGCGATCTCTTTGTTTCTCATGCCGCGACAGACGGCGCGGACGATCTCGCGTTCACGCGGGGTCAGCCGATTGCTGGATTTACGATTGAGAAAGCCAACAACCTGATCGCTGATCGAGCTCTCAAGCCACAGATTGCCTTTGGCGACAGCGTGCAGGCAATCGAGCATGGTGGCAATCGGCAGGCTGCGGCGCAAGATGCCCCGGGCACCGAGCTGCAGGGCGCGGAAGCATTCGATTTCAGCCAGATCTACAATCCACAGCAAGGCGCGAGAGTTGGGACTGATGATTTTGAGCTCGCTGAGGAAGGTGAAAACGGGCCTGATTCCAGAGGCCTGATCTACCAAAACTATGTCGGGCTGAAGTTCAGCCATTCTGGCGATCGCCTCGACAGGATTGGGGGCCGTGCCAACAATCTCGAAGTCATCGTTGTCAGCCAGAATTCCGGACAGGCCCGCGACAACCACGGGCTGAGATTCACAAACAAATAAACGATAGGCTGGCATGAGCAATCCTCATGTGGACTATCGGCCAGAGCAAGGGGTGGGTTTAGAGGAAAGTCATAGGTAATTTCACTTAGGTCTATGACTAAATAGGCGGCTTCATACGAAAGTGACCTGTCTCTTCTTCAAATCTTGCACCAGCAGTCAGGACTTGAGAGTCGGCGAAGGGTTTGGCGATGAGCTGGAGGCTCATGGGGAGGCCGTTCGAATGAAAACCTCCGACGACAGAGTGCGCGGGAGTTCCGAGAACATTGAAGGCACGGACCAGAAGAGTGGAAGCAGTGCGGACTTCAAGTTGCTGGCCGGAGGCGAGCGTAACGATCTGTTCGCCGATCTTGGGCGCGGTGATGGCGGTAGAGGGCGCAATTAAGATGTCGCAATGTTGCCAGAGTGAGGATTCGGCTTTGGCCCGGTAGAGACGGCGTAGTTTTTGGGCCTGGAGGTAATCGACAGCAGGAATCAGCCGGCCGGCTTCAAAGAGGGGGCGAACTTCCGGGCCGAGGTCGTCGCGGTTGGACAGGTGGGGTTCGAGGACGCTGGCGGCTTCGGCAGGTAATATGACATGACTGATGGCGACGACGTCGCGGAGCCAGCCGAGTTTGAGCTCAAGAGTAGTAGCCCCCCATTCGTGGAAAGACCGGAGCGCAGTGTGGACCATGGCCCGGATTTCTGGATCGACGCCTTCGAGCAGGAATTCTTCACTGAAGGCGATGCGGAGTCCGGTGAGATTGGGAGTGGCGGGGATTTCGATTGGAGAGAAGGAAGCATTGCGGGAGTAGGCGTCGCGGCGATCATGGCCGGAGATGGCGTTGAGGACGGCGGCGCAGTCGCGTGAAGTTTGGGCTAGCGGCCCCATGTGATCGAGGGTGAAGCCAAGGGGCATGGTGCCGTAGCGGGAAACGAGGCCGTAGGTGGGCTTGATGCCAGCGGTGCCGCAGTAGCTAGCCGGGATGCGGATGGAGCCGCCGGTATCGGAGCCCATCGCGGCGAAGACCATGCCGGCGCTGACGGCTACACCGGAGCCGCCACTGGATCCGCCGGGGATGCGGGTGGGGTCCCAGGGGTTGCGGATCGGGCCGTAGTGGGCATTATTCGAGGTGATGCCGAAGGCGAGTTCGTGCATGCCTAGTTTGCCGGTGAGGACGGCACCGGCGGCTTTAAGTTTTTCGACCACGGCGGCGTCGTAGGTAGGAACAAAGTCTTTGAAGATTTTACTGCCGCCGGTGGTGCGCGTGCCCTTGGTGTAGTAGAGATCTTTGACGGCGACAGGGATTCCCTGGAGGGGACCGTGGTCGATGCCTTTAGCAAAATTTTCGTCGGCAAGTTTCGCTGCAGCGAGGGCTTCCTGTTCACTAAAGGTGAGGAAGGCATTGAGCTTGGGCTGGAGTTGTTTTGAGCGTTCGAGGGATTGGGTGGTGAGCTCAAGGCTGGATACTTTTTTGGCGCGGAGTTGGGCGGCGGCTTCGGTGAGTGTCATTATTTTTGTTCTCCCGTGCTTCCGGAAGCGATGGGGTCGAAGGTGGTGTCGGGGTCGATTTCGCCGGTGATCTGGGACTTGAGTGGGAGGAAGTTTTGGTAGTTGGTGGCCCATATTTTGGTAAGGGCTTCGCGTTCGGCGTTCGTTAGATGGGGATAGGTGGCGGCGGTGAGTTTGGCCCAATCGGGAGTGGTAGGAAGCGGCATGAGGACAGTTTATCGCCAGTTGGCTATTCGTTCTTTTTGCGGGCCAGGTTGGCACCTGAGACGAGGGAAAACCAGGAGGCCACGACTTCGACGAAATGGGCGAAGGAATCGGCTTCTTCTCCTTGACCAAAAATGAAGGCGAGGCGTTTGTAGATGGACTCAATGGTGGCCATGAATGGCTGGTCTGTATGGCGCCACAGATCGACCGGCAGCGTACCGAAGAGGTAGGCGCAAATGAAGAGCATCATGGCAAGCGCCGAGAGGAAGCGATGGCGCTTGCCGAGTGCGCCAAGGGAGATGGCGTGGCCGATGAGGAGGCCGGCGGGTAGGCCCATCAGGCAAGGATCTAGTGGCGTGAGTACGTAGAAGGCCGAGTAGAGCACAACCGAGAGGAATGCGCCAAAGAGGCCGAATGCGGCGGCACGGGCATTGAGGCGGAGTTGATTGTAGAGGATGATAAGGAGTGACATTACTTACTCGTGTGGTGGATTGTGGCTGCGACGAAGGACTGGAGTTGGCGGTGCTGGAGGAGTTGCCTGGACGTGTAGAGATGAGGGCATGCATGAAGTGTGGGGCATTGGGATTGTCAGAAGCAATTGTCGAAGAACCACAACCTTATGATGTGCAGTTTATTGGTTATGAGCCTGTAGTGTTGAGTGGAGCGGTTGCGGCCTGGGTGGGGGCCTGGCCTCGATTGACTTCTGTCGATGGGGAGCGAGTGTTGGTAGGGCGCGAGGTAAGGGTGCTCGACAGGGCAGGATTGCAGGCGATGATCGGGATGCAGGAGCGGGGCTGGAACCGGGAGCGGTTGATGGCGCTAAGTGTGCCTGAGTCAGCACCTCCGGCAGAGTTGCCTTCGGTGTTGAGTGGCTTTGCCGAGATCTGGCGCGGCTTGAGTTTGACTGATGCCACGCCGATAGAGGAACTAATGAGAGCAGCGACGCGGATTAACGGCCCGAATCGATTGGCGCGCGAGGTTTTGTCGCGACGCGAGGATTTGGTAACGCTTTCGGCGCAATGGCGGGCGAGCCGGGAGGATGAGTTGAGAAGTTGGGGCCGGTATTTGGCTAAGGAATTCCGGTTGGTTTAGGGGGCTGTCCCTTAACCCCAGTTTGATTAGAGATATTGATTTTAGCGGGGTAGGTCTTCGAAGTGGCTGATCTGGATCTGACGATCTGGAAAGACAGCGCGGATCTCGAGATGCCCGCCCAGCGCTTCAACGTAGTCAACCAACGTGCTGACGCAAATGTCGGAGCGGTGCTCGATTTTGGAGACTTCGCTCTGGTGCACGCCCAAGATTGCGCTGAGTTGGATTTGAGTCATTTCGCGGGCTTTTCGGAGTTCATCGAGAGGCATGGAGGCGAGGCTTTCTTCAAAACGCTTTTCAATGTTTTGCAGTCTTTCGGCCGGCAGCGACTGGATGAGTTCGCTGAACTTGCGGGTTGGCATTATGTTCTTCCTTCCATTTCCAATTCTTTGAGATGTTGGTCAAATAATTTGTCTGCAATAGGCACCAAGGATTGCTACCACCTGTCATCGCCAGTTTTGTCGCCACCGATCAGCAAAATTGCGGTTCGCAAAGGGTTGAAAGCATAGAGTGTACGTAGCGGCCTTTCTCCACTTTGAGTTCGCAATTCTCGCATTTACGGGTGGCGTGAAGTGACAACTTTAGAGCTGTGTGGGAAACCGAGGGCGGGACCGAATTCCGTGAGGTGACGTACAGAGAGTGCGACATCGTCTTGCTCGCCTGCTCCGAGAGAGTCCCACCATTGTTGGAACTCTTCGGTGAATTCAACTTCCCACGCCATACCCTCAGTATGCACGAAACGGCATATTCATCCAACGGTGGATCAGGCAGTGGAGTGAATCATAGCCCAGGATGAGGGTCCTGCTGAGGCTGCCGGATCTGACAATTTGAGCTAAATTGAAGTGCCTGATTTCTGGCAACCACTGGGATCCTTGAATTCTCTCTGGAATGCGTCGACCTGTCCCAGGCGGAAATTCGAGAAATTTGTCAATTTTTGAGATTCAGGGGGATTGTTTTAAGTTATTGCTCCAGAAGGAGATAGCGGCATTTTTGCAGCTTTGGAGCGACGGGGAATTTAGGCTGGGAACGGGCAAGAGGTTCGCCGAAGGCCTGATTTTATTGGGGATTTTGCAAGGTTGCGTTCAGGCTGTCCCAGAATCATTGGGGATTTTGCAAGGTTGCGTTCAGGCTGTCCCAGAATCACGCTTTTTCCTGAAAAATCGATTGACAATATTCTTGTTTCACATCATGATGCGTGTAGCGAGGTAAGCATGAAACAGGAACGATTCGTAGCGATTATTTCATTACTTATTTTGGGTTTTCTATATTACTCTTTGCGGGGCCGCAAAGTTGTCGTGACAATAGCCAAGCCAAGCGAGGCCGTTCATCAATATCATCAATACAATATTTATGACGCTTCAGGCCACAAGTTAGACAGTTTTTTTGATGGAGTCAGAATAAATCCTAAGATCGCAGAAGCTATAGCTACGGCGAAAATGCAGCCATTTTCCTGCAAGCCGAAGCTAACGGGCTTGAGAAGCGTAATGAGCGGAATTGGATTAGTAACGACTGTTTTGGCCCAGAATTGCTCGTGCACAGGTGACTGTCCATGTCTTGGCTGCTATCAGATGGCGGTAGTGAACGACTGTGGCACGGCTTGCGATGGAGGGCCGAATTGGTCCACGTACACGGACTATCAAGTCCAATGCTCGGGAGGCAAAAATAACGGTATGACTAATTGCAACGCTGAGTATTGTGGGTGTGCTGTCACCTCTTGTAGTAACAGCGTCGGCTGCGGCGAATGTTAAGGAGACTACCAATGTTCAAGATGAATCTATTTATTTTGCAATCGATCTTGGGGATCGCAATAGTTTCTCTCCTCCAGGCCGATTCCGCACTAATGGAAACGAATCGAATTGTGATTGACTACGACTTTACCGGAAAACCACTTCCGAAATGGCAAGGGGGTGTATTGCTTGCTATCGACTCAACTGCCGGATCTGCGGTTCGCTTAAACGTCTTTGACAAGACTGGAGCTAAAATCCAGGATCAAGTATTTCAAATTAAAGGTTCGAAGTATCTTACGGTTCACGACTTTGCGAGAACTTCCGATGGCACCCTTGGATTGTGTGGAAGTGCGGTTGACATTGAGGGAAGAAGCGGGAGTTATATCGCTTTTATAGATCCCAACACAAGTTCAGTCACTTTGATTAGATCCGGCGAATTCAAGCCAATGAAGATGACGTTCTCCTCGAGTGAAACCTTTTGGGTGGTGGGCTATGAAATCAATCCCTTGGCTGCTGGCGAGAAGCCGCGATCCACGCTGATGCAAGCCGTAAAGAAAGACGCCGCACTTTTTCGTCAGTTCGATAAATCTGGGAAGTTATTGCTTTCATCCGTACCGCACACTTCGATTGACGATCCGCATGTAGTTACTCTTCCAAATAACGTTTTTGCCGAAATAGGCAACGAAATCATTTGGTATTCAGGTACTGCCCGCCAGCTAATCATAATCTCGGGAGATGGATCTTTTAGGGAGGTTAGGGATTTGAATCTGCCGGAGGATCAGATGCAAACTGGATTCGGTATTACAGCACGGGGCGAACTCATCGTAAGTACCATCGGGAAAGCCTCCTGGAGTGTTCTTAAACTGATGCCCACTAGGCGTGAGTGGCAATCCCTGATCCTGGGTGCCAGAGCGGATCGAGGAAACAGGCCCATCCTGGTGGTCGGCGTTGAAGGTAACCTGATCACAGCATTGGGCGGAGGCGATAGTGGCCTTCGCACGTTTCAGATGGTGAACTGAAATCGCCTTTAGACACTTTGGGAAAGCCATCGGAAAGCTATCAGCCTGAAGTGTCCCAGCGCCATCCATCCATTTTTCTCGGCGCACCATCGGCGCACCATCGGCGCACCATCAGCCTGACCCGTCCCAGCGGCATCCTTCCATTTTCCTCAATGTTTTTGAAGTTTTTTCGACGAAATCCAGCACAAGCTTCCGACCGGTCTTCGACCCGATCTCCTGTGCTACAAGCTCAAGTTCCACAGAATCAATCACTTAACTAGGAAAGCCATCAGCCTGACGTGTCCCAGCGCCATCCGTCCATTTTCCTTAATGTTTTTGAGATCTTTTCTTTCAATTCCCGCCTCATCTGGCCCTCAGCCTTCCCGATCAAATTCGGAACAATGCCTTAAAGTCGCTCAGAATCTATCACATAGCCCAAAACCTGAAGCGCTCCCACAATCCAGAATTTCGAGAAATTTACGGTAGGGACGGGTCGCCCCGCAACTCCAAACACCCAACCCGCCAAACCCCGTTGACAAGAATATGTCGATATATTCCGATCAGAATCAATAAGATCCACAAGCCACGCTTCGATTCAGCCTGCTCGCCTGATAGCTTCTCAATCGGGGGGCTCATTTGCACCTCCTGTTCACTTCCAGTCGACAGAAGATAGAGTCCAACTTTGCAACCAAAGCCCGAATCAACGCTCGGTGCCAGCATTGAAATTTGCCCCCAGCGGCACTTTCATTCAAGGACAAGGAATGCACGAAAACGGAACAAACGAACCCATCTGGATGACCCATTTTCGAGGCTGCTCAAGCATTCTGTCACCGAAGACGCACCACTCCACGCTATCCTGATTCAAACCACAAGTGAAGAAACTTTTAGAGAGGG
>JAYSVS010000041.1:0-2412 GCA_043718395.1 Acidobacteriota bacterium
CTTGGCAGGGTGCTCGCCAGCAGTGCCCGCCTCCGCTTCACCGGCACGATCAACTTAACACGGCTTTTCCAAAGCCCCACCCCTAACAGGACATTTCTACTTTGCCAGGATGCGGACATTTCTACTTTGCCTTGACAGTGTCGTTTTCAAAGTCGACAAACCTGTTGGTACCGTGTACATTCTTCATGTCCGCCATGCAAAACAAAGAGCAGTTGGCGAAGTAATCGAAGAGTGACAGCTCCCTTTCGTGTCATATTCGGCTGGTACCGGTGGCGATGCGCATCAGGCTCCGGCGATGTCGCGGTGCGTTTTGCGCTCTCGTTCGAGATCTTCCCAAGTGTAGGCGAGATCGATGCCATGGTCTTTGAGGAACCGGTCGAGGGATAGGCGATTGAGTCCCAAGAACTGCCCTAGTTCGGCTTCTGTGCAGAGGCCCTGCCGGTGGGCTTCGAGACCCAGGGCTTCGTCGAGTTGGATTTGAGTCATTTCGCTGGCTTTTCGGAGTTCATCGAGAGGCATGGCGGCGAGGCTTTCTTCAAAGTGCTTTTGAATGCTTTGCTGTCTTTCGGGCGGCATCGCCTGGATGAGCTCGCTGAACTTGCGGGTTAGCCTTATGTGCTTCCTTTCATTTTCAATTCTTTCAGATCTTGGTCTAATCACTTGTCGGCGATTGGCACTAGCGGGGGAGAGCGGTCGGACTGCAATTCGATGTGCCGCGTATTGAGCAGTTGAAGGCGGGATTTCAATAGGCTAGGCTGAGAGTGTCTGACGAGGAGTACGAATATGGCTTTGGTGATCAGCGAAACATTGGAAAGGCGGATTCAGGCAGTTGTCGACGCGGGGGCATTCTCAACGCCGGAACTGGCGCTGCAAGCTGCAGTTGAATTGGTAGAGGCCGCAGCGGAGAACGATTTCGAAGGAAGTCCCGAAGAGTTGGGAGCACTTCTGAAGCAGGGCCTCGATTCCAAGCTGATGAGTGAAGAAGAATTCTGGAAAGCAGCGGATGCTGAGATCGAGGAGATGTTTGCCGTTCGGGCTGCAGACCGGAACGCGTGAAGGTTGTCTACCGCGAAGCCGCACTCCAGGATTTGACTCGCCAGATTCGCTATTACCTGGTGGATCAAGATGTGCCGCTTGTCGCGATTCGCTTTAGGAAGTCATTTGCCACTACAGTGAATCGCATTCGAATCAGGCCCGCGATTGCGCCGCCATGCTTGATTCGCGATGCGGCCAAGGCGGGGGATCTTCGGTCATGGCCGTTGGACGGATTTCGATCCATTCGTGTTTACTTTTTGTTGTCTGAAGGACAGTTGGAGATAGTGCGTATCCTTCATGGGAAACGTAATGTTCGGCGTATCTTGGGGCAGGAGTTGTCGAGGGGTTGAGGGGATTCTGCAAGGTGCAGATTAGGACCACTGTAAGCTCATAGCCCAAGGGCAGCTAAAGTGAAAGGACCTTCAAGCCGGGGATCATTTTGAAGTGGCGGACGTTGCGAGTTCCGAGGGCGTAGCCGTAATGCAGGGCCGTGATCCCGATCAAGAGATCGGCAGTTGCTATGACCAATTCCACCTTTTTCATGTCGGCGTCGATCTTGGCGGCGGCTTCTGGTGTGTTGGCGCGGTGCCAGCCGTGCTCGAGTTCCATCACGGAGATGGAAGAGAGCACGAACTCGGTTTCGGAGTGCTCGGCTGAAAGAGAGGCGAGAAGCTGGCTGATTGGGCGCTTCTCCCGCTCCGCTGCGATGAGAACGCTGGAGTCGAGGACTAGTCCCATGCGGGAGGCTCTAGCGAGTCACGGCGTGCGTCGATACCTGCTTGCACATCGCTGGCGAAGTCCTCATCCGGGATCGGCGCGTAGCCTAGTTTGGCTTCGTAGGCCTGAGCCAGGGCGATGCATTCGCTCAGCTTGCGGCCAGGGCGGGAGGGCGAGGAGGATTTGAGCACGGCGATGGGCCGGTGATCCTGCTCGATTACGACCTCGACACCTTGCTGCACCTTGGCCAGCACTGCATGAAGATCGCGAGCTAGTTCGGCTTCGCTCATGTGGACGGTAGCCATTGCTTTCATTATAGGTGCCCGCTGCGAGGCCAGTTCAACGCGGGCAGCTTCCTTGGGTGATTTTTCGACTGGCGCAACCAATATTGCGGCCTGGCTCGTAATTGGCACTCAGAAAAGCAAAACGGGCCGCCCCGTAAGGGTCACGGCCCGCAAGCTATATTCAATACCGTGGGCACTTGCCTTTCGGCAGGGGTGACACCAAAGCGTACACTTAAAACAATAACAGCGAACCTAAGACATATCAAGAGGAAAATGTCCAAGTGAAGTTGCTCAGCGATTCTGTCACCCCCTAACTGCTCAGGGATTCTGTCACCCCCTGCCGAAAAGAGAGAGTGACATTGAGCCAAGAGCAATT
>JAYSVS010000042.1:0-106720 GCA_043718395.1 Acidobacteriota bacterium
ATTCAAATTCAGGAGCCTTGTCGCCGACCTTGAGTTCCGGTCCGGCGAGAGTAAGAGGATTTCCCTTGAGGGTAGTTGCACGAGCTGACATGCCCGTTAGTTTAACAACCTCTCGCTAGGGGCTCACCAACATAAAGGTGAGCCGCTTCTCGGCTAGATCGATCTTGATGAGTGCGACGCGCACCGAATCACCGATCGCGAAACTGCGCTTGGTCCGCTGGCCGACGATGCGCCGCGTGTTTTCCTGATAGGCGTAGTTGTCCTTGGGCAACGCGTCGATCGGTAAAAGTCCTTCAATGAAGAGCTCTTCCAGTTCAACGAAACATCCAAACTTTGTAGTCGAGATGATCATCGCGTTAAATTCATCGCCCACCTTGTCGCTCATGAAGCGCATCTTCTTCCATTCGACGAGTTCGCGCTCTGCCTCCGCTGCCCGGCGCTCGGTGAAGCTGGTATCAGTGCCCAAGTCTTTGAGCGTCTCTTCGTCGTAGCTCATGCCACTCAATACGCGATGAACCACAAGGTCGGGATAGCGGCGGATAGGAGACGTAAAGTGTGTGTAGGCTTTCGAGGCAAGGGCAAAGTGGCCTTCATTCTCGAATGAGTAACGGGCCTGTTTGAGTGAGCGCAACATCAGAAAGCTGACAATGCGTTCTTCGGGCTTGCCTTCGATTTTAGCGACCAGCTTCTGATAGTGCTTTGAGGTAACGGCGGCGCTTGGGTTGCCGATGAATACGTCCTTGCGGATCTTGCGGCCATCGCGGGTGCTCTTTATATTTGAAAACTTCTTTACGGCAACTCCCCCCAGTCCAAGGGATACACCAAACTTCGATGCCGCTTCTTCAAAGTCGGCCACCCGCTTGGCGTCTGGTGTTTCATGGATCCGGTAAAGACTCGGGATGTGGGCCGCTTCGAGGTGCGAAGCAACGGCTTCATTGGCAATCAACATCAGTTCTTCGATCAGTCGATGGGCAATGTTGCGAGGGCTTCTTGAGACACCTACCATCTCTCCAAACTGATCAAACTCGATGATTGGTTCGGGGAGATCAAAGTCGATTGAGCCTCGTCTTGAGCGCATACGGTTCAAGACGAGCGCCAGTTCCTTCATCAACTCGAACCTGTGTACCAAAGGTGCATAGCGTTCGCGAAGTGCCTTCTGCTCGGCTGGCGTTCCCTCAAGCAGCTTGTAGACGTCGGTGTAAGTCATGCGCTCGCGGCTCTTGATGACGCCCCGGCAGAAGTCCTGCGAGAGGATGTTGCCTTGGTGGTCAAGTTCGAGCAATGCGCTCATGACGAGGCGTTCTTCGTTCGGGCGCAAGCTGCAAATATCGGTGGATAGCTCCACGGGTAGCATTGGTACGGCTCGATCAGGGAAGTAGACGCTGGTTCCGCGCATCGTCGCTTCCCGGTCAATGGCGGAGCCAGGGCGCACATACCAACTGACGTCCGCGATGTGAACCTGCAACTTGTAATTACCATTCGGCAGCTTTTCTACCCAGATGGCGTCGTCGAAGTCGCGGGCTGTTTCGCCGTCGATGGTTACGATGTCGAAATTGCGGAAGTCAGTTCGCCCCTCCCATTCACGCGGGCCGATCTCTCTTGACATGGATCGCGCCTCGTCGATCACATCCTGAGGGAACTCATGCGGCAAGTGATGTTTGCGGATCATGATTTCGACATCGACGCCAAAATCGTCTTCGAATCCCAGCAATTCAATAACCCGGCCGACGCCGTTTGAGTCTTCGTCAGGGAAGTCGAGCACCTCAACGGTCACCATCATTCCGTTGAGGTCTGCGGCCTTCTCCACTTTCACTTCTTTGATGCCGACGCGGTCTGGGTTGACGTGCGGTGCGGGGATCTCGAAGCCTTCAGGGATTTGGATCCACTGCTTGATTTTTTGATCGTAAGGCACAACAAAACAGCCACGTTTGGTCACGCGGAACTGCCCTACCATCCGCTGATTGGCTCGATTGAGCACTCGAACGATCTCTCCATTGACTCGGCCATCATGGCCGATCCTGCCGAGACGCACCAGCACCTTGTCTCCATGCATGGCCTTCTGCGCGGAATCTGGATTGATGAAAACATCGCCTTCGATGCCTTCAGGTTTCTGGTCGAGGATCACAAAGCCAAAGCCGTCGCGATGCATGCGAAGGGTTCCAGCCGAGAACTCGCGGGCCTTTGAGGCGAGTTGGTAGGTATTGTTGCGGAGCTCAATGAGAAGCCCCTTGCGGGTGAGCCGCTCGAGGGCACGTTCCACCTCTTCACGCTTGACACCCTTGTTGCCCATTTCGCGCGTTAACGTCTTCGTCGTCGTGCGGCCATTGGGCAGGCGATTGATGTGGCTAAGCAGCGCTTCGTCTTTCACAAGCCTATTGTCGGATAGAATCGCCTCATGTTCACGCGCCGCGCATTTATGCCCTTGCTCGCCACTCCGCTTGTGGCCCAAACAAAGAAGCCCAATATTGTTTTGATCTTAACCGACGATCAAGGCTTCGGCGATATCTCACTGCATGGCAATCTGCAACTGACCACGCCCAACCTCGATGCGATCGCAAAAGAAGGTGCGCAGTTCCGCCGGTTTTGTTCATCGCCCGTTTGCAGTCCTACTCGATCAAGCCTGTTGACAGGGCGCTATAACTATCGCACTGGAGTTGTCGACACATACATGGGGCGCAGCATGATGAGGCCTGAAGAAGTGACGCTGGCCGAGATGCTCAAACCGGCAGGATACCGGACTGGCATTTTTGGTAAGTGGCATCTTGGAGACAATTTTCCAATGCGCTCAATCGACCAGGGCTTCGACGACAGCCTGGTTTTGAATGGCGGAGGATTGATGCAGCCCGGAGATGTGCCAGAGGAGATTAGCGGGGTTGCGCCGTCTTATTTTGACCCGGTTCTGAGCCGGAATGGGAAGTGGGCGCAGCAAAAAGGATATTGCACGGATGTGTACTTTCGCGAGGCGATGCGCTTCATTGACGAAAACCGGACGAAACCATTCTTCTGCTACATCCCCACCAATGCTCCTCATACGCCGCTGCAGGTCGCTGAAGAATTGGTCGATCCATACCGCAAGCTCGGGCTCGACGAGACGACGGCCAGGATTTACGCCATGATCAGCAATGTCGATCAAAATGTAGGCAAGCTGGTAAACCATTTGAAGGACCGGAATCTCGAGCGCGACACAATTTTGATGTTCATGACGGACAACGGCCCGCAACAAAAGCGTTTCAATTCTGGCTTGCGCGGGCTCAAGGGGACACCTTATGAAGGCGGGATCCGGGTGCCGCTGCTTGTGAAGTGGCCCGGGCGGATTGTGCCCGGAACAGTTGTGGACCGGCTGAGTGCACATATCGATATAACACCAACGCTGCTTGAAGCGGCTGGTGTCAGGACCACGGCCAGGTTGGATGGAAGAAGCTTGATGCCATTGCTTACCGACCCGAAGGCGAAAGACACCTGGAGCGACCGCACCGTAGTGATCCAGTGGCATCGTGGGGATGCACCTCGTCCCTTTGAAAATAGTGCTGTAATTACGCAGCGAATGAAGCTGGTCAATGGCAAAGAGCTGTATGATCTCGAAACAGATCGGGCGGAGTCGAATGATTTGGCTCCGTCTGATCCGAATACTGTGCGTCAATTACGTCTTTCTTATGAGGCATGGTTCCGCGACGTGTCGGGGACACATAAGTACGCGCCCCCAAGGATCGTCTTCAACGGAAAGTCTCCCGTGCTGCTGACCAGACAGGATTGGCGCGGACCGAAGGCGACGTGGGATGCAACCGGTGTTGGCCACTGGGAGGTTGACGTGAAGGCTGCTGGCCCTTACGATGTCACGCTGCTCTTTGCACCCGCAACCGAAGCTACTCAGCTCACCGCCAAATGGCTGGGCACTCATGCGATTGAAGCTGGTCAAAAGCGGCTCGACCTAAAAGGCATCAAGTTACCACTTGGCCCAAATCGCTTTGAAGCCAGCGTCGGGACCAAGGGCCTGACCTATGCGTACTTCCGTTAGAATCCCGGCAGCCTGCGGTTGGGCTCGCTGTTGCGCTGGCTGACTCGTTCACGCCAGCAGGCCAATGCTAGTGCCATTACCAGATCGTCGTGTGAATCCTTGTCGAAGGCCCCGTATTTGTAGCCGAAGCCAATGCGCCGGATCTCGACGGTGAGCAATTCTTGCTTGAGCTCTCGACTCGAGTAGCAGTCTTCGGGAATCCGCAATTTGCCTTGTTCGAGATTGGTTTCAACCGCAGCGTACATGTCGCGCTTAAGCTCGTGTGTGATGACAACGCCCTCGACGCTCGATCCTCGTAGATGCTCGCGGATCATCTCAAAGACGGCATCGCCTACGCCTGTCTGGTCAAATACCAGAACGCTTTTGCCGAGCGCCTCCACTTTCTTGAAGATCGCGCCCACTTCTTTGGCTACTTCGCCATAGGCTGTCCCGAGTTTCCATTGCCTGGCATAGCGGACACTCAGGAACGATTCCCATTTTGTATACGCGTCGATGTAGCGGGTATTCATCGCCTGCAGCGATCTCTCGACGATAACGAGCGCCGAATGATCCTGCTTCCGGCCGAGGTCAAGCCCTAGAAAGTATTCGTTTTTTTGTAGTTGACTACTCATGATTGGCTCCTAAAGCGAAAGCGCCTTGATGTCGCGAGTAAACGCGGCTTCCACCCAGGCTCGAGGCAGGAAGGTGTTTTCGTTCTCAAGGAATTGACAAAGGTATTCCTGCTTGAACCAGGATTCGCCCATGGACTTTCGTTCGCGCTCAAGGAAGTCCGGGTCAAAGCGCGGGCATTCGTTGGCGGGGGTTTCCACTCGCTCCCAGCCTTCGCCGCGCTCCCACTCTTCCCAAAAGAATCCACGCGTGCCATAGGGCGTTGACATGATAACCATACGGCCATTCTTCGAAGCGGCAAGAAACGGGCGGACACTGCGGTAAAGACTGTCAGCAACCTGGCTGGCCTCATCGATAATCAGCAAACTCGTGCCAGAAAAGCCCCGAATCGTTCCATCCCTGCCGGGCAGCCCGACGATGCGCGAGCCATTCGGAAGTTCAACTGATAGCGTGTTGACGCCATCTCCCTTTTTGCGAATTCCAAGCGCTGGCAAATAGCCGATGATCTTACGAATCAGCTCTCCGCTCTGCCTCAGGGTCGGGCTGACTACAAGCACCAGGCTCTTCGGCACAAAGTAGGCCTGATGCAGCGCGAGAATGCTTGAGACTGTAGATTTGCCCCACTGCCGCGAACAGTTGAGCATCAATTGGCATGACTCCGAGCGCAGCACGGCTGACTGCTTCTCATCCGGGTCGATGCCAAGAAAGTAACGGGCAAATGCAGTTGGGTCAAGACGGCTTGCGAGTTTGCGGAGAACGAATTGAGCTTCCATCAGGGCAGGATCCTGGTTTCCGGACTCGCACTCAGTCGCGCAGCGATTGCCGCGCACATCGCTTGCCTGGCTTCGGGATATGGCTTCAATGCATCGGCAATTAGATCCAGTATGAGCGCCATCCTGACTGTGCCCGTCTCTACCACCGCAGCCGGAGTAGCGTTGAGGGGCGATGATTCAAGCAGCCCGTAGAAGCGTGGTGCAATCAATTTTTTTCGAGCCATTATTAGAGCTCTCTCGAACGGCTGCCACGCGGGGATTTTGGAGCCGACCATTTTTCAATGCGTGCCGAAAGCGCATTAGCTGTCTTGATTGTGTCGAGGTGTTGCTTGGCCAAAAGGTTGAATGTCTTTTCGTTCAAACAGAGCCGGTATGCCGCCATCAATCTGGCACCTGTATCTCCCAGCGTTTGCAGTTGAGGAAGCCGGACGTAGTGATTCAGCTCACTTTCGATCAGGCTGTTCACACGTTCGCTGCTCCAACGTAACTGCCCCAGGGAGGTCAGGTCGCCTTCTTGCTGGACGTTTATGGGCGGCAATTCTGAAAAAAGCCGGTCCATCAGCGTTGCATAGCAACGCGGGTCTTCTACATCGTTCACTTGAACCGGTGGCAAAGTGCGGTTGCGGTTCCGCTTCTGCGTTTGAACTTCTGTTATTTCGTCTTCTTGATCCATGATCCATCCCTTTTGGGTATCGATATGTTGGCGAGACATACGCTCACACTCGAAAGGAACTTATCAGGCAAAGAGATTCAGCTATGCTGAGTTCCAGCTAGAACTCATTTGAAATCAACTAAATATGATGGTGAAAATTGTCGTGAACGAAAAACCGCATAGGCATTGAGCCCATGCGGTCTTTCTCTGCAATTGTGCTTGCGGAAAGGAGACGTGGTGCCAATTGCGGGCAGCGTCCCCCGGAATCTGGTGTTTAGGCGCTAACGAGCATGTCGTCGAAGCTCTCTTGGCCCATGGCCTGGTTCTTGTCGGCGATCTCTTGGCAGGTGATGCAGAAGGCCGCCCACGGAACCGCGTTCAGACGCTTGGGGCTGATGTCTTCTTCACAGTGCATACATACGCCAAATGAGCCGTCGGCGCAGCGGAGCAGCGCGGCTCGTACGTTGCGTAGCAAGGCGCTGTCACGGTCGAGGTTGCGAATTGCGAGTTCGCGCTCGGTTGCGTGCTGTACTTCGTCAAGGGCGTCGGGGCTCTTTTCGATTTCGATCCCTTCACGATTTACGATCACTTTGAGCAGTTCAGCCTGCTTCTTTTCGAGAGTGTCCTTCAATTTGTTGAGTTCTGACTTTGTCATTTTATTTTCCTTTTAGTTCCTTTACCTAGTGCAGCCGGCGTTGTTTGCGCTAGCTCTGCCCTCCGTCACCCGCCAAACCGGTTTGTCTGGCCATTTCTTCAGGCTGTCTTCTTCAGGCTGTCATCCATTCATTTATCGATTGCCTTCATTCTTGATATTCTAAAGACGAGAAAATCAGGCGAAAGTTTCAAAAAATCTTAGTGGTCGATGCTCATATCGAATTAAGCCACAATAATCTTAACATCACGTCAATCCGCCGGAATCACTTTGCAAGATGATTGCTATCAATGCCGGAGGTTGCCGTTAGCGTCCTCCACGACCATTGCGATTCTGCATTGCTATTCAGCTAGGCAGGTTCCCGTTTTCTTCCCAAAGCCTTGAAAGCACACACAATTCCTGACGGACGCTTATGCTGGGCGCGGGTAGTCAATCGACTTCAAGGAAGTATAACACGGCTGTCAAGCCCCAGTTGCAACAAAACAGCAAACAACTAAAGAAATTTTCCTCTTCAAAATATCCGCGACTCAAACTCGATTTTTGGGTCAACAGCTTGAAAAAATTTAAAGATCTTGCCCAGTAACCGTGGGCGGCGATACACATCGGTTGATAGATAGTGCAAACGCCTGCCTTTGGTTATCGGTTTATTTTCTGAGACCATTAGTCTTGTTTTGATACAGACGCGAAAAACTCGCAAAATGTTGCGTCAATCAGCGAATTGAAATCTGCCCGAAGACTAGCGAAAGGTCGCGCCCGTCATTTGGCGGACGCACTGTTTTCGATGCGTTTAATTCCAGCGTGACAGATCGCGAATCTCTTAGTGCCGCAGGTAGCGGAAAGCGAATGTCAACATCGCCCGGAGTGATTCTGGCCGTGTGGATGGCGATTCCAGCCAAGAGAATCCGGACTTCAATGCTGCCCAAAGCGGCTGGGGCATAGGCACGGATGAAAACTTGAGAATCTGATCGAAAGGGTCCTCCGATTTGTACCGTACCCTTTGCGGAAAGCCAGCGGTGCCCGTCCTCGATCCCGTACCACCCTGAAAGAAACTGAGCGTTGAAGATCGGGTCGCCAGCCAAAATTTCCGGGGAGAGCCCCGTAGAAAGGCTCAGGGCTTTGCCGCGCTCCCATTCCCGAGTGGTATCCCGGAGAATCGACCCATTGAAGTGATAGACAACAACAGCCTCTTTTTCAAAGGCGATCCTCGCTGTTGCCGGGGCTACTGTAAGTGGATTGCCGGCTGACATGGAACCTGGGACAAGCCGGATATTTTGCCCGCCCACCAGGCGTAGCGCCTCGTCGGCCAGGGCGCTCTCATAGGTGCTATCGTCGATCCCCTCAACTAAAATGAGTTTGCCCGGGTGGATCTTTACTGCGTGCTGAAGTCCGCGGATCAGCGGACGGATCGGTGCCGTGCGTTCGAGGTACCACTCAAACGTGGATTGCTGGACGATAAAACTCGGAACAATGTAGAGAAGCAGAATGAGCGAGGCAGGCTTTGGAAGCCGGATCGTGATCAGTCCTAGAACCATCATGATTCCGATGGAAGCGCTGGCCAGATAATAGTCGGTCCTATGATCTTTCAGCGGAAGCATCGGCGCGATCAGCGCAAGGCTCATCAAGAGGCCGAACAGCGGCAGGAAGTCTCGCCGCACCGTGCGCCAGACGATAAAAATCAACACCGCAGGTGAGAGGATCCATTGGGACGGCGCGACAAGCCAGCCCCAGCCGGGTCCGAAGCTGGGCAGACGAACCGCAGCCAGAAGCCACTGCCAATAAATGACGAGAGATTCCAGCAGGCCAAAGTCAAAGTACATACGGTAGGCAGAAGCGTCCTTGGCCTTGGGGATCCAAAATAAGTGGGCGAGCGTAAAAAGCAGGGCTGGGATGAAAAAGGGCAGCGTTGCTCGCCACTTGCTGCGATCAAGCAGAATGGCCCAAACGAGCAGAATAGCCGGGAATACGATCATGCTCTCAAGCGCACCGAAACCAAGCAGATAGCAAACCCAGGTTGCAGCAAGCCATTTGCCGCTTTGAGAATCCACATAGCGCAAGAAGCAATAGAATGCTCCAAGCAATAGTGCTGAAAGCAGAATCTGGTTGTATGCCGAAAGCCAGGCCATGGCTACAGATAATCCAAAGTTGAGGCTCCAGAGTGTGGCGGCCCAAATTCCCGCCGACAGACTGCCCGAGAGCCGTTGAACGATCAGCACAAGCAAAACCTGCGCAACGGCGAGCGTGCCAAACTCGAAGACTCTCATCGGTAGCGACTCGAGGCCAAAGGCTCGCTCGAAAACCAGAAAGAAAAGCCGCTCACTCAGGGTACGAATCGTTCCCTGTGCCATCGGGCCGAATAGAGCGTGCCAAAGATCGGCACCATTCGAAAGACTGAGCCCGAGTCCAAGCCAGGCGAAGTCGTCATTCAAAAACCAGATGCGGAAGCTGCGGCGATAGAGGTAAATAGACACCAATACCGGAAACAGAAGGGCAACGTATTGTTTCAAACGATTCGCAGGCATGAACCTTTCTATTCTGGCATCCCGATGATTGTGGGAAACTCGTTTCACGGGCTGATGCATAAAATTGGGCGCTATCAGGTGGAGCACGAACTCGGGCGTGGGGCCATGGGCATTGTTTACCGTGCCTTTGATCCAGCAATCGGGCGGCGGATTGCCGTCAAGACGATTCGACTCAATGAGCTAGGCGACGAGCAGGCAAGGGTGAGTTTGAAGGAGCGGCTACTGCGAGAGGCACAGTCGGCGGGAATCCTGTCGCATCCGAATATCGTAACGATTTACGACATTTCAGAAGACGCAAACAATGCCTATATTTTCATGGAATATGTGGAAGGCGAGACGCTCGATCATTTTTCGCGTGGCATTGCGATATCTGATCTGGTTTCAATCCTCGGTCAAGCTGCTGAGGCACTCGACTATGCGCATCTGCGAGGCATCATACATCGAGACATCAAGCCGGGGAATCTGATGTTAAGCGGGCCGCAACTAAAGATCACAGACTTTGGCATCGCACGCGTGCAGCATCGGGATTCTGCCCAGACCGGGACGCTGATGGGAACACCAGGTTACATGAGCCCGGAGCAAATTGCCGGAGGCTCGATCACCGGCGCGGCCGATCAGTATGCACTCGGTGTGATCGCCTATGAGTTTCTCGTGGGCAGCAAGCCTTTTGAAAACTCGAATCTGGCCAATCTGCTTTACAGCATCACGCAGATGCCGGTACCGCCAGTGGCGACGCTGAATGCGGCGACGAATCAAGTTTTGGCGCGGGTGTTGTCAAAGGCGCCCGAACACCGCTATCCAGGCTGCTCGGCGTTTGTCGCAGCGCTTGAAAATGCGTTGGCTCTCGAAGCGCCTCGGCACACGCCTCAACGGGAGGCAAGCGGGGATGAGCCCACGATGATCCTCAAGGGGGTTGAACCCGCCTCCGCATCAGGAGTTGAAGCACCAGTCCCACCGCCCTTGAACCTTCCGCCCTTGAATCTTCCGCCTTCGCCCCCGCCGTCGAAATGGAAGCCGGTGGCAACTGCGGTTTTCGGGGCAGTGCTGTTGATAGGAATTTTGTGGTTCAGCTTGGGGCGCACAAAAGTCCAAACTGTGGTCAGCGAGGCTGCGGCAACTAAGGCAGATGCTGAAAAGCCAAGTGCGATTGGTGAGATGGTCGAGCCAACTCCAGAGAAGCCTGAAATACCGCCCGGTACCAAGCAACAGGAAGAGCCTGCAGAGGCCAACGCGGTGCCTGCAAAACCGCTTCCCGAGCCGATCAAGACAAGTTCGCATATAGTTGCGTTTGTTTCCAATCCTGAGGGTGCAGAGATTTTGATTAACGACGGAAATCAGGACCGTTGTCCGCGCACACCCTGCTCACTCGAATTGCCGGCAGGCGACTATGAGCTGACCGGAAAGCTGGCTGGCTTCGATGATTTAAAAAGAAAACTCAATGTTCCGGCGCAGACGCGAGTTCAACTTGAATTCGAAAAGGCACAAGGAACCCTCATGGTGAACTCAAATCCTTCGGGCGCTAGTGTACGCGTCAATGGTCGTGATACCGGACAAAAAACACCGGCCATGCTGAAACTTGCGCCAGGAAAATATACATTAGATGTAGTTAAGGAGGGTTTGGCTGCTCAGTCGCAGGATGTCACAGTTCGAAATGGCGTGATCCAAACCCTCACAATCCAGTGGAATTAGCAGGAATTATGTCTTTAGAAAACACTATCGCGCGCCGCGCATTTTTGGGTGCCTCAGCATCGATCCTTCTCCAGGGACAGTCCAGTGGAGTTGGCGCGCACGGTGTCGATGCGAAATCGTCTTCCATGATCGTTCATTCCCGAAAGCCCGAAGATCTGGAAATGCCGCTTGAGGGATTCCTGCAGGCAATTACCCCGACAGAGTTGTTCTATGTGCGTAGCCACCATTACACACCACAGGTAGATCTGGAATCGTTTTCGCTGAAGGTTTCAGGCGAAGTCGGGACACCGCAAATCCTCTCGCTGAAAGATCTGAAAAAACTGCCCAGGATCGAGCTTGTTGGCGTGATGGAATGTGCCGGTAATGGGCGGGCCTTTTATACGCCGCGTATGCCGGGATTACAATGGACCCACGGCGGCGTGGGCAATGCGCGTTGGGCTGGCGTTCGTCTGGCTGATGTCTTGAAGAAGGCGGGTATCAAGCCAAGTGCAAAGCACATCATGTTTGATGGAGCGGATCAGGCCATTGGGACGATGCCGAAGTTTCAGCGTTCTATCCCTGTCAAAAAGGCCCTCGACGGCGATACGATGCTTGCCTACGATATGAACGGGGTTGGCCTCACCGCCTCACACGGCGCTCCGCTGCGGGTGGTCGTTCCAGGTTGGGGAGGAGACTGCTGGGTGAAGTGGCTTACTGGAATCCAGGTGCTCGACCGCGAGTTTGAAGGCTTCTTCATGAAGACGGGTTACCGGCATCCTGGTAAGGGAGTACCTCCCGGGACCGCAGTAGATCCGGCGCAGATGAAGCCGGTTGAGTCCGTTCATGTCAAGAGTGTCATTGCGACTCCGAGAGACAACATGGTGATCGCCCAAGGGGCGTCGCGCGTTGCTGGTGCGGCCTGGTCAGGCGATGTACCCCTTGCCAAGGTTGAAGTTTCAATCGACGCAGGCAGAACATGGGCTCCCGCGCGTCTCACTAGTTCCAATGGCCGTTGGGGATGGCAAACCTGGGATTTTGCCTGGAATCCAACCCCCGGCTCCTACAAAGTGATGGCTAAGGCGACCGATGACAATGGGCACTCTCAGCCCGCCGAGCAGGAGTGGAACCCCAGCGGCTATATGTGGAATGTGATTCAGACCGTTCGTATCGAAGTGATGCCTCAAACCAGTGCTGCCTACAGAACTAGTTGTCTTGGTTGTCACAACGAAGATCTGATGCGGGGTCAGAAGCTGACCCGTGGCCAGTGGGAAAAAGAAGTAGAAAAGATGATGCGCTGGGGCGCTCCAGTGCCTGCCGAGCAGAAAGCAAGTCTCGTCGACTTCTTGTCGGCTCGTTTCAAGCCTTAAGTGTGCGTGTCGGCTATCGACAGAAAGGGCATCGCACCCAGCAGACAAAGTAGCGAATCGGTGATTTCGGGTGTGCGCCCAATTTGATAGCACTGTCCCAATTCGGCAACCAGGAAGAATGCCGCCATAGCTGATGCGCATTTGAAAAGAGTGATGTTTGTGGCCCGGTGGAATTGGCGTAGCGCGTACCAATAGATAAAGCACTTAAGGCAAATCGTTTGGATGGCTTCCGAGCGTGAAGTATCTAAGGTGGATTGAAATGGAATCCAGATGAATTCATTCAAATCGGTTGCTTCCCAGGAGAACGGCTGAAGTTCCCGCCAAATCAGAAGGGAAATCGCTGCGCCTGCGAGCCAGCGTGGATGCACCACCTTTTTACTCCAGACAAAAGCAATGCCAATCCCGAACCCAACTATGGAGGCGGCGATATCGGCCGGTACTGGCTCGCGACTCCAAAGAAAGAGTTGAACAGGGCTGAGGACCGTAAAGATCGCGCCAAACCAAAGAGTGGACTTCCGGCTATGGCGTTCGGACCAAAGTAACAGGACAAAAGTTGAGAGGGCGGCAATTTCAATCGTTTTCGCCGAAATACTCTGCCAACCGAGCGAGGAGATTGAGATCAGTCGGAGCTGATACATCTTCAGCACTGGAATGAAAGGAAAGAATTGAGTCACGACCCAAAGTGTGAACAACAGGAACGTGCCTCTTTCAGATTCGATCCTTCTCAGATTGCGTGTGAGCATCTCTCGATCAAAAGCGGGGAACTGAGTAAGGAGCATACCAAGGTAGGCCCCGATGGAATTCAGAAAAACGTCACGAAGCGACGAGTTCCGGCCAGGAATATAGGCCTGCATCAGCTCTACCGCGAGCGAGAAGCAGAAGGCACCGCAAAAGACAAGTAGAAAGCTATGTTTTCCGCGGAAGCGGCACCCGCACAAGACACCTAAGGGTATGAAAAAATAAAGGTTCAGGACAACGTCGAGCCATTGCCCGCGGCTGTCTGGGTTGGTCCATTCGAGGAATGCGGAGTGCTCTGGCTGAAAGCGAAACGGATAAAGCGTGGCGTAAGCCATGAGCGCGGCTACGATGCAGAGGAAGGTTAGGAGTGGATCCCTGCTCATCGTGTTGTAGCGAGGATTTCCTCGATCTGTGTCGAGTGACGTTCGCAATGTGCTGAGGTGAAATAGAACCATTGGCGAAGTGTGAGCGGGCCCAGGATTGGGTGGGGCATAATACGGCTATCGAAAGCTGCGTCGCCCGAGACGGCAAGCTTGAGTGTATTGGTGCGCGCCTGCTCGAATGCATTAAGTGGGCCAGGCCAAGGATCGTAGCGTCCATTGGGGAGAAGAAAGTCAGGCGAGGAGATTTTCTTTGTTCGCACTGCAATTCTCTCCCGGATCCAATCTGACTTCTCTGTTGTTTGCAGGATCGTATCGACGTCCGCCTCTGGCTGGGTCAGGGTGCGTTTTACCCCAAGTATCGATGTTCGTTCAGAAATGGCAAGGTGCTCGATAATTTCTGCAATGGACCAATCGCGGGAAGAAATCTTCTGCTGGGACTGATCGGGCGTGAGGCCTGAACATAGAGCCAGGAGACGGTCACGCGAGGCGGTGAGGGGAATGATCATAGAGAAGGAAGGAAGCCTTGACGGCTTCTATCTATTATCCGATGCAGCGCTTAGGAGCGGTAGGCGATTGGCAGGCGAACCGCCATTGTAACTATGACTGTTGAGTCTTTTTCAGGTGCGAAGTGAGTTCTTCCATCACTCTCACTGCCTCTGGCTGGTTTTCATCCTCGTGCATGATGCTGGGGCCGGTTAGCTCGACAGCCATTGACGTGATTTTAAGCAGGTCCAATTGGAACCTCATATGTTCGAGAACTTCTCTTGCTGTTTCCATGATCGACTCCTGAATGATTCTTGTCCTTCTAGTTCTATCGGTCTATCAGGAAAAAACCTGAGAAAAAAATGGACTCTTGAATTGAGAAGCATGACCCGATGAGGCTCTTAGAACTGGTTGGGCGGGGCGTATGGGTAGGCCAGTTTGGTGGGTCAAATTGAGGAGTAAAGGAGGGAGTTGTAAAGCGGTGATCAACCCTGCGTTCTGTAAGCCTCTCGGTCATGTCTACACTTGTCTTCAAAGCATTCGGCTTGCCAAACTTTAAGTAGTTGAAAACAAAAGCACCACTAAATCCAAGTTCCAATCCGGATCGTCCCTGATTCATTTTGAAACTCCCCTTGACTATCTACAAGAGTCGTTTCAGAATATATCCATGGGAAAACCCTCTGACCTGCTGCAAGGCACTCTCGACCTTCTCATTTTGCGGACCCTGGCCTGGGAACCAATGCACGGCTGGGCCATCGCCAATCGCATTGAGCAGATCAGCGGAAAGATTCTGCTCGTCCAGCAAGGCAGCCTCTATCCGGCCCTGCATCGCTTGGAAGAACAGGGCTGGATCGGGGCTGTGTGGGGAGAGAGCGAGAACAAGCGCAAGGCGAAGTTTTATTCGCTCACTCCAGAGGGAAAAGCGCGGCTTGAGGTGGAGCGCATTCAGTGGGAACGCCTCAGCGGCGCAATCCAACTCGTGATGGAGAAAGCGTAATGCGAAAGCTCTGGCGTGCGCTCTTTGGCCGATCCGAGAGAGAACACGAACTCGCGCAAGAATTGGCCGCGCACCTCGAAATAGAAATCGAGATGCGTCTCAAACGCGGTGAAACACCCGAAAACGCCGAACGTGAGGCAAGGCTGGCTTTCGGCAATCTAACCAGCGTGGCCGAACAAACCTGCGAATCATGGAGTTATTCCTTTCTCACCAGCGTGTGGCAGGACGCGGGCTTTGCCGCGAGGCTGATGCGAAAGAGCCCCGTCTTTACCCTTGCTGCGGTGTTGAGCCTCGGTTTGGGAATTGGAGCCAATACCGCGATTTATTCGGTCTTCGACCGGATCTTGCGATCAACGCTTGTAGTAAGTGAACCGAACGAGCTTTACCAACTTACGAGTCGAACTTCGAAGCATAAGCCCGGAACTTACAATACATCGTATGCTTATCCGCTGGTAGCGGAAATCGCAAAGAGAGCTTCAACCGTAGAAGCGGCCACCTGCTCTACCAGTTGGTCGGCGAGCTTTCGCGCGAAAGAGACTTCGCGCCGAATGAGTATTGAACTGGTTTGTGGCAATTTGTTCGAAACTCTGGGTTTGCAGGCGAAACTGGGCCGGCTAATTGCAACCGGGGACGGCGCAGCTACCGTGGCTGTGCTTGCGCATCATTTCTGGCAGACGGAGTTTGGTGCCGACCCAGATGTCTTAGGCCGCAAAATTGAGTTGAACGGAGTGAGGTATTCGGTGATCGGTGTAGCCCCTCCGACTTACTTTTCATTGTTTAAAGGAAACACACCGAAAGTCTATGTCCCCGTACTTACAGACGGCCTGCTGAAAGGCAAGCCGAGCGACACACCGCTGCGAAGTATGTGGTGGCTTCGAATCTTGTTGCGGCGCAAAGCGGGTGTTAACCCCGAACGGATGAATGCGGAACTGACGCCATTGATCCGCGAATTCTGGCGCGGCAGCGAGAAGTCAGTCAGCGCATTCCAGTTGAAGGAGATGGAGAGTCTTCAAGTTTCGACGCTCGAAGCGGGGCGCGGCTTCGATCAGGCTCGCCGCGAGAAGCAATATGCCGGGCCGTTTCTACTTCTATCGGCCGTAGTTGGCGTTGTGCTCCTGATCGCTTGTATCAACATCGCCAATCTGCTGCTGGCAAGGGCGTCGGCGCGCCAAAAAGAGATTGCCACGAGGCTGGCTCTTGGAGCGAGCAGAGGCAGGTTGGTGAGGCAGTTCCTGACCGAAAGTCTGGCGCTGTCGGGCTTGGGTGGTTTGGCGGGATTAGCGCTCGCTGTCGGCCTCGAACGCATACTGACCCTTGAGGCGTTTGGCGAGAGCGCTTTGCTTCTGGTGCCCGCTGGTGTATCGGTACAAGCATTGGCGATGACTCTTGGCCTTTCGCTGATCGCAGGTATCGGATTCGGATTGCTACCGGCCCTCACCGCAGACCGGCAGGGAGTCGTAGGCGGTGGGCGCAGGTATCTGGGACGCAAGATTATGGTCAGCCTCCAGGTTGCCTTGTCGGTCTTGCTGTTAAGCGCGGCGGGCTTGTTTTTGCAGACTCTTGAGAATTACCGGCGCACCGACGCGGGCTTTCATCGCGAGAACCTTGTGACGATGCGGTTGACCCCGGGGACCGGACAAAGTCGCGAAGCCTTGTTGACTTACTATGATCGCGTTCTGCGATCCCTCCAAGCTTTGCCGGGGATGCAAGGGGCTTCTATCTCTTCCATGGGGTTGCTGGTCGATTACCTATGGAGCAGTGGAATTCATGTGGTGGGATTGTCGATCCCGGAGGGCGAAGAGGGCCCACTACGCAACTCCGTGGGACCGAAGTTTTTTCAAACAATCGGTGCCCGTTTGATCGAAGGCAGGGATTTCGACGAAAGCGACAATCGCCTCGATTCGCCCAACGTAGCCATCGTCAACGAGAGCTTTCGCCGTCGCTATTTTGGAGCCTCCAGTGCGCTCGGCCGTCAAATCGGACAGGGACTGAGACCGGGTGAAGTTGCGAAGCATTTCACAATTGTCGGCGTTGTCAACGATTTGCGCGATTCCCGGATCAATACCGCTCCAGAACGTTATTGGTACGTGCCATTGGCGCAGCAGCGACTTATCGATAGCGTTGACGTTTACGTGAGGATGGCGGGCGATTCACAGGGCACCGTGTCATCCATTCGCCAAACGATTGCCAGCCTCGATTCTGGCGTTGCGATTTCAGATGAAGGAACCGTCGCGTTGGCTGTAGAGGCGCAGCTCAAGCAGGAACGGTTGGTGGCGCGGCTATCGATTTTCTTCGCCGCCGTAGCCCTACTGCTGGCTGTAGTCGGCTTGTACGGAGTGATGTCTTATACCGTCGAGAGGCGAAGCAAAGAGATCGGAATTCGCATGGCGCTTGGCGAATCGCGTGGCCAAGTTTTGTGGAAAGTGTTGCGCGAGTCCCTGATTTATCTGGGGCTGGGCGTAGTCGTGGGGATCCCGCTCTCGATCACTCTAGGACGCTTGGCAGAGAAGATGTTGTACGGAGTCAAACCGGCAGACCCTCTGTCGATTGGGGTATCGGTCGCAGCAATCATTGTCTTCGGATTACTGGCAGGCTGGATCACCGCCCGCCGGGCCGCCTCTATTGAGCCGCTGGCCGCGCTCCGTATCGAATAAGCGGCGTGATCTCCCGCAGCACCCTATTACAGCCCTGTCCCAGCCTCCAGCTTACTTTTTAGGGTTGGGGATTGCGTCACCTAGGTTCATTGAGCCGCCGCCTTCTGAAACATAATTTCGATTCCAGGAAGGGATCTCGAAATCCACATCGCCAGACACAATGCACTGGCAACCAAGGCGCGAATGCAGCGTAAGTCCAGGGGCAAGGTCTAACTTGTCCTGCTCATCTTCTTCCATGGCTGAAAGATGATCATCGCCCTTCTTGATCACCACATGGCAGGTGGTGCAGGCACAGGATCCCCCGCAGGCATGTTCAATGTGGAATCCAAAGTGTTCGGCCAGATCCAGCAGGCTCAAAGGTTTGCCGTGACCACCATAGGGCACAGACTCTGGACTGAACTCGTAGGTCGAGCCGTCGTTCAAAAGCGTGATTTTCGGCATGATTTCGCTAAATACCTAGTATAGCGTTGCTATATTGAAATTAGTGTTCCACAGCCTAGAACGCTCGATTTCACGAGCCGTTTCGCATTACCTCCAATCGCAATACGCAGTTGATGTTCCGGTTACGACCGAACAGCCAAAGCAGTCGACCTTTGGCGAGATCGCATTGCCAGTGGCGTTTCAATTGGCCCGGCAGTTAAAGAAAGCCCCCAAAGCAATTGCTGAGGAGCTGGCCGCCGGGCTCGCCGGAAAGCTCGAGGGCGTGTCGGCGCTAGAGGTGGCCAACGGCTACCTGAACGTTCGCTTTGATCGCGGCTGGTACGCGCGGCAAATTTTGACCGGCAATGGGTTTGAGACTCAGGAGTTGTCGATCCGCAAAACCATCGTCGAACACACCAATATCAATCCGAACAAGGCCGCCCACATCGGCCATCTGCGGAATGCCATTCTCGGCGACACCTTTGTTCGAATGATGAAGGCGATGGGGACCCGCGTTGAGACGCAGAATTATATCGACAACACTGGGGTTCAGGTTGCCGACGTCGTAGCAGCCTTCCACTTCGTTGAGAAGAAAACAGCAGCGGAAGTGGCGGAGCTAGCCAGTCAGCCGCGCTTTGACTATTTGTGTTGGGACCTCTATTCGAAGGTGGCCCAGATGGAGGAAGTCAAGGGCTGGCGGACACAGACGCTGCACTCAATCGAGAGCGGCGAAGGAGCACTGGCCGAGATGGGTCATGTGGTGGCTGACGCCATTGTCGACTGCCATCTCAACACAATGCTGCGGCTGGGCATCCAGTATGATGTGCTGCCGCGCGAAAGCGAAATTCTACACCTCCAGTTCTGGGCCAATTGCTTCGAGCAACTTAAAGAAAAGCAGGCCATCTATTTTGAGAATGAAGGCAAGAATAAAGGTTGCTGGGTGATGCCTGGGTCGGCCTTCCGCGAAAACGCCGGCGAGGAAGATTCCAAGGTCATTGTGCGATCCAACGGCACCGTTACTTATGTAGGCAAGGACATCGCCTATCAGCTCTGGAAGTTTGGTTTGCTCGGCAAAGATTTTTACTACCGCAAGCTGCGGACCTATCCGAATGGGCATGTCTGCTATGTTTCGACATCGACTCGCGAAGGTTCAGAGCCGGTCCAGTTTGGTGGTGGCACCAACGTTTACAACGTGATCGATTCACGCCAGAGCTATTTGCAGGATGTGGTGGTTGCAGGCTTGCTGGCGCTCGGGTTTCCGGGTCAAGCCGAGAGCAGCACTCACTTCAGCTACGAGATGGTCGCCCTGACGCCTCGCACCTGCGTGGAGCTGGGTATCGAGCTGAGCGAAGAAGACAAGGCAAAGACAACCGTCGAGATGAGCGGACGCAAAGGTCTGGGCGTCAAGGCAGATGACTTGATCGATCAGTTGATCGAAAGAGCGCAGGCAGAAGTCGATTCGCGGCATGCCTCGAAATCGCTGGAAAGCCGGCAGCAGGTAGCCGAACAGATTGCCGTGTGTTCTTTGCGTTATTTCTTGCTGAAATTCAACAGGACGAGCGTGATTGCCTTTGACCTTCAGGAGGCTTTAAGCTTTGAGGGCGAGACTGGCCCTTACGTGCAGTATGCGGCAGTGCGCGCAAAGAATATTTTGAGGAAAGTGACAGAGCTGCCGAATTTTAAGGCCGTGTTATCTGAAGAAGTCTTGCAGTCGGTTCTTGGCACTGAAGACTTGTGGCAGCTTTTGCTCGATGTGTCCCGGCTTGAGAGTGTGCTCGAAGCGGCCGTCAAAAGCGGCGAGCCGGCTGCCCTCGCCAAATATGCGTTTCAATTGGCTCAGGGCTTCAGTAAGTTCTATCATGACTACCGGGTTCTCGATGAAGCGGACGAACAGCGCAGAAATGTATTGTTGTGGATGACTATGCACTTTGCGAAACAGCTTGAGAAGACCCTCAATACGCTGGGTATCGCAGTGCCGGAGTACATGTAAATGGATATTCCAGATATTCTGGCAAAGATCGTGCAGCGCAAGCGGGAAGAGCTTGTGGCTTTGCGGCCTCGACTGGCCGAGTTGGAAAGGCGGGCTGCAGATCTCGTAGGCAAGCAGCGTGGCTTTGCTTCCAGCCTTAGGATTCGTTCGTTAATCTCCCCGGCAATCATTGCCGAGATCAAGAAGGCGTCGCCCTCGCGCGGCCTTCTTGCTGAGGATTTTCGACCAGCCGAAATTGCGCGAGCTTATGAACTGGGCGGGGCGGCGTCTTTGAGCGTCCTCACCGATCAGGATTTCTTTCAGGGGTCGATGGAAGACCTGGTAGCCGTGCGGCGGGCCGTGGGTTTGCCGGTATTGCGCAAAGACTTTACCCTTGACGAAAGCCAGGTGATCGAGGCCGCTGCCAATGGAGCCGATGCAGTGTTGCTCATCACGGCGCTGCACGATGCCAGGAGCTTGCGCCGCTTGCGCGAGTTCGCGACTTCCCTCGGGCTTGATGTACTCGTGGAAGTACATGATGCGGAAGAACTGACGCAGGCGGTGGAAAGCGGAGCCACTATTATCGGCGTCAACAATCGTGACTTGCGCAGCTTCGCGGTGAGTATTCAGACTTCGCTCGATCTTGCCCCGGCGATTCCTGCCGGTGTAGTGCGAGTGAGCGAAAGCGGTATCTCCACCCGTCAACATATTGAAGATCTGCGAGCAGCCGGGTATCAGGCTTTCCTGGTAGGTGAGAGCCTGATGAAGAATCCGGGGGCGCTGAAGGAGTTGGTGACTTGATTGTGAAAGTCTGCGGAATCACCAATGCCATGGATGCCTTAATGGCACTGGACGCCGGGGCAGATGCAATCGGCTTCAATTTCTGGCCGGGCAGTTCCCGGTTTGTGAAAGATCGAGCATTTTTCTCTGGCTTGCCAGATGATTTTTGGCGTGTCGGCTTGTTTGTAAATGAGGATCCCGCAAAGGTGCGCGATCTGATGGCAGAGTTTCAACTCGATGTCGCACAGTTGCACAAAATGGACTCGATCGAAGGTTTGCGCATCTGGAAGGCAATCCCGGTCGATGGGCAACTGACTCAGCAGACCTTGAGCTCTGCCCACGCCGAAGCCGTAGTGCTGGATACCCCTGCTGGTGCGCAGGAAGGTGGCACCGGGAAGGTCTTCGACTGGAATCTGGCACAGGGGCTGAAAGGCAAGATTGTGTTGGCCGGCGGCCTCGATGAAACGAATGTTACTGAAGCGATTCGCCGGCTCAAACCCTGGGGCGTGGATGCCTGCTCTCGTATTGAATCGGAGCCAGGCAAGAAAGATCGTACGAAGATGCGGGCCTTTATCGAAGCAGCAAGGAAGGAGTTTGACGCAGCATGTTGACCGTACCTGATGCTGGAGGCCATTTTGGCCCTTATGGGGGACGCTACGTTCCAGAAGTTTTGATGTCGCCGCTTGAGGAATTGGAACAGGCCTATCTGTCCA
This sequence comes from Acidobacteriota bacterium, assembly GCA_043718395.1. Lineage (GTDB taxonomy): Bacteria > Acidobacteriota > Terriglobia > Bryobacterales > Bryobacteraceae > Bryobacter. The sequence continues at coordinate 21,393 of JAYSVS010000042.1, forward strand.
TCAAGACCGACGCTGCGTTTCAGGCAGAGCTCTCGGATCTGCTCAAAAATTATGCCGGGCGTCCGACGCCGCTCTATCACGCCAAGCGGTTGAGCGAGAAGCTGGGCGGCGGGCAGATTTACTTCAAGCGTGAAGACTTGCTGCATACTGGCGCGCACAAGATCAACAACGCTTTGGGGCAGGCATTGCTCGCGCGCAAGATGGGCAAGAATCGCATCATTGCCGAAACTGGCGCCGGGCAACATGGCGTTGCCACCGCGACGGCGTGTGCGCTTCTGGGTTTGCAGTGCCGCGTGTACATGGGCGAAGAAGACATGCGCCGCCAGCGCTTGAATGTATTCCGCATGCGTCTGTGCGGGGCTGAAGTGGTTGCCGTAACAAATGGCTCCCGTACGCTCAAAGACGCCATCAGCGAAGCGATGCGAGACTGGGTAACCAATGTCGACACGACATACTATCTTCTCGGTTCGGCCTTGGGAGCTCATCCCTATCCCGTGATGGTGCGCGACTTTCATCGCTGCATCGGCGACGAGTCCAGGGTGCAGTTGCTCGAGCGCGTGGGCCGGTTGCCTGATATGGCAATCGCTTGTGTGGGCGGCGGCTCTAACGCAATTGGCTTGTTCCATGCATTTATTCACGATCCCGGCGTGAAGCTCGTTGGCGTTGAGGCAGGCGGCAAGGGCAAGAAGACCGGTGAACATGCCGCGCGATTTAGCGGTGGTGCCCCAGGCGTTCTGCATGGTGCCTACAGTTACCTCTTGCAGGATGAAGATGGGCAGGTAGCTCTGACTCATTCTGTTTCAGCAGGTCTCGACTATGCTCTCATTGGCCCAGAACATGCCCATCTGCATGACATCGGCCGGGCTGAGTACGTCGACTGCGACGATGCTACAGCTCTAAAAGCAGCCCTGGACTTGTCGACCATGGAAGGCCTGATTCCTGCCCTTGAAAGTGCTCATGCAGTGGCCGAAGCACTTGTACGTGCGCCGCAAATGGCGAAGGATCAGATTATCCTCGTGAACCTGAGTGGACGCGGTGACAAAGACATTGATATTTACCGGGAAAACCTCAAGGAGCTTGATTCTGACTCGCATCAGCCAGCGTTTTAATGAGTTGCAGGCCAGCAATGAGCCCGCTTTGATTGCCTATGTAACTGCCGGGGATCCTAGCCCTGCCATGACTGTAGAGATTGTCGCGGCGCTTGAGCGTGGCGGTGCCGATGTGATTGAGCTTGGGGTTCCCTTTAGCGATCCAATCGCCGACGGCCCGGTCATCATGCGTGCCAGCGAGCGTGCTCTGGCGGCGGGCATGACGGTCGAAAAGGTGCTTGAAATTGCTGCCGCAATTCGCAAGCACAGCCAGATACCCATTGTTCTGTTTACCTACTTGAATCCGGTCATGCGCTACGGTTTTGACAAGCTGGCTGCTCGCGCCAGAGAAGTTGGCATCGACGGATTCCTGCTGACAGACTTGAGTGTTGAAGAAGCTGAAAGTTTTGTCGCGGCTGTGCAGGGCGTTGGGCTCGACACTGTTTTTCTGGTCGCACCCACCAGCACTGACCGGCGGCTTGAACTCGTGGCCAGGTATTGCTCGGGTTTCGTCTATGTCGTTTCGCGGACGGGTGTAACGGGCGAGCAGGCTCAAGTGTCTTCCTCAGTCGGTCCTCTGGTGGAGAGGCTCAGACGCTTTACTTCGTTGCCGCTCGGCGTTGGTTTCGGCATCTCCAGCGCAGCGCAGGCTGCCGAAGTTGGCAGTGTGGCTGACGGCGTGGTTGTTGGCAGCGCTTTTGTCCGGGCGATTGAGACCACCCCGGGCGGCGAAGTCTTGGATAGGATAGAGCGCATGGCAAGAGATCTGAAGCAAGGGGCGCTCAGTGGGCGTCGATGAGGCAGTTGAGAAGTTAAAAGGGTGCCGGGGCAAAATTGATGCGCTCGATTCCCGCTTACTTGAATTGCTGAACCAGCGGGCAACCGTGGCTCTCGACATCGGTGCAACTAAGCGTGACGCTGGCTTGCCTGTTGTGGAATTGAGCCGCGAACGTGCCGTGATTGAAGGCATGTGTTCCCGCAACTCCGGGCCTCTTTCGCATGATGCCATTGAGCGGATCTATACTGCGATCATGCTTGAGATGCGACGGCTGCAAGAATAATGCGGACGGTTGTCATTGTCGGAACTGGATTGCTGGGGTCGAGCTTCGGCCTCGCAGTCAAGCGCGCGTCGCTTTTTGATTGGGTAATCGGGGTGAGTTCTCCGGCAGTTGTCCAAAAGGCGATTGCTGTGGGGGCCGTCGATGTCTCGATGACGCTGGAGCAAGCGCTGCCGACAGCAGATCTTGTTTTGCTGGCACAACCGGTGAAGCGGATTTTGTCGCTGCTCGAACGGATCGATGAGCTAATGCCGCCCGGTACGCTGGTTACTGATGTGGGCAGTACAAAAGGAGAGATCTGCGCGGCTGGAGCCAAGTTCATCACTCGCGGCAAATTCGTGGGCGGCCATCCGATGGCGGGCAGGGAAGTACGGGGGCCGGAGGGAGCTTCTGCGGACTTATTCTCGGGCAAGCCCTGGGTTTTAACCGAAGCTGTTGAGCCCTTGGTGAAGTTGGTTGAAGGCGTCGGCGGCCAGCCTGTCTTCCTCGGCCCGGAAGAGCATGACCGCATGGTGGCACTCAGTTCTCATCTGCCTCAGTTACTGTCAACGGCCTTGGGGAGTTATCTGGCCGCAAGGGATGTGCGGCAAGTGGCGGGCCAGGGCTTAATGGATATGACCCGTTTGGCTCTGTCCAGTTTTGAGTTGTGGGAAGACATCTTGGTGACCAATGCGGAGAATGTAGATGGGGCGCTGGCGGGTTTGATTGCCGAACTGGAAGGTTTACGCCTCGCTCTTGTTGAAGGCGGCGCGGCAGATTACTTTGCGCGAGGGGCCCGCGTGAGCGGAGACCTTCGGCGGGGCCGTTAACAGCATCCGGCGAGTGCCCCTTCCGTGATGCGAGTTTAAATGGTGGTGGAGGCGGTGGGAGTTGAACCCACGTCCGAAATGGCAGCCTCACTAAAGCCTACGTGTGTATCTACTTCATTGTTTATTCGGCTCAGACTCTTGAGAAGCAGCAAAACAAGCCCAAACCTAGTCCGATTGATGTCAGTCGCCGGCTACGAACAGAAGCCTTTGACCCATTCCGTGTAATGACGCCCAATGGTGAACCCGCGAACAAATCCACCCGGGCGGCTACTTAATTAATTAAGCAGCGTATGCAAACTGAGTGTTAGCAATTGTGTTTTTCCAGTCGTTTAACGAGAGCCTGGAGCTCGACACGCCTCTAATGAAACCAATCATCCCGTCGAATCCGTTGCGCCCCCTCCTTTCATCTACCTCATTATTATAGCAGCGGTTGAGGAATCCGTCCTAAACGCTTGACTCCGCTATGGAAATCCGAATAGCATTTTGATTTGAGCGACTCACCCGAAGATCTCTTGCGCTTTGATCCTGAGGATCTCTCGCCCGGCATAAAGTCGGCCGAGGAGTTGCCTTCAAAACTTTACTTCCGCATCGGGGAAGTCTCAAAGCTCACCGGGCTCAAACAGCATGTGCTGCGCTATTGGGAAACTGAATTTCCCGCCGTTGCCCCCAAAAAGATGGGCTCCAACCACCGGATGTACCGGCGCAAGGATGTAGAGTCGATCCTTGAAATCAAACATCTTCTTTACGATAAACGCTTCACGATTGAGGGCGCGAGAAAGCACCTCAGCGATAAGCCCAAGGTGATCGTAAAAGCGGCGAAGCGAGGCTCGGGCGGTGTGGTGAGTTCGCAGCCGATGCCGAAACAGCAGTCGAGCTTGTTTCTCGTAGACGAGCCCACTAAATCGAGTGCTGCGGCAACAGAGCGCATCCGTCTGGAATTGCAGGCAATCCTCAAGCTTCTCAGCGATTCTCTATAATCCGCCTCACCTCAACCGATAAGAGCCTTACGCACTAGCCATGATCCACTTGACCCGGCTCAATCACGAAGCCGTGCTCCTAAACTCGGACTTGATTGTTCTTGTCGAGGCAAATCCCGATACGGTGATTTCCCTAAGTACAGGAGAACGGTTGCGAGTCCTTGAAAGCATGAATCAGGTTGCCTCTCTGGTGGTAGCCTTCAAGCGGTTGATCTTGCTGGGCTCCGGTTCTTTGCAGGAGTTGGGTCCGCATGGCTGAAGACGCAGTCAAAATGAAGCTGGACTGGATGACGCTCAGCGGGTTGCTGCTGGCCTTTGGCGGGATTGTCGGTGGGTTGATTTTGGAGGGCGGAGAGCTAAAGGACGTCGCGCAAGTTACCGCAGCTATTATTGTCCTTGGCGGCACTCTTGGGGCGGTCATGGTGAACACTCCAGGCGTGGTCTTGCGCGGGGCGCTCCGCCGGTTCAAAGAAGTCTTCCTGACTCCCCAGCTATCGCTCTCCTCAGCAATGGAAGAAATCGTCTACTATGCCAGCAAGGCTCGCAAGACAGGCCTTGTTTCAATCGAAGACGAGTTGCCAAATGTGAAAGATCCCTTTTTGCGGCGCGCACTGAACATGGCTGTCGATGGATCTGATTTGTCAGAAATTCGCTCGGCTATGGAATTGCACATTGCCATTGAAGAACACCGGGCAGAAGCTGAAGCAAGGGTGTTTGAGGCGGCAGGCGGCTATGCGCCAACCATCGGAATCATTGGCGCAGTTCTCGGCTTGATCCAGGTCATGAAACACCTGGATGACATCAGCGAAGTAGGGCACGGAATTGCCGTTGCCTTTGTGGCAACCGTTTACGGCGTCGCAATCGCCAACATCTTGTTCTTGCCGGCGGCAAACAAAATCAAAGCACGCATCGCAGCTGAGACAGAGCGTCAGGAGATGATTCTCGAAGGTGTGGTTGGCATCGTCGAAGGGCTGAATCCGAAACTGATTCTCCAACGGTTGGAGGCCTACACTGCAATGAAGCGAGGAAGCGCAGGAGACAGAGGCGGTCCTCGTGCCATGGCCGCCTAGTAACCTGATTTGGCCCTGAATAATTTAACAAGAAAGGACGCCGCTCCAATTCAATCCGTGATGGCAAGACGAGTCAAAACCCACGCTCCCGAAAACCACGAAAGGTGGCTGATCTCCTATGCGGATTTCATCACCCTCCTGTTTGCCTTCTTTGTAGTGATGTTCGCTAGCTCCCACGCCGACAAAAACAAAGCCAAAGAAGTTTCGGCGTCGGTAAAAGAAGCAATCGAACAGGGCAGAATGCCAAAGGCATTGATGGATTTACTTGGCAAGAAGCGTCCGCCAATTGCTGCACCAAAAAAGATGGCCACTTCAGAACCGGCACCCGGTATGGAGAAGCCAGACCCGGCCCTGGCAGCGATGGCTGAATTGGTACCTTCCCTCGAACAGTTGACTGATTCGCTCCAGAGCGAAATTAAGGAGGGTAAGGTCTCGATCAACATGGAGCCGCGCGGATTGGTTGTGAGCTTGAAGGAGGCCGCGTTCTTCCCTCCAGCCAGCGATGCGATCGAACCTCAGGCCTTTCCAATTATCGGAAAGATTGCCGATAGCGCAAGAAAATTGCCAAACAAGATATTGCTCGAGGGCCATACCGATTCCACCCCCATCAGCAATGGCCGCTTCAGATCCAATTGGGATCTCTCTGCCGCTCGGGCAATTGCCATGCTGAATGTGCTGGCTGATCGATTTGAGATAGCGCGTGAAAGAATGTCCGTGTCAGGCTATGCAGACAATGTTCCTGTATCTGATAACGGGACGACTGATGGACGCAAGAAAAACCGGCGGGTCGACGTAGTGTTCTTGAATCAGTTTGGAGTAAACGCGCAACCCGGGCGGAAGTAGATCAGGCTTCGGCGGACATGCGTCGAAAAAGGTTGCGGGCAGCCATCTGCCCGGCAGACTTCTTGGTGACCCCATTACCTTGTTCGCGCCATTCAGGGCCGATCCGGGCCTCAATGGTGAAGACCTTCGAATGCTCAGGGCCGTCCGTCTTGAGTGTGACGTAAATGGGTTGCGGCATGCCCTTGGATTGGGCCAGTTCCTGGAGGCTTGCTTTGAAATTGCGAAGTTCAGCGGCTTCGTCACGAGCGGTTTCAACGGTCATAAAGACTCGGTCGATGACCCCGCGGGCATGCTCAAGGCCCCCGTCCAGATAAACAGCCGCCAGGACAGCTTCAAGTGTGTCGGCAAGCAGCGCACGCTTCTCCCGGCCCCCGCTTAGCTCTTCTCCGCGGCCAAGCTGAAGGCATTGCCCAAGATGGATAGAGCGAGCCACCTCAACAAGATGGGCTGCGCTTACTATGCGGGCCTTATGGATGCTCAGTTGCCCCTCGGGAAGTTCAGGGTGCGACCGGAACAGGTATTCGCTTACAAGTAAACCGAGGATAGAGTCTCCGAGAAACTCAAGCTGCTCATTGTGCTCGGCCATCTCTTCACGGCCTTGCCGCCGCTCACTATTGAGGCTTCGATGCGAAAGGGCGCGAAGCGCCAATGACTTGTCGTTGAACTCATAGCCGATACGGGCTTCCAGTTCTGCGACAAAATCAAATACTGCTTCTTCGCGCCCATTCATTGCAACCAGCAAAGTAGCTATTTGCCCGCCTTGGCAGCTTCAGCTTTCTTCTTGATGTTCTCAGCGATGCTCTTCACCTGTGGATTTAGGTTTGCGCTGGCGAGAACCTGATTGATGGCAGCGATCGCCTCGTCGTTCTTTTTGTTATCGACATAAGCAGTTGCCATGCGCGTAAGCAAGTTGGCGTTGCCGGGCGTATTCTCAAGTCCCAACTTGTAGTTGTCTACAGCAACGTCATACTTCTTTCGGACGGTGGCCGAAAGGCCGAGAGCCTCATAAGCTTCAGAGACCCAACTCTTGCGCTGTGCTTCCCACTGATCGTCGGCAATGTCAGGACGAATTTTGGGGGCGGTTTTGAGCAGCTCAAGCGCCGTATTGGCGTACTTGTCAGCCTTGGTGAGCTTTTCTTCTTTGTCGAAGTCAAACTCCTTGGTGCGTCCGGCGAAGCCACGGGCAAGAATGAGCATAGTGCCGTAGCTTTTGGGGTCGGCCTCAAGCGTTCTCTCGCCGTAAATTACAGTCTTTTCCCAATCGCCAATTTCCTCAGCAGATGCCGTTGCGATGAATAGTGCGGTCGCCTTAAATTCAGTATCGGCAAACTTGGTGATAAGCGCGTCGGTTGCGGTTATGCGCGCACCGGGTTCGGCGGCATTGAAAATTGCCATTACGGCCGTTTGTTCTTTTTCGCTTTTCAGCTTGGGCTGTTTGGTGTCAGATGTTTGAGCAAGCAATACTCCCGAGATCAGGAATGCGCTTGCTAACCTTTTGGTAAGTCGCATATTTGTTCCTATTACTTTATCAAGGCCGCGAAGGCCGGATTCCGTTCAAGCCGTCTTCAGCGGCCTTACGGGAGGCGGGGGATGCGCCTTTGGTAGCGATTGCGGCTTCAAAATGCTTCTTTGCCGCATCATTATCCTGGGCGAGATCAAGCAGGCGGCCAGCGAATACATGCGCCCAGGCGGTGACCTGGGGTTCAGCGCCTTCAGAGATGGTTTTCTCAAAAAGGTCGACAGCGAGTTGGGGATCTCTGTTTAGTGCTGCGAGTCTGGCCATGCCGTAGTAGGCACGGCCTTTGAGGGGGCGCGAGTTGGTTTCCTCAAGAGCCCGTCGAAATAGAACACTGGCCTGAGCATAGTTTTTCAGTCCGTAGACGGCTTCCGCCTCCTCGAGAGTTTTCTCGGCAGGGCTGATCTCAACGGTGATCTGCGGTGCAATCTTGGCTTTGCGTTCGCGCGGTGCGTTGGCAAAGGTCACAGCGTCCAATCGCGCGGTTTCTTTCTTCAGATCGATGCCCTTGACGAGGATCGGCAGGTAAAAGCGCATCGACTGTTCCTGCTTTTCGTAGTCGGCCATGGCCTCGGCAAAGTAAGGCGTGAGAATAAATCCGTCCTTCAGCGAAAGGTCCACCGCAGACTGGCGTTGCCTGGCCGGTAGCATCCGAACGTCGACGGCCTTCACAAGCGAGGCAACAGTAAGCGAAAGAAAGTCCTTCTTATATTGCTCGTCCAGGGCAGGAGCGCCCTGGGCGAAATCAATCAGGCTGCTTTTGGTTTCGATATCGGCAAAGTGCCGCATGGCGATCGGCTCAATCTGAAATCGAATGTAGGCCGTCTTGATGTATTCGATCTGTGGTTCCGGCGACGAAGTGAGAACAATGAAAAGATCATTGCCATAGCTGCGCATATGGATCTGGTTTGGTGCGGCAAGCACATCAAGATAGACGTAGAAATTGCCCTTGACTCCGTTGTTGCGGGGGTTCCGCAGGTAGCCGTCAATTTGCTGCAAGGCTAGCGTAACCGGTGCGTGATAAGGCTCCAGCGTACGATCCAGCGCAGCCTGGTTTTGACCAAGCAGCCCGGCCAGCTGCGTTTCCCGGTAAAAGCGTGTCAGGATTTTCTCGAAGCCATCCAGTTCCTGTACGTCTGGAGGAAGATCCGCCAGCCGCATCCGGTACCGGAATTCAGGGCCATCGGCAGCATCGTAAAGCTCAATGCAGAGGGCAAAAGAAATATACTGGCTGAGATCGCGGGCGGGATCTGACTTGCGTCGCGAGGCGTAAAATTCCTTAAGCTGCTCAAGCACTTTTGGCTTGGATGACTCGGCCCACTGCCGGATCTGAGCCCGGATCGGCGAGTTCGCATTGCTCGCCAGATCGGCATCGTAGCCGGCAGCGTTGATCGCCGTCATCACCACGAAGAGGCTTGGATTGACCTCCATCGAAGATTGTTGGGCAAAGCTGCTCGCAACCAAAAAAAGTATCGGAAGAATCAGACGTCTCAAACTTAAAGTTTACCTCTCTGGCAGAATGGACAAAGCAATGTCTCGAGTACTAATGGTTTCCAGCGAAGCCTCGCCGTTTGCCAAAACGGGCGGGCTCGCAGATGTTTTGGGTGCCTTACCGCCAGAACTAAACGCGCTGGGGGATAAGTGTGCCGTAGTTTTGCCTCGCTATGGATCGATAGACGTATCAACGGCGAAGAAGGTTTACTCAGGCTTGAGAGTTTATCTTGGTGCCGGGCTATATGAGTGCGACATCTACGAGAAGGTCGTGCGCGGCACGTCTTTTTTCTTTGTAGACCATCTTGGCCTTTATGGGCGAGACGGCTTTTATGGGGATCGCTATGGCGACTACGGTGACAACCACATCCGCTACGCACTGCTCTGCAGCGCTGCTCTTGGCATCGCCCGGTATCTGTTTCCTACTCAGATTTTCCACTGTCATGACTGGCAGGCTGGCCTCTTGCCCCTCTTCCTCAAGAATTTTGTCACCGGAGATCCTGCGTTCTATGGAGCAAAGACGGTTTTCACGATTCACAATCTGGGCTATCAGGGCCTCATGCCAAGAGCGAAGCTTTGGGAGGCTGGCATTGAGGATCGGTTCTTTCGCAGCGATTTACTGGAATTCAATGGTGCAGCGAGCCTCCTGAAATCCGGAATTGTATTTGCCGATGCGCTAACGACAGTGAGCCCGCGGTATGCCCAGGAAATTCAGACTCCCGAATTTGGATTTGGCCTTGATGGCTTGTTGCGGGCAAGAAGCGGCGCTTTGTCCGGTCTGTTGAATGGGTGTGACTATGACGAGTGGAGCCCGGAGGCCGATCCGCACATCGCCGCCAATTATGACGAAACGGATCTTCGAGGCAAACTGGTCTGCAAACAGGCCCTGCTCGATGAATTCGGAATGGGACAACGCATCTCACGGCCTTTGATCGGAATCGTGTCCAGATTGGCCTCTCAAAAAGGCTTCGATCTTGTGGGCAGTGTCCTCGACGAAATGCTCGGTTGGCGGGATGTGACTCTGGTCGTTTTGGGTTCGGGCGAGAAGAACTTGGAGAACCTCTTTGCCGGCTACGCGCAACGATATCCCGACCGCATGATTTTTTGGCATGGCTTCAATAACAGAATGGCCCATTGCATTGAAGCAGGTTCTGATCTGTTTCTCATGCCCTCGCGGTATGAACCTTGCGGTTTGAATCAAATGTATAGCTTGCGCTACGGCACGCTGCCTGTGGTTCGCGCCACAGGGGGGCTGGATGATACGATTGATGAAGAGACGGGATTCAAGTTCTGGCGTTTTGATAGCTGGGATTTGGCAGAATGTTTGCGCCACGCGCTTGCAATCTATGCCAATCCACCTCGCTTTCTAAAAATGCAGCAAACGGCCATGGAAAGGGATTTTTCCTGGGCAAAGTCGGCGCAGGGTTATTCAGTCCTGTATCGAGAATTGTTGAGCCGCTCGTAATTTAAAGTGGTTTGCGACTTTCCCGCGCGAATCGCATCATACTGTTTGGAGATTGAAATGGCTGGAGCAAACACACTCACTTTTACAGATTCTGCTTGGGACACTGAGGTACTAAACTCAGAATTGCCTGTGCTCGTTGATTTTTGGGCGGAATGGTGCGGACCCTGCCGCATGATCGGCCCGACGGTTGATGCCGTCGCCGACGAATACAACGGCAAGCTGAAAGTCGGCAAACTCAATGTCGATGATAACGGTGGATCTGCCGCGCGTTATAACGTGCGAGGGATTCCGACTCTACTCTTGTTCAAAGGCGGCAAGGTCGTCGAACAACGGGTAGGGGCTGTTTCAAAGAGCGACTTGGTGAAGATGGTCGAATCTCACGTCGCTTGACAGCATGATGAACCACTGAATTTCAAAAGGGCAGCTTTGGCTGCCCTTTTCCTGTTTCAGAATCGAATATTGCATCGAAATCGCGACTCGGAAGCGTCAGTGGGGTTGAAGGTAGAACAGACCCAATGGTAGTGGAGCAATAGTGGAGCAATAATGACGCGTAGTATTTTTCTTTTCCTTTTCGCCGTGGCCACCCTCTTTGGCCAGTTTGTACCCAACCAATACATCATCGAGCTAAAAGGAGATAGCCAAGACCGCCCGGCTGACCGCCAAGTTAGGGCCAAGGCCCGTCAGGCTCGAGTAGAGAGCGCCTTGGGTGCGCGGGGCATCAAAGTGACGGGGCGTACCTGGAATGTAGCGAACGCGTTGATTGTGCAGGCTCCCGATGATGGCAGTGATGTGAGAAGTCTGCTAGGGCAGTGGCCCGACGTGGCGATGATTCACAAGGTGAGGCTTTTCAAGAAAACACTGGATCGTGCCGCCCAGGTACATGCTGTGTCCGCAGCCTGGGAACAACTCGGGGTGGCCAACGCTGGCAAGGGAATCAAGATTGGCATCTTCGACAGCGGAATCGAACTGGCTCACAAGGGCTTCAATGATGCTGGTGTGGACCAACTCGAAGGCTTTCCAAAAGTGAATGCCGAGCGAGACCTCATCCATACCAATAAGAAAGTGATCGTCGCCCGCTCCTATGCGGACCTCTTCTCCCGCCGGGATCCTGACCCCTCTGTTCTCGACCGCAGCGGCCACGGAACAGCCGTTGCCATGTGCGCGGCAGGAGCTCAGCATGAATCTCCCATGGGGATGCTTGGCGGCATGGCACCAGCCGCCTACATCGGCGTATACAAGATTTTCGGCACCCCAGGTATCAACGACAGCACCACTGACTCAGCGATCTTGAAGGCCCTTGATGATGCCGTAACTGACGGTATGGACATCATCAACATGAGCTTTGGCTCAATCCTGGCGTCGCGTCCCGAGAACGACGTGATCGTCAGGGCGCTTGCGCAAGCCGAGGCCGCCGGAGTCATTGTCGTTGTCTCTGCAGGAAACGACGGGCCCGGGCTCGCCACTCTCGGCTCACCTGCTTCTGCACCCACTGCCTTGACCGTCGGTGCCAATGAGAATGGGCGTATTTTCGCGTCGGCATTGGTTGTTAATGGAAGCTTCTTTTCTCTCGTGAATTTGAGTTCTCGTACCCCGGCCAGCGGTGCCATCACCGGAACTCTGGTTTCCGTCAAGAGCCTCGACTCAAGTGAGCTCGTATGCGCCGCATTGCCTGCCCAGAGTTTGAACGGAAAGATTGCCTTGATCCAGCGTGGCACCTGCACCTTTGAGGAAAAGTTTACTCATGCAGGTCGAGCTGGTGCCACTGCTGCCGTCGTCTATTCAGATGAAGCTCGGGCTAACGATTTTATTTCCCCATTCGTTGAGACAGCAGTTCTTCCCGCTGTTTTCATCAGACGCGTTGATGGCTTGAATCTGCTCGAGCAATTGCGAAATTCCGACGGCCTCGATGCCACTCTTGAGCTTGGATTGAAGCCCCGAGATGCGGATCCAAAGCGATTGGCTGTTTTTTCCTCGAATGGACCCGTCACTGGAGTGCCAGTAAAGCCAGACCTGCTTGCTGTCGGCACCAATGTCTATACCGCCGCTCAGACCAACTCTTCAACCGGAGAAGTGTATTCATCCAATGGTTATGTTCTGATCGAAGGCACCAGCTTCTCTTCACCGATTACCGCCGGCATGGCGGCAGTATTGAAAGCCGCACGGCCAGGCTTGAAACCCGTCGATTACCGGTCCATGTTGGTCAATAGCGCTAGACCTCTCTCAGAGCAACCACAATTGACGCTCACACAAACCGGGGCTGGATTGCCAGACTTGATCCGTTCACTCAAAGCACCATTACGCTTCAATCCGGTGAGCGTCTCTTTCGTAAAGAATGCGCACTCAATCGAGATCCGCAATCTGCATTCAACCGCTGCCTCTTACTTGATTTCAGTCGAACCGAAGTTGGGTAAAGCCCCGGCGCTTTCGGCAACTCAACTCGATATCGAAGCTGGTGCTTCGGCCCAATTGATTCTTTCAATGGAGCTTGCCGGTCTCGATTCGGGTGCTTACACCGGTGCCGTGTTGCTTCAGTCCGAAGGTGGCCCAGTCATGCGTGTTCCTTACTGGTACGGGAAGGCAAATCCCGCCGGTGCGGTTGAGATCCAGTCGCTTGAAGCAAGCACCAGTGCCCGCGCTGGACTGGTACTGCGGGACTTGCTTTTCTTCCGCGTCCTCGATTCCAACGGCATTTCCATCGAAGCAAAACCGCAGGCTAAAATTCTGACCGGGACAGGAACCATCCAGGAAGTTCAGAGCCGCGATTTTGATGTCGCAGGCTCCTTCGGCATCGAAATCGTTTTAGGCCTCGGGCAGAACGTGATTGAAGTGGATGCCGGAAATGGATTGAAGAAGCTCTTCACCATCCAAGGCCGCTAGAGTGTCCAGGCGCAGGCGCTCAGCTTGCGCCAACTTTCTTTGAGCTCTTCGGGGTGAACCCGCGTTTCACCAACAACAGTCATGAAGTTAGCGTCACCACTCCAGCGCGGCAGGATGTGCAGGTGGATGTGACCAGCGATGCCAGCCCCGGCCACCGAACCTATATTCAAGCCAAGATTCAGCCCATCGCACTGATAGACTGCCCGGATGTGTTTCTCGGCCAGCCTCGCATATCTCATGACTTCGATCCACTCTGGCTCAGGGAGATCTTCTATTTTCGAGACGTGCCGAAAGGGCGCGATCATCATATGCCCGTTCGTATACGGATAAAGATTGAGCAACCCATAACAAGCTCCACCCCAAAAAAGCACAAGATTGCTTTCGTCGTCCCCGGACTGCCTCTTCTCACAGAAGATGCAGTCCGGTTTGGGGCCGTCTTCTTGAGTTACGTAACGGTAACGCCAGGGGCTCCAGAGATGATCCAATTGCAATCCTAGACGCTGGGTCGTGCCGTCGGTACTACAGGGTCCGCGTCGCCGCCGTTGACCAGATCCTTCAACTCCTTGGAGGGCTTGAAGTAGGGGATGCGCTTGGATGGAACCTCCACGCGGGCGCCGGTCTTGGGGTTGCGGCCAATGCGGGATTGCCGCTGCCGTGTCCGGAAGCTTCCAAAGCCTCGGATTTCGATCTTCTCACCAGATTTGAGACTGCGTACAACGCTGTCAAAAATGGCTTCCACGATAGACTCGGAATCCTTCCGGGTCATCTCAACTACTTTCGAAACTTCTTCAATCAATTCGGCCTTGGTCATTGGCTTCTAGCTTTCCTCCCCATTCGATGGGCCAGAAGCATCCTGATGTGCTTCGACTCCTGATTCAAAGCCCTGGCTGGCGGCTTCGGCTTGCTGCTGATAGCCCTTAAGGCGCGTTCGGTCTTTTTCTTCGCCGACCGCCTTCAGGCTCAAACCGATCTTCTTTTCGGTTTCATTCATGCGGATGATCTTAAATTCGTGTTCAGTGCCGGCGGGAAGCAGCGCTGACGCTGGTTCGCTACCGCGCCCCTTCCCCTCATTGCCAGGAATTTCTGAATTGTGGCACAATCCTTCCACTCCAGGGGCCAACTCGACGAAGACTCCAAAGTTGGCAACTCGGACAACCTTACCAGTGACGAGTTCATTGACCATGTGCGAATTGAAGAACGTCTCCCAGGAATCAGGTTCGAGCTGCTTGATTCCCAGGCTGAGGCGCCGGTGGCCGCTATCGATCTGCAAGATCGCAGCCTGTACCATTTGCCCCTTCTTGAGCAATTCCGACGGGTGCTTGACGTGCTTGGTCCAGGACATGTCACTGACGTGAACCAATCCGTCTATGCCTTCTTCGATTTCAATAAAGGCACCGAAATCGGTAAGCTTGCGCACACGGCCTTCCACCACACTGCCGATACTGTAGCGCTCCACCAGCGTCGTCCAGGGGTCAGCCTCAAGCTGTTTGAGCCCCAGCGACACCCGTTTGTCCTGAGGACGAATATCGAGCACAATCGCTTCAATCGTGTCGCCTGGCTTCACTACTTTGCCCGGATGTTTCATCCTGCGGCTCCAGGTCATCTCAGAGATGTGGATCAGTCCCTCAACACCGGCCTCGATTTCAACAAATGCACCATAATCTGTGACGCTCACAACGCGGCCGCTAACATGGGACCCGATGACATAACGCTCTACGGCCGTCTCCCAGGGGTCTGCAAAGAGCTGCTTCATCCCCAGCGAGATCCGGCCTTTGTCACGATCAAACCGGAGAACGCGAACCGTCACTGCCTGACCGCTAGCGACCACGTCAGCCGGATGGTTGACGCGCCCATAGCTCATATCACTAATGTGCAGCAGGCCATCAATGCCGCCCAGGTCCACAAACGCGCCGTAGTCGGTCAGGTTCTTCACCGTTCCCTCAAGCTCTGCCCCTTCGAAAATGTTTTCGATCGCTGCACTGCGCTTGGCTACTGCCTCTTCTTCTATGGCGGCGCGACGGGACACCACTACATTCCCCTTGCGTCGATTCAGCTTCAGAATCCTCACCGGGATGTCAGTGCCTACAAAGGGATCGAGAACATGGGTGGGACGCAAGTCGATCTGACTTGCAGGCATAAATGCCCGCACTCCAACATCAACGCTCAGCCCGCCCTTGACCTTCGCAAGCACATGACCGCTGATCAGAAAGCCCTCATTCATCGCCTGTTCGAGGCTGTCCCAATGACGGATTCGTCTGACTTTCTCGTGTGAAAGATAAAGGAAGCCTTCGGGGCTGGTCCCCGGCCGGTCGATTACAACTTCAACCTGCTCCCCAGCTTGTATCTCATGTAGAAAATGGTCGAGCGGCACTGAGCCTTCGGTCTTTTGACCGATGTCTACGATGGCACCATGCTCGCCAATGCTGATGACTTGGCCAGTGAGTACTTCATCGTCACTGGAAGTATCCATCTGCCCGTAGTCGGCGAGCATCTGCTCGTAGTTCTCTTCTGCACTTGCGGCATCGGCCGCTTCGTCTTCGGTTTCCACCGGCGCACCGGGCATTGCGTGCTCGTGTGCTTCAGTGCTTTCCGGAAAACTGTGATGTGGTTCGAGCGGTGCCTTGGGCATTCGCTCATCGGGCAAGCTGGCCATTGCCGAATCTCCATTGCAGTACTGTTGCTTCGCTGATCATGCATACAGGCGGAGCGGGAAGCGGCCAGCAACGAGGCGGGGCCACGCACTTTTCCAGTGGCTTCAGACCACGCTGGCGTCCATTGAGTTCATATTCCCCTCAAGACCCCAGCCGCGATGTTATCGCTTTGTAACAGAATCCCGACAACCTGTTGAAACTACAGTATTTTAGGAATATAGCGGACAGAACGCCCGGTGTCAATCAGGCCATCGTCGACAGGATGCGATGCGAGTTTCGTTTCCCTGGCCGCAAAGCCGGTTTTGCTCTCAAAAAATGATTGATTTCATTGAGGCTCGCAAAGTATCCGATGAAGCCATCCAGACCTCGTTTGGGCGTTGCTCTCCGCTGCGAGAAATCACTTGGCTCAAACAATCCCTGATCCCCAATGATCGCCGTTCCCATTGGCCGGTACTCATGAGTGCCAGAACACAACAACAGCGGATCTTGATGCCATAGTGCGAAGCCCATCTCCTGATAGTATATGGATTAGCAATGAACAGACGTGACCTTTTCAAGACCAGTGCGGCCGCCGCCGCAACCTTTGTTGTAGGTGCCCAGACTGCTCCAAACCCTCGCCCCGGCAGGCTGAAGCAAGGTGTTTGCAGCGGAGTGCTGGGCCGTGGATTCGACCTCGAACAGCGCTGCAAGGTTGCCGCCGGGCTCGGTGTAACCGGACATGATCTGGTGGGGCAAAAAGATTTTCCAATACTCAAGAAGTACGGCATCACCCCAACCATGCTGCCTGGCATCGGCACCTTAATGCACAACTCGACAGACCTCTCGCGCCATGACGAGCTCGACAGGATGGCGACTGAAGTTATCAAGTCCGCTGCCGAGCTAAAGGCGCCAAACGCAATCCTGCTGAGCGGAAATAAATGGGGCCAAAGCATCGAGAAGTGTCTCGACAACAACGAAAAATTTATCCGCCGCATCATCAAACGTGCCGAAGACGCTGGCGTTACCTTGTGCATGGAACTCTTAAACAGCAAAGTGAATCACCCGGATTACGCTTGCGATCATACAACTTATGGTGTCGAGCTTTGCAAGCGAATCGGCTCGCCTCGCTTCAAGCTGCTTTTCGACATCTATCACATGCAAATTATGGAAGGAGATATCATGCGCACCATCGAACAGAACTTCCAGTACATCGGACACTTCCACACAGCCGGCAATCCTGGCCGCTATGAGTTCGATCTCCAGACCCAGGAAATGAATTATGCCCCGATCGCCAAAAAGATAGCCGACCTTGGCTACCAGGGCTGGATCAGCCACGAGTACAGTCCGCGTCCCGGCAATCCCGATCCAGTCAAGACGCTCGACGCAATGCTCAAAATCTGCGAAGTCTAAATATACTTTGACCAGAGCTGGATGCGGTCGGCCACATCCAGTCCCTGAAGAAGAAATTCGTTTGCGATCACTTCTGGATTCTCAGCGTCTAGTGTATAGACCGAAGTGATCACTGCAACCTGAACAAACTTGTTGGCCAGATACGGAACAACCGGCATCTTCTCGTTCGAAATATCACTCAAGATTTCACCCGTATGGATGATGGCTTGAAGCACGCTGTGCGAAGGCGTTCCTGACGGCAGTCGTTCCGCTAGACCACTAGCCACCAACCGGTGCTCTTCTGTAGGTTGGGCGATCCAGGCTTCGGCGCAAGCGAGGCCTCTAATTTCAGCAGGGTCAGATTTCAGCACCGACGCCTTGCGGGCGCAGAACCAGGCCCACCAGATACCCTCTCTCGGAGTGATCGCATGGCTCAGATAAGCAATCGCATCTAGCCAGAGACGGTTTTCGATCAATAGTTGGGCATAGTGCCTGGCGTTCTGAGCCAAAGCAAGGTAGTCCTTGGCGGGGATCTTGATTTGTGCTTGACTGCTGATTTCAGTAGCGTTTTTCGCTGTCATTCTTTTTTAGTTCTGAAGAATCATCGGCGCATTCATCTTGATACTGGCGGCCGTCATCATGATCGTCGCTCCACCAATCTTTAGCTCGATGCTTGCCGGCGTCATGGTGATGCTCGATGCCCCGCACTCCATCTTGATTTCCTGCGCGGCCTTCTCGCTAATCTTGCCGGCGCTCGCCTCCAGCTTGTTGTTCCCCATGCAAACCGTGATCTCCCGGTTGCCCTTCTCAACCTTGGTGATCTGGTCCTTCTTCTGCACAGTGATGGTGTGCTGCTCCTCGATCAGTTCGTCGAAATCCTTCTGGGCGTGCAGATATACCTGTTCGCTCCCCTGCTTGTCTTCAAATCGGAACTCATTGAAGTCCCCCGAACCCCCACCGGGGCTAGAGCGCGATTTGAACCCAGACTGGGTCTTGTTAGCAGGCAACGTGTAAGGCGGCATCTGCTGGTCGTTGTATACGCGCCCCGTAATGATCGGACGGTCCGGGTCTCCTTCGAGAAAGCTGACGATCACTTCCTGCCCGATGCGAGGTATGGAGATCTGCCCCCAGTTTGCCCCTGCCATCGTGTTTGAAATCCGGATCCAGTTCGAGGAGTTGTCATCCTTCTTGCTCAGCCGGTCCCAGTGGAACTGCACTTTTACCCGGCCGTATTTGTCGCAATGAATTTCGTTACCCGGGGGCCCACAAACAATTGCTGTTTGCACTCCATGGATCATCGGCTTTGGATGTCTACGCATCGGACGGTAAGGAACTTTGAATGGGATTGCCGAGAAGTGGAAAGAAGCTGTCGTGCCCGAATCCCCGGCCTCCTCACCCTGGACATTCTGCCGGCAGGAGAAGCTGGTGCCCAGGATGATGTACGATGTGTTGGCCTGGGCATCGAAATGGTTCTCAACCTCAAAGCGAAAGCCTGGGATCAGCGTGGTTGACGAGGTATGTGCCTCAATCGTGCGCAGGTTTGCTTCCTGTTCTTCCAGCCGCATCTTTGCGTAGCGTTCTCCGTCAGCTTTGGTTGTAAATAGACCCGGATAATCGTAAACTTCAGCAAGTTGCTTGCCTTTAGTCGAAGACAGCAGACTCACGCTGCTCATCGTAAAGTTGAAATCCTGGAATGTCATCTTTCCCGTGTGTGCAGAAACAGACTGCTCCAGATGGTCTACGACACCCCCTGATCCGCCTGAGGCATTCCCTTTTCCATAAGGAAATTTATATAGGTGTGGGCAATTCTGAGTTGCAGCGTTTGTATTGGCCAGGATCAGTTGATGCTTTTGCTCTGTGTGCTCAAACCAATAAAAAATGCCTTCTTCTGCAAGTATTCTTGAGATGAAGTTGAAGCTGGTTTCGCGGTACTGTACGGTAAATTCCCGCTTCGGAATCGCGCCCTGGATCTTGAAGGTGAAGTTCGTGATTCCATGCTCGGTCAGAACTTTGGTGACAATCTCAACTGCGGTCTTGTCGATGAAGTGCCGGCAATCAGTTTCAAGATTAAGAAACCAGAGCGAGGGGACAATCGTGGCTGCCCAATAGTAGACTGGCACCTGCTGATTCTCAAATCCAATCAGCTTGGTTTTCTGTATGATTCCGTGAATGATGCGCGGAGGTAGCTTCTCCCGCCGCATCGTGATTACCACTGGTTTGCGCAGAAGGTCTTCATCGTCAATCGACTTGTCCTCGGTGGCCATCACCAGATTGAAGTTGTACGTGTTCGAAACAAACTCGCTACCTTCGATGTTCATGAACACAAACTTGTCTTTGCCCAGATGGGGCACTATTACTTCGTATGGGCGTTCCTGTTGCTTGAGTGGCATGGCTAAGAATCTTCAGTCTATAGATATAGCGCCACCGGTGGGGGAAATGGGTCGTCCCTGCTATCGAATAGCAATTCTAACTGTGTTGGCGGCGCTTCCCTCCACGCGTAGGACGACATCAACAACACCTCTACCCGCGAGAGTCCGCGGAATTTGGACGTTGATCTGATCAACCCCCGGAAATTGGCCCTGGTTGCCGGCGTAACTGACAAGTGCATTAACCCCGCCAATTGCCGCCGTCACCTGATTCAGCACAACCCGGTTGCGGATGCCTGTTCCATATAGCAGCAGAAAGAGCTGGTACCAAACCGTAAACGACGTCGGGAATCTTGTCGTTATTCAGGTCGACTACGGCGAGTACACTACTGGTTTCGCTCGCATTCACAGTGAGTGTCTCGGTGGCTGGCCTGAAGTTGCCATCCGCTTGTGCCAGATACTGAACCAGGACCGGCTTCCTGCCGTTGCGCACTGAAACCGCAGTTCCCGTCATCGCCAGGATATCCATCAGCCCATCGCCATTGACGTCGCCGAGGATGGCATTCAACACACCATTAGGCACCGCCAGACTTACGGCCGGACGAAAACCACCGTTGCCGTTGTTCACAAGCGCTTGCATCGAGCTCGCACCAACAACGACGATATCGCCGCGTTTGTCGTTGTTAAAATCACCTGCCAGCAGCCGATAGTTGGTGCTGTCGTTTCCAGTGTTCATCAATACCGAACAGCGAGTGCTATCGAGCGCGACGATATCGGGCCGGCTATCCCCGTTGATATCGATGACTTCAATCGCGCTCGGCTTGATCGATCCCAGCGTCGCTACGGGCGCATAGTCCTGACCGGATCGCAAGCGAACCCAGAGTCCCCCGGTGCGGCCAAAAGTGCCGTCTCCCGCTGCAAGAAAATCCGGTTGCGAATCGCCGTTCAAATCCGCCACCCGCGCAAGTCTGGCGAAGCCTGGGAAGCCCACCGCCGCAACGCTGGCCATCGTCCCATCGACCTTAAACCGGTTAGCGTCGTCGAGTTCGAGAATATCGAAACCTGTCGTGAAGCCGTAACCGCCACCATGAACCGAGCGCCGAGTAAACAGCCCCGTTCCGCTGCCAGCATGGATCGACGTAAGCCCATTCCCAAGTCGAACAATGGCATCGAGCCGGTTGTCGCCATTGGTATCGGTGACGGCGAGATAGGCCGGAGTATCTGGAATCGGCGAGCTTTGCACTGCACCAAACCCCCCATTGCCATTGTTAAGCAAAGTCATCAACGACGGACGAGTGCTTTGCTCGTTGCTTGTAAGGATCAGATCGGCCCGTCCATCTCCATTAATATCGCCAGCCACCAGAAAGCGGCCATCTTCGGGAAGCGCGAGCCTGATAGGCGAAGCTAAATTGCCGTTGCCACTGTTGAGAAACACCACCACAGCCTTACCGTCGTGGAGGATTCCAGCGATGTCAGGCAATTGGTCGTTGTTGAAGTCCGCTTGGAAAAGTGATTCGACTCGGCCACCGGCTGGCAGTTCCCTCGCCGCCGCATAGCTGGACGCTCCGGTAGCTGTGACAATCGAGATCTCGCCAAAATGGCCCACCACAAAATCGGGAAACCCATCTTTGTTCAAGTCTGCCGCAATGACTGTTCTAGGGGCTCCACCAACCGCGATGAGGCGGTCTGGCTCAAATATATTATTGGAGCGGCCAATCCTCAGAACAATGGAGGTACCGAATCTTGGCTTCGATACAAAATCGTCAATGCCGTCTCCGTTAAAGTCACCGGTTGCGCTGTATAAATTTGACGCCGCTGCAAACCTGCCGGCTAGCGTAAGTTCCCGTTTGGGCTGAACTTTCGAAGGGAGACGCGGAGGATCTCCTCGCGCATTCTGAAGCACTTCTAGTAGTTCGAAGAATTGTAACTTAAAAGTACCGATGATGCTTTCGGGTGAACCGTCGAAATATCTCAATAGCCCTGTAAATTCCGTTAAGGGCTGCCATGATACGCGGTCGCAACGGATTGCGATGCCCTAATCAAAAACTGGCCGCCGCCAGTCAGACCTGAAAGATCAGGCGACTGACCCTGCGAAGCGGAACCGCATTGAAGGACCAGCGCTAGCGGAAGGAAACGCACTATATTCATTTGATTAAAGTGCCACATCCCTCAGAATTATCACGAACTTTATTTCTGGCTACTCTATAGATCGTGATTCGATTTTCCGTTCTCGCACTCTGCCTAGTGCCTTTACTCTCTGCACAGACGTTTACAGCCCGCCTCACCGGCACCGTGCTCGACCCCGCAGCTTCGCCCATCGCTGCCGCAGTTGTCATTGCGACTCAGGTAGAGACGAACGCGACCAAGTCCGCCACAACCGACGCCATGGGCGTATTCTCGTTTCCAATATTGCCCCCAGGGCTCTATGAAATATCCGTCACGGCACCCGGTTTCCAGAAGAGAGTTCAAAAGCAGGTCTCGCTCGGGATCAATCAGTCGGCGGTCCTCGATTTCAACCTGTCCCTGCTGAGCGTTGCCACAGAAATCCAGGTCACCGAAGAAGCCCCAGTCCTCCAGACCGAGGCGGGCAACGTCGGCACCACCATCACCTCGCAGACCATCGATGAATTGCCGCTCGTCCAGCGCGATGTAATGGCTGTCGTCCGGCTGGCACCCGGCGTCATAGCCAAAGGCCAAGTGGGAGACGCCCGTGGCGGCAGGGGAGTCTTCAATTCTAACTTCTCCGTCGGCGGCGGCAGAACCTCCACCAACGAAGTGTTGCTGGACGGTGCCGTCAATACGATAGGCGACTTCAACGGCGTCGCCTTCAGCCCGCCTCCAGACGCGGTGCAGGAGTTCCGCGTCGAGACCAACAGCTTCTCTGCCGAGTTCGGCCGTACCGGCGGCGGAGCCGTCAACATCGTCACCAAAAGCGGCGGCAACAAATACCACGGCACTGCTTATTACTATCATCAGAACGATTTCCTCAACGCCAACAGTTTCGTGAACAACCGCTTTGGAACCTTGCGCCCTGTCCTGCGAAGGCACCAATATGGCGGCACAGTTGGCGGCCCGATTTCAATTCCTGGCCTGTACCAGGGCAAGAACAAGACCTTCTTCTTTACCGCCTTCGAAGGCCGTCGCGAGAAAGACCCGGTGCGCAGTGTAACCAGTGTGCCCACAGCTCTCGAGCGCGAAGGCGATTTCTCTGAGACTCGCTTTCTAGGTGCGGCTGGCGGCCAGTTGATTCAAATCTTCGATCCGGCTACAAGCCGCATCGTGGGCGGTGTGAGGTCTCGCGATCCCTTCCCAGGCAACATGATTCCCCGTGGTCGCTTCAACCCGGTTGCCCTTAAGATGCTTGGCGAATACCCGGAAGCCAACAGAACCGGAAGCTCCATCACAGGCAGGCAGAATTACCTCTTCTCCGGCAATCGCGGCTATTCAAGAGACCTCTTCACCACACGCGTAGATCATATCTTCAACGACCGCCACCGCCTCTTTGGTCGCTTCTCCCAACAGAAGTCGCTCGACACCCAGCCTAGCGTGAAGGTACGCTTCACCAATTCGAATAACACCAAAGACAGCTTCTACAACAGCGGCTTCGATGACACCTACCAGATCACGCCGTACCTCTTCAATGTCTTCCGCTACATGTACGTGCGCTACCGGGCAAATCTGGTTTCGAACACCCTTGGTTTCGACCCAACCACCCTCGGCCTGCCCAATTACATCCGCGATTCGGCCAACGTCTTGATCTACCCGAATGTCTCGGTGGGCAGCGGAATCCCAGACCTCGGCGGTACCGCCTTCAACAACCAGCCTCGCGATACGCAAGGGCTTCAGAACAACCTCGTTTGGGCGCGCGGCAAACACACTCTTAAGATGGGTGGCGAGTACAGGCTCTACCGTTTCTATCCCTTCCAGGTTGCTAATCCCACTGGAGCTTATAACTTCAACCAGTTCTATACCTCAAGCGACCAGATTGGCATCGCACGCCCAGAGCAAGGCCTTGGGCTAGCCAGCTTCCTCTTGGGCTTCGGTGCCTACACCTACGAAAAAGTAGAGCCCCTGAGTGCTTTCCAACACTACATGGGCAGTTACTTTCAAGACGACTGGAAAGTGACGCCGCGCCTCACCTTAAACCTGGGCGTCCGTTGGGAATCTGAGACAGGCACAGGCGAGGCGCATGACCGTCTTACTTATTTCAATCCCCAAGCGGAAAACGGTACAGGCTTCAAAGGTGCCCTCGAGTTCACCGGCGGCAAGAACCCGCGCACCATTCGCAAGACCAACTGGAAGAACTTCGGCCCTCGCCTTGGTTTCGCCTACCGTGTTACCAACAAAACTGCCGTGCGCGGAGGCTTCGGCATCTTCTACCTGCCCATCGGCCTTGAGACGGCAATCGTTACCACCCCCTTCAACTTCAACGTCATCGCGGATGTCTTCAATCCTGACTACACTCCAAAAACGACGCTTAGCAATCCTTTTCCCGCTGGCATCACGCGCCCAAATTCCACCAGTCGCGTCGATGACGGAACTTTCCGTTTGGGCAACAACGCCAATCTGGTTTTGCGTGATCAGCCCAACAGTTATGTTCAACAATGGAATTTTGCTGTAGCCCAACAGTTAGGCAAAACTACTTCCGTCGATGTCACTTACTTTGGTAGCCGCGGTGTCAGGCTCCCCACCAACAGCCTTGAGCTGAATCAGATCGACCCTAAGAATCTGGCGAATGGTGGTGGCTATTTGACGGAACAAGTCCCCAATCCCTTCTTCGGCAAAGGGCTCCCCGGCCTTCTTTCCCTACCGCGCATCCCGCGGCTGCAACTCCTCAAGCCCTATCCTCAATTCGCCTCGCCAACTACGGCCAATGCATTTGGCGGCAGCCTGATTTACTTCCGGCCTCCTGTAGGCGATAGCATCTATCACGCAGTGACAGTCAAAGTGGATCGCAGGTTCGCTCGTGGCTTCTCCCTCGGCGCTCATTACACGGTCTCAAAAGTGCTCGAAACCGGAGGCGGCGGCAACGGCATCGCCTTCCTTGATCCAGCCGGCATCCGCGATACCTACAACGTCAGGCTAGAGCGATCAGTTGGCTCCTTTGACGTACCGCAACGTGCCGTTATTACCTTTTCAACCCAACTACCATTCGGTAGAGGCAAGAAGTTTTTGAACAAAAGCAAACTTGTAAACCGCTTAGCCGGCAACTGGCAGTTCTTCTCGAACACAACCCTTCAAGCCGGGCTGCCAATCAATGTTGGCGGGCCAGATCTGTCGCGAATCGCGGGTGCCAACCCTTCGAGAGCTTCCGTAGTTCCGGGTGTCGAGGCGGCCTATCCCTTGTCGCAATCCATCGCCAACAGCCGCGACTGGTCTAACGCCTGCGGCTGCACCAAGCCCTGGTTTAACCCAGCGGCCTTCCGCACGACTCCCGAGTTTCAAATTCCCGACGGGCCTCGCTTTTTGCCAAACATTCGTGAGGGCTGGCTAAGAACTACCGACGTCAATTTGCAGAAGTCTGTCTTTCTCACCGAGAAGCTCCGCATGTCGCTTCAGCTCCGAGCTTTTAATGTTCTGAACCAGGTATCCTTCGGCGGGCCAAGCGTGATCACAGTAGGTCAAGCCAACTTTGGCAGTGCAGGCGGAGTCGTCGATAACTCACGCCGGGTCGAGGTGGGTGCGAAAATCTATTTCTAATCGGGCTAAGATCGAGTTATGTCTAGATTCTTATTGCCGATCTGCTTTGTCTTCGGCCTTTTCGGCCAGACCGCAGGTCTGGAGCGTGGTGTCGCGGTAGAAGGGATTACCGAGTATACGCTCACCAAAAATGGTTTGCGCGTACTCTTGTTTCCCGATCCGTCCAAAAACAAGTTCACAGTCAATATCACTTACCTCGTCGGTTCGCGTCACGAGAACTACGGCGAAACCGGCATGGCCCATCTACTGGAGCACCTTGTCTTCAAAGGCACGCCCAAGCACGGAAACATTCCCAAAGAGCTAACCGACCACGGTTGCTTCCCTAACGGAACCACCAGTTGGGATCGCACCAACTACTTCGAAACTTGCAATGCATCTGAAGAGAACCTCCGCTGGGCCCTGGATCTGGAATCAGACCGGATGGTGAACTCCTTCATTGCCAAAAAAGATCTCGACAGTGAAATGACTGTCGTACGCAACGAATTTGAAAGCGGAGAAAACAGCCCCATCCGCGTCATGTTCCAGCGGACCCTGGCCACAATGTTTGAATGGCACAACTACGGCAAAACAACGATTGGGGCACGCAGCGATATCGAGGGAGTCAACATTGATCGTCTACAGGCTTTCTATCGCCGCTTCTACCAGCCTGACAATGCTGTCCTCACGATCACAGGCAAGTTTGATGAAGCCAGAACCCTCGCTATGGTGATGGAGCTATTCGGCTCCATTGCCAAACCTGAGCGTACGCTGCAGCCTACCTATACCGAAGAGCCAGTTCAAGACGGCGAACGCTTGGTCACTGTCCGCCGCGTCGGCGGCATCCAGGTCTTGATGGCTGGCTACCACATTCCGGCTGGTACACATCCCGACATCGGCGCTCTCAATCTGCTGGACGCTGTCTTGAGCGATGACGCCACGGGTCGAATCTACAAGCGCTTGGTTGAGACAAAGAAGGCGACTCAGAACTTCACTCAAACCTTCGAGCTTGCGGAACCCGGGGCTATGCTGAACAGCGTTGTCCTCTCAAAGACTGACGACGTTGAAGCGGCCAGGAAAATTTTGCTTGATACTGTCGAGGGCTTCGCCAAAGAGCCTGTCACAAAAGTGGAGGTTGATCAGGCCAGGCAAGCTCAGCGAAAGAATTACGAGATTCTGTTCAACAATGCAGAACGTGTTGGACTCACCTTAAGCAACTATATTGCGATGGGAGACTGGAGAACCTACTTTGTCATTCGTGACGCAACGCTCAATGCAACCCCAGAACAGGTGCAGCAAGTTGCCCTGCGCTACATGAAGCCATCCAATCGCACTCTTGGGGTCTTCGTGCCTGAAGACAAGCCAGACCGCACTGAAGTGCCAAAAGCCCCCGCCATCAGTTCGCTCGTAAAGGACTACAAGGGCGGAGCGGCCATTGTCGCTGGTGAGGCTTTCGATTCCTCGGCAGCCAATATCGACACGCGTACGAAACGCGCAAAATTGGCCTCGGGAATCCAGACCATGCTTCTTTCAAAGAAGACTCGCGGCGAAAAGGTAAATGCACAGGTGGTGCTCCGCCTGGGCGATGAAAAAGCGCTCGCCGGTAAAAGCGAGATCGGGAGCTTGACGGCCAGCATGCTTGATCGCGGCACAACCAAACACGACAAGAAGCAACTCAAAGACGAGCTAGACCGTCTCAAGGCCAACGCACGCATCTTTGGTGGCGCAACGCAAGCTCTGGCATCCATCGAAACCACGCGGTCAAATCTACCGGAAGTGCTCAAGCTCGTCGCCGAAATGTTGAGAGAGCCATCCTTCCCGGAGAGTGAGTTTCAGGAAGTAACGAAGGGTTTCATCAGCAACGTTGAGAATGGCCAAAAGGAACCGCAGGTGGTTGCCATGACGGCAATGATGCGCCATATGTCCCCCTACCCCAAAGGCGATGTTCGTTACCGGTCAACACCAGAAGAGCAGATTCAGAACATCAAGGCGGTGAAGCTCGATGATCTCAAAGCTTTCCACAAACAGTTCTATGGTGCCTCGGCTGGACAGATCTCCATTGTCGGAGACTTTGATGAAGCAACTGTCACGCCACTGCTAGCCAACCTCTTTGGCTCCTGGAAGGCAAGCGCGCCTTACACCCGCGTGCCCAACCCCTTCAAGCCAGTTGCACCAATCAACCAGTCATTCCAGACACCAGACAAAGCCAATGCCGTCTTCTTCGCCAGCTTCCCGATTCAGATCAGCGACGACCATCCAGACTACCCCGCTCTTCTGTTGGGCAACTACATCCTCGGCGGTGGTTTTCTTAACTCTCGCCTTGCCTCTCGTATCCGTGGCAAAGAAGGTCTGAGCTACGGGGTCGGCGCGAACTTCTCCGCTTCGCCCAAGCAGGATAATGCGATGTTCATGGGAAACGCCATATTGAATCCAGCCAATATTCAAAAGGTTGAAAAGGCTTTCTTGGAAGAACTCGACAAAGCCTTCAAGGATGGTTTCACTCGCGACGAAGTAGACTCCGCCAAGAAGGGCTGGCTCCAATCGCGCCAAGTCATGCGCACTGAGGATGCCATGTTAACCGGCACCCTCAACAACAACGCCGCCTTTGATCGCACCATGGTCTACACCCGCGAGGTGGAGAGCAAAGTGGATTCGTTAACGCCAGAGAAGGTAAACGAAGTCTTCAAAAAGTACATGGACCCCTCAAAGCTCAGTATCTTCAAAGCTGGCGATTTCGAGAAAGCCGGCATCAAGCCCTAGACGTATTGAAAGTTGCCGTCCGGCCCAACTGTGATCGTGATCAGGTCAGGCCGGACTCCTTCAGCCATCATGCTCAGCAGCCGCCGGCTGATGTCGGGCAATACCGTGTTGGTAAGGATGTTATCGACGTTGCGTGCGCCAGACTCGACTTCGGTGCAGCGCGCCGCTACTGCGTCGATCACGTCCGCGCCTGCAGCCAGTTCAATCTTGTGTGTCGACTTCAAGCGCTTCTGGATCTTGCCCAGCTTGAGCCTGACAATCGTCTTGAGAACTTCGTCGCGCACAGGGTAGTAGGGGATGATTACCATTCGACCGAGGAAGGCTGGCTTGAAGATCTTGTCCAGCTCCGGCTTCATGGCCAGAACAATCCCTTCAGGAGAAGGCATTGTTTCAGGGTCGGCGACCAGCTTCATCAACGTGTCTGTCGCGGCGTTGGAGGTCAGGATAATCACGCTGTTGCGGAAAATGATCTCGCGGCCTTCGCCATCTTCCATACGGCCCTTGTCGAAGACCTGGAAGAACAGTTCGAGCACGTCGGGGTGCGCCTTCTCCACTTCGTCCAGCAGCACCACGGAGTACGGGCGGCGACGGACGGCTTCTGTGAGCACACCGCCTTCGCCATAGCCCACATATCCGGGAGGCGAGCCCTTGAGCGTTGAAACCGTATGGGCCTCCTGAAACTCGCTCATGTTGATGGCGATCATGTTGTCCTCACCGCCATACAGCATGTCGGCGATTGCAAGCGCGGTTTCGGTCTTACCTACACCTGAAGGGCCAACCAGCATGAAGACACCAACAGGCTTGACCGGATCATCCATCCCGGCCTTGTTCGTTCTGATTCGTTCCGCGATGGCATGCATTGCATGATCCTGGCCAATGACGCGGGCGCAGAGATGCTTCTCGAGTTCGAGAACGGTTTGAATCTCGTCCTTGAGCATCTTACCGATGGGGATACCTGTCCAGGCGGCGATGACCTCGCCAACAACTTGAGCGTCTACCGAGACACGCATTAGCGGGCTTTCGCCTTGAAGTTCTTCCAGTTCCCTGGTCTTTGCGTTGATCTTGGTGCGAAGGTCTTCTTTGTCGATGCCCTCGGTGTTGGCCATGATCTGGTCGCGAATTTCCCGAATGTCTTTTACGATCGAGCCTTCCAGTTCCCAACGGTCCTTGAGAGTCTTGAGCTTGGCTTCAGCCTGCAATTTTTTCTCGGCCAGTTCGCCAAGGCGCTCTTTGTGATCGGCTCCGATTTCAAGTTCACGATTGAGCACGCGAGTCTGGACGTCATAATCATCGATTTCTCGCTGAACGGATTCCACCGCTGGCGGCACGGAGTTTTGTCCAAGAGCCAGGCGGGCACAGGCAGTGTCAAGAACACTGACTGCCTTGTCCGGCAATTGGCGATCTGGCAGATAGCGGTGCGATAACTTGACGGCGGCAGCGAGGCCCTCGTCGAGGATGAGCACATTATGGTGCTTCTCAAGCATGGGAAGGATGCCACGCAGCATGAGTTGGCAGTTGTACTCGCTGGGCTCATCCACCTTGACCAGTTGGAAGCGGCGAGCCAGAGCCGGATCCTTTTCAAAGTACTTCTTGTATTCGGCCCAGGTGGTTGCTGCCAGAGTGCGAAGTTCACCGCGAGCCAGCGCAGGCTTGAGCAGGTTGGCTGCGTCGTTCTGACCGGCTTGGCCCCCGGCTCCGATCATGGTGTGTGCTTCGTCAATAAAGAGAATGATAGGAGTAGGCGACTTCTTTACTTCATCGATCAGCCCCTTGAGACGATTTTCGAATTCTCCTTTGACGCTCGCTCCAGCTTGCAAGAGAGCAAGGTCGAGCGTGCGGAGAGTTACGTTCTTGAGAGGTGGCGGCACGTCGCCGGCGACAATGCGCAGCGCAAGGCCTTCGACGATGGCTGTCTTACCAACTCCTGCCTCGCCGACAAGGATCGGGTTGTTCTGGCGGCGTCGGGTGAGGATATCAACCACCTGCCTGATTTCGAAATCGCGGGCAAGAACGGCGTCGATCTTGCCATTCTTTGCGTTCTCCGTCAGGTTGATCGTATAAGCATCGAGGTTGGGCGATTTTGAATTGGGGTTGACCCGGGGAGCGCCATCGGGCCCGGGAGCGCTGCTTGCTGCCGATGCTTCACCTTCGCCCAAATCCTTCATCTCTGAACTCTCGTAGGATGAGCCACAGATGGCGATGAAGTTGTCCTTGAGAGACTTTGCATCAATCTTCTTGAATTCCTTGGAGACGTCGCCCATCAGGCGGACCAACTCTTCGTTCTGTGTCAATGCGATGATGCAGTAGCCGGTGCGTACATTGCCGGAATCGAAATCAAGCGACGCGGCAGACCATGCTTCGCTCAACATCTTGACTAGAGTTGGCGCGAGCACTGGGGTACGGGCATTGCCGCTTTTGAGCTTGTCGAGCGAGGCTGTAAGTTGCGCCGCCAGCTTCGACTTATCGACATCAAACGTCTTTAGGATGGCGGGAAAGTCGCCCCCCGAATTGTCAAGCAGCTTCATCAGGAAGTGCTCAATCTCGACATCGTAATGGGTGCGCTGCAGGCAGAAGCCCGCCGACGCTTGCATCGTGTTGCGTGTGGTGTCGTTCAGTTTTCCGATCAGGGATTTCAGATTTACGCTCATCAAGTCCTCCGGTATTTAATTCAAAAGAAAAACAGTATCTCCAGGATCTTCCGTCCGCTGTTGGGTGGTATTCATCCAGGTCATCCACCCTAGCCTGGGCGGAGAATCCGAGTCTATCCCAAGTTGACACCTGGGAACACTATCTCGCGCAAGGATAAGTTGAACCTCAAAGATCAACTCACCATTCGTGAAAAACCGGGTTACTGCTTCAAGCGGTATGTGGGCGTTGCCACCAGGGAGAAAGTCCCGGTATTGATCGAGGTGCAGCGGGCCAACGCTGATCTTTGCCCGGGAGGCGCGGTCCCAAACGGCGTCACCAACAACAACCCCAAATCCAAGTTGCTCTGCTTGGGTAGGTGGATCTGAGAATTTGCAGATATCCTGATCTGAGAGCGGGTACCAGGAGCCACCGAACTCTTCGACGGCTATCGGCACATCGAAGTAATCACTCAAGAATTGTTCGAGGGCCAGCGCAGATCGAGACTGCATAGCAAGCAGACCGGTGTAGAAGATCAACGAAGTATCGCTGACTGCCTGACGTCTGTTCAGACCTGGGGTGCCTAGGCCGATAAAGTCGAGCAGGTAGCTGGACATTCGGTCCTGGCGATCACGCTCATAGCTGACCCAGAAGCGGTATTTCTCCCAGGCCTGATAGAAGAGCGAGATCAGACGGTGGTGGAAGAGATCGAGAAACTCAAGTGTTGTCCGGTCTCTGTCCCGGATGCGCTCCAGGACAAAATCGGAGTAAGTCATCGGCAGTACGCCAGAGTGTCCAATCAAGCCCATGAAGTTAACACGCATCAACGGAGGTTGCCAATTGACTCTTTCAGCATTGAATGCCGGCCACTCGAGACTGTGAATCTGTGATGGGGGAAAGGCGTAAGAGGGGTTGACTCCGAAATGAACCACCTCGGTTTGTGGACTCTTCGGGAATAAGCCCGGAGGTGTCAATCCGTTGCCTAGCCGGCAAAGGAGGCGCACTGCCTGAAAGAAATGAAATCGCCCCGGGGTATCGTCAAAGAGATCGTCGAGCCAGTTGCGCCGAATGGCAAGAGGGTATTGTTCGACAGGCTCTAAACCAGGATCTTCTGTCCAGCGCGTGGTGGCCATTGTCGCAGCGGCTCCTTTCTTTGAACGGTGCGGACGGATAGTTGTGTGAAGCTGTTGAGCGAAGCGTAGTTTGCCAAAAAGCGCTCGAGTACCGATGCGAAGAGATAGACGCCTCCGCCTACGAACTGCTCTTCATCCAGCTCGATCTCTACCTCAAATCCGCGGGCAAAGGCGATGCCATCATCCGAGACAAGACGGGCAAACTTGCGCCTGGACTTGAGCCCCTTAATTCCGCTGATCATTCGCTCGCTCGAAGGCGAGTTGGTGATGTTGTAAAGGTTGAGAATCTGCTGCAGAGCTTCTTTGCCATCTTCCACCAGCGAGAGGTAGTTGAGCGACAGGTGCGAGACCAGCCGCCAGTAGATGTTCTTGCCAATCGCCGGACGCAGCGTGGGAGTCGGCTTTCGAAGAGCCACGATTCTTTTGAGCGGGGCGCTCAATTCGAGTTCAAAGTCGCCGGTTTCGTTACCGAAAGGTAGCCGCGAAGGTAAATCACGATTGGTGCAAAATGTTTTAATGGTTACCGCGTCAAGATTGGGGTGGATGGGACGAAATGAGAGATCGACGAGAGACAGGTACATGTCGGTTCCTTCGTCATTGGCTCTTGGTGAAGGGCGACGCGAAGCAATGTAAAACGTCTGCTGCTTCTGAGAAAGCTGGGCATGGCGAATTGAGTAGAAGGGTTCGTATTGAATGCTGGTCTGCTGGTCGAGATTGACGGAAGTGACTTCGGCGATCGAGTGAATTTCAAGAGCATTCATGCGCCGGACATCTGGAACTATTGCGTATTCCGGTTTCTTCTGATCGAGCAGGATTGGCTCGCAGGTTTGAGGAAACAAATTAACAACTGGTGTGGCTGTCGTACGGAAGGTAGCGGCCGAGATTCCAGTTTCGAGCCGCAGCCGGGTGTCTTCTGAATCGATTCTCGATACCAGAAAGATGACCTCAAACTCGTTCTTGAATCCTTTGCGCAGCACATCGGCCAACCCGCTCAACTCAAGGAAGAAAAACTTTTCAGGAAACGCGAAGAACTCCTGCAGCAACCGGTAAGCCAGGAAGGAGCGTCCAGGATAATCAAGGACACCTTCGTCCTTCTCAAATCCCATCGGCCGGATCGAAGTTAGTGGAATTTCGATGGGAGCCTGCCGGGGTTCCTGAGGGTTGCGAATCAGGATCCTCGAAACCTTGCTGCAGAGCACCTCATAGAGTGAATGGATGACTCCAGACTCACCGTTTAGAAACAGTTGCAGCTTATCGAGACCAATTTGCGACAGGTCGACGTCGGCCGGGGCAGTGAAGCGAACCGGGATGGCGTACTGGGCATCAGGGGCCTTAAGGGCAGGACGCAACCTGTCTGGTGTTGCAAACTCGGCAGCAGTTGCGGTCACTGGATACAGTGTCAGGTCGTAGCTGGTGCGGAACTTGCAAGGGACACCTTGAACGGCCTTGGAATACAGAATGGATCCAGCGGGGATGAGCAGGCCCTTGTCGAGTTTGCCTTTGGAAGGGTCGAGTTCAAATTCGACGATCGACATCGAAGGGATTGGCTGGATGAAATGCGGATAAACGATGCCGAGAATGGCTTCAGTCAATTCCGGGAACTCATCGTCGATCTTGAGGTGGACACGCGCGGCGAGAAAGGCAAAGCCTTCAAGCAGCCGCTCCACGTGCGGGTCTTCGCACTTGTCCCCTTCGAGCACGAGGCGCGAGGCGATCTTCGGGTAGCGTTCGGCGAAGTTTGCCGCCATCTGCCGGAGGTAGGTGAGTTCGCGTTCGTAGTAGAGGAGAAGGTCGTCGCGCATGGCGGTCTAGTCTACCCCGTCCGATTTAACGCGGTAGTTCTGATTCACTGCGTCGAGCGTTGTGTCGAAGGAAATGTGCTCTGGAGCGGGGTCCATCATGAGTAGACCTTCGATCCGGAAATCGAGCCGTTGAATGGACCTCTTGGAATTGTCGAGGATCGGTATGACCCGGACGTCGGTAAGGCGCGGCTCGAAAATTTGCACGGTCTTCTCAATTGCGGCAAGCAGCTTGGCTTGTTCTGCGCGGTCAGAGAGCCGGATCGAGGATATGTCGGGAAGCCCGAAGACATACAGCGATTTGCCGAGTTCAGTGAGCGCAGCGTCGGGAGGAATTGCAACCCTTCGCGAATTCAAGAGCCATTCGAGGTCCCTCCTGACTGCCGCCCGCAACCTTCGCACCGATTCCGCACGAGTGAGCGGAGCTTCGGCAGCGTTGTTCGGCTCGGTATCGACGAGCCGATCCAGCACCGAGAGCGTTACCAGGACGTCAAGTTGAAATGCCACTTAGCCTCTAGGATCTCAGGGAGAGGGCTCGAACAGGGTCAAGCCGGCAAATTAGTTGGAAGATGCGAGAGCGCTCTGCTGAATCGTCGACGGTTCCTTCATGATAGAGGTACAGGTCCACTAGAACCTGAACCACAATCGAGCGGTCTTCCCATTCGGGGACCCTAAATTCGATGAGCTTAGTTTTTACGTCTTCAAGGAATGGCTGGGCGATATCCTTGGCGTTGGCCTGTACGCAGAGTTCAGCGACCTGCAACTGCCTGAGAAACTTTCCTCGCGCCGAAGGCTGACTTTCGATTTCGTTGCGCATGATCTCAAGGGCCTTGCCTTTGTCTCCGCGGCGCAGAGCTTCGATGGCGACGCGGAAGGGGTCTGCCATTCGTTTTCGCCAGGGCAGGGCACTGGTGCGTGGGGCTGGCGTGGGAATCGCTGTGGAGGGGTCAATCTCTTCGCCTTCCAACTGCGCCGGTGGATCGTCGCCAAGTTCATCGAGCCAAGCCAGTGTTTGCGGATTGCAGGCTGGGGTGTCATCCATCAGGATGGCGTTTCGTATTTCGGGAACATCCCGGAGCAGGGTGCGAACCTCGCCACGAATGGCAGAGGCGACTCCGTTGTAGTCGTCCCCAAGACCGACGCAAGCTTCGGCAGTCATGCGGTGTAAATCGAGCCAGGCCCGGCTTGCGGGAAGAGCAAGGCTAGCTTCAGTCAGGTCGAGGAGTTCTTTCCATTTGGAGTCGAGCAAATAGACACGGAGTTGGCGGCGAATCTCGGTTGGAGGGGCTTCCAGCGAGCGCATTTCGCCTTTGGTCGCGGCAGCTCGCAATTCACCAAAGCGCAATCCGCGCATCATCAGATAGGAACCAGGATTGGTGGGGTCAAGCTGACGCAACTGAGCGGCTGCATGAACCAAGCCTTCAATGAGAGCCTTGCGACTTGCAGGTTCGGCCCCTGTGAAAGCCGCGATGTTGATGCCCGAGCCGACGGCGGATGGCTCGACCAGCGAGCCGTCAGCGGCAACTTCAGCTTCAGCAGGAGCCTCTTCAATGGGGTCTGGTTCGATCTCGCGTTTCTTGTCGAGCAGGCCTTTATTGACCTGCTTGATTTCCTCAGCCGCCTGAACGAAGCGAGTGAAAGAAGGAGTGTACTCCCCAAATTTCCCGTCACAGATTTTGGCCAGCTCTTTGACGTTGGTCAATATCTGGACCAGGCTTGCCTCAAGGTTTACGTAGAAGAGCTTCGGTGTCTGGGTAAAGGATTCGTCGAAGGTTTCTGGTGCAAGCTTTCCCTCATCGAGCTTCGTTTTGCGGGCGGCTTTGGCGGAATCACTGGTAGCTTGTTCTTCGTAGCCAACGTCACGCGACTCTTTGTACAGGAGATAGGAATGCCCGTCTTTAGTGAGACCAAGATTGCGCGAGAGAAGGATCAACTGGTTTGATAACCAGTCGAGAGGGGTAGCCCGGAACTCGGCGTCGCCATCTTCGAGTTCCGGATAAAGGTTGTCCCAGAACTTTTCGACCAAGCCGTGGATGAGGGCGATACCTTCAAGCAACCCCCCAAAACCTCTTTGCCGGATCGCAGCCTCAGCCAGCCAGGCGGCAAGCTGAAGGTCTTTTGATCGAGTGGCGATTGCTTCTTCGCAGAGCTTGCTGGTAAGGGGCCAGTCAGCAACTTTTCGTTCGTGTTTCCAGTCGCCTTGATCGAGATCTTCCTCCTCGCGACGGGCTTCTTTGATCTTGTCGTAGACGGGATCGTAACGCAGGTCTGCGCCGCCCGGGCTTTCACCCGGCACCGGATTGAGGATATCTTCGCGGAATGGCATGCTTTAGGAGTTCAGGCTGATGGAGGCGGAATCGTCATTGTCATGATGAGAATCCACTTCCCCGTCAGGGCTGTCAAATTCGAGTGTACGTACTTCGAGGAATGGCACCTCTTCACCGTCGACGAGAAGCATCTTCTGGCCAAGCGGATAGCTGCTTCCTTCGTCTTCAGCCCAAAGGGTCTGCCGTCCAAGCCAGACGGACTCATCGGGATAAGTAAACGAGAAAGGATAAATAGCAGGGAGCAAAACCTCACCCATGTCGGCCCCCTGGAACTTGGGACCTGTCTTGATGAAGGCGGGAGTCCAAAGAGTGTCGCGGAGATTTTTGGGTGCTTCAATCCGGATATGGGAGATGTGTTCGAATTGGACCCACATGTACGAGCCAGCACCGAAGACTTCCAGGCGTGCGCCGAGGTCGTTATCGGCGTCGCGGATTTCGCTGAAGGGCTTTCCGTTCAATTTGCCTGAAAGTTTTGAGTTTGCGGCAGTCTTGGGAAAGACCTGATTCTTGTACATCGAATGGCGTTCACGCTCTGCGTGGATGGCAGAGAAGTAGAGGATGGCCCCGAGTTTGGCTTGTTCGCTTGAGCCTGCCAGGAGATTGAGATGCTTCTCTGCACGGTCGAGTTCTCCGGCAAAGCAAAGACATTCAAACATCGAAGTGCGGGCGGCAACATCGGTCGGCTTGCTACGCAAATGTCCGGCAAGCGCTTCGAGCGCTTGCCGGACTTGCCCAGCTTCAATAAGTTGGGTCGCAGGATGAGCCATATTAGAGAGGCTTGTTTTCCTTGATGCTGTACTTCATTGCCTTGAATCCAGCCAGGCCCTTCTTGTCGGGCTTCTCGGGGTTGTAGCCGAATTCCATTTCCTCGTAGGCGATCGAGACAGATTCGGACGGGTTCTCACCACCGCTCGAAATCTGAACCGAAGAGATATAAACCTGCTTGAAGATGATATGAAAATACTCTTCATTGGCAGTGCCGATTTGCTTCATGAAGCCCAAGGTGGCTTCATCGAAAGCAAGGCAGACGAGACAATGCTTGATCAGATCAACCGATGTCGGGTCTACGCTCTTCATGATGGACAGCTCGGAGAAGTCCGGGCGTCCAGCGCGGCTTTCGCCGGAGGCCTTGGCAGAAGCTGATGCGTTATGAACGCCCCAGCTAAAGCTCATGATCTCGATTGCATTCTTTTTGACTGATGAGGTGCCGTTGCAGCCTTTGATTTCCAGGTAACAGTTATTCATTTTGTGTGTGTTGCTCCTTCTGTCTATGTAAGCGTTTCGACCTTATGATTTGGGTCATGTAATGCCATAAATTATTTTGCGGAAGTCGGCAGTTCGGCGACCAAGCGCAAGGAAACGGTGAGTTCGTCCAACTGGAAGTGAGGACGAAGGAAAGCTACAGCGCGATAGGCGCCGGGCTTGCCTGGTACGTCGAGCACTTCGATCTTGGCTTCACGCAATGGGCACTTAGCCTTCATCGCCGGGCTTGCGTTGTCGTCGGGGGTGACGTATTGAGTGATCCAGCGGTTGAGGAACATCTCAGCGTCGGTACGGGACATGAAGCTGCCGATCTTGTCACGCATCATTGACTTTAGATAGTGCGCGTAGCGGCTCACTGCCATGATGTAGGGGAGCTGAGTTGATAGACGGGCATTGGCGTTGGCTTTGTCGTCATCATAGATTTTGGGCTTTTGGCCACTCTGAACGCTGAAGAAGGCGGCATAATCGGTACCCTTGCAATGGCAGAGAGGAATGAAGCCGAGATCGGCGAGTTCTTTTTCGCGACGGTCGGTGATGGGGGTCTCTGTCGGGCACTTCATGACAACGTCGCCCGAGTCGGTCTGGAAGTTGTGAACGGGCAGACCTTCAACCAGCCCTCCGCCTTCAACCCCACGGATTGAGACGCACATGCCGAACTTCATAAAGCTGTCGGCCAGACGCGTACCCATGGAGAAGGCAGCATTGGACCAGACGTATTTGCTGTGATCGGACCCATCGACAGATTCTTCGTAGTTGAACTATTCTATTGGCTTAGTTTCTCTGCCGTAAGGCAGGCGACCGAGGGTGCGTGGCAGGCAGAGGCCGATGTAGCGGGAGTCTTCGCTCTGGCGGAAGCCTTTCCACTTTGCATACTCTGTTGAATCGAATACTTTGGAGAGGTCGCGCGGAGCGTCAATTTGCGTCCAACTCTCCAGGTTGACCAGACTCGGTGCGGCGGCGGCAAAGAACGGAGCGTGAGCGGCGGCGGCAACCTGAGAAATCTTCTCAAGCAATTCGACGTCTTCCGGATGCTTGCCGAATTCGAAATCACCGATGAGGGCGCCGTAAGGAGCTCCACCGAAGACACCGTATTCTTCTTCATAAATCTTTTTGAACAAAGCACTCTGATCAAACTCGGGTGCCCGTTGCATATCGCGAAGGAGGTCCTTCTTGTTTGCGTTGAGCACGCGGATTTTGAGGTTGGCGCTGGTGTTTGAGTTAAAGACCATGTGACGCAGACCTCGCCAGGAGCCTTCGAGCTTCTGGAAGTCGGCGTGGTGGAGGATCTCGTTCAACTGGATGGACAAAAGATGGTCAATCTGCGCTATGCGCTGGTTGATCATCGTTTCCACATCGCGGGCCACGTTCATGTGGCCATCGAGGAACTGGCCCACGAACTCTTTGACGAGATTCTTGCCGCGTTCGCGGGCTGGGGTGTCAGCCCCGAAGCGTCCTTGCTCAACGATGCTGTCGAGCAGATTGAGTTCTTCAGCTTGTGCCGCTGCTGCTTGATTTGCTGCTTGTTTTTCGGCCATGATTGATACCTACCCCTTATCCTTGTCGAGCTCAGCTTTGATTTTGTCGAGGTTTTCAGTGCTGGAGACAGCATTCAGCAGCGATTCTTCCAACTTGTCGTTACCCTGCAAACTGCCGCGGAGATCGGAGAGCCGGGTGCGAAGATCGAGCAATTCCTTGAGCGGGGGAACTTGCTTGGCAATATTGCCAGGTTCAAAGTCTTCCATGCTCTTGAAGTTGAGGTCGACGCGGAGTTGACCCGCATTTGAATCTTCACTGAGCTTGTTCTCTACCGTGAGGAAGAGATGGGGCTTCATGGCCTCAAGAACTTTGTCGAAGTTGTCGGGGTCGATCTCGACGAACTTGCGCTCTTTCAGTTTTGGCAAGGGTTCTGTAGGGTGACCTGTGAAGTCGCCTAAAACCCCCATCACGAAGGGAAGTTCTTTTAGCTCGATCGCGTCGCCAACCTGCACATCGTAAGTGATCTGCACGCGCGGCGGGCGAACCTTGTCCAATTTATGTTGGGTACTATCTCGTCCCATGGGTTATCCTCCTTGAAGATTGATCAGAATTTTGGGCTCTATATAAAAGAGCTGACTTGGATACTGTAGTAGAAAAAAGTAGCCCTGTGAATGGGTAAAGCGATCATATCGCGATCTAGTATAGATTTAAAAGGTTTATTAGGGAAAGCAACTATTCGATGAAGCAACTGCAACCAGTGATTTGGTCGAAAGGCACCTTCCTGCAGCCTCAGCATCTGCAGACACAGGACCGGTATCTTGAAAGCCTCTTGCACTTCAGGCAGGAAGCGCTTCGATTCGCTCCGTACGGCTTTCAGCGATTGGTATTCAGCAAGCAGGCTCTGGCGGCGGGGCAACTTCAGATCGAAGAGGCGAGCGGCCTGCTGGCCGACGGATTGGCATTTGATGTACCGGGTTGTGATGTGGCACCTGAAGCGAAGGCGTTGGCGACTTGGTTTGAGCCTGTGCAAGGTGCGGTTCCTGCCTCGCTGGATCTCTACCTGGCGGTGCCGACTTACCGGCATGGCGGAGCCAACGTAGGGCGGCCGCAGGTGCAGAAAGATGGACGGTATCTGGTTGAGACGCTGCTGGTCAATGATGAGAACAGCGGTTTGGCCCAGAAGCCAGTTCAAGTTGCTCGCAAGAACTTTCGCATACTGACGGAATACGAATTGGGCGAAGGCATGACCAGTATTAAATTGGCGCGGGTGCGTAAAGATGAAGCCGGACAGTTTCAACTCGATCAATCCTTCGTTCCCCCTCTCCTTGATATAGCGTCAAATGAACACATAATGGGTCTCGCCAGACGCACAGTTGAGCTTTTAGCTGCAAAAAGTTCCAACTTGGCAGGGATGAGACGCCAGAAGAACCTGACGCTGGCCGATTTCACCTCGGGCGACATTGCAAATTTCTGGTTGCTTTACACCATCAACTCGAGCCTGCCTGTGGTCAGGCATGCATTTGAGTCACGGCACGGACACCCAGAAGACTTCTATGCAGAGCTGACTGCGTTGGCCGGGGCGCTGACTACGTTTTCCAATGAGATTGAGCCGGCCGACTTGCCGATTTATCAGCATGACGATCTCGGACCCTGCTACCGGGATCTCTGCGGGAAGATCTACAAGCTGCTTGAATCGACGGTACCGACGAATTTTGTTTCGATTCCTTTAAAAGTTATGCAGCAGAGTATTTACGGAGCGTCACTTGATGACGAGAAGCTGCTGAGGAATACGCGATTTTACCTGGCGGTGAGTGCCGATATTGGTGAAGGAGAGTTGATTCAGCGGACTCCTTTGCTGGGCAAGCTTTGCTCAGCTACGCATATTGAGCATCTCGTGAGGAACGCACTGCCAGGAGTGCCGCTTACGCACCTGCCAGTGCCGCCGAATTCAATTCCCGTGAAGCTGAATTTTCAATATTTTGCCTTGAATCAGGTGGGTGGGGCATGGGAGGCGGTTACGCGTAGCCGCAATATTGCGTTTTACGCACCCAGTGAGTTGGCGCTGACCAAGGCCGAGGTAATTGTCGTTTTCCCTGGTTGATGCTTCAATTGATTTTTATTTTCGTTGCGACAACGCTGCTGGCCCAATCCAGAAGCGATTTGTTGCTGTATCGGCAAACGCGAGAAGGGGTAGATCGCGTTCTAGCCGAGTGTGTTGCGAAGGGTGTCACCAGCATTGATGTGGCGATTCTGCCGGCTGGGGAAGCAAAGCCGAATGTTTACGGTGAATTTGCGATGGGCTATGGCGGGCAAGAGCATATGGATGTAACGCTGCCGAATCCAAAGTTCTTTCAGCATCTGGACTGGGTACTCAAGCGAGCAGCGGAAAAACGAATTGAATTGCGCTTATTGCCAGTGGACCCACGGTCGATTCTGGTGACCAAGAATTCTTCGGAAAAGTGGTTCGAGTGGGGGCGCTACCTGGGACGGCGATATGTGAAAGCTAAGAACTTGATTTGGCTTCGTTTGTCCGAATCGAGTGCCGGATCGCTGCTCTCCGTGGAAGAGGGAATCCGGCAATTCGACTCAACACACCGTTTCGAATTGGCTAAGCCGCTTTGAGCATTCGCTCCTGGTTCTCGCGGGCGGTCTTTAAATCGAAAAATTTGTTTCTCCTGCGCCATGCAAAGTTTTTTTGATGTTTTGCTTGATGGTTGGCAGAGGCAATTTCCCGGCGGGCGCGGTCAATGGGTTCGTTTGGTTCATTTGCCAGTTCGAGCAAATGGAGGCTCCGCTCCAGGGCCTGTGCTCTCGAACGGAAGCACCGGTGGTGCCATAGCCCAACCACAACTTCGTTGCAGAGGGAGACTTCTTCAGGAGTACCAGGGATCAACCTTTGATGAACTTTTTGATGAAGGAGAGTGAACTTGAGGAGGTGACGGTCCGAGACTGGCGTCTTGCTAGGCGGCAGGAGCAAATTCATTGAGATCCTCCCCTGGCGTCTGGACACCGGTTTCGCGCAGGCGGCGCAAGGATTTTTTCAGATGCGATAGTTGTTTCTTTTGTTGTTCGACTTCGTGTTGGAAGCGGCAGATGGAGTCAATCGTGATGGGCATGGTGGGAGATTCAGCCTGCATGGAATTCTTCTTGTCGTAGAGCTTGCCGCGGACTTTCTCATATCTTTTGCGCAGCCAAGCAGCAATCACGATGCGGTCGAAGATTTCGTCTTCTGCTTCGTTCAGTGGCTGGTGTTCGAGGCGTAGCTGGTTCGCCATTGATTCCAACTCGTGACGGTTTTCGATTGGATAGAGGATCGATTCGGGAAGGGTATGAGTAGACATGGATTTTCCTTTTTGATTGGTCTATTGATGGACAGCGCCGGCGGCTGTATCCTGGCTTGAGTGCGTTTGAACTCGCAGGGCCTTGGAGTAGTCTCGAGTGCGACGTTTGAGGGTTTGCAGTTTTTCAAGCAACTGTCTGACGTTTTGCCTGAAGGCGGCTTGCTTTTCGAGTGGCATGGCCACGATTTTGCGGGTGGGGATGGACCGCGCAAAGTTGATCAGATATTCGCAGCGGCGTTGGTGATAAATCGCTTTGGCTAACTTGGAGACGATGGCTTGAGTGATTGGGTTGGAGGGTTGGAATCGTCGTTCGAGCTCTTCCTCAAGGAGGAGGAGTTCTGAATTGGTGGGCATGGCATAAAAACCTCAAATGAAATCGGGTGGAATGGTCCACCCGCCATCGAGTATGCAAAGTCATCTGTGCGGCTTAATCTGATTTCATGGGATAGCTGTTAGAAACAAGGGAAATAGAGTTGAAGAAAAGCTGTGAAGAGGATTGTTCTTAATGTTTGGAGCAGCAAGCTTGGTATTCTGAATCTTCTCTGTATGACAAGCTCTCATGTTGATCCCGGACCTGTGTCGGACGCTGTAACCAAAGATATTCGGGTTGAAGTACTTTCGAGGTATTCGCCAGAAAACTCCAGACCACAAGAAGGCACGTGGGTTTTCGAATACACGATTCGCATCACCAACCAGAGTGCGCAGTCTGTGCAACTTCTAAGCCGGCATTGGACTATAACGGATGCAGTTGAGGCTGTGAAGGAAGTGAAGGGGCCTGGGGTGGTTGGCAAGCAGCCGGCGCTTGAGCCCGGCTCATCTTTTCAATACTCATCCTGGTGCAAGCTGGAAACCCCGACAGGTAACATGTACGGAACCTATCGCATGCTTGGCGCGGGTGGAGCGGAATTCGATGTCGATATCGCACCGTTTGCCCTGAAGGCACCTTACACGATCCACTAGTAATCTAAGGCTTGGGCAGCGTCATCAAAGCGTAGGTTGCCCAAGCGAATGCGGAAGTGAAGACGATTCCAAAGATTGCCGCCTTGATGATTGGTTTACTCGAGGGGTGAGCGCCAGGCCCCACCTTGAGAGAATGGAAAGTTTTGCTCAAACTTCCACCAATGTTGATTGCATTCTGCTGGGAAAGAAATGTGCCGTTGATACTTACTTCTGTTCCATGCGGGACACAGAGTTCTTCGAGCCTGAAGCCGCGATAGGGATCCAACCCACGCAGATTATCTCCTGCCTGCGATTCCAGTTTTTCTACGAAAAGGGTTTCACAGCGGGGCATTGCATAGTGTGTCTGGATTTCACCGTCGTCATCGCTGAGAGAATCATAGAATTCGCGCAACTGCTTGAGCGGCTTATGCTGAATCGGCTCGAATTTCGTTTGCCGCACAAAGTCCATGGCGGCGGGAAAGGCGGAGTGCGGCAGAAGAGTAACCGGCTCCAGTTCAGTCAAAAAAGGCAAGCCATCGAGCCGGTAGGACTGGCCTTCGAAATCGATCAGACAGGGCGTTCGCATGATGCCAAAGCAGAGACGGGAATCGCTTGGCGAACCGTCCGATTCGTCGTGCTTGATGGAGTATTGCACCATCACTGCTTCTTTTCTTGAGAAGGGAGCCACCACCGGCTTGTTCATCGCGCGGATCATGCCGGTGATGCCGATCATTGCTTCATCCCGCCATTCGGCACGGCGAAGACCGAACGCATTCTTCTGCTGCCAGGCCTGTACGATTCCCCAGATGTTGAGATAAGTCAGCATGGCCAACCCTCCGTATACGAAAGGAATCCAGTACTGATCCTGTATTTTGGTGCCATCGATCAAATAAAAGGCGGCGGTACACCCAAGTGCGAAAGCAATGAGAGAGAGGATGCAACCGATGGCCATAAGTTATGGCTCCTCTGTATTGGCCAGAGCGGGAACCGTTGTGTCTGGTCGCAGAGATGGTTTACGTTTGTGCCACTCCGTGGATTGTTCGAAAGCATGGGCTAAAGCCAAGACCTTTCCTTCAGAAAAGCGAGGGCCGGCAATCATCAAGCCTATGGGTAATCCATTGGAGCTAAACCCGCAGGGAATTGAGAGGGCTGGGATTCCGAAAGCGTT
Source organism: Acidobacteriota bacterium (assembly GCA_043718395.1). GTDB lineage: Bacteria > Acidobacteriota > Terriglobia > Bryobacterales > Bryobacteraceae > Bryobacter. The sequence continues at coordinate 65,479 of JAYSVS010000042.1, forward strand.
AAAGTCACTTGGGTTCTCAAGTTCCGGGTTACGTGGCTTATCGCTCCCCTCCCGCTTTAATGCGATATCGACGGTGCGCGGGGTGCGGCGACGAGTGGGCAACACAATGAGATCGATGTTCTGCGAAGTGAAAGCATCATCAATGGTGCGGCGCAAGAGCTGTAGCTTCCAGCTTGCTTTTATATAGTCGACAGCTTTCGCCTCTTTGCCAGATTGCAGGGAACGGCGGATGGGGATCTGGTATAGGCCGCTCGAGCGGTTGAAGAACTCCTCATGCCAGGCATTGGCTTCTCCACCGCCTGAGGTGCCGCGCGCGCTGGGGAGCTGGACGTCTTTGATGGAGGTGGTCAATCCGGCAATGGAACGAATGGCCGCCTCTACGGAAATAGCGACGTCCTCGTCGAGGAGGTCGAAGTAGGGAGCACGGGGGATGCCAATGCGCAGTGGTTTCACAGGTTGACGCATCTGGGCGACATAGTCTTCAGGCGGGTGTTCGACACTGGCTATGTCGAGCCGGTCGTATCCCGTGAGCAGGTTTAACATCACTGCTGCGTCTTCTACTGTCTTGGTCATAGGGCCGCAATGGTCGCGCGAGAGAACCAGCGGCACGATGCCACGGATCGAGACCAGACCATAGGTGGGCTTAAAGCCGACAATCGAACAGTAGCTGGCAGGAGTGCGGATGCTGCCCCCGGTGTCGGTACCTAGTGCTCCGAAGCAGAGATCGGCCGAGACTGCTGCGGCGCTGCCACCGGATGAGCCGCCTGGGTGACGGGTTAGATTCCAAGGGTTACGAACCGGCCCGAAATAGCTGGTGACCGAGGTGCCGCCAAAGGCGAACTCGTGGAGGTTCGGCTTGCCCAAAAGGATCGCACCGGCTGCCTTGAGGCGTTTGGCGACTTCGGCGTCTTCTGTTGGGATGCGGTCGTCGAAGACAGCGCTTGCGGCAGTCGTTCTGATGCCTGCGGTATCGATGTTGTCTTTGAGCGCAATGGGGATGCCGTGAAGAAGGCCTTTGGATTTGCCTGCCCGGAGCTCGGCGTCTGCCTGGCGTGCTTGTGCGAGTGCCGATTCTTTGAGTACTGTGATGAATGCGTTGAGTTTGGGCTGATAGATCTCGATGCGGGCAAGACAGGCCTCGGTGAGAGCAACCGACGTCGTGCGATTGCTTTGGAGGCGGGAGGCCGCCTGGGTGATGCTCAACTGGGCAAGATCGCTGACGGATTGCGCATTTGTACTCAAGGATGCGGCACCCATTGCGAGGGAGAAATTTCTACGGCTCAGCATCCCAAGAGTTTAGCCGATGTGATTGACTTCAATCGCTTAGCCTGATAAAACCTTAACTCATGCGCTTCATTCTCACATGTCTTACTGCACTCTCGTTGACTGCAGGATTTGGTTTCGCACAATCTGGAACTGCCGAGCTAAACGGCACTGTATCCGATTCTACGGGTGCCGCCATAACTGGTGCGACCGTCACTATTTCTAATCCAGCAATTGGCTTCTCGCGTGTTCTTAAGACGAATGATGGAGGTATTTATTCTGCTCCTGCTTTGAACCCCGGGGCCTACACGATCAAGGTGGAGATGCAGGGCTTCCAGTCGCAGTCGCGAACTGGAGTGGAATTGCAGGTAGGTCAAGCTCCTTCGATTAATGTAGTGCTGAGTGTCGGAAATGTCTCGGAAGTGATCGAAGTAACTGGGGGTGCGCCGGTGCTTGAGACAGAATCGACTTCTGTTGGCACGGTTATCGAGAATAAGCGGATTATCGAATTGCCTCTGAATGGGCGCAATTATTTACAATTGGCATCGTTGATTCCGGGTGCTACGACCAATGGGCCGGCATCTTCGCAAGGGCAACAACGGATGGGTGGGGCGCGGAACAGCTTTGCGCTGAATGTCGCAGGCCAGCGTGTTCACTTCAATCACTATGCGCTGGATGGTATGGAGAATACTGATCCGAACTTTAATACTTATCTGTTTCTGCCGTCGATTGATGCTTTGCAGGAATTCAAGGTGGAATCGGGTGTGTTTGGGGCAGAGTATGGCCGCGGTATTGCTCAGGTAAACGTCACCACAAAGTCTGGCACGAACCAGTTGCATGGTGTGGCCTTTGAGTTTCTTCGAAATTCTTACTTCGACGCCCGCAACTTCTTTGCCCGCGTCAATCCGCCATTCAAGCGCAACCAGTTTGGCGGCACGATCTCAGGCCCGGTAGTACTGCCGAAAATCTTCAATGGCAAAGACAAGCTATTTTTCATGTTTAATTACGAAGGCTTGCGCGAGCGCCGTTCACTGACACAGACAGGCACGCTGCCCGATGCGCGGTTTCGTTCGGGCAACTTTGGGTTCCTCAACAGGGCAGCGGGGATTCGCGACCCATTGAACCCAGGAACAGTGTTCCCTAACGCTACGATCCCAGAAAGCCGGATCGCGCCTACGTCACGCAAAGTGTTGAATGACTTTTTTCCGTTGCCGAATCAAGGCGGTGGTGGAGCTCTTGGAATCGCTAACAACTACTTGAACGACGAAGGCCGCCGGACAGATGGCAATCAGTTCACAACCCGCGCGGATTGGACTGGGACTCAGAATCAGACCTACTTCTTCCGCTTCAGCCAGACGCAGGAACCCCAGTACATTCCGTCCGCCATTTTTGACCAAGGGAACAATGTCAAAATTTTGGGGCAGCAGGGTGTGATCGGCCATACGCAAGTGATTGGATCAAACAAGGTGAACGAGTTCAAGTTTGGGATGAACTACTTCAACTCGCAGAACACCCAACAGAGAGCGGCGGTGCGGAACGTGGTTGGTGAACTCGGCTTACAGGGTGTGTCTCAAGACCCGCTCTTCTGGGGCATCCCGGTCTTTCAGATTTCGGGCTTCAGCAATGTTGGCGAGTGCAACGACTGTCCCTTCCTGAACTGGAACACGACCTTTCAATGGACCGATAATTTCTCATGGACCAAAGGAAAGCACAGCATGAAGATTGGCGGCGAGTACCGGCGGCTCCGGTACAACCAGATTGGTGCAGTAGTGCCCCGTGGCCGCTTCAGTTGGAATGGTCAGTACACAGGTGAGCCGATGGCTGACATGATGCTGGGTGTGATGTCCGCCACCGAAGGCCAAGTTGGGGCACCGATCGCCAATTTCCGCAACAACTACATGTCCCTCTATTTTCAGGATGCCTGGAAAGTGAGCCAGAAGCTGACGCTCAATCTAGGCGTGCGATGGGAATATGAGTCGCCCTTTATGGACAAGCACGATGCCATCGTCAATGTTGATTTCAAGTGGGACAATTCGGTGGAACCGACCTTCGTCCGCGCGGGTACGGGCGACTTGAACCAAGGCAACCCTGCATTCCCCGCACCTCCAACGTGGAGGCTGGTACGCGATGGCCGTTTTGGCCGTGGAGCTGGCAAACCAGACCGAAACGACCTCGGTCCGCGTATTGGCCTGGCCTATCAACTTAACTCGAAGACGGTACTCCGTTCAGGCTTCGGTATTTACTATGTGCGCGATATCGGCAACGCTGTATTCGACATCGTGCGCAACATTCCATTCACGATTCGTCAGGCAGAAACTGCAAATACCCTGGCTCCAAACCTAACCTGGAACCGCCTGTTCACCCAGGCTGGGGCACCCAGCTTTCTGCTGATCAATCAGTACGGTGAACGTACTTCTTACGTGGCTCAATGGCAGATGGCTATCCAGCGACAACTGACCAAGGATATGTCGCTTGAAGTTACCTATATGGGTTCTGCTGGTATCAAGCTGCGCCGGCTGGCCAGCTATAACTTGCCGCAACCCCGCCCAGGCAATCCGAATGACAACCGTGCGTTTCCCAAGTTCAACGGTTCGTTCCAGAATATGTACGCTGCCGCCCACTCGAATTACCATTCGTTGCAAGCTCGTTTGCAGCATCGCTTCTCGCATGGCTTCACGCTGTTGAGTTCTTACGCATATTCGAAGTCGATCGACAATGGATCGGGTGTTCGCACTACGGACGGCGATCCGCTGACTCCGATGGATCCAGATCGTTCGCTGTGGCGTGATCGTGGTTTGTCGGCATTCGACTTCCGTCATCGCCTTACCAACTCTTTCCTCTATGAACTTCCGTTTGGTAGAGGCCGCAAGTATGGGATTACGAACTCAGCCGCAAATGCAGTGCTTGGCGGTTGGCAGGTTGGAGGCATTCTCACCTTTCAGGCCGGCTTCCCCTTTAGCGCCTTCTGCGGACCTGGCAACATTCAGAATGGTGCCGGCGGATGGTGTGCGCCCGATGCGATTGTTGGGCAGAATGGCAACGGTGGCCCGAAGACAGTGGCACAGTATTTCAATACTGGGGCTTTTGTTGATCGCCTTGGACAAAATGCTGCGGCAATTACCGACTTCCGCTTTGGCACCAACGGCCGCAATACCCTGATTGGACCGGGCATTGCCGGGCTGGATGCCTCAATCAATAAGGCATTTGCCTGGAACGAAGGCCGCCACAAGGTAGACCTCCGGGGCGAGTTCTTCAACTTGCCTAACCACGCCAATTTCTCTCAGCCCGGATCGTCGCTGCGTACGCCAAACTACGGTGTGATCAGCAGCACGCGAATTGATTCGCGTCAGATCCAGGTTGCTTTGCGCTATAGCTTCTAGGCTGAAACCGATGCAGCGAGCTTCCAGTCTGCTTCTTTGAGGGGCTGGAGCTCGATGCGGCGGACGAAGATTTCGGCTAGTTCGCTTTGTACCTGAATTTTGCCTTGGGTATGGGACAAGTCAAAGGCCCCGCTGACCAGTTTGCCGTTGAGCAGGTTGACCATGCGGTCGCCTGCTGCAATTACTTCCTGCCGGTTCCATTGGCCTACGGGTCTTTCGATCTCGGCTTTGCTGCGGAAGCCGAATTCATCTTTCCAATCACGGGCGCGACCATACCAATCGATACGGCCGGTGCTGCGGGTCATCGTTGTGCCTTTAGGGTCGTAGTACATCTCTTTGCCTTCCATTTTGCAAAGGCAAGAAGCAGACATCGGAGTTGTTTTGGATACTACGAGGATGTCTCCTGAGCCGCCTTCGATGATCTGCGATTCGAAGCTTTCGAGCCAGATGCCATTGTAGCCGCCGTCTGGACCATGACCGTGAATGAGGATGCCGCTGTCGCGGGCTTTCTTTTCGCGTTCATTCCAGGCTTTCTGTCCCCAGCGCCACTCCACTACGAGGCGGTAGTCACGATACATTTCTTTGGTGGTGATGCCTCCCCATTCCTGGCCTGAGATTCGTAGGATTCCGTTGGCAATGGTGAAGACTTTGTTTGGATCTTCGAGCTTGCTTTCTCTGGTGTAGTGGTAGAAGTTGGTGAGGTCTTTGCCGTTGAAGAGGATGACTGGCGACTTGGGGGTGATGGCGGGGTTGTCGGGGCCGATATTGCCGTAATCCCAGGGGGCGGTGAAGGCCGCGCCAGCTACCCGGCGGCTTCGGGGTAATGGTGACAGGGATGCGATCAAGCGGATGGACTCACGAACCATTCTTGGCCCTGCGTCGGGCACCAGGTTGGTGTAGCTGCTGAGGCGTTGTTCATAACCGCCGCCGTGCTCGCCAAAGGCGGATAGAGTTGGGACATAGCCGACGCACCCGTTGGCGAGTGAAACTGGACTGGTGAATTCGAAGTTGCTGGCTTTGCGGATTTCGAGGCCAAGTTCGACAAACATTTCCCCTGGAGCTGAGATATACACTGCCGGGCCAATGGCGATGGCTTGGAGCTCGACCGGGACAGAACGGTTTTTGCTGAGCTGGGCATCGAGCAGGACGATCTCTTTAGCAAAAACCCACTCAGCGGAAGTATGACTGATAGAGGAGTCGGCGATGGTTGCTTTCGCTTTAGCGACTCGCTCATCGCCTGGGATGCGGCGGCCTTCGACATAGTCTTTTGTGGCTGTAGTGATGGGCTGGGGCGGGCCTGGATGCATTGAGAGCAGCACTTTGACTGCTTCAGCCCCGACACGGCCACCTACCAATTTTGCGAAGTCTACCCCGCTGGGGACCTCATGTGGATCGAGGTTATCGATTTGTGTGACGTCACCGGAAAATCCCTGGAGAAAAACGACGACCACGGCTTCTCCGAAGGTGCCACGGATGGCGCGCTCCATGAAGTAGATCCAGTTGGCAGAGATGCCAACGGGGCTTGTTGTGGCGTGGCAAGAATAGTTGACCACGCAGCCTGTGAGCTGCCTTGATTCGTTGAAGACTCCAAGAACAGTGACGGTGCCATCGACGGGGCCGGCAGGCTTTACGATGTTGGGGTTGCCTGGCCTTGGGTGTGTGATGGCCTGACCGTTCTTCATGAGGAAGCGGCGGTTGAAGATTGCGGTATCTTCTTTACCGGCACCGAAGCCCCAGAGTGAGGTGCGGGCGTTGCGGCGGGCGGCTTGAATTGCATTTACAGTCTGATCTTCGACCCATTTGAGATAGGTGGCATCGGCGGCAGAGCTTTGGTTATAGGCGAGGTCTTGAATCTCGCGGGAGGCGTGATCATACTCGCCGGGTTGGACCATGCCTACCGGGCCAGATGAATGGGAGTGAGAGGCACCGAGCATTAGTTCGACGCCGGGCACGCGAGCACGTATTTTTTCAACCAGATGCCGTGGAATCATCAGCGCATCGAGGCCGACCAGGCAGACTTGCTTGCCTGCGGATTCAAAATAGGCGGCGCGCACTTTGCAGGGGTCATGCAGGGTTTTATGAAATTGCTTTCGATAGTTGCCTGGGATCTCAGTGCCGATTGCGGGCGTAATGTCCATGTCGGCGAAGCCAGATTTGCTGGCCTCTTGAGCATGTGCGAGGAAGGGGATGCCAGCGGCAACCGGGAAAAATGTTCTGCGTTTCAAAGTTTGGTTCCTTTCCAACCATTTGCCATAAAAACTCTATGCATGGCTCGCTGCTTTTGTGCGAGGAGTATTTCTTTCAGAGAACCACAAGATGCCGAAGATGATACAAACGACGAGTGGTAAAACGGTGACCGTGCGCAAGGCAGCGGCGGGGCCGGACTGATCATAGACACGGCCGATCATGGGAACGGTAAAGCTGCTGCTGAGCATGCCGACTCCGCCCATGAGAGCGAGGAGGAAGCCTCCGCCGCGCGGGAATCGTTCTGCTGTGATGCCAAGCATTGTGGGCCACAGGAAAGTAACGCCAATGGCGAAGAGTGCCGATGCGGCGAGAGTGGCTGCTGAGCCACTCACGCTGCTGAGCGTGTAGAGGCCGATGCTGGCGAGAAGGGTGCTGATCATCATGAGCGGGACTGAAGTGATGCGCGCAAAGACCCAATCGCTTGAGGCGCGGCCGAGGGCCATGATGCCGCTGATCCAGACGAGCAGGGCGATGCCCGGCAGTTCAGTAGTTTTGGAAAGGATCGATGGCATCCACTGGTTGGGGGCCAGCTCTGAGGCTGCGGTGAGAATCATGCAGCCGAAGAAGAGCCAGAACATGGGACGGAGCGCTTCTGCGTAGATGTCTTTGAGAGAGAGGCCCTGGGCGACGGCTTCTGTACGCGGGAAGGGAAGGCGGAACATCATCCAGGCGTAGATCAGCGTGGGAATCAGGATGGTGGCAGTCTTCATGCGCCAGCCGACGTCGAGGCCGGTCAGCATCCAAGCGAGCAAGCCTCCGATGACAATGCCGCCGGGGAACCATAGGTGCAAGAGGTTGAGCTTTTGGACTTTGCGATCAGGATAAAGAGTGGCGGCCAGCGGATTGATGGCTGCTTCGACGAGGCCGTTGGCCACGCCGATGGCCAGGGTTGCGGCGTAGAGGCTCCAGAAGCCCTGGGCCAGAACGGTGATCAGGACTCCAGTGAGATGCATTACGAAGGCTGCGCCGAGGAGCGGCTTCATGCCGATGCGGTCGCAGAGTGGCCCCCCGAAGAGCATCGCCACAGTGAAGCCCCAAAAGGCGGTGGAGGCTGTCCAGCCAATCTCTTCTTTGGAGAGTGTAAATTCGAGAGCTTGTGCGTCGAAGACGTCGCTTCGGATGGCGAAACAGAGCGCGGTTGCGATCAAGGCCATGCAACTGCCGTTGAAGAGGAGGCTCCGTTGGGAGGGGGTGAGAGTGTCGTTGGTAATCATGAGATCAAACGATCTCTTTTATCACCATTCCCTCTATCTCGGTGAGTCTTTCTTTGCGGCCAAGGTGCATGTAGCTCAATGCGTGCTGATTGAGGCCCATCTGATTCAGCACGGTGGTGTGGATATCCCGGAAGTGATAGGGCTTCTCAACTGCTTTTAGACCGATTGCATCCGTTGCGCCAACGATAGTGCCGCCCTTGATTCCGCCGCCTGCCATCCACATACTGAAGCCGAGGTTATGGTGGTCACGGCCTTTGTTGCCCTGGGATTCAGGGCTGCGTCCAAATTCGCCGCCCCAAAGCACGAGAGTCTGATCGAGGAGGCCACGACGTTTGAGGTCTTTCAGAAGTGCGGCAACGGGCTGATCGGTTTGTTTGGCCATGCGCAGGTGGTTCTCTTCGATGTCGTCGTGAGCGTCCCATTGAAGATTGCCGGGTCCGCCGCCAGAAGTTACGCAGACGAAGCGCACGCCTTTTTCAACAAGGCGGCGGGCCAGGAGACAGCGCCGGCCATAGTCGTCAGTGGGTTGCTTGCCAACGCCATACATTTCTCTGGTGGCTTCGTCTTCTTTAGAGATATCGAAGACTTCGGGTGCTTCCATCTGCATCTTGAAGGCAAGGTCGTAAGCGGCGATGCGGGCTTCGAGTTCGTTGTCTTCGCCAGCGAAGGCAGCCTGATTCATGGCCTTGAGATACTTGATGGTCTTGGTGCGCTCTTCGAGTTGAACGCCTTGTGGCAGACCAAGATTGAGTACAGGTCTGTTACCCGGGCGCATCATCGTTGGCTGATAGACGGCAGGCAGGAAGCCATTCAAATACATGGGCTGGCCGGCTTCGAGGGCACCGTGCGGGTCTGGCAAGACGCAGTATGCCGGCAGGCTGTTGCTTTCAGAGCCGAGACCATAGACGGTCCAGGAACCCATGGACGGAAAGCCTGGAATGATGCGTCCGGTCATCAGCTGGTATTGAGCGGCGGAGTGAACGACCATGTCGCCGTGGCAGGAGCGAATGAGGGCGATATCATCTACACACTCTGCGGTGTGCGGGAGGAGATCTGAGACATCAATGCCGCTTTTGCCGTATTTTTTGAAGCTGCGTTTGGTGCCAAGGAGCTTGGATTCGGCATTGACGAATTGGTATTTGGCCTCACCAAATTCGGCGGGCCGCTTTTGACCGTGCAACTGGTTGAGGAGCGGCTTGGGGTCGAAGGTTTCCATATGGCTGGGGCCACCAGCCATGAACAGGAAAATTACGCTCTTGGCTTTGGCGGCGTGATGGGGAAGTTTGGGGGCGAGCGGATTGGTGGTTGCGGCCTGGGCCTCGAGTGCGCCATAGGCGAGTGCTCCGAATCCACAGAAGGCATCCCCGAGAAATTCGCGGCGATTGCGGGTGTAGCGGATGTGTTCGCTCATGTGTGCTCCTAATTAACGTAGATGAAAGCGCTCAGGTTGAGCATTGCAAGTGCGAATTCGTGCGGGGTGGCCGTACGGGCGAATTCGAGCGCAACCTGGCGTTCTTTGAGGCTGGGCAAACGACCGGCGACTAACTGGTAGGCCTGATCGACCAATTTCTCTGGCTTGCCGGCAGAAGTCTTTTTGAGCTTTGCCGCGAGTGCTTCGGCTTGCTCGTTACTAAATGTACCGTTGAGGAGTTCCAGGGCTTGGGGCGCATGAGTGGAAGATTCCCGCCGGGCACAACTCACGAGTGCGTCGGGTGCATCGAAGACTTCCATCATCGGCAGATGAAGGTTGCGCTTGACCAGCAGATAGATACTGCGGCGTTTGTGTTCGGATGAATCTGGAGTTACTTTCCACTGACTCGGATTGTAGAGCGCTGATACAAGTTCTTTTTCAATTGGGACGATGACCGATGGGCCACCCTGTTTGGTGTTGAGGTTGCCTGAGACCATGAGCATCGAGTCGCGCAGTTCTTCTGCGCTCAAGCGGCGACGGCTGAACTTCCAGAGGAGTTTGTTTTCTGGGTCTTCTGTGCTGGCCCTGGCATTGATGGTGTCGCTGGCCTGCATCCAAGTGCTGGAATTCAGGATTAGCTTGTGGATATGTTTGACACTATGGCCGCTTTGTACAAACTCATTGGCGAGGAAGTCGAGCAATTCAGGATGGGACGGACGGCCGCCCATACGGCCAAAATCATTGGGCGTAACTACGATGCCCTGGCCGAAGTGATATTGCCAGATGCGGTTTACCATCACGCGGGCGGTGAGGGGATTCTCTTTTGAAGTGACCCAGTTTGCCAGCCTGGCGCGGGGTTGCTTCAGGTCTTTGTCTTCGGGGGTGCCTTCGGGTAGCATGATACCCATTGGACGCATTCCGACGCTGTCGCCCTTGGCTGCGTAATCACCGCGAGCCAAAAGGTTCATGGGGGATGCTTTGGCCATGTCGTTCTTGACGCTGTAAAGAGTTGGAGGTGGGTGCGGTTTGGAGTTTTCCAGTTCGGCGATCTGCTTGCCGATTACATCCTGGGTGAGGGGGTCGGCCTTGGCCATCTCGCCTTGCATCTTCTTGATCCTGGCGTCGATTGGCTTGACTGCGGCTTCCCAGGTAGAGCGATCTTCGCGGCTGGTGAGCGGAAAATCATTCTCAAGAGTGGAGGCAAAGTATGCTTGCATGCGATAGTAATCGCTCTGGCGGATTGGATCGAACTTATGATCATGGCAACGGGCGCAACCTAGCGTGACTCCGAGTAAGGCGGCACCGACGGAGTTGGTCATCTCGGTGAGGACTTCATTGCGGGAAGAAGCAACTTCCTGATTGCCGGCATTCTTGCGCAACGGCCCGAGGCGATTGAAGCCCGCGGCGATCACAGACTCTTGTTCTTGAGGGGCAACCTCGTCGCCTGCCAATTGTTCAGTGAGGAATCGATCATAGGGCTTGTCGTTTTGGAAGGCGCGAATGACGTAGTCGCGATAACGATAGGCTTCTGTGCGATGAGTGTCATATTCAAAACCGTCAGTCTCGGCGAAGCGGACGACGTCGAGCCAGTGTTGACCCCAGCGCTCTCCGTAGTGGGGGCTATCGAGCAATTGGCTGATGAGCTTCTGCCAAGCGTCGGGCCGCTTGTCGTTGAGGAAGGATTGAATCTGCTCAGGAGTTGGAGGCAACCCAGTCAGATCATAGTAGGCGCGTCGAATCAGGACTTGCTTAGAGGCGAGTGAAGACGGAGCAAGCTGTGCCTTATGTAAACGTGCGAGGACAAAAGCATCGATTGGATTCTGGACGAACTTTTTGCCGGCTGGCGAGTCGAATTTGGGGAGTACTGGATTGGATCTTGGTTGAAAGGCCCAATGGCGGCGTTCGACTGCTGTATATTTGCCAAGAGGGGCAACGGTTGCGGCGACCAGTTCCAGACAAATCGTCAAAGCTAAAAGTGTGCGCATTATAATTCCGTGTCTAAATTCTATGAAAATTAAGATTCCGAAACAAGGGGGTATTTTGTTTAAGTGACTGATTTCGCAGAGATTTGGATCGTTTTGACCTTGTTCAGGCCTGGTGAAGGCCCTCGTGCGTTGGAATCTGACATTGCTTCGTCTCTTCAATTCAGGGTGCAGCGAGCATGTAGTGTCGTCAAGCAACAACAAGCAACCGGTGCGGAACTGGTGATGGGTGACCCCACGGGGGCGGCGGAATTGTCGACTTTGAATTCAGCCAGCGAAGGAAAACAGTTCTACATCGGTTGGCTCAAGGATCGTTACGGCTACAACATCGCCAAGATCAACGAGGCATACGGACTGGAGATGACAAGCTTTAGCGATCTATCGGAGAGCGACTTCAAGAAAGTGGACCGAACGAGAAAGGCCGTGGCCGAAGACGACCGGCTCTTTCTCGCCGATCTCGAAGTGACGTTGCAACAGAAAGTTGACGAAATGTTTCAGGCTTGCGCTGCCGGGCTCAAGACGGCGTGGAAGCGTAATCGCACGTAATCGGCCGTCCAATTGCCGCTCTTGTCCCGCAGCACGCCAGTAAGCAGCATTACGGCGGTGTCGAGCACGGCCTGCTGCCTGTCGGGCTGCAGGTGCGCGACGAAGGGAATCGCAAACGTCTTGAGCCAGCCTTGCATACCTGTGGGAAGAGGCGTGGGGCGGGGAATCAGCTCTACTCTCATGGGCTCGAAGCCATGGTGCAGCAGCCGATCGCTGAATTCTTTGGGCGTTGGATAGTACCAGCTAAAGCCCATGTCTTCTTCTTCATGAAGGCCGAGAGCAGCACGCATGGCGACCACGATGGCGGCCACGTTGCCGAAGCCTCCAAACTCTCCTACGAAGCGAGCGTCCGGTTTGAGATGAGTTGCAACCTGTGCCAGGACAGCATCAATGTCTTGCGTCCAGTGCAGGACAGCGTTGGTGAAGACTGCATCGAATTTGCGTTCCAGATTGAACTGATGCATGTCGGCCTGGGTACAAGTAAGGCCAAGTTTTTTGGCGGCTTCGATCATTGATGCGGAGTGATCTAATCCGAATACATGGATGCCTGCTGCCGCAAGCTTTGTTGTCAGCGCCCCATCGCCACAGCCCAGATCGAGGATGGATTCTCCGGCTACCGGCGCGAGCCATTCTACAACCGGCATTCCCAGATCAGACACGAATCTGGCGTTTTGCGCGTAGCCTTGTGCGTCCCAGCGATTTTCCGACATGAATCAAGAATAACCGGGAAGCTTGAAATGCAAATCGACGGAACTAAAGTATATCTAGCTTCGTTGCTACCAGTGGGCAATTGCTTTCGTCTGATCCTGCATATCCGGAAGAGAGGTTGACTCGTGAGAGTACTTATCGCTGATGACGAACGGCTGGACCGGCAGCGGCTCTTGAGCCTTCTCGAAAAAGAAGACGATGTGCAGATTGTCGGGGAATGTTGTGACGGTATAGCTGCGGCCGAGATGTTGAAGACGAGGCCTGTTGATGTTGCGTTTCTTGATATCGAGCTGCCTGGGCAGAGCGGGCTGGAAGCAGTTGGAGCCGCGACCGAAGGCAGGCAACCGCTGGTTGTTTTCATTACGGCATTTGAACAATATGCAGTACGGGCGTTTGAGGCGAACGCTTTTGACTACCTCCTGAAACCTTATCGCGAAGAGCGCTTACGCAATACACTGGCCCGGTTGCGCGGTCATCTGGCGTTGATGAGCCAGAAGGTTGTGGCTACATCCAAAGATGGTGGCTGGGATGCGGAACGTCTGCCAATCAAGTCGAATGGGCGGATTATTCTGCTCAAGACCGAAGATATCGATTGGATCGAGGCAGAGCATAATTACGTCCGGCTGCATACGAAAGGCTTAACGCATTTGATCCGTGAGACTATGTCTGCTCTGGAGGCAAAATTGAGCGCAAAGCAGTTCCGGCGGATTCACCGTTCGACCATCGTGAATGTAGAGCGGATCAGGGAAATTCAACCGTGGTTTCGCGGGGATGCCATTGTTATGCTCGACAACGGACAGAAGCTTACGGCCAGCCGGAACTTTCGCGACCGGTTGAAGGAGTGGTTGGGTTAGCTGCTTGCGCCTAATTCCCCGCGCTGCCGGAAGCGGTGGGGGCCGCTGGCTTGAGGAACTTTGCGTACCAGTCGATGTAGCGCTGGAGGCGATCACGCTGGAAGCTGGGCCTGGCTATGCCATGATTCTCGCCTGGATAAATGATCAATTGCGATTCAGTGCCGACGTTGCGAAGGGCCTGATACATCTGCTCGCTACCTAGCAGCGGGACGTTGAAATCTTTGTCGCCGCCGAGGAACATGGTGGGAGTCTTGATCCGGTCGGCATGTAAGAAGGGATAGGAGATTTTGATCCAGGGCTCAAGACCCTTTTGCCACGGAGGGCCAATCTCGTTGTCGTACTGCCGGATGTATTGATCGTGGCCGTAGAAGGCGAGCGGGAAGGCAACACCGGCACCACTGGTTGCCACCTTGAATCGTGTGTCGCTGGCAATCAGATAGTTGGTTAGAATGCCGCCATAGCTCCAGCCTCCGACACCCATGCGATCTGGATCCGCCAGACCCATCTTGACCACGTGGTCGACGCCTGCGTGGAGGTCGATTACTTCCTTGTTGCCCCAGTCTCCGGCAATGCTCACGGTGTATGCCTGCCCACGGCCGCTGCTGCCGCGATAGTTTACATTGAGCACGGCATAACCTTGAGCTGCGAAGATTTGTTCTTCAAGCCGGAAGGAATGTTGATCCTGGCCGTTAGGGCCGCCATGGATTCGCAGCAGGAATGGAAGCTTGGTGCCTTCCACATAGTTGACTGGTTTGAAGAGCAGGCCATGGGCTTCATTGCCGTCTTTGCCCTTGAACTTCAGTTCTTCTGGTGTCACAAGCTTTAGGTCTTTGAGCACGGCCTCGTTATGGGCGGTGAGTTTTTTGAGGCTAGCGCCTTCGAGTATGTGCAGCTCTGGCGGCATTACGTCTGTAGAGACCAGCGCAGCAACGCAGGCACCTACGCGGTCAATGCCCATCATGGCTAGCTTGCCCCCAACCATTCGTTCTACGGAGCCACCCTTTACGCTTACGCGTGCCGGATACATGTTCATGTCGTCGGCGACGAGGAACTCCAGTTGGCTGCCATCCGGTGTGAACTGATGACCTGTTGCTCCGCGGTCGAAGCTGGCGGTAACGATCCTGGGAGTGCCTCCATCTAGGGGCACGATTGCCAGACGGTTCATGTTGTATTCGCCCATTTTGTGTTCACTGCCGGTGAGGTAGGCGATTGATTTACCATCAGGGCTCCAGACGGGCTGGGTGTCGCTGCCTGTGAAGGGAGTTAACTTACGCGGAGTTGAACCGGGCTTGGCTTCTACAACCCAAATATCAGTATTGGGAACTTTGTCGCCATCGGGGGCACGGTTGCTGGTGAAGGCAAGCGTATTGCCGTCCGGGCTCCAGACAGGGGCCGTCTCATCGAAGTTCCCGGTTGTGAGCAACTCGCTCTTTTTTGCCTCTATGTCGTAGAGATGAATCCGGCTGCGATTGGCACCGCTGACATAACCCGTCCCGTCGCGCTTGAAGGCGTAGCGATCAATAACGATCGGCTTCGGCTTTTCGGTTGCGGGTGAGCCTTCTGGCTTCTTCTCTTCCTTTTTGTCGTCTTCATCTTCGCGCAGGATCATCGCAATTTTTTTGGAATCGGGTGACCATTCGTAATAGCTCAGGCGACCCTTTATCCCGGTGAACTGCTGGGCTTCGCCACCTCGGCGATCGATCACCCAAACCTGCGCTCCTTTGGCCTTGCCGGGACGCGAAGACAGAAAAGAGAGGTACTTGCCATCCGGGCTCCACTTGGGGGAAGACTCAGCTTCGGTTGACGTTGTGACGCGCAGGTTTTCCTTGCCATCGAGACTCGCCATCCAGATATCGGTATCGCGTTTGTCACCAGCAACATCGACGGTTGAGAGAGTGTAAGCAATCCACTTGGCATCTGGCGAACAGCGAGGATCTGCTACTGCCTTTAGCCGGTGCATGTCATCGAGGTTTATTGGGCGCTGCTGGCCGAATGCAACGAGCGTAAACCAGAGAGAAAGGAAAACAAAACGCATATTAGCAATGTATCAATTTGGAGAAGTGCGAATGAGCAATTTGCCGCGAGCACGGCCCGCCTTGCTTGCGGCCAATGCTTCGGCAGCTTGATCCAGCGAATAGATGGTGTCAATCGCCATCTTGAGCAATCCCTGATCCACGAGACCAGCAATTTGTCTGAGCCGCTCGCCCGAAGGCTGAATACCGAACATGGCCGGTTGCGCCTCGAAACGATTCAGGATTTCCAGGGGCGGCAATGCATAGACCGTAGTGACATATCGCCCGCCCGGTTTGAGGCTGGGAAGTGCGGCGATTCCGCTTTCAACCCCCACGCAATCGAGAATCAGGTCCACATTGCGAACGACTTCTGAGGTGGCTTGAGAGCCGTAGTTGATCGGTGTTGCTCCAAGAGCCGCCAGCCAATTCTGATTGCGTGCCGATGCGGTAGCAAAGACTTCTGCACCCTTGTGTTTGGCCATTTGGACGGCTGCCGAACCCACGCCCCCGGTTCCGCCCAGAATGAGAACGCGTTGACCGGCTTGAAGAGCCCCGTTTGTGAACAAGCCATCGTAGGCTGTGATGCCAGCAACTGGGAGGGCTGCAGAATCTTCAAGGGCAATGGACTCAGGTGCGTGCGCTAGTTCGGATTCATGCAGGGTAACTGCCTCGGCAAAGGCACCACAGCGCATGAGGCTGGGGTATCCGAAGACTCTTGCACCCTTGGAAAATTGAGTGACGTTTTCGCCAACTGCTTCTACTGTTCCCGAAAGATCGCATCCGAAAGTGTAGGGAAACCGGATTGGCAATACATCCCGCATGTAGCCTTCGCGAATCTTCCAGTCGACCGGATTGACCCCAGCCGCCGCTACACGAATCAAGACTTCGTGAGGGCCGGGTACCGGATGGTCTACTTCCTCCACTACAACTACTTCGTTGCCGCCGTAGCGGTGCATGCGCGCTGCTTTCATGTTTCTGATGGGATGCGTGAGATGGAGCAAAAGATCCAGTTGAAGCTGGATTTAGGGATTCAGGGTTTTCGAGGTTTGGTGCCGGTTTCCTTAGGGATATCGCGAGTCACGTTGCCTTTGGGCACTGTCTCTTTGGGGATTTCCCGAGCTGGTGTCTCGTTGACCAGCTCTGAGCCCAGTGGCTCAGGCGTGTCGAAGGTGATCGAAGTATCGGCACCAAACTTTCGATAATTGCGGAACTCAATTTCGTTGCGAATGAGCAAGCGCCCTTCTCGCATTCTGACCTCGGCCCGAAGCGGAAGAAGGAATGTTGAACCGCTGATTTCGGTGTAGTCGTAATCGAGCTGGTTTTTGGCGACCTGAACCGGAAAGCTTGCGGGCATGTCGAGTGCTTCAAGCGTCACACGCACGATCATGCCGTTAGAGGCATCTGCAAATATCAACCCTGTATATGCTGGGCGGATGGTCATGGATTTTTCATAGACAATGGCCCATTTGGAGTTGGATTGCTGCACGTTGTAGCGGATCACATGCACTCGCTTTTTGCGGAGAGTGCCCCAGCGCTCCCACTGGAAGGTTGCTTCTGTATCGCGCTCGAAAATCTCACGCAGCATGTCTCCGAACTCGCCTGTTGAGGAAGCTCCGCCCAGCTTCTCCCAATCGATGTCTTTGTATTGGTTGTTGACGAAAAGAACTTTCTTCTCTTCCTTGCGTTGAAAGTAGCTCAACTTGGCAGTGATTGTGTCGGCGTTGATCCAATACTCCAGCCCTGAGGGGTCGTAAAATCGACGTGTTACCTGAGTGCAAAGAAAGTCGGGTAAGGTTTTGTCGTAGTTGAGCGAATACTCGCGGAGATCTTCGACCAGTTTTCGCTGCACTGCGGCACTTGGAGGGGGAATCAATTGGGTGACTGGCCGTTCTTCGGTTGCTGTTGAAACTTTGGCTGGGGGCAGGGAAGCCGTAGCCGCGACCATCGACTGCAGTTGGTCATAAGTTTTGGGGCCCATTCCGCTGGCGAGGAGCTCTTCTATCCGTCCTGCCGGGAGTTGCTCGGTAAGCGTAACTTTCTTAAGGTAGGTGGCGACTTGAGCGTCCTGGTGCTTGAGTCGAACAGAGCTTTTGACAAAGCTGATCAACTGATCGACACTGAATTTGATTTGTGCCGTTGCCGCCAAGGCAAAAGACAGGGTAGCGATCAGCAAAAGCCTCATATCTTAAGGATACGGCTTCGAAGGCGGAGTGGTTTCAGCGTCAACCGCACTGCCCTGGTAACGACTAGGAGTGATTCTGCAATTGCAGGATTACAGTCCCGACGTAGAAGCGCATGGCGATGCGAATCTGGACGGGCACCCGGGCCGCGTCATCGGTAAACCAGACATGCAATCTGGCTTTTCGCGCAAAGAGAATTCCATCAAATAAAAAGGCTTCGCAACGTACCGTATCGAATTCCCCTGCCGGGGTCTTTACTTTTTCCCGAGCCTGAACTTCGACTCTGGCGTTGACAAATTTCTTGCCGTCGCTTACCGGGATGGTTAGCGCAGCCCCTGGTTCGAGCTTCTGGCGGCGCAATTCAACCAGAGCGCCAATCACATCAAAGGTGCAGCCGGGGATCTCGAGGTCTTTTTGGACAGTTTGATTGAGGACCAGATCTTTTTCGCGATACTCGACTCGTTTGCGCGTGCGGTCGTAGGTGACCTGGGTTTCGCGCTTGCGGGAACCTTCTTCGGCTCGCATCAGGGTGGAAAGCGTGCATCCACGCTCGTCAAGATTGGTGGAGTAATCGTCTTTCACTGGAAACAGCTTATTCACTAGCCCGACACTCTCGATATGGATATTGGCCTGACCGTCGCGGGCTTTGCCTGGGGTCCATTTCAGGAAGGCCTTGCCGGCATCGATCAACCGCCATTCCACCCTGTATTCGAGGTTCATGGGACGTTCCTGCGCAGACAGCATCGAGGTAGCTATGAGCCAGGCAGTTATGGTTTTGCTCAGTGGGAAATCCTCAAGTTTTGATCTTACCGCCAAAAGGATAGCCGCCCGTGCGGCTCGCGCAACGCAGGCGGCTAGATGCCTTCCAATAATTTTGATTAATGTTTGGGGGCGTTGTGCTCGCCGGCGTGGGCAGGAGGTGCTGCTGCTGCGGCCGGAGGTGCAAGTGGTTTGTCGGTGTCCATCGTGGGGAGTGCTGGTTGATCGACCGGGCCTTTATAGGTAGCGGGGCGGGTGTCGAATCGAGAATCTTGATCCACCATGCAGAAGCCGAGGAAAACTGCCAGAAAGAGCAGTGAACTGACGAAGATCAGGCCGTTGATGGGCTTGTCGTCTTTGAGATGCATGAAGAAGAGCGCCACCAGTGTCGCTTTGATCGTTGCAATTGTCATGGCAATTACGATGTTTGCGGTAGATGAACCAAAGTCGATTCGCGAAGCAGTCACAGTGATGATGGTAAGGGCCAGCAAGATGAGCAGGATGTAAAGATAACCTTGCCATCTGTGCTCATGCACATGATCGCCAGTTTTTTCATCAAGGAATTCGTGCGCCATGGGTTCGCTTTGAGTACTCATACGTGTATTCAATCCTTCGTTTAGCTAATCAGATACAACAACGGAAAGAGATAGATCCAAATCAGATCTACCAAGTGCCAGTAAAGACCAATCAGGTCTACCGGTGTAAAGTACTGGCTTGAATAGTCGCCTTTAATGGAGCGGATGATGAGATAAGTGATTGCTCCCATACCTCCCAAAACGTGAAAGCCATGCAGGCCCGTCATCATGAAGTAGAAGCTAAAGAAGACGAACATGTTTGGCACCAGATCCGGGCCAGTGTAATGGAAAAACTTGCCGGGCAAAAGGCCATCATGGAATTTGTGACTGTATTCAAAGTACTTGACCACCATGAAGCCGCCTGCAAAAGCCAGCGTGAACAGGAGATTGGTGATCAACACCTTCTGCTTGCTTCCATTCTTATTGTTGCTGGCTGCCCAAACCGCCATAACCATGGTGAATGAGCTGATCAGTAGAAAACAAGTGTTCAATGCACCCATCTGCCAGTCGAGGTGATGGTGGCCGGCGACAAAGGCCTCACCGTGGCGGGCCTGCATAATACCGTAGCCGACAAAGAGCCCTCCGAAGAGAAGGATCTCCGTAGCCAGAAACAACCACATGCCTATCTTTGAGGCATCAAACTGCTGCTCCATGTTGGCGAAGTGGTGTTGGTGGAAAGGGTGGTGCCCGTGGGCGTGACCGTCGCCATGCCCATCGTGCGTTGTCAGACTAGCTTCGTGCGCTTGACTCATTTCGTAATCTCTCGCTTTTCGTTAAACCGCGTCCTTCGGGATCTTGAAGTAGCGGTAGTCGTAGGGGTTGTGTTCGATTGCTGGCTGACCAACAAAATTGTGGGTGATGGGCGGCGACTGGGTCTGCCACTCCAGAGTTGTTCCGCCCCATGGATTGTCGGGGGCGTTCTTGGCACCGCGCAGGGCGCTCATCAAATTTACAGCCGCGATCATCAGGCCTGCGCCCAGAACCCAACTGCCGAAAGTAGAGAACTGGTGGAGAGGCTGAAACTGATCCAGGTAAGTGTAGTAGCGGCGAGGCATGCCCTGGCTGCCCATGAAGAACTGAGTCAGGAAGGTCATGTTAAAGCCGATGAAAACTAAACCGCAGGCCACCTGACCGACCTTCTCGTTGTACATGCGTCCGAACATTTTCGGCCACCAGTAGTGCAGACCGCCAAGGAAGGCGATGACTGTGCCGCCCATCATCACATAGTGGAAGTGGGCAACCACAAAGTAGGTATCGTGCAAGTGAATGTCTACGCTGAGGGCACCGAGGAAAATACCCGTCAGGCCTCCGATGCCGAAGAGCAAAAGGAAGCTGACTGCATAAAGCATCGGCGTGTCGAGCGAGATGGAGGCCTTGTACATCGTAGCCATCCAGTTGAACACCTTGATGCCGGAAGGGATTGCCACCAGGAATGTGAGGAAGCTGAAGATGGATGCGGCCAACGCGCTCTCACCTGAAGTGAACATATGGTGGCCCCAGACCAGGAAGCCGATCAAAGCGATGGCAACCGAGCTAAGCGCAATCAAACGGTAACCGAAAATGGTCCGGCGGCTGAAGGTGGGAATGATTTCTGAAATAATCGCCATTCCAGGGAGAATCATGATGTACACGGCAGGGTGAGAATAGAACCAGAAGAAGTGTTGGAAGAGAACCGGATCTCCGCCAATTTGTGCATCGAAAATTCCGATGTTGAAGGCACGCTCCATGATGAGCAGAACCATTGTGATGCCGAGCACTGGCGTGGCCAATACCTGGATGATGGCTGTGGCGTAGATGCCCCAGACAAAGAGCGGCAATTGAAACCAGCCCATTCCCGGGGCACGGAGTTTGTGAACCGTGGCAATGAAATTAATGCCGGTAAAAATGGAGCTGAAGCCTAGCACAAAAACCGACATGGTCATCATCGTCACTGCGCCGCCTGTGCTGGTTGAATAGGGAGTGTAGAATGTCCAGCCGGTGTCTACGCCACCGACAAGAATCGATGTCACTGCCATAACTGCGCCTACTACATAAATCCAAAAGCTGGCGAGATTGAGTCTAGGAAATGCCACGTCCTTGGCACCTAGCATCAAAGGCATGATGAAGTTGCCCAAAGCAGCGGGAATGGACGGAATGATGAACAAAAACACCATGATGGCCCCATGGAGGGTGAAGGCCTGGTTGTATTGTTCGGCGTTCATGAAGTCTTCACCAGGATGCATCAGCTCGAGGCGTACCAGGAGGGCGAAGACTCCGCCCACAAAAAAGGCCATCAACACTGCCCAGAGGTACATGACGCCCAGGCGTTTATGATCGACCGTGGACATCCACGACCAGATTCCTTTGTGTGCCGGATCTGTCAAATAGTCTGCGTGATGTCCGTGATCGGCCGTGTGAACGGCGGGGGAAGCAATTACGTCTGCCATAATTCGTTACCTCTGAATTCCCTAATATTCATTCTTTACTTTAGCGACTTGATGTACGCGATGAGCGCCACAAGTTGCCGTTCTCGAATCTGTCCCTGATAGCTGGGCATGATTCCCTGATAACCTTCCACAATCATGGACTGAGGCTGCAAGATCGATGTACGGACGTAGTTTTCGTCTACAAGAAATTGCTTGCCGTCCACCATTTTATGCTGGGCGCTGTATATGCCCTTCCAGCTTGGGCCCTGACCTTTGCTGCCATCAATGGAATGACAGGTGGAACAACCCAGGTTCACATAGAGACTGGCACCCAACTTCTCTGGTGGCATGCCCTTTTCTTCAGGATCCCCTTCTTCAAGGAATTTCTCATAATCCTGCTGTGAGACTACTTTTACTACGGCCTTCATTTCGGAGTGTCCCTTGCCGCAATACTCCGTACACGGAATCACAAAGTCGCCTACTTCGGTAGCCTGAAACCACGTTTCGGTGTAGCGATTCGGCAAGACATCAGCCTTGATACGGAAGGCCGGGACGAAAAAGGCGTGCAGTACATCTTCAGAATGCATGATGACGCGGACAGGTTTGTTTACGGGCACCCAAAGCTTGCCAATGGCAACGGAGCCGTCGGGATAACCGAATGTCCAGATCCATTTTTTGGCTGTTACCTGGATTTCCATGGCCCCATCAGGAGCTACCGCTGCTTGCATGTAGGTGTTGAATCCCCAGAAGAAAACGACCATGCACAGTAGGAGAGGGAGAATGGTCCAGGTCAGTTCAAGAACTGCGCTGTGCTCAATATGGGCTGTTTTCTGATTCGGTGAACGTCTTTTGTATTGGATGCAGAAGCCAATCGTGACGACCGCGATGAGCAGGAAGAAAAGGATGTTCAACCAGAGAATGAACATGAAAAGGTCATCGACGCCTTCGGCCTTGATGCTCGATGCGTTGGGGAGGAATAGGTTTCTTAGCCAGGTATTCATTAGGGGTGACTCTCAGTTGTCGGGATAGCCGGTACCAGCGGGGTGCTGCTGCCGGTACGGGCGTGTCGCGTCAAAAACTCCTGCCTCCAGAAGCGGAACAAAAAGGTTCCTAAAACCAGTACCACCAAGAAACCGCCCAGACGCATGACGTTGGTGGCAAACAGAACATACGACTTTGCACTCGGGTCGTAGTGAAAACACATCAGCATGATTTTCTCAAAGCTGATTCCAAACTTGTTATGTGACGCCTCGGTGAGGGCCAGGCGCAAATCGCGCTCTTTGAATTTGATGCCGTAGAGATACCGTGACACCATACCCTCGGGCGTTAGAACCATGATTGCTGCGCTGTGGGCATACTGCTTTTGAGCCGGATCGTAATTGTAGTTGAATCCAACTTGTTGCGCCAGCTTTTTGACATTGCCTGAGTAATCGACAAGGAAATGCCAACCGCCCGAGACTGGCCGGTCGAAGTTGCTCATGTAGGCGGCCTTTTTTTCTTGCGCCATCTCTGAGGTTTCGGTCGGGTCGATAGAGATAGTGACTACATCAAATTCTTTACCTGGCGACCAGGCCAATTCCTTGAGTACGTTTACCTGGGCATTCAGGGTCAGGTTGCAAAGCATCGGGCATTTGTAATAGACGAGGTTCAAAATGACAGGTCGACCGCTGGTGAAATAGTCACCGAGCTTGCGAAGCTTGCCGCCTTCGGCTACGAAGCTTAAGCCGAGATCGACTTTTTGCCCGAGTTTTTCATCGATTCCCACGCCATTCATTTCGCGGGGCAGGGAAGTCTTATGATCCTCGAGAGCTCTGGCTCTCTCGGCGGCATTCTTTGGCATGCCGATCACTTCGTTCTGGGCAAGCAAACCGCGCGGAGCCAAAGTGAAGACTGCCGCGAGAATGATTTGCTTTAGAACGATTTTCATAAATGGAGCTATTTCTTTTCTATGGCTGCAGCCGGCTTGGGGGCTGCAGCTGCCGGTGGTACAGGTACCGCAGCAGGAGTCTTGCCTAATGCCTTATCGATGACTGCCTGAAGGCCAGGATCTACTTCGTATGGCTTAATTGCAGAACTTGCTCCACCATAGAATGATTTTCCAGCATTTACCTCCCGGATCAGCAGGTCCATCGAGCGTTCAATTGGCAACTGGACGCTTCCTTTGGCTTTGTCAATGTACTTGTACTGCGTCAACCGTTCGGTTTCGTATGCACGTACATCTTTGGTCTCCTGCCAAATGGGGATTTCCATTTCCATGTGACGCGTGTATTCCAACTGGCCTACATACCAATAATAAACCGCGTAGCAGGTAGCGATGATGCCAAGGACGATGACTACGGTTAGAGCTCCAATTTTGAGTGCATTGGGTTCGCTCCGCTCGTAGCCAATCTCGATAGCCTGTTCGGGAGTGAGAGTGACAAATGGTTTGAGTTCAGACATGGTTCTCAATTCTCCTAAATTTGGTGATGAGCGAGGGCTTGGTAGAGACGAACGTCACCTACCGGGACGATTGCATGTTTCTTCAGGCGGCTCCAGAAGAAGAAGCCATAGAAACTGGCGATCGCAACCGGGGCGGTGATATCCATCCAGTGCGGAGCAAAACCAGTGGGATGCAGGGTTGGCATCACGTTCCAGTGGATGTCGAGATAATCCATCGCCAATAGCCAAACTGCCATAAAGGCAAGAGTACTCAAATTGCGCTTGGTTTTGCGTGTAATCAGGAAGAAGAGGGGGAACAGGAAGTGACCGAAGACGATGAACTTCGAAACCGACAACCAACTGCCGACAAAACGATGCTTAAACCAAATCGTTTCTTCAGGGATATTGGCGTACCAGTAAAGCATGTACTGGCTGAAGCTGACGTAGGTCCAGAACACGGTGATGGCAAACATCCACTTGCCGAGATCGTGGTAGTGCTCTTCGGTAATCGAGTTTGTGAGTACGCCGACGCGGCGCAAACCAAGCGAGATCAATACGAGCGTACACATTGAGGCAAGCCCGCCACCAGCGTAGATGTAGATGCCGTACATGGTGGAGAACCAGTGTGGATCCAGGCTCATCAACCAATCGAAGGCAGCGAAGCTGGTTGCCAAAAAAACAAGCAGCAAGCCAGGGGCGGCATATCGTGAATTCGAATGCATGTGCTTGATGTCCTTATCTGTGTCCATCGCCGTGGAATTACGATAAACTCCCCAGGCGAAAAAGGTCCAGATTGCGAAATAGATGACTGCACGAAGGATAAAGAATTGTGGGTTCAGCCAAACTGCCTTCCCTTGCAGGAGGGCATCGTTAGCAACCGCTTCCGGGTGAGACCAGTGATAGAGCTCGTGGATTCCAAGTGCAACAGGAATGAAGAGGATCAGCCCGTAGGGAAGGGTTGCTGCCAGCGTCTCAGAAAACCGGCGGATGGTGACGTTCCAGGCGGCTCCGGCTAAATAGCCTGCCAGCAGGAAGAAAAGCGCTCCAAGGAGGATGCGGGTCCCCCACATAAAGCCAGCGAGGTAGCTGTGAAAGAATTGCCTGGAATCAATGAAATAGCCGGCGCCGGTTGCGGCGGCGCTCAACAAGAAAACAAACAGGATGATATTGCGGACTCGTGCCCAGAGACCTGCGTCCAGGTTGAAATTGTCGAGTTCGGCGTGATGGGAATGTGCTGCCATATGCTTTCTCTTTCCTATGCCGCCTTAGCGGAGGTCCGCCCGCAGTTCGGCGGGCACTTCTTCGATGGTTCCGCGATCACTTCGTTGCAGTGCTCGCACGTAGGCGACAATCGCCCAACGGTCGGCTTCGAGCACCTGGAATCTATATCCGTGCATCGTGCGACGGCCATTAGAAATGACGTCATAAATTTCGCCATCCGGCATGGCAACGACTCTATCTTCATGAAGATTGGTTGGCAGCCACAAAGAACGCTTTGCCACCACGCCCAGACCGGAACCGGTACGGTCATGGCAGGGGGAACAATAAGTGTTGAATTTGGTCTGGCCGGTCTTTAGCAAAGCTGCATCGATTTTGACGGGCAGCTTGCCGATGTATTGACCGCCGATGATCCCCCGGAAGGCGGCATCGTCATCTTTGAGGTGACCGACGGCCATCGTTCCTGGTATTGGCATGCGATTGGAGCGATCATCAGCAAAGAGACCTTTGCCGCGATAGAGGGACTGTGCCTTATATTTCTGTTGACGATCCATATCGTCGAAGACTTCGATCGGCGAGTTGCGGGTAGGGAAGTTCGCGCAGCCGCTTAAACCCATGATGGTTAGGGCGAGGCCCCAAAGACTTGTGATTCTCATGGCCGGCTAGTCCTCCACAATCTCAGCGCTGGTTGCGCCCAGGGTCATCAGCAGTTGGCGAGTTTCCACAGCTGAGAATTTCGGATCACTCTTTTCTACTACCAGAAGGAAACCATCGTCTGTCGAGCGGCCAAAACGCGAAAAGTGCATGGTTGGGTGATAGAACTTCGGGAGCCCATTGAGGGCAAACATACCGAATACGCAGGCGAAGGCTGAAAACAGTACGCTCAGCTCGAAGATAATCGGCATGGCGAATTCGAAGGCAAAGTAGGGTTTGCCGGCGATGACCAGCGGGTAATCCACGGCCCCCGTCCACCACTGCAAAAGAATGGCCGACATGGTGCCGGTAAGGCCGATGCATATCACTATGTAGCCGAGAATCGAGCGCGGAATCCCGATGGCTGCTTCGATGCCATGAACCGGAAAAGGAGTGAGAGCGTCGAGCCTGGTGTAGCCGTGCTTGTGGTGAATGGCCTCGCCTGCTTTAAGCAGAGCCTCTTCGTCTTCAAATTCCGCAACAACACCCCACAATTGCTTGGGTGCATCCGGGTCAAACATGTGTTTCAATCCCTGGGTATCGAGGATCGCCATCGCTACACCACCACCTTCATAATTTCGTCACGCTTGAGGGCCAATTGGGCCTCCACATGGTCTGGCAGATTGCGGTGTTTGTCACCAGCAATCACGCCCTTAATTTCTGAGATCGCGATAATCGGCACAAATCTTGCAAAGAGCAAGAAGAGCGTCATGAACAAGCCGAAGGTACCGACAAAGGTAAGAATGTCAACATAGGTTGGCCGGAAGTAACCCCAGCTTGAGGGCAGGAAGTCGCGGTGCAAGCTTGTCACGATGATGACGAAGCGCTCAAACCACATTCCGATGTTGATAAAGATCGAAATCACGAACATGAACGGGATGTTGGTACGCAGCTTCTTGAACCAGAAGAACTGCGGAGAAATTACATTGCAGGAGACCATTGACCAGTAGGCCCACCAATAGGGGCCGAATGCGCGGTTTTTAAACGTGAAGAGCTCATATGGATTTCCGGAGTACCAGGCAATGAAAAACTCTGTCCCGTAGGCGTAGCCCACAACAGTACCCGTTACGAGCATGATCTTGTTCATGTTTTCGAGGTGTTTGATCGTTACCAGATGCTCCAGGTGGAACCATTTGCGGAAGACAACCATGAGCGTCATTACCATGGCGAAGCCCGAGAAGACGGCACCGGCAACGAAGTAGGGCGGAAAGATAGTGGTGTGCCAGCCGGGCAATACGGAAACGGCGAAGTCGAAACTGACGATTGTGTGAACGCTCAGAACGAGAGGCGTGGACAGACCGGCCAGCAGCATGTAAGCCATTTCGTAGTTGTTCCAGTGAACCGCAGACCCGCGCCAGCCAAGGCAAAGGAAGCCGTAGATTTTAGCCCGGATGCCGGTGGCACGATCACGCACCGTGGCAAGATCGGGAATCAGGCCGACGTACCAGAAAAGCGCCGAAACGGTTCCGTAAGTCGAGATTGCAAATACGTCCCAAAGGAGTGGCGAACGGAAGTTCTGCCACATATTCAAGTCGGTATTGGGAATGGGGAAGAGCCAGTAGGCGCGCCAAACGCGACCCACGTGGAATACAGGATAGATGCCGGCGCAGGCCACGGCAAACAGTGTCATGGCTTCGGCTGCGCGGTTGATCGAAGTGCGCCACTTTTGGCGGAAAAGAAACAAAATGGCTGAAATCAATGTTCCAGCATGGCCAATGCCGATCCAGAAAACGAAGTTGGTGATGTCCCAGGCCCAACCTACAGGTGAGTTGTTTCCCCATACGCCTACGCCCGTCATTACCTGGTAGGTGAGCATGCTAAAAAGCATGCACATGATAAGAAAGCTGACACCAAATGCCAGCCACCACGCCTTCGGTGTCTTGGCTTCGATAATCGAGATCACGTCTTCGGTGACATCTTTGTAGCCCGTGGGCCGCGTCCCTTTGTCGAGCACCATCCGTGGCGAGATGGCATCAAGATCGGAGTTTGTAAGTGTAAGATTTGCCATGAATACTCCCTAGTGAGCCGCAGGGGCTGCTTTCTTGTCTGTCGCCAGATCCGGGTTGGTATTGCGGAGTTTGGCCAGATAGGTTGTGCGCGGACGGACATTCAATTCTGCCAGCAACGCATAATTACGAGGAGAAGCCTTCATCTTGGAAACCTCTGAATTCGGATCATTGATGTTACCGAAGGAGATAGCGTCTGCCGGGCAGGTTTGCTGACAGGCTGTCTTGATTTCGCCGTCGCGCACGGCTCTTCGTCCGGCCGGATCGATCTTGGCGTTGATCTTGCCTTCGACAATTCGCTGCGTGCAATACGTACACTTTTCCATGACACCGCGCATCCGGGTGCTGACGTCAGGGTTGGTTCCCAGGTTTTCGATTTCCGTCTTGCCTTTGGTCCAGTTCAGGTAGTTGAACTTGCGAACCTTGTAAGGGCAGTTGTTCATGCAGTAGCGGGTTCCGACGCAGCGGTTGTAGGCCATGTCGTTCAAGCCTTCGGGTGAGTGAACCGTTGCCGCTACCGGGCAGACACTTTCACAAGGAGCGTTTTCGCACTGCTGACAGTTGAGCGGCTGCACTGCCACTGTCGTTTCATCAGCATCGCCGGCATAGTAGCGGTCAAGGCGAATCCAGTGCATTTCGCGGCCCTGGGCAACAAACTTTTTGCCCACCATCGGAATATTGTTTTCACTGAAGCAGGCCACCAGGCAAGAGTTGCAACCGGTGCAGGAATTGAGATCGATCGTCATGCCCCACTGGTTGCCCTTGTCGTATTGCCAATCGGGGAAGAGGCTCTCCAGTGCCGGGCCAGGCATGGCCTGAACCCTTGTTGGCTCTTTGGCGAAGTCTTCGAGGGTGACTTCTCGCGCAATCGGACGCTCATTTTGCGAATCGCCCTGCGGATCGTCCTGGGTGCGGACCAGCAAGTAGCCCTTGCTCGCCTTGGTAACAAGCACCGGCGCAAAACCCATTCCGGAGCTGGCGCGCAGTTTGTAGGCATTGAATCCGGCACCCTTACCTACGCGACCGACTTTTTCGCGGCCGTATCCCAAGGTGATTCCAAAGACGCCGTCAGCTTGCCCTGGCACAACCAGGACTGCGGCATCAATCGTAGCCCCACCGACGGTCAAAGTGACCATATCGCCTTCTTCAGCGATAAAACCCATGTTGGTCTTCAGGCTTTCTGCGGTCTTCCTAGACATCGTGACGCAGTTGTCCCAAACGACTTTCGTCATCGGATCGGGTAATTCTACCAGCCAGGCGTTGTTGGCAAAGCGTCCGTCGTAGACTCCATTGGCAGCAAGGAAAAGAATCTCGGTTCCGCTGGTGGGCGAGGCCACCGGCATGGACGATACCTTCTTGAGATCTACCGTCAGCTTGAGCGGCGCATAGGCAGTGCCCTCGATCACACCATCGTGCAGAGCCTTCTTCCAGGACTTCTCTTTGGCACCAGCATCACCACCAAAACCCTGAGACCATAAGGACTTGACCAGGTCGTAGCCACGAGGCGTGGGCATTCCAACCAATTCGGCCAAAACCTCGGATGCCGATTTGCTTCCGTAGAGCGGGGCAATAACCGGTTGCTGGATGGAAGCCGTACCATCGATCGAACGGCCATCCCCCCAGGCTTCGAGGAAATGCGATTGCGGCAGGCACCACTGGGCCAGCGCTGCGGTCTCATCATGCTCAATACCGAGATGAATCGTTGTCTTGACCTTCTTTACGCCATCGGCAAAGTTGAGATCGGAAGGCATGGTGTAAGCCGGGTTTGTACCGAGCACCACCAGAGTCGAAATCTTGCCGCCCGTCAAGGCTGCGCCAAAGGCTTTGAGCGCTTCGTTTTGGGGAGCAACCAGCGGCTGGACCATGGCCACAGTAGTGCCGAT
Source organism: Acidobacteriota bacterium (assembly GCA_043718395.1). Lineage (GTDB taxonomy): Bacteria > Acidobacteriota > Terriglobia > Bryobacterales > Bryobacteraceae > Bryobacter. The sequence goes on from JAYSVS010000042.1 coordinate 95,233, forward strand.
GTTGCCAAGTACCTGATTGATAGCGAGCGCGAGGGCATGAACTTCGGGTTCCTGCCTTGGGCCGGCCGAAACGATACTCTTGCCGGCATTCTTCTTTAGGTCTTTGGCGATGGCAGCGACCATCTTCTTACGTCCTTCACCGCTGACCTGAATCTCGCCGGTGGATTCCACCAGATTCAACAACTCAGAAGCAAAGCCAGCAATTTCGCTCGGCTTGAGCCGCAGGCGATGATCCGCCATGCCGCCTGTCAATGAAAAATGACCTTCAACCGCATAGAGGCGATTCATCGTATCGCCGGCCTTGATCACCTTACGCTTTTGGCTAAAAAGCTTTGTAGGCAGAACGGTGGAGGCATCTACGCCCAAGAAGTCATGATCGAGCGCAACCACGACTTCGGCCTTGTCATAGGCATAAAGAGGTTCCGCCGCTGTGCCGGTGGCCATTTGCGCACCCAGTACTGCGTTGTCGTTATTCAATGCTTCCCAGTGCAGCCACAAAGCTTTGGGCCACTTCTTCTGTGCTGCGGCGACCACGGCGCGGTAGCTGTCGCCTGAGTTGCGTTCACCTACGAATGCCAGACCTTCGCCTTCACCCAGCTTTGCGAAATGCTCCGTAGCAAAAGCACCAAAAGCGTCCCAACTCGATGCTGCCTGATCTTTCATCACAAAGGTACAACGATCAGGATCGTAGAGGCCTAGAACACTACCCTGTGAATATGTGTTGGCTGCACCTTTGGAGGTAGGGTGCATGGGGTTGCCTTCTACTTTGGTGGGCCGTCCGTCGTTAGCCTCAATGCGCAGACCCTGTGCCACGCCACCGACATTGAACACCGTGTTGTAGTAGAGCGGCTTGCCCGGAATCAGGTCTTCTACGCCCTTGGAAAAGCTGACAATGTTGTGGGTAGGCCGACGGCAACTTACCAATCCTGCCAGACCCGAACCTGCTGCCATGATCTTCAGAATGTCGCGACGGCTATTGCTGTCGAGCTCCTGGCTGTCGAGGCCATTGGCCCAGCCCTGGAATTCTTTCGTCTGTCCCAACTGGTCGAGTGGAACTCGAGTTTTCTTTGCGTTGCTGATTTGAACGAGACTCATCGTTTTCAATCCTCTTCCCGTTCCGCCCTTAGCGGTGGCATCCGCCGCAATTTACCGGCGGGTTGATGCCTTTTGCTTTTACAATTTCCATACCAATTTCAGTTGCCGTTCTTCCGGCTGGCGGTTCCCAATCGAGCTTGGTGATAAATTCGGTTGGCCGCAGATTGGGAGCAGGATTACGGTGGCATTCGAGGCACCATCCCATGTTGAGTGGCTTGACCTGAGTGATTTCCACCATTTGGTCCACCCGGCCATGGCAACTGACGCAACTCACGCCCGCAGACAAATGGGCGGAATGGTTGAAATAAGCGTAGTCAGGCAGGGCATGAACTTTTACCCACTTCACCGGTTCGCCTGTCGCATAACTTTTGCGAATCGGTGCCAGCAGTGCAGAATCGGTTTTGACACGCGTGTGACAGTTCATGCAGGTTTCTGTTGCCGGAATCGCAGCATGTCCAGACTTTGTGATCGTGTTGTGGCAGTAGTAACAATCCATACCGATGTTGCCAGCATGCAGCTTGTGACTGTAGGGCACAGGTTGTTCTGGACGGTAACCAGTATCGATGACCACAGGCATCGTGAAATAGGTGTAGGCGGCTATTCCAGTCAAAACGGAGAATCCCAAAAACGCGCCAGTAGCGCGAATCAAAAAATCCAGCGACTTGGGGAAGATCGGCTTCATTAGGCTTCCTCGGTACAATTTCGAGCTTCGGTTGGTCTATTCTTTCGCACTCGCCGTTTTGCAACTAACTTGCGCCTTTAGAGACACTTGGCCCGTATAGGTCTAAATACTAATAGTACGCCCTAATATTCTGGCAGGGCAATAGAAATTCTTCGCAGAGAGGAAATATTCTTGTGAGACAAGAATTTAATCTCTGCATACCACTCATGCTTTCTATCGACAGAAGTAAGGCGAAGAAAAAGAAAATCTCCGCTTATCTTTTGCAGAATTAACGAATTGCGGGCTATACGTCAGTTGGATCGCCTTTTGCACGTGGTGCGTCTGGTTCGTTTGTGACGGGGAGATAGCGGATCAGCTCTGCTTTCTTCGAAGCCATTGCCGGCAATCCAGAGAGGTTGGTCCATTCATTAGGGTCCCTGGCCCGATCATAGAGCTCCTCGCCGCCGTCCCGGTACTTAATGTAGCGCCAGCCTTCTTTAACACCTCCGGTTCGAACGGTATGGTTCTCCAGCCCGTAGGTGGTCAAGACAGGCCTTTGCCATTTTGCCTTTGGATTTTTTAGCAAGGGCATCATCGAAACGCCGTCTTGTTGCCCTGGCTTGCCAAGGCCCTCGAGCTCGGCCAAAGTCGGGTAGAGGTTTATCATGCTGACGGCTGAGTCACACAGACCGCCAGCCTGGGTGACTCCAGGTGCCTTTATCATCAACAGATTGCGCGTAGATCTCTCCCATAACGTGAACTTCCGCCAATGCGACTTCTCACCGAGATGCCATCCGTGATCGCTCCACAGCATGACGGTTGTATTCTGTCCATGGGGCCCAGTTTCGAGTGCTCGCAGTACCTTGCCAACCATCGCGTCGGCAAAGGTGATTGAAGCAAGATAGGCCTGTACTGCTTTCTTCCAGCCCTCCGCCTTGGTAATTCTTTCGTGATCGCGGCCTTGCAACGCCATCTTTCGACCAGCGGGAGGGACATCTTCGAGATCGTCCTCTTTAACAATCGGAAGAGTTACTGCTTCTAAAGGATACATATCAAAGTATTTTTTCGGTACATACCATGGCAGATGGGGCCGTGTAACACCGAAGGCCAGGAACATCGGGGCTGGTTGCTTGCGGCCCAGATGACCATTGATCCATTGCGCGGTTTCGAAATCGTGCATCTCTTCGTCACCCGTCTTGGTCGGGCCAAAATCGAAGTTCGCCTGGGCAGCGGCACCAGCCTGGGGGCCAGGGCTTGGCCTTTCCATTTTCCCAGTCATCATCCCGTAGTCGTCCCAGCCCTTCTTGTCTGAGAATTTTCCGTAGGTACCGTGGTAGATTTTTCCAGATCCCAGAGTTACATAGCCAGAATTTTTAAAGTGTTGGTTCAATGTCAAAACACCTTCCAAGACTTTCGATCCTGAGTAGGGCTGGCTATTGTCATAGACTCCGGTTGCACTTGGCAGCCGCCCCGTCATGATGGCCGCCCGCGCGGGATTGCAAAGCGGTGCAGCGCAATGAGCGCTCCTGAACAGCACGCCTTGCCTGGCCAATTGATCCAGGTTGGGAGTCTTCACGCCGGGGTAGCCGCCCAGGCAACCAACCCAATCGTTTAAGTCATCAATGGCGATGAACAAGACGTTGCGCTTGGGCGGCGCTGCGGCTTTGGCGAATACGAAGGGCGCTCCAGCAAGAAAACTTCTGCGATTCAGCATGGTCGATATTCTATATCGTCTTGGCTATGTTCCCCCATGTGTTTCGGGCGCAATGAATTATAGAGAGGCCAGCGCCAAGCGCAAGCAGAGCCTCTGCGTCGCTCTCGCCGAAAAACTGATCCGCTATTCCGGCGAAAACGGCGTCTGCTTCCAACCGCTGGCGGTGCGGAGCCTGAAGTCCTTCGATGTTTAGCTCACAGAGCCGACCACCCACACAGCGGTCTTTGACTTGGCCGAAATTAAAGCCAGCCTCAAAGCTTACCTTGATCGCTTCGGCAAGATCCAGTTCCTGGCAAAGCCACTCGGCTAGTTGAGAGTGAATCTGACAGCAGTTGCCCTCAGCGAAGATTCAGAGACAAAGATGATTTTTGCTGCGGTCATGCTCACGGCCAAGGGGGCAGGAATTTAGTATGCGAAATTTGCAGTTGCTCCTGAGCTTTTTTCGCCTACGTTGCCGCTATTCAGTCATATATGTTACCTGCCTATCCCAAATGGGGCGCGGAGCCCTTTCACGGCCAGAAATGGAATGTCCTGGTCTACGGATTCAAAATCGGGAGCGATAAGCTTGAAGCCGAGCATAAGCTGGGTATTGAAGCTTATGCCGCCAGAATCCTGGAAAAGACCAGTACGTACTCTTTCGTAGTAATTGTCAAAGGCAACTGTAGCCGATCTGGGAGTGCAGGGATCAATCTTGCGCTCTCAATCCAGCGAGCCAACGCAGTCGCTACCTACCTGAAATCGCTAATGCCTTCAAATGTAACTGTAGTTCCGGTGGGATTCGGCGAGGCGGCGGCAGACTTAGATGGCATGTTGGATGGCAGCGAATCGGAACGCCATCGGTCCGTGCTGATGGTTGCGGTCGATTATAAGCGCGGCACTCCGCCTCCACCGCCAGCCGAGATCAAGAAGAAGGTGCCAAAAATCTGGACGCCCCCAACGCCGACTGGGGAATACTCAGTGCAGATGCGGGGCGGAGTGGAAGGGAGCGCGGGTATCCCCTTGCCCTTCGGATTCTCGGTGGGTGGCAATGTCGCACGATTCCGGCTTAGAATCCGTGATGTCAGCCGATTCATTTATGCCGATTACTTTCTCTACACCGCATCGCTCAAGGGGGATTGGGGCTCGCCAGGGAGTATCGAAGCATTTACCGAAGGGCCTGCCCAGACTTTCTACGTCTATCCCAATTTCCGTGTAGAAGATTTTGAAGGCTTCGTCGACATTACTGCGGGTTCGATTGATTTCTCGAAGTCCGTTGCCGGATTTGGATTCGTGCAATCCACCAGATACCTCGAAACGACCTCTGAGCATTCTGCATTCCATTTTTCGATCCCACCCGGGACGCAAGCCTGGGAGTTTGGTAAATTCGGTGCCGGAGTTTCATCCGGCAAAGGTTATCTGGACATCATTCGTTAGAGCGTACAATCTAGCGATGGGTACAAAACTGCGCGAGCGGCCTGCTGCTATTGCGACAGGGCTGCTTGTGATTGGCTACTACCTTTGGGCTTCGCTTGCCTTTACCCCAATTTCGCCCAACGGCTATTACAACTATCTCGTCCGAGGCTGGCAAGCGGGCCATCTCTACACACCCATTGCAGTTGACCCAAGACTAGTGGCTCTGTCCAATCCTTACGATCCGGCCGTCCCGGAAGAAATCAAAGTACACGACATGGCGCTTTATCATGGGCACTATTTTCTCTATCATGGTCCAGCGCCAGCTTTGCTCACGATTTTCCCTTACCGCATTCTGACCGGCCAAGACCTTCCTGAACCTGTCGCAGTGTTTCTCTTTGCCAGCCTTGGCTTTATTGCATCCAGCTTTGCGCTGAGGCGACTTAACCCGCAAGCCACACCGCTCCATTACCTGGCCCTTGGCTTGGCCAATTGTGTTCCGTTTCTGCTGCACCGCATCTGGGTCTACGAGGTCGCGATCATTAGCGGGTACGCGTGTCTAGCCCTTGCCTACACTCTTGGCTTGTACAATCGCCACCACCTTGCCGGGCTTGCCATGGCCTTCGCGATTCTTTCCCGGCCGCATCTCGTCCTAGGGCTTGTATTCTTCTCACCTCGAAGCTGGCCCACTGCAGCATTAGGAATTATAGCCACGCTGCTACACAACTATCTTCGATTCGACTCGCCTTTTGAATTCGGACTTCACTATCTGATCGCAGGCCCCGGTCAACAGACACCCAATTACAGTGTCCAGAATCTAATTCCTGCTTTCTATCTAAACCTACTCGAGGCCCCTAAGTGGATCTCGAAATTCCCGTTTCTCGAAGCGACCAACCAGCCTCCTTTTGAAGTGCCTCCCAGATTCTTCCACGAGAACATTATCGGCGCATTCTGGCTAGCTCCCTTTCTTCTGGTCAGCAAACCGCAATTTCGACTGGCAACTCTTGGGTTCACGCTGCTGCTTTTTTTATCCACAACCGGCTGGGTGTCTCAGCGCTATCTGGTAGACTTTCTGCCTCTCATCGTTCTCGCCAGCTTGGCGGGGAAGGCCAGGGACGTGTTCCAAATGCCACTTCTGATCTTTGGTATCGCCACTAACCTTTTGCTACATATTCAAGGCCCTTACAACTCCCCCTGACAATCGGGGCTTACACTGGAATCTGACAAATGTTACAGTCTACAGTTCCTGTCCTCCCGACGCTCAACCTTGACGAAACTATCGGCTATTACCAGAGGCTCGGCTTCAAGGTTTGGTCCCGGCATGAAGGCGACTACGCAATCCTCGCCAGGGAATCTCGCGAGCTCCATTTTTTTCTGATGGGCAACCTTGTTCCTGGAGAGAGCTTCTTTGGCTGCTATTGGCGCGTGGATGATGCCGAAGCGATATACAACGAATTCGCTGCAATCGGTCTTCCCAACTTGCACCCCATCGAAGAAAAGCCCTGGGGCATGAAGGAATTCGCCATCATCGACCCCCATGGCAATTTGATTCGGATCGGCCAGGAAATCGAGTAGTCAGCCCGATACTGCGATAACATCAGCATCACCCATGCTGCGCCGATCTCTCATCACTTTCCCTCTCGCCATCGCCGCCCAACAGCGCAAGGCGCTTAAGATAACGGGCCTCGAAACCGACCTGGTCATCAATCCACCCCGCAAGCCCAATTACGACGCACTGCAAACTCTTGGCGTTCATTCGGGTACAGTCACACTGCGCATCAAAACCGACGCCGGCATCACCGGTTGGGCCACTTCCAACTTCGGTGCCGTCGAAGGTGGCCCAAAAGTTCTCCGCGCCATCTTCGAAGAAGAAGTCAAACCGCTCATCCTCAATCAGGACCCCGCCTTCCCCAAGAAGATCCGCGCCGACCTCCACCGCGGCCTGCAATACCAGGGCCTTTCGGGAATCACTCAGTTTGCTATCGCCGCGACAGACATCGCCATCTGGGACATCCTCGGCAAGCACGCCGGCATGCCTGTCTGGCGGATGCTCGGAGCTGCTCGTGATCGCATGCCCGTCTATTCGATGTGCGGCTGGTATTACGACAACGACGATGACCTCTCGCAGTACAAGGCGCAAATCGAAAAGGCCCTGAGCGAGGGGTACCGGGCGATCAAGATCAAGACCGGCAAGTACACAATGCAAGACGACGAACGTCGCATCCGGTTGGCCCAGGATCTCGCCGGCAAAGATCGCCGTATTATGCTCGATGCCAACCAGGTCTTCAACCGCAACGAGGCACTCCGTCGTGGCCGCCTATACCAGCAAATGGGAGTTTTCTGGTACGAAGAGCCTCTGCCGCCGCACGATATGGAAGGCTATGCTGAACTCGCCCGCGAACTGGATGTGCGCATTGCGACGGGCGAAAATCTGTATATGAAATACCAGTTCAACGACCTCATTCAGCGTCGTGGAGCCGACATCGTGCAACCCGACAATCGCCGTGCCGGTGGCGTCACCGAATGGCTTGAGATCGCGGCTATTGCCGATGCTGCCGGCATCTCACTGGCCAGCCACGGCGGCGGCGACGTCAATATGAACATGCTCTGCGCCATCCCCAACGCGATCTACATGGAGACCGGCGGCCCGCAGCCCCGCATGGTCAATGGAGAGGTTACCGCTCCGGAATCTCCCGGCATGTCTACGGAACGGCATTAGACTAAAGTTAAGCCAATGGAACTTTTGAACACAGCCAGCCCGACGCGTAAGGAAGTGTACCGGGCCTTTCTGCGTCGGTTCAATCCCGCCCAGTCTCCTGATGCTTCATTGGGCTCAGAGTTGATTGACGCTACGCTATCCACGGAACGAATTCAAAAACTGATGGCCGCCATGCTCTTGCGGCCAGGCTCGCAACATCTGTTGATCGGAGGAATCGGTTCTGGTAAATCGACAGAGTTGCGGTTATTGGCGCGGACGATCCTGGATGCTAATTCCGGTGAATTTCCGCTGTTCTTGGATGTTTCTCAACATGCAGATCTGAATCGCTCACAGCCCGGGTCTATTCTGCTTGCGATCGGCCTTGCACTTGAAAGTTATCGAAATGATGGGTCTGCGGATGCTGCAAATGCGTTCCAGGAGATCGAGAATCTGGCCAAGGGATATTGGGATTGGGTGGCTCCAACCTTCGTGAATTCGGAACCACCCGACCCAAAAAAGTGGCGCTATGCTCAAGTGCACAGAGAGGGCTTGATTAGTCCACCTTCAAGTCCAATTCTGTCGTCTGTTGAAGCGATCTCTGAACTGATTTCAAAGCTGTTACGTGTGCTCTTGGCCGAGGGCGAGGAGCTGGTTGTTGTTCTCGACGGCATGGACCGTCTTCTGGATCCTGTGGCTTATTGGAGCTTCGTGGATCAAGATTTTGCCGCTCTGAAAAAATTGAAGATTTCGCTAGTTTCTTCGGCCCCTCTGTCGCTGCTCTATTCTACAGGTCGCGCTGTGCTTGACCATTTCGACTCTTTCGAGCACATTCCCCCGATCAACCTTGACAAATCTGGACTGGAACTTTTGAAACGCCTGCTACTAAAACGGCAGATCGATGAGCTTGTGAATCCTGTCCTTTTCGATCAGATATGCAAAGGTTCCGGCGGAGTTCTTCGAGACTTGATTTCCATCGTCCAAGATGCAGCGCAGAATGCCTACATTGACAGCTCTGATTCTATCGAGCAGGATCATGTCGAACGTGCGGTGCTTCAATTGGGAAATGCTTATAAGCTTGGGCTAAGCGTTCAAGAACGAAGCCGTTTGGTTCGAATTCAAGGGGGAGAGGCATTCTCTCCAAGTTCACAACAGGACTTGGATCTTCTTCTTCATCGACGTCTTTTGGAGCGAGGCGAGTCCTACAGCATGCATCCTGCTCTGGTAGAAGCGCTCAAGGTCAAAAAGTGACTTCTCTTGTTGATTCATACTCAGCAACAGACCTAGCCAGCATTCTTGACGAGGACCCTCCGTTTATAGCTCTTCTCGTCCTTGAATCCGCAGACGAAGCATTCATCAATGATCTAGGCTACGCATTCGGCCCGGTATGTCTGATGTTGACCGTACCTTGTGAATCAGTCAGAAGCCTCGTTGCTGAAATGGCGCAATCGACGCCAAGGCTTTACTGCCTTGCCAACTTAAACGAATTTACCTCGATGCAATTCAAAGAACTTGACATAGCTCGAAGCCAGTTTGTCGCTGATAGAGTCATTCTATTGGTGTTGAATGAAAGAGCAACGAATCGATTCTTGGCTCATGCACCCAATCTACGAAGTTTCATTGGCGCGAAGGTTTTCGGAGCTCTGCCGGATGTGTGGACTCTTACAGCGGAGCAGCGAGACGAGCGGTTAGAAAACCTCCGCACTTCGCTAAACATGACAGACGATGAACTTGTTCGGCGTGTCACGCATAGTGAAATCGACCTCCGTCCGTGGGTCGTTGATTGGCTCATTCTGTTGGACCGGGGCGATCTCATTCCATGAATCAGCACGAGGCCGTCGGCCTGGCGCACGCGCATGAAGAGTCGATTGGACAACGATTAGAAGCCCTGCTACTTCCAACGCCCCAAATGTATCTTCAAGATCTTCGTCGATATATTAAATCAGTTGACGACTCAAGAGCACTTCAAACTAAGCCAACACCATTGAGGCTCAGCCAATCTACTGGAAATTTCAAGATCTCTCAGGGTCCGCCCATTTTAAAACCTGGTACTGCAGGGCAATTAGTTTTCAAAAATGGTTCGCATCTTGGATTCTCATTGACGCTCAAGCCCATTGGCTCGCAGTCGAGATTAGTTGAAGCCTCTTATAGCCTGAATCTTCCCGAATATAAAGATGGCATTTCAAAATTTCGCCCTGAGTTCTTCAGAATCCACCTGGAGGCCGCAACTCCAAAGGATCCCCTTCAGAAGTCTCGATCCCACTTCCACCCTGGTTTGCAGCACATCCACATCCCCTTTCCTGTCATGGAGCCTCGGGCTGTACTAAATCTGCTGATCTTTGAAGTCATGCATCATTTCACACGATAGGTTTATCTATAAATGCTCTCCACTCGCCTCAACGCCCTCGACGCCTTCCGTGGCCTCACCATCTTCCTGATGGTGTTGGTCAACACTCCCGGCGATCACCACCACGTTTACGGCCCGCTTCGACACGCCAAATGGCACGGTTGGACGATTACCGACGCAGTTTTTCCGAGCTTCGTCTGGATCGTGGGTGTAGCCATCACACTTTCTCTTGGCCGCAAGCTTGAGAAGAACATCTCGATGCCGTCGCTTTACAACGACATCTTCCGGCGTTCCATCATCCTATTCACCCTTGGTTTATTTCTTTATGCCTTCCCCACTTTCCCACTGGAAAGCTTTCGCATCCTTGGGGTGTTGCAGCGGATTGCTATTTGTTATTGCATCACCAGCCTGCTTTTTCTTCATACCTCGATACGCGGGCAGATCATTGCAATTGGCGGCCTTCTGCTTGGCTATGCCGTGATAATGAATTTTATTCCTGCACCCGGCTTTGCGCCTGGCGATCTAAGCTTAGAAGGCAATGTAGCCCACTACCTGGATCGCATTATCCTCGGCTCACATAACTACGCCCACACCAAGACCTGGGATCCTGAGGGCATTATTTCGACAATTCCGGCCATTGCCACCTGCCTGCTTGGTGTCATCGCAGGTCACATCTTGAAGACTGGCTGGCATATCAACGACCGCACGCAACGGTTGATTTTAATTGGCGCAGGTCTCGCCGCCTCCGGGCTGATGCTCAATACCTGGATGCCGATCAACAAAAATCTTTGGACTTCATCCTTTACGCTCTTCATGGCCGGAGTTGACTTCATCGCTCTTGGCACCATGCTCTGGCTTATCGATGGCCGCAAGATCGTTGCCCCCTTTCGCCCGGCAATTATCATGGGCATGAACGCGATTGCGATCTACCTGTCTAGCGAATTCGTTATCACAATCCTCGAAATCACGCAGTGGAAAGAAGCCATCTACCAGGCAGTCTTCGCCCCGCTCGCTTCACCCTTGAACGCCAGCTTGCTCTTTGCCGTTACCTACGCGCTACTGCACTTTTTGCTCGCTTGTTTCCTTTACCGGCGCAACTGGTTTCTTAAGGTTTAGGCCGACAGGCCGTATCTTAATGACGGCTCTGTTTTGAGCGCAACAGCACAGCCAGCAAGACACCGCTTAAGGCCAGAGCCGCCAGCAACCCAAAGACCTGGGCGTAGCCCGCGCCCAGATCGCCTTGCTTTCGGGCCGAATCGAGCAAGCCGGCAAAATACCCTGGTACCAGAAAGCCGCATAATCCCCAGGCACTAAAGACCAGGCCATAGTTTGCTCCAACATGCTTTGGGCCGAACAGATCAGCAGTCATCGCTGGCATTAAAGCCAGAAAGCCTCCATAAGAAAAAGCTACCAGACATAGCCCGGCCAGCAGTCCTTCAAAACTGGAAACACTCCTCAATACAAATGCGCAAGTCAAAACGCTCACCCCGCACATGCCAAGCAGCGCCACAAGGCGTCCGAAACGATCAGAAATGCTGCCCCAGGCCAATCGGCCCAATCCATTGAAGACACTCATCACGCCCAAGC
>JAYSVS010000043.1:0-58177 GCA_043718395.1 Acidobacteriota bacterium
CGATCTATCAGGTCATGGAAGGAAAGCTCGATCCTTTCATCAACGCATTGACCGCCCATTACAATGCCGAGAAGATCAACCGTGTCAACTGAGCTCAGCATCGGTCAGGCTCTTATGCAGGGCATCAAGCTACTGACTGACGAAAAAGTAGACCCACCCCGCCTTACAGCAGAACTTCTGCTCATGCACGCGCTCCGCAAGGAGCGCGTTTTCCTTTTTAGCCACTCCGGCGATGCGCTACCGGAACTCGCCTGGATTCACTACGGCCGCTACCTCCACCAGCGCATCTCTGGCAAACCTCTCCAGTACATCACCGGCAAGCAGGAGTTCTACACGAGAGACTTCAAAGTTCAGCCCGGAGTTCTGATCCCAAGGCCCGAAACCGAACATCTGATCGAGTGGATCCTCAACCTCCCCAGACCCATCGGGACAATAGCCGACGCGGGCGTAGGCTCCGGAGCCATCTGCGTCACCCTCGCCTCCGAGCTTAGACAACCCATCATCGGCCTCGACAAAAGCCCCATCGCCCTCGCAGTAGCTGCAGAAAACGCGAAGCGCCACAACGCAAACGTGAACCTCATCCAGTCAGACTGGCTAAGCGCTCTGCGTCCAAAATCCCTCGACCTCCTGGTCTCAAACCCGCCCTACATCGCGTTAGCAGACAAGCCGACCCTACAGCGAGAAGTGCGAGACCACGAACCAGACCTAGCCCTCTTCGCCGGCAACGACGGCCAGGATGCCTATCGAATCCTCGAACTCCAAGCAAGAGAAGTCCTAAAGCCCGGTGGCCGCATCGTTCTAGAGATCGGCAACCTCACCACCAAAGAAATCTTCGACTGCTGGCAAGACCTGCACATTCAAAATGACCTCGCTGGCCGCCCCTGCCTGCTTACGGCTGTACTTCAATGATGTGCTTAAATGAACTCAGGAGCCAATCCAATGAGTGCTGTCATAGTCGAGTTTCCATCCGAATTAATCGAAGTGGTCGACAAGCTCGCCGGCGGAAAAGCAAATCGTACGAATTTTCTCGTGGAATTGGTCAAAGATCAGGTTTCGCGGCAGGATCAAGTTGCGGCGATCAAAGCCGCTGCGGGTGCTTGGACGGAGGACGAAAATGCCGAATGGTTCGGATTGGACTCCGCTCAATTTGTCGACAGGATCCGCAACCGCGACAAGCAAAGCTACGAAGTTATCGAAGCTCAGCTCCAAGAGTCCTAAGTGACGGCTCTACTCGATACCAACATAATTATCGACGTCTTGAGACGCCGCAACGGGCGAGACTTGCAACTGCTGCAGTTCTTGAGCCAGGACAATCGACCAGCTGTTACCTCGGTGGTCATGACGGAAGTGTATATGGGTGCAATTTCACCCAAACAACTTCAGGCCGCTGCTGGTCTTCTTGGCTCGATGCACTATTTTCCGGTTACTCCACCATGTGCAAGACTCGCAGGCTTGCTCTATTCCGAGTGGCGGGCCAAAGGGATCACCCTCGCTCTTCCCGACGTCACGATTGCCGCCGTCTGCCTGGAAAATGGAATCCCTTTGATTTCCGACAACACCAGGCACTTCCCCATGCCGGAGTTAAAGCTCGTCACCTTGCCATTCGGGGGCTAGGATGAAAACGATCTTCCACATCGACATGGACGCCTTCTTCGTCTCGGTCGAAGAACTCCTCGACCCATCCCTCAAAGGCAAACCCGTCATCGTCGGCGGCAAAGGCACCGAGCGCGGTGTCGTCTCTGCCGCCAGCTATGAAGCCCGCAAATATGGCATCCATTCCGCTATGCCGCTCCGCACCGCGCACCAGCTCTGCCCCCACGCCATCTTCCTTGATGGCCACATGCACCTCTACAAGGAATATTCAGACAAAGTCGAAGCTGTCCTCCGCTCCTTCACTCCCCTCGTCGATATGGCCAGCATCGACGAAGCCTACATGGATATGAGTGGCTGCGAACGCCTCTGGGGCCCGCCCCTGCAGGCCGCCCATCGCCTTCACGAAGCCATCACCGCGCAGACCAATCTCAACTCTTCCATCGGCATCTCCACAAGCCGTCTGGTCTCAAAGATCGCCTCAGACCAGGCCAAGCGCAACGGAATTCTCTGGATCGTCCCCGGCACGGAAGCAAACTGGCTAGCCCCGCTTGAAGTCAAACGTATCCCTGGCGTCGGCAAGGTGACTGAAAAGCAACTTGCCGCTATCGGCATCAAACGCATCGGCGACCTCGCCCAACTCGACGAGCGCTTCCTCCTGGACCGCTTCGGCAAATGGGGCCTCGCCCTATCAGGCAAGGCCCAGGGCAAAGACGCCGGCGGCTGGTTCGACTCGGAAATTGGCTCAAACGACGACCCTAAATCGATCTCCCACGAGCACACCTTCACCGAAGACACAGCCGATTATAAACTCCTGCGTGCCACCCTCGTGCGCCTCTGCGAGAAGGTGATGAAGCGCCTCCGCGACCATGGCCTCCACGCCCGCACTGTCCAGCTCAAACTGCGCTTTGAAGGCTTCGAGACTATTACAAGAGACAAGTCCCTCGGCGACGAAACCGACATCGACCGCGATGTCGTCGAAGCCATCCTAAAACTGTTTGACATCAACTGGCCCAAAGGCCGCAAGGTCAGACTACTCGGTGTTCACGTCTCACACTTCACTGGTCATGCACCCCAGCCCAGCCTGCTCACAGGTGAAGACGACCGCAAATGGCGCGCCGTCCTCAAAGCCACAGACAAGTTGAAAGACAAGTACGGCGAAGGAACTCTCCACCTCGGTGGAGCCCTTAACGGCGTCTACAAAGACCGCGTCCACGAAGCGGCACCCAGAGATCCCGTCAGGAAACCGATTCGATGAGCGCCCAATCCCCAGGTAACCCGAAGTTCAGCGCCACCAGTGTTGAGTCAATGTTGCGCACCAACCCGCACAAGACCTTACCTGCTCCAACTTCGATAGTGTGTGTTACGCCCTGGCTAGCCAGCAACTGCACAGTTTCTACCCACCGCACAGGATTTGGAACCTGCTCAAACAAACCTTCCCTCGCATCGCCTCCTGACTGGATCACTCGTGCCTGCCAGTTATTCACCAACGGCACACTCAACCCTAAAAACGTGGTTGCATCGAGATCGGCCTTCAACATCACCTGCGCCGGCTTCATTAGCGGACAGTGGAACGGTGCGCTCACCGGCAGCGGCACACATCGTTTTGCCCCTGCCGTCCTGGCTAATTCCATCGCCCTCTCCACTGCACCTTTGTTACCGGCAATAACGATCTGGTCTGGGGAATTCAGATTCGCCGCCGTCACCACTTCGCCTTGCGCCGCCGCTGCCAGCACTCCGTCGAGCGCCTCAGCCGGCATCTTCAGAATCGCCGCCATTGCACCAACTCCTGGCGGCACCGACGCCTGCATGTACTGTCCACGCTTCCTTACTAGCCGCAGCGCATCGCCAAATTCAAGACTCCTCGCTGCAACCAAGGCAGAATACTCCCCCAAGCTGTGCCCGGCCACAAAAGCCGGCTCAGGCGCACCCAAGCTCCGCAACACCCGCAAAGCCGCCACACTTGTGGCAACAAGGGCTGGCTGCGTATTCTCAGTCAGCTTCAAATCTTCTTCAGGCCCTTCAAAACACAGGGTTGACAGCGCAAACCCCAATGCCTCATCCGCCTCGCGAAAAGTCTCCCTCGCAACTGGAAACTCATCCGCCAACATCTTCCCCATCCCGGCAAACTGGGATCCCTGCCCTGGAAACAAATATGCAATCTTCATGAAAAGTAACTTTTGCTCTCGCTACAATCATCTTAATCTTCTAAGGAGTTCGAACCCGTGCGTTTAAGTGAAATTTGCGTTCAGCGTCCAGTTTTCGCATTGATGCTGATTATGTTCCTCGTGGTGATGGGCATCTTCAGCTTCATGGACCTCGGGGTGGACCTCTTCCCTAAATCAGATGTCCCAACCGTCAACGTCCGTATTAACCTCCCCGGCGCAAGCCCAGAGGAAATGGTGTCACAGGTTGTGCTTCCAATGGAAGAAGCTATTGCCTCAGTAGCTGGCATCGACGAAATGGTCGCTCGCGTCACCGAAGGTTCGGCCAGCCTCCAGATCAACTTTGTGCTCGACCGTAACATTGCCGAAGCCGTCAATGACGTTCGTGAGAAGGTAGCTGCCGCTCAGCGCAAACTCCCTCCAAACACTCTCGCTCCCACTGTTACCAAAAGCGACCTGGATGCTGACTCCATCATGCGTGTCGCGCTATCCGGCACCCGTCCGGTTCGCGACCTGACCGAGATCGCTGACAAGACGATTCGTCGCGGACTTGAGACCGTTGATGGCGTTGGCATCGTCGACATCCAGGGTGGCCGCAACCGCCAAATCAATGTCTATCTCGACATCGACAAGATGAACGCCTACAATCTCAGCGCTCAGCAAATACAGGGCGCGGTCATGAGCGAAAACGTCGAAGCCCCCGGCGGACGCATCGTGAAAGGTCAATCGGAACTCGGTGTCCGAACGCTCGGCAGAGTCGAGTCGATCAAAGACTTTGACCGCATTATCGTAAAGAACGTCGATGGTGCTCCAGTCCGCATCCAGGATATCGGCACCGTGGAAGACGGCATGAGCGAGCGCCGAAGCTTTGCTTATTTCAAGAACACTCCCGCTGTGATCATCGAGATCCGCCGCCAAACGGGAGTGAACACAGTCAAAGTTGTAGATGCACTTCAAACCAAGATTGCTGACATGCAGAGGCAGTTGCCGCCAGGGGTCAAACTCGACATCATTTCCGAGCAAGCTACCTACATTCGCGCCTCCGTCTCTGCTCTCGAAGAGCACCTTGTCCTTGGCAGCCTCCTTGCTTCGCTCATCATCTGGATCTTCATCCGCGATTGGCGCACGGTCTTTATTAGCTCAATTGCGATTCCTACTTCGATCATCACTACCTTTACTGTTCTGAAAGTGATGGATTTCACACTCAATTCGATGACCCTGTTAGGGCTTACTCTCGCGGTAGGCATAGTCATTGATGACGCCATAATCGTCATCGAGAACATCTACAGAGTCTTGAACGAAACAGACATGGAGCCGCAAGAAGCCACCCTTTTTGCCACCAAAGAAATCTCGCTCGCCGTAATCGCAACCACTTTGTCGCTGGTGATCGTCTTCATCCCCATTGCTTTCATCAACGGCTACGCCAAGCGTTACCTGAACGAATTCGGCTGGACTATGGCTGTATCGATCCTTGTATCGATGCTTGTTGCTTTCACTCTCACCCCAGCTCTCGCCGCCCGCATGTTAAAGAAACAGCCAAAGAGCGACAAGAAGCCAGCCCATGGGCACCACCGTGGCTGGATGGAAAATGTCTACGAAAAAACCCTCGTTTGGTCTCTAAACCACCGTTCCATCATCGTCGCGATTTCGTTCGTCGTTCTAGGTTCTACTTACTACTTCTACGACCGGATTGGCAAAGACTGGATGCCGCAAGAAGACCAAAACGAACTTGGCATATTTATCGAAACCTCCGAAGGAACCTCGCTCGAAGGCACAGAGCGCATCGCTTTGGCTCTCGGCAAAAAGCTCGAAAAGATCGACGGGGTTACTGCCGTAGTTCCTGCAACCGCTGGCTTCCTGCAGCGAGTTACCATGGCTTACATTTATGTCTTTTTGAAGCCGCAGGATCAACGGGCTTCCATTACCGAGATGGGTCAAAAGGTGCGTGACGTTGCCAAAGAATTCGCCTACGCCCGGCCTCGCGTCACCTTCCCGAACATCCTTGGGGGCCGTGACACCTTTGCCCCCATCCGGCTCCAACTGCTCGGCCCGGACATCAACAAGCTTGTCGGCTTCGCCAAGAGCATTAACGCCGAACTCGCCAAAGAACCCAGCATTGTCGATATCAAGGTGAACCTCAATCTGAACAACCCCGAACTTCAGGTAAACATTGATCGCGGCCTTGCCTCCGACCTCGGCGTTAGAGTGAGTGATGTCGCCAACTCCGTCCGCCTCCTCATGTCGGGTGAAGATCAAATTTCAACTTTCAAAGAAGATTCAGAACAATATCCCGTTATGATGCGCCTGATGGGCAGCCAGCGCGATGATAGGACTGTCTTGAGCCGCTTGCTTGTCCCCAGTGCCAAAGGTCTCATCCGACTGGACTCCATCGCACAGCTCGAACAGGGTCTTGGCCCCAGCCGCATTGACCGCTTCAATCGCCAATTCAGCGTTGGCGTCTATGGCAATGTCGCACTTGGTTCTTCGCTCGGAACCGCAGCAGCGGCAGCGGCCGATGCGATCAGCCGCGTCAGCCTGCCTCCTGGCTACCGCGTTGCCTTTTCAGGCCAAGTAAAAGTTCTCGAAGAGACAACGGCTAACATGCTTCTCGCCATCGGTCTTGCCTCAATCTTCATGTACATGGTTCTCGCCGCCCAATTTGAGAGCCTGATCCATCCCCTCATCATCCTCTCCACGCTGCCTCTCTCGATCCCCTTTGCTCTCATCGCGTTGATGGCCACGGGACGCACCATGAACCTCTTTAGTGCCCTAGGGATCCTGCTTTTGCTCGGCATCGTTAAGAAAAACGGTATCCTCCAGATCGATTATATGAACCGGCTCCGGGATCTCGGTCACCCCCTGAAAGAAGCCATCCTTGAGGCGAACACTGTTCGCCTACGTCCGATCCTTATGACCACTCTGTCAATTGTCGCTGGCCTCATACCCACCGCTGTCGGCGTCGGTGCCGGTGCTGGTCAACGATCCGCCATCGCCATCACGATCATCGGTGGTCAAATGCTTTGCCTCCTGCTTACATTGTTGGTGGTTCCTGTAGGCTACGCTTTCGTCGAGGATGCCAAAGCATGGTTTGCCCGGCGCAGTGGTGCTGCTAAGGTAGAAGCGTGGCAGACAAATTAAATAAGAAAAAGCCCGTCCTCGAAGAAGAGCCTCCGATTTTGAAATGCACCGTGTGCGGCGGCGATGTTGCCCCGCAATCTACTGAAGGCCTGTGCTGGGTTTGCCGCCGCTTGAAGATTTCAGCTTGGGCTGATTCGGACAATCAGGCCCCCATTCAGGAGTAGTGCTTCTCTATCCAATCCTGGATACCGGTCATCTCCACGGCCATCCGCTGGAGAGCGTCCTTGAGGCTGCTATCGATGGTGGTGCGGCCTGGATCCAGATCCGCCACAAAGCGGACTTCACCCGCGACTTCGTTAAAACGCTCGAAGCCTGCGCAAAGCGAAAAAGAGATGTCATTCTCAATGATCGGGCCGACTACGCCGCCCTTTTCGGTCTGGGCCTCCACGTCGGCCAAACCGACCTTCCCGCCGCCACAGCCCGCGAGATTATCGGTCCCAAAGCCATCCTTGGCCTCTCCACTCACAACGCCTCCCAACTTGCCGTAGCCCAAGACCTGCCGGTCGATTACCTCGCCATCGGCCCCATTTTTGCGACACAGTCGAAGGCCAACCCGGACCCCGTTGTTGGCATCCAGACCTTTTACTCTCGCCATCCGCTAGTAGCCATTGGCGGGATCACCCTTGACAACGCACATGAATTACTCTCAATGGGCATAGAAAAAGTGTCAGTCATTAGCGCGCTGTGGCAAGCTCCATATACACTAAAGTCTTTCCGCGACAACGTTACAAGATGGCAACACCACCTAAACTCATTCAAGGGCTCGGCCTCCTCGACGCCACCATGATCGTCACTGGCGGCATGATCGGCTCTGGAATCTTCATCGTCTCAGCCGACATCGCCCGCCAAGTTAACTCCCCAGCGCTACTGATGGCCGCCTGGGTTGCCACCGCCATCCTCACCATCATTGCCGCGCTGAGTTACGGCGAACTCGCCGCTGCCATGCCCCAAGCCGGCGGCCAGTATGTGTACCTCCGCGAAGCCTTCGGCCCGATGCCCGCCTTCCTCTTCGGCTGGACTTTCTTTGTCGTCATCCAAACCGGCACCATCGCTGCAGTCGCAGTTGCCTTCGCCAAGTTCGCTGGCGTTTTCTTCCCTTCGATCCAGGGCCGCGGTCTCCAGCTAGTCGGTATCGCAGTCATTGTCCTCCTCAGTTGGGTTAACACTCGCGGGGTTCGCACCGGAGCAATCGTCCAGAACATCTTCACCATGGCCAAGGTCGCCGCCCTAATCGGCCTCGTTGTCCTCGGCATGGCGCTCGGTCGCAACGAGACAGCAGTGCAGGCCAACTTTAGCAACTTCTGGGCCAACGCCGATTGGTCTTGGGCTGTGATTTCAGTTACGGGCGTTGCCATGGTCGGAAGCCTCTTCAGTTCTGACTCCTGGAACAACATCACCTTCCTTGCCGGTGAAATGAAGAACGCGAAACGCGATCTGCCACTCGCTCTTGTCATTGGGGTGGGTGCCGTCAGCGTCCTTTACCTGCTAGCGAACTTCGTCTATCTGAGCGTCCTGCCACTGGCCGCGATCCAGACCGCCTCTCAAGACCGCGTTGGCACGGCAGTCGTCCAGAGCTTTCTCGGGGCGAGCGCCGAAAAGTGGATGGCGGCAGCCATCATGATCTCGACCTTCGGTTGTGTCAACGGTCTTATCCTCGCCGGCTCGCGCGTGTACTATGCAATGGCCAAGGACGGCCTCTTCTTCAAGGTCTGTGGTCAGCTTGACGAGAAGACCCAAACCCCCGTCGTCAGCATTGGTGTCCAGTGTCTCTGGGCTTGCGGACTGACCCTCACCGGCCGCTATGGCGATTTGCTTGACTATGTTATATTTGCGGTTCTGCTCTTTTACATCATGACAATTTGGGGAATTTTCGTACTGCGCCGCAAGCGCCCAGAAATGGAACGCCCTTACAAAGCTCTTGGTTATCCGGTGCTGCCTTTCCTTTATATTGTCTTCGCCGGGATGATCGAGATCCTGCTTCTGCTATACAAACCAAGCTACACCTGGCCGGGACTTATCATTGTGCTGCTAGGCATTCCGGTCTACTTCATCTGGAAAAAGAACGAGGTTCCCGCATGAGTCTTACACGCAAGAAATCAGTAGAGGGTCTGCTCAAACAAGCAGCCGATGGGGAGAAAGGGCTCAAGCGGACGCTCGATTCCAAGAGCCTGATCGCCCTCGGGATTGGTGCCATTATCGGCGCTGGCCTTTTTGTCCGCACCGCAGCGGCTTCAGCCGAAGCTGCAGGACCGGGCGTTACGCTCTCTTTCATATTCGCCGCAATCGGCTGTGCCTTCGCCGGACTTTGTTATGCCGAATTCGCCGCGATGATCCCTATCGCCGGAAGCGCTTATACATACGCATATTGCACGATGGGCGAGATGACTGCCTGGACGATTGGCTGGGCACTCATCCTCGAATACGCACTTGGCGCAGCAACCGTTTCGATTGCCTGGAGCGAGTATCTCAACAAACTTCTGGGGGGCTCAATCCCCTATGAGTGGTGTCATTCTCCGCTTCAAATCTCTCCGGAAGGTGTACACGGAATCTTCAACGCTCCCGCATTGCTGATCCTTCTCCTTCTCAGCTTGTTGCTCATCAAAGGTACTGAAGAGTCTGCCAAAGCGAACTCACTGATCGTCGTCGTCAAACTTGCGATTGTCATTCTGTTCATTGGTCTTGGGTGGCAATTTATCAACCCTGCCAATCACAGCCCCTATTTGATTCCTGAAGGCACGATTGGTCACGAAGACTTTTTCAAGCATGGCTGGGGCGGTGTCCTGCGCGGTGCGGGCATCGTGTTCTTTGCGTTCATTGGTTTTGATGCCGTCTCGACTGCTGCGCAAGAGGCGAAGAAGCCTGAGCGTGACATGCCCATCGGGATTATGGGGTCGCTTGCCGTATGCACAGTGCTCTACATTCTCTTCGCTCACGTGTTGACCGGGATCGCAAACTACACCGAATTCAAGATTGCCGGCAAAGAAGCGAGTGTTGCTTATGCCATCACGAAATACATGCCTGGTTATGAGTGGCTGGCAACGTTGGTTACCGTTGCTATTCTGGCCGGCTTCTCAAGCGTAATTCTAGTCATGTTGCTCGGACAGAGCAGAGTGTTTTTCTCGATGGCGAATGACGGGCTGCTGCCGAAGGTCTTTAGCGAACTTCATCCGAAGTTCCGTACCCCCTACAAGTCGAACGCCATTCTGTTCCTCTTTGTAGGCTTGATTGCCGTATTGCTGCCTGGCGACATCACGGGCGACCTGACTTCGATTGGTACGCTCTTCGCCTTTGTGCTGGTTAGCGTGGGCATCTGGATCATGCGTGTGAAGAGCCCGAACGTGCCGCGGCCTTTCCGTACGCCGCTTGTTCCGCTGGTACCGATTCTTGCCGTGCTCATTTGTTCGGCAATGATCATCGGCCTGGACCACGTGACCCAAATCGTTGCCTTTATCTGGATGCTAATCGGCCTTGGAGTTTACTTCGCTTACAGCCGTTCGCACTCCAAGTTGAACAGCTAGCCAATTTGAGTTAGCAACTGAACCCAGTTGGGTGCCTTCTTGCCTTCGAGGGCGATTCGACCGGCAGCGAGGTGTTCACTTTGAGCATGGGCGTCCAAGTCTTCCTTGGATGCCCATTCCTCGATGAAGGTGAACTTCTTCGGATCAGAGTCGTCGAGGAAAAGATCGTATCTGATGCAACCCTGCTCTGCGCGGGTTGGGGAGAGATAACTCTCAAGGACGGAACGGACTTCCTGCTCGTGGCCTGGAAGGGCCTCAATATGGGCAACTACATGGACAATAGATTTCATTGCTGTATGCTGATAGGTTCGCATGGACCCTCTCATTGGGCGCACGCTCGATAACAAGTATTTGATCGAAAAACTACTCGGCAAGGGTGGCATGGGTAGTGTGTATCAAGCGGTACACACCGGCACCAAGCGCACTGTTGCGGTGAAGGTGATCGCTCCGCAGTTTATGCGGAATCGCGAAATGCTGATTCGTTTCCAGCGTGAAGCGGAGGCCAGTGGCCGCCTGCGGCACCCGAATGTGGTTAACGTGACTGACTTCGGCGTGACTGTTATTGACATCACATCCCTTGCCTATCTGGTGATGGAATATCTCGACGGCGAGACGCTTTTTGAGTACTTGCAGAAGCAGCCCATTCCGCCGCCGGCAATGGTCGTCGATATCCTTGAGCAGATTACGCTTGGCGTGACCGAAGCGCACGGGCACGGGATTTTGCACCGGGATCTCAAGCCTCAGAACATCTGGTTGCAACCAGATGGCCGTGGCGGATACATCGTCAAGGTGCTTGACTTTGGTATTGCCAAGCTGGCTGACCCTTCTGCCTTATCGATGGATCTTCCTGAGCTTGAAGCTGCTCCCAATGTTGAGTTTGTTAACGATGATGAGAATGCGACTCAGGTTCTGGCTCCGACGGAGCTGGGATTGACAAGTGC
This sequence comes from Acidobacteriota bacterium, assembly GCA_043718395.1. Taxonomy (GTDB): domain Bacteria; phylum Acidobacteriota; class Terriglobia; order Bryobacterales; family Bryobacteraceae; genus Bryobacter. The sequence goes on from JAYSVS010000043.1 coordinate 11,353, forward strand.
GTTTGCCGAATCCTCCGGATTCACTACTACGGTTGGAGCGACGCTGGGTACGCCTGCCTTTATGGCCCCCGAACAATGCTGTGGCCAGTTGGTGACAGAGAAATCAGACCTTTATTCGCTCGCGATGATGACGTACATGATGCTAGCCGGGGAGTTACCTTTCAAAGGGAATGCACGTGAGCTGATTGAACAGCAGCTCACTCTGACTCCCGATGCTCCTCACACACGCAACCCCAAGCTGAGTGAGATTGTTTCGAGGGTGGTTCTTGAAAGTCTGGCTAAAGACCCTAATTACAGAGCACCAAATTGTTCCAGTTTTGTGGCAAGAGTGCGCGCGGCAGTGGAAGGCGAAGTGAATCTGCTTAAAGAAAGCAGAAGCATTGGGAGCGGGAACTCCGGGGTGTGGTTTGCCATCTTACTAATGGCGATGATACCGGCGGGCTTGCTGTTGAATGCATTCCGTTTCATCGTTCGCATGGGGCTGGACCGTGGTCTGGTTGAAGATTGGCAAGCGTTTACGATCATCGTATCCGTGCATGCGTTTTTCGCCTATTGCTCTATGCTCTGGGCAGATATGGCAATGACGAGTTGGATCCTCTTTACGCGATCACACGAGGGCAATGTCAAAGGCTGGTTTCAACAGATGTGGGCTGCCTGGAAGGCTTACCCCAGAGCAATTTACGCATCCACGTTTACATTGCGGCCTCTCCGCCACGGGCTTGCCCACATTATAGTGATGGTTGAGAATTTGGGTGCGAAGAAGGCAAGGGAGCGGAGCGAGAAGTTGCTCAAAGGAAGCGAGCACCTCATCCTGGCCTTGATTGTGAGGCGCTTGACAGTGTCGTGGCTTGTGGCGCTTTACCTGCCGATCGTGCTGGTGATTGCTCAGGCACCGCTCAGAGTGATTTTTCGCGAGACCATGGGCTCGGGGTTCGGTGATTCGCTGGTCATCGCATCGTTCAGTTTCATGCCGATCTATGGGGCTTTCCTGATGGCCTGGAATTTGCTCTACGAGCAGACCAGGAGAAGCCTCGGAGAGGCCAACATCTCAGTGGCGAAGCGCTATGAAGCCGATCCAGGCAAGATTGGCGAACGGATCCGGTTAGGAACCAAGCTCTGGGGCCTGATACCGATTCTGCTGATCACTGCGATGATTTTGGCACCGTTCACGGGCTGGAATGAGCGCGCGGGCGATACGCTGTCTTCGGCTGTGAGGGAAGGCAGGATGAAAGATGTCATTGCAATGCTCGAACGGGGTGATGATCCGAACGCGGGCCGGGGCCCGTTCTCAGACCCCATGATGGTGGCGGTGCAAAGTGGAGACGAGGCTATGGTACGTCTGTTGGCGGCAAAAGGGGCAAAAATTGATGCTCCGAAGAAGCTGTCCGGGCCGCTACACATTGCGGTGTTGCGCAGGCGGCCGGAGATGGTAAAGCTGCTACTCGAACTGGGTGCTCGAGTGGATGCCCCTGATGACAGGGAGAGTACGCCTCTGATGCTGGCAGCGAAGAGCGGGCAGGCTGAAGTGGCTCGATATCTGCTTTCAAAGGGTGCCGACAAGAGTCTCAAGGAGGGCCGCGGAATGACCGCACTCGAACATGCACGGGAACAAGGGCATCCAGATATTGTTCAATTGCTGGAGGGGAAATGAAGTTGATCGAATACGCAGACGCCAGCCCTGAAGTGCGGGCTGTCTATGACGACATCATGACCAAGCGGAAGACCGACCACATTAACAATTTTTGGAAAGCGCTGGCTCATGATCCGGTGACGCTGAAGCGGACGTGGGAGAGTATCCAGCAAGTGATGGGGCCGGGGGAACTGGATCCGCTGATGAAGGAACTGCTCTATATCGCCGTGAGCGTGACGAACGGTTGCGAGTATTGTATTGCCTCGCATACGGCGGGGGCCCGGGCGAAGGGGATGACCGAAGGGATGTTTGGGGAGATGATGGCTGTGGTGGGAATGGCGAATGAAACCAACCGCCTGGTGGCTGGCTACAGGGTGCCGGTAGATGATCGCTTTCGGGAATTCACTGATTCTTAACCTATCCTTGCTACCATCAGCATTCGTATTCAAACTCGGAGGGGTGTGAAATGATTTCGCAATTTGGCCGGATCTCGCTCGGCTTTTTTTTGACTTTGATGGGTGGATGGGCGCAGGTATCGATCCCTAGTGTGGGGACACCTGTGACACAAGATTTTAATGGGTTGGCGAATTCGGGGACTAGCTCGACCGTTCCGGCGGGGTGGGCTTTTGTCGAGACTGGGGCGAATCTAAACACTATCTATACGGCCGGTACTGGATCGAGCAATGCCGGGGACACCTACTCTTTTGGGGCCGCAGGAAATACAGAGCGTGCCTTTGGGAGTCTGCAGAGTGGGAGTTTGGTCAGTACGATCGGAGCATCCTTTGCGAATAACACAGGCACTAGCATTACAGGGCTTGTGATCAGCTACACGGGTGAGCAGTGGAGAGTCGGAACATTGGCACGCCCGGACCGATTGAATTTTGAATACAGCCTGAATGCTACGTCATTGACCACGGGTACGTGGACCCCGGTAACGGCTTTGAACTTTGCAGCACCCACTACTGCGGGCACGATAGGGGCGCTTGATGGAAATACGGCCGCGAACAGGACGTCAATTTCTTCTACGATTGCTTCTTTGAATATTGCCACTGGCGCTACTGTTTGGATTCGCTGGACCAACTTCGATGCGACGGGTGCCGATGATGGGCTGGCGATTGATGATTTTTCGCTGACGGCACAGGGTATTGGTGGATCGACCTGCCCGACGATCAGCCTTAGCCCGGTGTCATTGCCGGGTGGGACGCAGGGTGTGTTGTACACACAAGTATTAAGTGCGAGTGGCGGCGTGGCTCCTTATAGTCTTGCGGTTACTGCTGGTGCATTGCCAAGCAACATCAACCTGAGTGGCAGCACAATTAGCGGCACTCATGCTGGCAGCGGAACCTTCGGCTTCACCGTCACGGCCACTGATTCGACGACGCCGACGGCTTGTACTGGAGCGCAGGCTTATTCGCTGGTGATTGCGCCGGTGGTGACGACGACAAATATCAACGTGATCCAGGGGCTGGGTTTAAGCTCTCCGGTGGTTGGGCAGATGGTGACCACTCGTGGTGTTGTGACCGCATTGAGGAGCAATGGATTTTATTTACAGAATGAGGCCGCAGATACTGATGGCAATCCGAATTCGAGCGAGGGGATTCTCGCATTTAGCTCATCGGCACCAACTGTTTCGGTAGGGCAACGAATTCAGGTAACCGGAACTGTTGCCGAATTCACTTCCAGTACGGATTTGCTTGGTGGCTCCGGGACTCAGTTGACCGGCTTGAGTGGAATTTCCGTACTAGCGAGTGGAGTTAGCTTGCCTGCTGCCGTTGCGATTGACCCGACTCTGCTGACTCCTGGTGGCGGGGCACAACAATTGGAGCGCTTTGAAGGCATGAGGGTCAGTCTGCCGAGCATGACTGTTGTTGCGCCGACGAACGGGTTTGTTAGTGAAGCCAATGCAACTTCGTCCACGAATGGCGTTTTCACTGCGGTATTTACTGGAGTTGCAATTCCGTTTCGAGAGGCTGGCATTCAGGCACCGCTTGTGGCACCGCCATGCGAGGGACCCGGAGCCTGTGCAATTCCCGTTTTTGACAACAATCCAGAGCGCATTCAAATCGATAGTGACCGGATCACGGGTACGACTGCTTTGAACCTTCGAGTGGGTCAAATGGTGAGTGGGCTAGTGGGTGTGCTGGACAACAGCTTTGGTGTAAACCAGGTATTCCCCGATACGACATCGGTAGCAGTGGTGATTGGAAGCGGCGTTGCCGAGGGCTTTGCGCCGGTGGCGAAGGCCAGTGAGGTGACGATTGCGACCTACAACATGGAACGGTTCTTCGATACGGTGGATGACGCGGGTGTCAGTGATGTAGCCCTCACCAACGGAGCACTTGCGAACCGTCTGAACAAGGCGAGCCTTGGGATTCGGCTGAACCTGGGTGCGCCTGACATTATCGGGCTTCAAGAGATTGAGAACCTGACAGTACTGCAGGCAATAGCCACGAAAGTAAACACCGACGCGGCCGGAGCCTACAGCTACACATCCTTTCTCTCTGATGGAAATGATCCTGGCGGAATTGATGTGGCTTTTTTGGTGAAGAATACAGTAACCGTGAGTAGTGTGACGCAGCTTGGAAAGACCACGACTTATACAAACCCCTGTACCAGCGCTCAGGACATCTTGAATGACCGGCCGCCGCTGGTTTTGAGAGCCACAGTGACGAAGGCTGGGCGGACGATGGACCTTGCGGTGATCGTGAATCATTTGCGCAGTCTCAATGGGATCAACGACGATACTGGTGGAGGATGCACGGGAGGTCAGCGCATTCGCGCCAAACGTGCGGCACAGGCGGAGTTTTTAGCGAACTTCATCCAGAGCGAACAAGTGCTGAACCCCAGCGTGAAGCTGATCAGCGTGGGCGATATGAACGCCTTCGATTTGAACGATGGCTACGTGGACATCATCGGGACAGTGACGGGGAACCCCACACCTGCAACCCAGGTAGCCGATGCGTCGGCTGATTTGGTGAATCCGAATCTACTGAATCTCCTAAGCGTTATTGCGGACCCCGCACAACGCTTCAGTTATGTCTTTGACGGCAATCACCAGACACTCGATCATCTACTTTACACTCAAGGCTTGCAGAATCAAGTTACCAATGGCGGGTACGTCCGGATCAATAGTGAATTTCCGGAGACGGAGCGTAACGATTCGGGAAGCGCAAGGCGATTGAGCGATCATGACCCGGGTGTGATTTATTTGACCACTGCGCAGCCGATCACTTCGGGCATCTTAGTGCAGCGTGGTGGTTTGATTCTGAACCGGACAACAAATACATACAACGGGAATCTGGTGATTCGTAACACGGGAACGGCAGCATTGACGGGCCCGTTCACGGTGGCGATGACGGGATTGCCTTTAGGGGTAAGCCTTGCCAATGCGACTGGCACGAGCTACCAGGGCAGCTATCTTGTGAACAGCGCTACTACGATTGCAGCGGGCGGAGCACTACTTGTACCAGTACAATTCAATAACCCTGGCAACGTGGCAATCAACTACACTACGAAGGTTTACAGCGGCGCGTTCTAGGCGCAATGCTGGGAGGGAAGTTATGAAGAAGTTCTATTTGTTGATGGCGATGCTGGGGGCAATGACCGTTGAGGCGGCTCCGCTGACCTACAGTTGGTCGGTAAATACTTCGACGTTTAGCGGGCAGACCGGGCAGTTGTCGTTTCAATACAACACCAGTGGTACTGATGCGACGACAGCAACGATTAGCCAATTTAGCGGGGCGACGCTGGGGAGCTTCAGCGTGATTGGTAATGTGACCGGGAACCTTGGGAGCACTGTGGTGTTCAGCCCAACCGACACCGTTGCGTTAAATGAGGTCTTGCAGGATGTGACCTTCGGGAACAGCTTTCAATTTGTACTGACGCTAGCTGGCGCACTGATTGACAATCCACAGGATTTCAATGGAAGCCAGTTTGCTTTACAGATTCTGCCGGGGCAAGGAATTCCCATTCTAGCCGTCACTGTAGAGGTGATTCCAGGTTTTGAGCCGATTGTGACATTAGATCGAAGCGTTAGCAACGTGACCGCAGTGCCAGAGCCGGGTACGGCGCTGCTGGTGTTACTGGCTCTTCCTGCGGGCATGATGTTCAAACGCCACCGGGCTCGCCAGTTTAGTCGTCGCTAAAGATGGAGCCGATGGCACCGAGAGGATTGGTTTGATCGCCGCCGGAAGCGGAGCGGCCCGAGCCAAGTTCGCGGCGCATTTTTTCCAGAGTCATAGACTGAATGATGGTGCGTCCGGGGCCAGTTAATGTTGCCAAAAAGAGGCCCTCGCCGCCGAAGATGGCGGTCTTGATGCCGCCTGCCAACTGAATGTCGTAGTTGACCGATTCGTCGAAGGCAACGATGCAGCCGGTGTCTACTTGGAGAATTTCTCCGGGGCCGAGTTGGAACTCGACAAAGTCGCCGCCGCCATGGATGAAGGCGAGGCCGGGGCCAGTGAGTTTTTCGAGAATGAAGCCTTCACCGCCGAAGAAGCCGGAGCCGAATTTCTTGACGAGGGCGATGTTCAGTTGGACTGTCGTTTGTGCGCAGACGAAGCTGTCGCGCTGAACGATGATCGATTGGCCGGGCTTTAAATCGAAGGCCTGGACGTGGCCGGGGTAGCTACCGGCGAAGCCTACTTCTCCATTGCCGCTGGAGCGGAAGTAGGTCATGAAGAGGCTCTCGCCCATGAGTTTGCGCTTGACAGCACCCCAGATTTTGGAGCCGATGCTGTTGCCTTGCATCTTAGTTTCCCAACTGACGTTGGAGGTCTTGTAGACCATCTTGCCGGCTTCGGCGTAAAGTTCCTGGCCTGGCTTGAGCTTGCACCGAATGATCTGCAGGTTCTCGCCCTGGATTTCGTAGTTTAGGGGTTCCTGAGCATTAGCGCCGGGTATGCTAAAAGTTGTACCAGCATCTCCCGCCATTGCCGTCCCACATTTAGGGCAGAATCTTGCCGCGTCGTCGAGCTGAGCTCCGCAATTTGTACAAAAGGCCATATGAAATGAATGTATCTAGTATTACGTTGATTGGGGTGATGATTGTTCCGTTCTTTTGTTTTGGCAAGGGAGCGCGGGAAAGTTGTGGCACATATCCAGAGCGAGTGAAGGAAGAATTGCTGCGGTCGAGGATGAATCGGGAGCGACGGGAACTGGAGCAGGTGTTCCGCAAGTTGTCGGGGCTGGCGGCTAGGGCCGAGGTGAAAGGTGCGTCAAGGGACATCGGAAATATCGCGGTGATTGAGGAGGATAGCGGGATCATCAGCCGGCGAAATCTGTTCAATCTGAATCAGAAGACGTTACGGTTTGTGCCAGTGGCAGGCGGGTACCGGGTAGAGGTCTTGACGGCTGACTATAGCTTGAGTGAACAGACGGCGGGGACGGTGCTTGATGGTTTGGGTGATGACGATACGCGAAGTGTGGGGATGGGTTTCGGCTTTCCATTCTACGGGCAGACTTATCGCTCAGTGAATGTGAATAGCGATGGGAATCTGAGTTTTTTAGAGGGGGACGCGGGCACTCGTGAAAGGAGCCTGGGGCGGCTGTTGAGCGGGTTACCTCGAGTTGCCGCCTTGTTTGATGATCTTGATCCTTCGCGAGCTGGAACTGTAAGTGTGTTGTCTCGAGCGGACCGGTTGGTGGTGAGTTGGGCTGGCGTGCCGGAGTATGTGAACTTTGGTTCTGGGGTGGTGAATACCTTTCAGGTGCGGTTGCTTGCGACTGGGGTGATTGAACTTGTGTACGCGCAGACGAACTCTGAACAAGGGGTGGTTGGGATCTCGCCGGGGAACCTGACTGGTGCATCCAGCATAGTGAGCTTTGTAGCATCGAATGGACAGACATTTGCAGCGGCGGTGGCGGAGCGGTTTACAAATCTCGAGGAGTTAGATACGGTAACTGCGACGCAACGGTTTTTTGAAACTCATGAGGATGCTTATGACTATCTGGTCTTTTACAATGCCCTGGGTGTTACGGCAGGAAATGGTGTGGTGGCGTTTGAGGCAACAGTGCGAAATCAGCGGACCGGGTTTGGCGATACGATTTTAGAGGCTGGCGCTGAGTATGGGAGCCCGCGGCGATTGCAGGCCATCTTGAACATGGGGCAATTGACGCAATATCCGGTGGATCCGAATGGGATCTTGCCGCAGCGATTTACGTCTCGCGATACGCCGATTACGGTGTTGAGCCATGAAGCGGGGCATTTGTTTTTGGCCTTTGCGAGTGTGCGGGATCCGAACATTCCCACGAGCCGGCCGATGTTGGGACGGCAGACGGCGCACTGGAATTTTACGTTTAACAGCGAGGCGAGTTTGCTTGAAGGGAACCGGATTGAGGATAAGGGGGCTGGGGCGTCTCCGCGTTTTGAGACGGTTGCTGTGACGCAGGGGTACTCGGCTTTGGATCAGTATCTGATGGGGCTTCGAGGGAAGGAAGAGGTTCCTCCCATGTTCTATGTGGCTGCGGCTGGAATCAATAGTTTCTTTCCTCCTCCGCCGCAGGTTGGGGTTCGGTTTGATGGGCAGCGACGGGATGTGAGTATCGATGATGTGATTGCAGAGATGGGGCGAAGAACGCCGGATCATACAGTGGCGCAGCGGAAGTTCCGGTTTGGTTTTGTGTTGGTAGTTCCAAAGGGTGTGGAGCCGGATGCGGCTTGGCTTGCGCAAGTGGAGAGTTACCGGGCGGGCTTTGAGTCTTATTATTTTCGAGCGGCCGGGGAGCGGGCTAGTGCGGAGGCGACGCTGAAGAAGAGTGTGGCTTTGAGTTTGTGGCCTGCTAGCGGGGTGGTGGCTGGGCAGAGTGTGACGGGGAGTTTGCGGGTTTCGGCTGCTGCTAGTGTGACTCGGAGTTTCGGCTTGCGGAGCCGGAATGCGTTGGTGGAGGTGCCAGCAAGTGTGAGCGTTGCGGCGGGGCAGACGGCGGTGACGTTTGCGGTTCGTGGATTGCGCAATGGGGTGGATTTGATCGAGGCGACGCCTGGGGATTCTGCGTTTGAACGTGTGGAGGCACGGGTGCAGGTGCTGGATGGTGTTAAGAATTTAACACTGGATGTGGTGAAGGGGGAAGGTCAGTTGGCTGAGACGGGGTTCTTGCCGCAGCCGGTGGTTTTGAAGGTGAGGGATGTGAACCAGTTGCCTTATCCGGGAGTGAGAGTGGTGGCTGATGCGGGCACTGGTGGAGGTGTGGAGCCGTCTAGCGCGGTGGCTGATGAGAATGGGTTGGTGAGCTTTAGGTGGAGGCCAGCGGCGGCACCATTGAACCGGCTGGCGTTGCGCGTGGAGGGAGGGCCTGGTGCTGTTGTGACAGCGTTGGGCAGGCCGTTTTTGCTGAGTACCACTGTTGGGAATGCGGCTTCGTTTTCTGCTGGGCTTACGCCGCTCGGGATCCATTCGATCTTTGGTGCGAATCTGGCTGGCGGTGTTACCGTGGCAGCTTCGCTGCCCTGGCCGGGGAGGATCAACGGGGTGGAAATTTTGGTGAATGGGCGCTTGCAGCCGTTGATCTTTGTGAGCGATGGGCAGATCAATTTTTACCTGGCAGATGAGTTTGCGGGGGCTAGCGATTTGAGCGTTCAAGTGGTGACTCCATTGGGGGAGAGTACTGTCGTGAGGGTTGCAGTGGTGCGTGTGTCGCCGGGGATTTTTCCGGGGGCCGTGTTGCGGCGGGGAGAGTTTTTGGAAGTTTATGGGACGGGATTTGGGCCGGTGGCAATGCGTGAGGGGTTGCAGTGGGTGGTTGCTCCGGTGACGGCTACGGTGAATGGAGTTAGCTCGGAGGTTCAGTTTGCGGGGCTGGCTCCTGGGTTTGTGGGGTTGTATCAGGTGAATGTGCGGGGAGCGGTAGGTGCGCTGCGGGTGAGGTTGACGGTGGGTGGTGTGGAGAGTAATGAGATGGTGGTGCCGTAGAGCTGGATTCTTGGAGGAATGTTGATCTACAGAGCTTTTTGGATGGCCCGGCTAAAATCCATCAACATTTCGCGGTTGGGGTGGGGGCTGCGGACAACTACGAAAATGTTGCGCTTATAGAAACGGTCTTCGGACTTTACGTTCTTCCACAACTGGATGCATTCCAGCGCTGCTGCGTCGCTGCGGAGCTCGTAGATATCGGCTGTGGCGTCGATTGTGCCTGTGTAGTTTGCCTTAATCGCTTGTCTGAGGCCAAGCCGCTGCATCCACTCCGGGCTAGTTGCGGGGGCAGCGTTTGCCAGTTTCCAGCCACCTTCTAAGCCTTGCGGGGCCTGGAAGGGCTTATTTTCACTAGTACAGGAAGAAAGAATGAGTGTGAACAGGGTAATGATGAGGCGCATGGGATAGCATCGAAATTGTATGGCAAAAATCAAGCCGCCGCGTGGCGGACTCAAAAAAGCAGCGCCGGAGAAGATTACACCGAAGAACTTCATCGGCGCACTGCCTTGTCTCTTCATTATTATCGTCGGGATCGGGCTGCTCTCGCTGCTGTTTTACGCATCACTGTCAGGAATGAAAGTTAAATGATTCGAATCGATGGACGAACGGCCGCGCAGTTGCGGCCAGTAAAGTTGGAAACTGATTTTTTGTTGACCGCAGAAGGGTCTGTGGTGATCTCAGTGGGGCACACCAGGGTGTTGTGTGCGGCGACTGTAGAAGACGGTGTGCCCGGGTTTCTGCGCGGTAAGGGATCGGGTTGGGTGACGGCTGAGTACTCGATGTTGCCCCGGGCTACGGTGACGCGTACGCCTCGCGAAGTGGTGAAGGGCAGGCAGAGCGGGCGGACGATGGAGATACAGCGGTTGATTGGCCGATCACTGCGTGCTGTGGTGGATACGGCTGTGCTGGGGGAGCGGACCGTTGTCGTCGACTGTGATGTTTTACAGGCTGATGGCGGTACTCGGACGGCGGCGATTACCGGGGCTTATGTGGCGCTGGGGATCGCGGTGAAGAAGATGATGGCAGGCGGGGTCTTGAAGAAGTCTCCGTTTCGTGATTCTGTTGCCGCAACCAGCGTTGGCATTGTGAAGGGGGTGCCGGTATTGGACCTTTGTTATGAGGAGGACTCGGCGGCTGATGTGGATATGAATCTGGTGATGACCGGGGCGGGGAAGTTTATTGAAGTGCAGGCGACGGCAGAACAGATTCCGTTTGACGACCCGCAACTGGGCGCGATGATTGAGCTGGCGCGCACGGGCATTCAGGAGTTGATGGGATTGCAAAATGAAGCTCTATCTCGCTACTAGTAATGCGGGGAAAATTCGTGAGTTTGAGGGGGCGGGTCTTGAGATCGAGATGTTGCCCTCGATGAAGAGTTTGCCCTTGGCTCCCGAGACCGGAGATACGTTTGAGGCTAATGCAATTCAGAAGGCGCTCTATTACGGGGCGTGTTGTGATGGTTGGTTGATTGCGGAAGATTCCGGGCTTGAGGTGGATGCGCTGGGTGGTGCGCCAGGGGTGTATTCGGCTCGCTGGGCCGGGGATGATGCTGCCAATAATGCGCGGCTTGTGCGCGAGATGGTTGGGCAGGGGGTGAGGAGCGGGCGTTATGTTTGTGTGATTGCGCTCGTGGATGGGGGGCGGGTGATGGGTACGTTTCGTGGGACGGTGGAGGGTGAGATTCTGGATGAGCCGCGCGGGACGGGGGGATTTGGATATGACCCTTACTTCCTCTATCCACCCTTTGGGCAGAGCTTTGCGGAAGTTCCCAAAGAGCTGAAGGCTGGGGTGTCTCACCGCGGCGAGGCGATTGGCAAGCTTATCGAGTGGATGCGTGAAAACGCTTCCAGGTGAGGTAGCCGATCATGGTCTTTCCGTCATCCATCTTGCCGTCGCGGATTAGGGCGTCGAGTTCTTTTGAGGTGAACCAGCGTGCTTGGATGCGTTCGTCATCCATGGGAGTGGCGACGCCGGCCTTGAGGTCTGTTGCCAGATAGATGGTCATCTTTTCGGCGAGGAATCCCGGGCTGGCCCAGTAGCTGGCCAGCTTTGTCCAGGTGCTGGCCTTATAGCCAGTCTCTTCGGCAAGCTCGCGCCTAGCGGCCTGGAGGACATTCTCACCGGGGTCTATCTTGCCGGCCGGGAGTTCCCAGATGTGCTGCTGGGCGGGGAGGCGGTATTGGCGGATCAGCAGTATCTTTTTCTTGTCATCAACGACCAGGATGACGGCAGAACCGGGGTGATGTACTATGGCGCGCCTGATTTGGAAACCATCGGGAGACTGGGCAACATCTTCGGATATGCTGAAGAGATTGCAGCGGTATTTCTCTTCTGACGAGAGTATTTTCATATACTAAGGATGACTGAGTGAGGAGGTACATGCGGGCACTCATCTCGATTTGTTTCGTAATTTGTATGAGCGGGCAGGAAGACCTGGTCGTGAACAAGGAGCGGGTACGTGCGTCTTTGAAGAAGATGCAGGCAAAGGCGAAACAGAAAGAAGACTATTTGTTTCAGCGGCGCCTGGTGAAGCGGGAGCTGACGCCGGACGGGAATGTGAAGTCCGAAACGGTGTCGGTGTTGCGGCGTGACCCATGGGAGGACCAAGTGGTGACGCGGTTGATCGAGAAGGACGGGAAGCCCTTGACTGCGGACGAGATTGCCAAGCAGGAGGAGCGGCTGCGCAAGTCTGTGATTGAGATGCGCAAGACTCCGATGAAGCCACGCTTTGAAGAGGAGACGTGGATGGACGAGATGCCGGATGCGCTGGAGTTTCGCAGGGCGGGTGTGGAGAACCGGCATGGCCGCCCTGCGGATGTCTTCAGTTTTTTGCCCCAAAAGGGATACAAAGCAAAGACGATGAGGGCGAAGGCATTCGAGAAGATTCGCGGCAAGGTTTGGGTAGACCAACAAGATGGAGAAATGACTCTTCTCGATGTCGAAATTTTCGATACGATCAGCGTGGGTTTTGGCTTGCTTGGGAAGCTGGAGAAGGGCACTCATTTTGAGATGGAGCGCAAGAAGTGGGATATCGGAGTCTGGTTTGAGGTGTGGCAGCGGATCCGGTATGACTTGCGAGTGATGATGGTGAAATCTTTGCGGCAAGAGATCGAAACGCACTGGTCGAATCTGAGCCCCAGGCCACCAGTAAAGATGATTGGGAGCAGCCTTTAGGGCAGATCGATCTGGACCTCTTTGTTCGCGGTGCCTTCTACGTGGAGCACCTTCACGGTGCCGCCGAGGCGGACGGTGACTTGATGGGTGCCTTTGAAGACGCGGGCTTTGAGTTGGCCTTCGTCGTCGCTTTCGCCGCTGAGGTCGGTCCACCAATCCCGGAAGAGGAGGTTGTTTGAGATGACGGCGTTTGGCTTGGAAGACCAGTCGGCGCGGTACATGGCTCCGCGTGGTAACCAGTGGCGGCGCTCCCAGAAACCCCACATCAGGAAATCCTCAAAGCGCTTCTGGCTGAAGATGTATGTCATGAAGTCTCTGGTGAAGTCGGCCTGGATGGCTTCGTCGGGAGTGTTGACGTCGAACTCGGTTACGGCGAAGCCGTAAGGGAAGGCATTGGTGTATCGCTTGACGATGGTGTCGATGACTTCGATCGACTGAGGAGTGCCGAAGTGAGACTGGAAGCCGAAGCCGTCCACGGGGGCATTACGGTCTTTGAGGAATTGCAGAAAGGCGTAGGTGTAGTTGAGGTGAACACCGTTGAGGTTTCCGGATTCGAACTGGTTGTAGTCGTTAAGGAAGAGCTTCAGGTTGGGATCTGTTTGACGCGCGAGTTCAAACCAGCGCAGGGCCTCGTCATTGCCTAGTCTGCCTTGTGAAGCAGGGACTCCAGAGACGCCATCAATGCGGCCCTGGATGTCGAAATTGTCGTAGGGCTCGTTGAGTACATCCCAGTGATAAAGCTTGCCTGCTACACCAGAATCTGTGAGGACGTTGCGGATGCGGTTGTCGATTCTGGTGCGGAGTGCCTCGGGGCTCAGGTTGGGGAGGTCGCCTGGGGAGTTGCGCCAACTGGGCCAGACGAGGACGTGGCCGCGCATGGGGATCTGGCGGTCTTCGAGCCAACGGATGGCATTGCGGGTGCGCGATTGCGGGAAGCTGGTGGAGGCCTCCCAGAACGGCCACTTAAGGTCGTTTTCAAAGACGATGGTGTTGAAGTGGCTCTCGATGCGGCTGCGGTATTGGGCGTCGTCGGAGGTGTTGCCCATGATGCCTGCTGCGGTGATGGCGCTGCCGTAGCGGAAGGCCTGAGAGAGCTGCTGAACGGCAATAGAAGCTCCTCTGACGGGATTGCCTGCGGGGTCGACGATTCGGAAGGAGAGCTCGATCTTGCGATCAGCTTCGATGCGGGAGAGGGCGTCCTTTTTCCACGGAGCATCGGTAGCGTTGCGGCCGGGATAGCTGAATTCGACAGGGAGTTGTTCGAGCGTTGCGCGAGTGCCGTAGTGGAGCAGCCTGGCATCTGCGACTTCAAACACTTGCGGGCCGCCGCCGAACTGGAAGCGAAACAGGGCCCCGCCGGGCGCGTAGTTGTCATCCATGCGGAAGGGCATCTGGATGCGCTGCCATTGGTCGCCCTCGACCGGAAGGCTAAGCTGCAGCGACTTCGAAAAGGTTCCACCGTTCCGCTCGACGATGGCTGTGGCCTGAATGGCAGAGGAGGGGCTGGAAATGCGGCGAATCCAGAAGCTGGCGTGCATGACGTCGTTGCGGGTGGTGGGCCGATTGAGCGGCCAGGTAAGAGCGGCGCGGAAGATATCAGTGGAGGGGCCGTTGGTGGTGATGCGCATGGCCTGGGTGAAGCCGGGGCCATCGGCTGGAACCAGGAGCGCTGAGCCTCCGCCGGAGGAGCCGTCGAAATAGCTGGAGGCGCGGGCCCAATCGCCGATGGCCTCGACTGGCTCGCCTTCAGCGCTGAGGGCTGGGAGAGCGGGTTGACGGGTCCACTTGAGGTCACCTATTTCGTAAGTCTGGGGGCCCTGGCCGTGGAGAAGGCGAAGGGCCAGAGTTTCGGAATTGTAGGCCTTGGGGGCTGAGATATCGAATGCGTAGAAAGTCCAGACGGGTGTATTGATCGGAAAGACAGTATCGAGGATGGGCGGGGCTTCGGTTTCTTCGAGGCGGAGGGTGGCGCGGATGTTGAAGCGATCAGCAGGGGCGGTCTTGCGGACCCAGAATGCGATACGCATTTTCTCGCCTGCTTCGATGGGCGTAGTATTGGCCCAAGAGGCTGAGGAGGCGGTTCGTTTTCCGCCTGGTTCTTTGGTTTCAAAGCTGAGAGCCTGGGTAAAAGACTGGCCTTCGACGGTGACAAGGGACAGGATTGCGCTGCCAGTTGTTTTTTCGGGAAGGAGGGATTGGCTTAGCGCGGTTGTAGCGAAGAGCAGGAAGTGAAGCTTCACTTTCTGATCGTATCGCGTCTAAGTGCGCATTCTTTTGGCTCTGGCCTGGCGGATGGTGGATTCGAATTGGGCCAGCGGCAGAGTGTTGATGACGTCAGCGGTTTCGAGCCAGCCCCGGCGGGCCATCTTGATGCCGTAGCGCATGTTGAGGAAGTGTTTGGGGTGGTGAGCGTCGGTGGAGATTGTGAACTTGCATCCTCGGGATTTGGCGGAACGAATGAGGGAAGCGTGGAGGTCGAGACGCTCGGGGCTGGCGTTGATTTCCATGAAGACGCCTTTTTCGGCGGCTTTGGTGGCTACCTTTTCGAAAGCGTAGGCGTAGGCGTCGCGGTGGAGGAGAACGCGGCCGGTGGGGTGGCCGATGGTATGGATGAATGGGTTTTCGAGAGCGGCAAGGAGACGGTCGGTCATAGCGTGCTCGTCGAGGTTCATGTGGCTGTGAACACTGGCGACGACGAAGTCGAGTTGCGAGAGAGCGTCGTTGTCAAGGTCCATCGAGCCGTCCTTCATGATGTCGCATTCGAGGCCGGAGAAGACTTTGAGGCCGAGTTCGCTGGCTGGGATACCGGCAACCATTTGGGCGAAGCTGATAGCGCGTTTTTCGTCGAGACCGTTGGCCATGGCGAGGGCCTTGGAGTGGTCTGTGATGACGATGTATTGGTAGCCCATTTGTACAGCGGCGGCGGCCATTTCTTCGAGGGTGCCGCGACCGTCGGATTCGCGGGTGTGCATGTGGAGGTCTCCCTTGATGGCGGACTGCTCGATCAGGGTGGGGAGTTTGTTGTTTTCGGCGGCTTCGATCTCGCCAGTATTTTCGCGAAGCTCAGGCGGGATCCAGGCAAGGCCAAGGGCGTTGTAGATTTCTTCTTCAGTAAGAGATGCGATGAGCTGGCTGTCGCTCTCACGCGAGAGTGAGTACTCGTTGAGCGTGTAGCCCATTTTGACGGCTCTGGTGCGGAGGCTTACGTTGTGTTCCTTACTGCCGGTGAAGTATTGCATTGCGGCACCGAAGGACTCGGCGGGGAGTGCACGGACGTCTACCTGGATGCCTTCAACGCCGACGCGGGCAGATGCCTTGTTATCACCCTTGGCAAGGACTTCGTCGACCTTGGACCACTTGACAAAGGTGTCCAGTGATTGGACTGCTTGTGGGCCTGCGACGAGAATATCTACGTCGCCGATGGTGTCTTTGCCGCGACGGAGGCTGCCGGCGGGGCTAATACTTGAGATACCCGGCAAAGTAGAGAAAAGGGTTTGCAACTCTTCGGCGGTTTGGGTTGCGAAGTCGATCAGGAAGCGGCCCGCAGAGCGGCGGTATATGGCAATCGACTTGAGGATTTTCTCTTCGAGTTTGGCACCCATGCGCGGCAAGTCGCGGAGCTTTTGCTCGCGGCAGAGACGTTCGAGATCGTCGATGGTGGAGACGCGGAAAGTTTCTATCAGGACGGCAATCGACTTGGGGCCGAGGCCCTGGATCTTGAGCATCTCAAGCGCAGTGGGCGGATACTTCTGAAGCATCTCGTCGCGACGCTCGAAGGAGCCACGCCCGGCGATTTCGGTGAGGATTGCGGCGATGCCCTTGCCGATGCCTGGGATGTCTGTGACCTTGCGGTCTTTGTCTTCGAGGATGGACATCACGGACTCGGGGTAACCCTCAATGGTTTTGGAGGCGTTGCGATAGCTGCGGATGCGGAAGCCGTCTTCGGCAGCGATTTCCATGAGGTCTGCGGTTTCGTCGAGGAGCTTGGCGACGTGAATGTTATCCATCGACTCTATTGTCTGATGGGGCAGGCTCGATGTGAACAAGCACATCTGCTACCCAAGGGACCTGAGCGCGGATGGCGGCCCGGACGGCACCTGAGATCTTGTGTGCATTTTCTACGGTGAGGTGTGGCGCGACTTCGAGGTGAAGGTCGACATGGTACTGAAATCCTGTCTTGCGGGCCAGACACTTTTCAATCCCGAGAGCGCCAGGAACTGCTTTGGCGCAGGTCTTGATTTCTGCAAGCATTTCTGGAGAGGGCATCGTGTCGAGGAGTTCCCAACTGGATTGGCGCAAAACCTGGAAGCCGAGGACGACTACGAGGACGGCGATGAAGACGCCGCCGATCGCGTCGGCGTGTGAGAAGATGCTGGGGTTGAACAGGTTGAGGCCCAGGGCGAGGATGGCCACGAAACCAGAGAGCACATCGAGCCAGTCGTTGGCTGCGTCGGCTTCGAGGGCGGCGGATCGAAACTGGCGCGCGGCAGATTTTTTCCACCTGGCGAGGACAAGCTTGACGGCAATGGAAAGTACGACAGTCCAGATGGCAAAAGATTGGGGTGTGCTCTGAGGTTGGCGCAAATGTAGAATCGCTTGCCACCCGAGAATCGCTCCGCTGGCGATGAGGAAAGCTCCGATGGCCTGGCCGGCCAGAATCTCGAACCGACCATGCCCGTAGGGGTGGTCTTCGTCAGGAGGCTGGGCGGACATGCGGAGGCCGAGCCAGAGGATGATCGAGGCGATGACGTCGCCAGCGCTTTCAATGCCGTCTGCGACGACTGCAAGGGAATTCGCCAGATAACCTGCACTGATTTTGAGAACAGCAAGGAAGAGTCCGGCGAAAATACTGACTCTCGCAATTTTGAGTGCGGATTGGGTTGCGGGAGACATGCCACTACTAGAATGACGCACAGGACCGCCGGTGAACATAGATTTGACCAGGACAAAGACAGCGCTGTTGTACAATCGTGCTTAACAGAAGTGAAGCGAAACGGGGATGATTCGGCCTAATTGCTTCACACGAAAAGAAAAAGAGGCGACGAGATGGAAAAGCTGGCACAACAGCAAAACATTCAAGAGGCTTTCCTCAATAACGCCCGCAAAGACAAGACTTACTTAACGATTTATCTGATGAGCGGGGTCAAGCTTTCGGGCCGGATTAAGAGTTTCGATAAATATTCCGTGGTCCTTGAGGCGAACAACCAAGAGCAGTTGATCTTCAAGCACGCTATTTCAACAGTGGTCGTGTCCAAGCAAGGACATGCCGGCGCGAGTCTGCCAGGCTCTGGCGGCCCGGCACCGATTCCTGTTGAACCCAACGGAAACTAATTGCCAGAAATTGCAATTCTCTGTGGTGTTCAGTTACGCCGCCAAAAAGATACATCCGGTCCCTTAGCAGAATTGTCGATTGAGGAGTCGCTGCTGGAGTTGCATGCACTTGCTGAGAGCGCGGGCGCGACGATTGCTGGTAGCGTAATACAGATTCGCGACCATGCCGACAAGGCTACGTTGATCGGTGAGGGCAAAATTACTGAGGTGGCTGCACTGGTTAGCGCCTTGTCTGCCGACACAATTCTTTTTGACTGCGAGTTGACCCCGACCCAGCAAAGGAATCTTGAAAAGGCGATTGGCTGCAAAGTGCTGGACCGCACGCAGTTGATTCTCGATCTATTTGCCGCCCGGGCTCGCACTAGAGAAGGCCAACTGCAGGTAGAGCTGGCTCAGTTGAATTACCTCATGCCTAGGCTCGCCGGGCGTGGAGTCATGATGTCGCGGCTGGGTGGCGGGATCGGTACGCGCGGACCGGGTGAGACGCAGCTTGAAAGCGACCGCCGTAAGATTGCTCGCAAGCTCAAGAACATCAAGGCAGAACTGGCGAAGGTGCGTAGCGGACGCAGCATTCAGCGGAAGCAGCGCCAAGGAGTGCCGCTGGCTACAGTAGGCTTGGTTGGCTATACCAATGCAGGCAAGAGCACGTTGTTCAATCGATTGACGAATGCTTCTGTTCTGGCCGACGCAAAGATGTTTGCGACACTTGACCCAACGGTTAGGCATGTCATTCTGCCTTCGCGGCGCAAAGTTCTCTTGAGCGATACTGTCGGATTTATCCGCAAGCTACCGACGACACTGGTAGAGGCGTTTCGCGCGACGCTTGAAGAAGTAACCGAGGCGGCGCTGCTGCTCCATGTCGTCGATGCGTCCAGCCCACATGCAGCTTCTTATGTTGAACATGTTCAACATGTGCTGAAGGAGATTGGTGCTGAGGGGACCAAGCAGATTCTGGTGATGAACAAGGCGGATCTGGTGGCCGACCCGCAAGACCAGATTGCGCAGGCGCGCCGTATCTTGCAGGACGCCAATGCAGAAGCCAGCTGTATCAGTGTAAGTGGTTTGAGCGGGATGGGAATCGAGCGGCTGCTTGGTGTGATTGACAACGCGCTGGAATTGGATCCAGTGGAACGGATCCGGGTACGGATTCCTGCCGGTGAAGGCGCAACGCTGCATCTCCTGCATGAGCATGCGCGCGTATATTCCAAGCACTTTGTTGATGACTACTGTGAAATCGAAGCAGACGCTTCGGCGAGCGTGCGGCGGCAATTGGGAAATTACGAGTTGATATCCTGAGGGCTGCTTTCTCGTGAATTTGCCAAACCTACTAACGCTAGCCCGCATTTTCTTTGTGCCGCTTGTTGTGGCCGCATTGGTGCAGGAGCATCGTGTCTACGAACTGAGGCTGTTCGGCCTTTTGATCGAGCTAGGCAACGAGATGCTTGCTCTGGTGATTTTTCTTATTGCGGCACTGACCGACATGCTCGATGGATATCTGGCGCGCAAGTGGAGTCAGATCACTACACTGGGGATGTTGCTCGATCCGATTGCCGACAAGCTTCTGATTTCGGCTTCGCTGATTGCATTGGTTGAAGTAAGAGCGGTGCCAGCCTGGATGGTGATCCTGATCATTGGGCGAGACTTTGCGATCAGCGGGTTGCGAAGCATCGCGATGAGCGAAGGCTATTTGATTCCAGCCAGCGATTTGGGAAAGTCGAAGATGGTTTTGCAAGTAGCCGCAGTGGGGATGGCAATGGCGAGTATGCGGCATGCCGAGTGGCGGACGCTGACTACGATCGTACTTTGGGCTGCCGTGGTTTTTACCCTGGTTTCTGCAATCGATTACGCACGGCAATTTTGGCGAAGGATCGATATTGGAGTGAAACGAAGGCGGCGGAGGGAGTTGCTCTTGCTAGAGCGCTCTCGGCGCCGGACCGCTCGCGGGAGTGCTGCCCGTAGTTGATGCCGGGGTTGTGATCGGCTCGGGAGGGGGCTTTGGCTTGAATTTCCAGCCGTCCGGCTTCATGACGAGTGTTTTGACCTCGCCCATGGATCCGTAGCTGAGCGGAGTGCCGTTGTAGAGTACGTCGAGCGTACCTGCATTTCCGACAATGAGTTCGGCGCTGGCCGCACTGATAGACCGCTCCTGGCCCGCATCAAGAGTGCCGCCGTAGATTTTAGCTCCGTCGACGGTAAGGCGAATCCACGTAGTTTCTTTGGCCCGGATCGTGAGGGCAAATTTCCCTGCAACTGCGGTAGCGGGGGTTGAAGCGGTTGTTACCGGATCGGTAGTCTTCGGCTTTTCTGGAGGCGGCGTCAACTGTTGCGGAGGAGGCTCTGGCGTTGTCTTGACGGGTTCTGGAACCGGCGGCACTGGGGTGGCTACAGTACTTGTAGTTTGAGCAGTCTGAGCCGGAGTTGCTGTGAAATTAGGCCACGCGAAGTAAGCGATGCAGGCAACGATTACCACTCCGGCGAAAACGAGCCAGGCATTTGAGGAGCCATCGTCCTGGGCAGGACGAACCGGTTGGTCCTTGAGTGTTTCGCGGAGTGCCGTAATCTGTTGTCCGGTGTTGAGACTGAGGTTGCTCGAACTTGCAGGGGGCGTCTCGATTGGATCGGAGGCGAGAGAGCTAACCATGTTGATCTGCTTCTCGATTTCGTCTGGATCCCAGCCCAAATACTTTGAGTACTGCCGCACAAAGGCACGATAAAAGAACTCACCTGGAAGCGAGGATTGATCGTCAGCCTCTATCGCTTCAAGATAGCGCTGACTAATACATGTGGCTTCGGCAATCTTTTCGATGCCGATCTTTTGCCGTTGACGCTCAAGGCGTAGCTTCACTCCCAAGCTCTGCATATGCTCTCTGGGGAAATCCTTACAGTTATAATACATGAGTTTGGGTGAAAGTGAACCGTGAACGGGGTCAGCATCATCGTCGTTAACTTCAATCGAGTGAATCTCTTACGCGAGTGCCTTCGTTCGCTCGCCGGACAGAGCTGGACGAATGTGTCCTGGATCGTGGTGGATAACGGATCTAGCGACGGCAGCGCCGAGATGGTTGAGGCGGAGTTTCCTCATACGAAACTCATCAGAAGTATCACTAATTTGGGCTTCTGCGCGGGAAACAACTTGGGGATTGCAGCGGCCGAAAGCCCGTACATTGCGCTGCTAAATAACGACGCGATCGCGGAACCGCATTGGATCGAGGCTTTGGTGATGGAGATGGAATCGGACGCTCAAGTCGGTATGGTGGCTTCAAAGATTATGGTTGCTGGCCGGGCCGGTGTGATCGACAAGGTTGGACATGGGATCTATTGGGATGGGCAGAACCGGGGACGGGGGAGCGGGGATGCCGATTATGGACAATTTGATACTGAACGAGATATCCTCTGGCCCGATGGATGTGCCGCTTTGTACCGAAAAGCGATGCTGGACGAGATTGGTGGTTTTGACGAAGATTTCTTTGCGTATGCCGATGATGCCGAGCTTGGGTTGCGGGGGCGTAGCGCGGGCTGGAAGGCAAGATTTGCGCCGCTTGCAGTGGTTCACCATCTACGTGGGGCGACGATGGGAAAGTGGAGCCCGGAGCGTATCCGTTTGATCGAACGGAACCGGGTATGGCTGGCCGTTAAGCATTTTCCGTTGTGGCTACTTGTTCTCAACCCAGTGTTTTTTTTGATGCGGTTGGTGGCTGGTGCCTTGGCTGGTGCAAAGGGGGAAGGCGAGGCAGGACAGGTGCAAGGAATTCGAGCGAAGATAGAGCTTGTAGCTACTTTGCTGCGAGCCGATCTTGAGGCCATTGGTGGCCTGGGAAAGATGTGGGCCAAGCGTCGTGCCTGGCGAAAGAAGCGGAAGCTGAGCGACAGGGAAGTGGTGGCGCTG
Source organism: Acidobacteriota bacterium (assembly GCA_043718395.1). Classification (GTDB taxonomy): domain Bacteria; phylum Acidobacteriota; class Terriglobia; order Bryobacterales; family Bryobacteraceae; genus Bryobacter. The sequence continues at coordinate 33,284 of JAYSVS010000043.1, forward strand.
CTGAGGCAGCATCAGATGAGATTGTCTGAATTGAGCAAGAAGCTCGCCTGAAAGATATACGATCATTCCAAACGAGATTTCCAGTGTCGAAGAACAGCAGGCCGTGATCGCGGCTGAGAACGCTTGCGGGGCTTGTGGTGCTCTCATCATGCGGACTTTGTTTCACGCAACCGACCGCTTGTATCGAACTACCGAAAAGAGCTTTATGGTGGTGGAGTGTGAGCGCTGCCATCTGATACGTCTCTACCCAAAGCCACTGCCCTCTGAATTGGCAACCTACTATCCGCCGGACTACTGGCACAACGATTCTGGCGGCAAGATCACAGCCATTGAGGAGTTCTATCGCCGGCTGGTTTCGCTTGATCATATTCACTTTTTAGAGGGTGCGATTCGCGGGGCGGGGGGTGAGGGTTTGGTGATGGATGTGGGGTGCGGCGGGGCCCTTTTGTTGAGGATGCTCAAGGAGCGCGGGCATCAGGTGCTAGGGTCTGATTTTTCGCTCGATGCTGCTGCAATTGCCTGGAGACAGAATGGCGTTCCAGCGTTTTGTGGGACGCTGACGCAGGCTCCTCTACGCGACGAAAGTCTGTCGGTGTTGAGTATGTTTCACGTGCTGGAGCACTTGTATAAACCGGATGAGTATCTGGCTGCTGCGCACCGTCTGTTGAAGCCGGGCGGGCGATTGGTAATCCAAGTGCCGAATGCGGCGAGTTGGCAGTTTTTGATCTTTGGTGAAAGCTGGAATGGCATCGACGTGCCGAGGCATTTGCACAATTTCCGGCTGAGCGATCTGAATGTGCTCCTCGATAAGTGTGGATTTGAGCCGGTGCGGACAAAGCATTTTTCATTGCGCGACAATCCGGCTGGTTTTTCGATCAGCATCGCGCCTGGTCTCGATCCTATGGCCCGGCGGATCAGAAAGATTGCCGAGACCCCTGCGCAAAGGTTGTTCAAGAATGCGGTGCATTTGGGGTTAATGGTGGCGGCATTGCCAGTGAGTGTAGTTGAGGCGCTTTGCCGGGCTGGAAGCACGGTGATGGTGGAAGCGCGGAAGAAGCCATGAGTTATGCAGGGCTACGGCGGCTGGTTCCTGGGTGGTTGCGCCGTGAAATTTTCTACTTTGAAGCTTTGATTGTGGATGGTGTCGTGGAGTTTGCCCGGGCGCTGCCGGACGGTTCGGCGGTGCTTGATGCCGGGGCCGGGGAAGGGCAGTACCGGGAGTATTTTGAGCGGCACAAGTATTTGGGTGTCGATTTGGGCGTGGGTGATGTGGCCTGGAACTATGGCCAACTGGATTGTGTGGCGGACTTGTTGAGATTGCCATTTGGGGACGGGTGTTTTGATGGTTTTGTGAGTGTGGTGACGCTTGAGCATGTGACCGAACCTGTCCGCGCAATTGCGGAGATGGCCCGGGTCGCACGGTGTGGCGCGCTGATGTATCTGGTGGTGCCTCACGAGTGGGAGGTGCATCAGCATCCACATGACTATTGGCGATTCACCAAGTTTGGAGTGAGACGCTTGCTTGAGTGCAATGGTTGGGATGTGGTAAAGCTTGCGCCAGGTGGAGGATACTTTCGCCTGCTGTCGCGGCGGCTGATGAATGGCCTGCAGTTTCTGCCTGGCTGGATGATGCCGTTTGCGGCAGTGCTGGTGGTGCCGGTGGCATTGGTAGTGGGGTGGATGGACTGGCTCGATTCGCAAAAGGACTACACGATGGGGTACATTTGTCTGGCAAAGAGGAAATGATTATGAAAAACGCTACAAGACGAAAGTTCTTGCCCGGGCTGCTTGCTCCGGCGGCCTTGATGGGGCAGACCCAAAAGAAGCTGCCTGATTTCACCTATACGGTGAAGGAAACAACAGAAGTGAAGGAGACTTTTGGTTTGCACCGGAAGTACTTTGAAGGGCCGACCGATCAATTGAAGCTGATGGTGGCTGGGAGTGTGACTCTGAATCCGGGGACGACACCGCATCCGCCTCACGCACATGAGGAAGAAGAAATCATGGTGGTAACCGAGGGTACCGGGGTTATCGGGCTCAAGGGCAAGGACAAGGCTGTTGGGCCTGGCAGCATGATGTACTCGGCGGCCAATCAGCCGCATGATATTCGCAACACCGGAAAGAGGCCACTGACGTTTTTCTACTACAAGTGGAAAGCCTGAGAAGATCTCGCCCGGTCCGGGTCTTGCCGGCTGTTTGGTAATTGGCTGAGAGGAATTGCCGTGCCCGCCCACTTCTTACCTGATGCGATTTCTTTGCCTTCTTTTTGTTCTGGTATGTGCGACTGCCCAACAGACGGGCAAGCCGGAGAAGCTTGCATTGCGGCAGCAGATTGCCGAGATGAAAGTGAAGGCGTTTGAGATGCAGACTCAGATCGAGTTACTCGAGAAGCAACTGCATGATGTCGAAGAGGCCGAGGCGAATCAGCCAATAGCTAGTGCTGGGGCGAAAGTTGCGGTGAAGGTGCGTTGTCAGGGTCATACGCATGACGGCAAGCGTTGCACGCGCAATGCAGAGCAAGGGAGCCGGTTCTGCTGGCAGCATAAGGCGAAGCGGTAGCGCGAGCATCAATTGAGCATTCTGCTCGCAAAGCCATAGCCTGACGGATTACTGTATGGCATGGATCGCAGAGACTTATTTCGAGCAGCCGGCATTGCCGCAGTTGCCTTCTCAGGCGACGCCCTTCCCCGTTTGCAAGCAGCGTTGGCAGCACAAGGCGGTAGACCCGCCGATTCCCTGGCCGTAGACGAAGACTTCTGGTTTCAGGTGAGACACATGTTCACCGTGGACCGGAATATCATCAACCTGAATAATGGCGGTGTTTCCCCATCCCCCAAGATTGTGATGGAGAGCGAGAAACGCTACCTCGAGATTTCGAATATGGGCCCGGCCCACTTCATGTGGAGGGTTCTAGGGCCTGAAGTGGAGAGTGTCCGCCGAAGGCTGGCGCAGAGTTTTGGCTGTGACCCGGAAGAGATCGCGATCACTCGTAATGCGAGTGAGGCACTTGAAATTGTTCAGCTCGGCATGACTCTCAATCGCGGCGATGAAGTGTTGACGACCAACCAGGATTATGGCCGGATGCTGACCACCTGGAATCAACGTGAGCGGCGCGACGGCATTGTGTTGAAGCAGATTTCGTTTCCTGTGCCACCACCTTCGCTAGGCTATCTGGCCGAGCTGGTAGAGAAGGCGGTTACTCCCAAGACGAAGGTGATTCATATTTGCCACATCACCAATTTAACTGGACAGATCTTTCCGGTGAAGAAGATTACACAAATGGCGCGGGCGCGTGGGATCGAAGTGGTTGTGGATGGCGCTCACGCGTTTGGGCAATTCCCGTTCAAGCGCGATGACCTCGATTGCGATTATTACGGTACAAGTCTGCACAAATGGATTCTGGCACCTGTCGGTACAGGGTTCCTTTATGTCAAGCGCGACAAGATCAAGAAGATCTGGCCTCTGATGGCAGCACCAGAATCTATGGCCGATAACATTCGCAAGTTTGAAGAGATCGGGACCCATCCGGCGAGTCAGCGCAATACGATTACCGAGGCGCTGACTTTTCACGAATCGATTGGTGTCGAGCGCAAAGCGGCGCGGTTGCGGTATTTACGAAAGCGCTGGTCGATGCGATTGAAAGAGTTGCCGGGTGTGACGCTCCATACCAGCGATGATCCGGAAATGAGCTGCGGAATCGGAACGGTGGGTTTTGCCGGATTTAATATCCCGAAGCTGGCTGAATACTTGATGGAAAAGCACAAGATCATGGTGGTGCCGATTGTGAGGGGAAACGAATACGCAGGTTTGCGCGTCACGCCTAATGTCTATACAACCCTGGAGGAAGTGGACACGTTTGCTTCCACCATGGAAACAATTGTCAAGCAAGGTCCAGTAGTACTAGGTTTAGTTTAAAGATATTGCTTGACATGGCCTTATGAAATCTCATAGATTGCCATAAGACCAATCTTTTGTTAAGGTTGGATTTGAGAAGTCCAAAGCAGCTGGTGGTTTCGGCCAAATCTGCCGATAGGACTGATAAGGACAATATGGCCTTTCAAAGATATTTAATCTCTGCACTCCTAGCAATGCTCGTATTGGCCGCTCCTGGATTTTCCAGGACGCCGGGCTCGAAGAAGGGTTCTGCCAAGAACAGTTCTGCTAAAAGCACCTCGAAAAAGGTGTCGACTACCAGACGAGCAGCACCCTCTAAGATTGCTGCTGCGAGAACTCGTTTCACAAGTTCGAAACGAAAAGTCTCAATTCTTAGAAAAGCTTCTTTTACTCGGGGCAGGGCACCTGTCTCGCGTTTCCGCCAACGCAATAGCCCCTATGCAGGGTTTTGGAGCGTCCCCAATTTTGCGGATGCAACCGAAGGTGACGTGATCGACGGTGAAGATTTGACGATTCGCCGTGCGGCAGTTGAAGCGCTGAATGGATTGAACGGTGCGGTAGTTGTTTCCGATGCTGCGACGGGTCGCATCCTTAGCATGGTCAACCAGAAGCTGATCTTACAAAATGGGTTTCAGCCTTGTTCCACCATCAAACTTCTGGCCGGTGTAGCCGGAGTGATGGAAGGCGAATATGACCGCGACAAAATGGTGAAGTTGGGCCGCAGGGAATACCTGGATATGACGACGGCAATGGCTCGCAGCAATAATCCATATTTTGCGTCGATTGGCAAAAAGCTCGGTTATGAGAAAATTTCGCACTACGCGAAGCTGCTTGGCCTGGGCCAGACGGCAGGATTGAATATCGCCGGTGAACAGCCTGGGATTTGGCCGGAAAAAGAAGTATCGAGCGGGATCGGCATGATGACAAGTTTTGGCGATGGGATTAGTCTCACGCCCTTGCAGTTGACTTCGATCCTCACGACGGTTGCCAACGGTGGCACCATGTACTACTTGCAATATCCTCGCACACAGGCTGAAATTGAAACCTTCGTGCCTCAGGTACGCAAGCGGATTGAAAACATTGGCCCGGCCATTCAGGAGATTCGTCCTGGCATGGAAGGCTCAGTGAATTTCGGGTCTGGACGCAGGGCCGGATACGAAGACCATGAGCCAATTTTTGGCAAGACCGGTACTTGCACTCACTCAGACCATAAAACTCATTTGGGCTGGTTTGGAAGCTTCAATGAAGTGGGCGACCGTAAACTGGTCGTGACCGTTTTATTGACAGGCGGCAAGCTGGTGAGTGGCCCCGTGGCGAGCGGCGTCGCAGGACAAGTATTCCGCCGGTTGAATGAGTCGCGCTACTTTGCTTCGAACCCGCAACTCGCGTCACCAGATTCGGTTTTTGCTGGTGATGCCACGGCGGCTTACATGCCCGAGAATTAGAAGCCGCAGCCGCCGAGTAGACGCCGGTCGGATTTGCAAAGCGCATATCTATCATCTATACGGGGCACAGGTAGGAACGGCTGCGATAGAATCCAGTGGTTATGAAGAATCACTTTATCGCCCTCGTTCTGGGAATTGTTTCGCTGCCCTGTTTTGGGGCAGTAATCCCTGAGGCCAAGCCCGAGTCAGTTGGATTTTCCCAAGAGCGGCTAGGCCGCATTCGTGAGACGATGCAGCGGCATATGGATGCCCACGACATCGCAGGGGCAGTGACCTTGGTGGCGCGTCGCGGACGCGTGGCACATCTTGAGGCGCATGGGTCGATGGATGTCGAGGGCAAGCGCGCGATGGAGAAGAATGCCATCTTCCGCATCTGGTCGATGACCAAGCCGGTGGCCGGAGTGGCGATTCTGATGTTGATGGAGGAAGGCAAGCTGCGTCTGAATGATCCGGTGTCGAAGTTTATTCCGGAGTTCCAATCGATGAAGGTAGCGGTGACGCAAGAGAGGCCGGCAGGTACGCCTGCCACTTCTCCGGCACCACACTATACTGTTCCGGCAGCACGCGCGGTCACGATCCAGGATCTGTTGACTCACGTCTCCGGGTTAGGCAGCGGGCCAGTGAGCGGTGCCGAGATCGCGAAGCTTGCGAAAAAGATTACCGATACTTTGCCTGAACATGTGCCGCTTTTGGGATCGACTCCGCTGGACTTTCAGCCGGGCTCGCGCTGGGGCTACAGTGCTCTCGCGGCTTTTGATACCCTTGGGCGCGTAGTGGAAGTGGCTTCTGGTCAGAGTTTTGAATCGTTCTTGAAGGAGAGGCTTTTTGTTCCATTAGGAATGAACGAGACCTCGTTTCACCCGCAGGGTGATATACAGGCTCGTATTGTCACCAGTTATCACCGGGCAGGAGACCGCATGACAAGACTCGAAGCAAAGCATCCGATGTTGAACCTATATGGGCGTGAATACTCTTCTGGAGGAGGCGGGCTGTACTCTACGATTCAAGACTATGCCGTGTTCGCTCAGATGCTGCTCGATGGAGGGCAGTGGAATGGCAAGCGCCTCTTGAGTCCCCGGACGGTGGATCTGATGGCGAGCGTCTTTGTACCTGATACCGTGGCAGGCCGCGCCCCTGGCCGTGGATTTGGTTTGAGTGTTCAGGTGATAAGCGATCCAATCGCAGCGGGGCAGCGCGTATCTGCGGGGAGCTTCGGCTGGGACGGGGCCTTTGGTACGCATTTCTGGATTGACCCCAAAGAGAAGATCGTCGGCATCATGATGATCCAGACAGCTAATTCAAACCGGCAATTGGATCGTGATTTTGAAAGCGCGGTTATGCAGGCTATCGTCGACTAGAGAAACATGAAATAATCTCAAGAACCAGCCCATGTTCTTTGCTAGCCTACTATTTCTCGCAGCGGCACCTTCTTATCAAACCGATATCCAGCCTCTGCTTCAGAAGCACTGTACTGGCTGCCACCAGCCTGCGTCCAAGGCCGCGGGCCTTGATCTCACAACATTTGCTGATTCCACAAAGGGTGGCCGCCTGGGTGCTGCCTGGCTTGCTGGCGAACCTGAAGAAAGCCTTGTTGTAAAGTACCTTGTTGCTGCCAAGCAGCCGCGCATGCCTCTGGGCCGCCCTCCGCTTGCTGAGGCTGAAATCAAAATCTTCCGGGACTGGATTCGCGCTGGGGCCAAGGATGATACTGCTGCCGCGACAGATCAGAATCAGCCCACTGTTTATCTGCAGCCACCTGTGATCAACAGCCTGCGCTTTTCTCCCGATGGCCAGCACCTTGCCGTGTCTGGGAACCGCGAGATTCTGATTCATTCACTGAACGAGAAGACACTGCCGCTGCGTTTGCAGGGGAGGGCCGAGCGGATTCTTTCGCTTGCTTATTCTAAAGATGGCAAGCTTCTGATCGCTGGAGGTGGCACCCCGGCCCGATTCGGCGAAGTGCAGGTATGGGACCCCACGGCCGGCAAGTTGCTGCGGAATGCCACGCTTACTTCCGATACTGTTTTTGGTGCCTCTCTTGCCCCTGATTCCTCGCGGATCGCAGTTGGTGCAGCAGACAACACTGTACATGTTTTTGATACAGCCACGATCAAAGAACTTTACAAGATTGGGAACCACGAGGACTGGGTGCTGTCGACTATTTTTGGGGTCGACTCCAAGCGATTTATTTCCATCTCTCGCGACCGTGCGGCCAAGATCAACGATGCGGCATCCGGGGCTTTTCTCGAAAACGCAAACCAATTGAAGACCGAGCTGTATGCTGTGTCGCGGCATCCGTCAAAAGACATCATTGTAATTGGCGGTGAAGACCGCTACCCTTATGTCTATCTTTTGGACCGGGCGCGCAGTATGAAGATCGCCGATGACTCGACTTTGGTGCGGCGTATCGAGCGCCAGGAGGGGCCGATCACTGCACTCGACTGGTCTCCTGATGCCAAGCTCATCGCGATTGGCGGTGGATCGCCGGCAGTAACGCTATACGATGCAGAGACCGGGAAGCTTGCTGCCCGTTGTTCTGGCCACAGCGCTGGCATCTACACCGTTGCGTTCTCGCCAGACAGCAAGATGCTTGCCACGGGCGGCTTTGACGGCAAGGTCAGGCTTTACTCAACCAGGGATGGCAGTTTGATCCGCGAATTCATCCCCGTGCCACTCTCCCTTCCGGCAGGTGCCCAATGAGAATTTTGTTAGGTTTAGCAATAGCGTTCAGCCTGAGTGGTGCTGCTCCTACTATTACTGAGTTGCAGCCAAGAGGCGCTCAAAAAGGGCGTCCGTTTGAGCTGACGCTTGTGGGTAAAGACCTGAGCGAAGGCCCGGCGATCATCTCTAATCTGCCCGCTACGTTCACTCCGCTTGGATCTGACAAGCCCGGTTACATCAACTATCTGGTTGAGCCAACTGCGGACTGGCCAGTTGGCACTTATACCGTGCGAGTGAAGGCGGCCAACGGCCTTTCCAATATCCTGCTGCTCTCGATCGGAGCCTTCACTGAGATCGTAGAAGAAGAGTCGCGAGCAGGATCATTGCCGCACCAGAACGACTCAATCGAAAAAGCGCAAACGCTACCATCTGCAGCCATCACTGTGAATGGCAGGCTGAAAGGTCCTGAACGGGACGTATACCGCATTCCTGTAAAGGCCGGTGAGCGCCGGGTATTTGAAGTAGAGGCTCGCCGGGTTGGCTCTGCTATTGATCCAGTGATACAGGTTTACGATGCCGCCGGCAAGCGCATTGGGCGATCTGAAGATGATCCAAGCCTCAGCCTTGATCCGCGCCTTGAACTGATTTTTACCAAAGAGACCTTCGTTTATGTTGAGATCTTCGACGCACGATTCTCAAATCAGATGCAGGATTTCTATCGCTTCAAGACAGGTAGTTATACCTACGCTAGCGAGATCTTTCCGCTCGGTGGCCGCCGTGGCGAAGAAGTGGAAGTGATGCTCAATAAGACGGCTCTCAAGGCGAATCTGAAGACAAAGCTTGGACAGGTGAATGTGAATCTGCCAGACTCGCCCACATTGCCGTTTCCATTTGCAGTGGGAGATTATCCAGAAGCCCGGGAGCCTTTGGCTGGCGCGATACAGCTTCCTCTTACGATCAATGGCCGTCTTGACAAGCCCGCTGAGATCGATAGCTATGAGGTACCTGTGAAGGGCGGTGAAGACCTCTTCTTCGAGCTACAGGCGCGTGAACTTGGGACCTCTAAGCTCACCGGCCTCATCACTGTATATGACGAATCGGGCAAGAGGCTCGCCTCGGCCGGAGATGGCCCTCTGCCTGTCGATGTGGCTGCCGTGCAAGTGTCGAGCCGGACGCTGGGAGACCCCTTCCTAATGTTTCAGGCCCCGCAAGGTGCTACGAAATTGAAAGTCACAGTTGAAGACCTGGCTCAACGCGGTGGACCTCATTACGCTTACCGGTTGACGGTTCGCAAGGCGGTAAGCGATATCCGCGCGACGATCATCACGCCCTTCGTGAATATTCCTGCGGGCGGAACAGCCATTGTTGCTGTTGACGTCGAGCGTCGCGGCTTTATGGGGCCTTTGAAGGTCTCGCCGATCCATTTGCCGAAAGGGATTACGGTGTCAGGTGGAGATCTTGCGGCCGAGATTCCTGATCCTCTCGTTCGCACAATGAATCGCCGTGCCACGCTGTCACTTACTGCTGACAAAGATCTCAGCTTACCGCTTACAGATGTTGGCTTCGTTGTTAAGGGTGATTCGATTGAGCGGGAGGCCACTGGCTTTGCTTATTTGACTACGGTGAATGGAGCTAACACGCAGGGAGTTGTAGATCGACAGCGCGCACTCAATGGCAAGCCGCTTGGGTATTTGTTGCCTGCTGCCACAACTGCCGCTACGCCTGCCAACCTTGAGCTGACACTGATCAAGACAGAGCAGAAAGAGTCAGGCGTTGAATTTCGCTTTCGTTGGCGTTGGCAGACCAGCAATGCGATGCAGCCTTTACCTGATGAAGTGAACGTCGAGTTGCCCAACCTGCAAGGCACACGGACTATCGAAGTCCAACAGGACAAGACCGATAAACGAACGGGCACTTTTCTGGTCACCACTTCGAAGAATTCGATTCCTGGCCCTTACAATATCGGAATTTCAGGCCGGCTGATGGGTGCGATTGATGTCTTCTCGCCCCTGCTGCGCCTGGATGTACCAGAACTTCAAACAGAAGAGACCAAGACCAATGCGTCCAATACTAATCCTCGTTAGCCTCACGTTGGTTGCCAGCGCACAATCCGTCACCTTTCTACGGGATGTGGCACCGATTTTGAACAAGACTGGTTGTACCTCTGGCCCCTGTCACGGAGCGGCAAAGGGCAAGAATGGCTTCAAGCTGTCGCTACGTGGCTATGATCCACAGTTTGACTATCAGGCTTTGCTTTATGACTTGAGCGGGCGCCGTTTCAATCGAAGTGAGCCCAAGCGTAGTCTGATGCTGGCCAAACCGGTGATGCAGGTAGCGCATGGCGGCGGACTTCGCTTTGAGCAGACCTCGGCTTATTACAAGACGATTGAGAGCTGGATTGCGCAGGGCGTTCCCTTTGGAGACCCGGCCAAGGACGCTGTTGCCGCAATTGAAGTTGAGCCGAAAGAACTAGCTATGCCCAAACCTGGTGAGTCGGCGCAGGTAAAGGTAATGGCACGCTTCGCCGATGGACAGACTCGTGATGTCACCAAGGAAGCCACGATTGAATCGAATGTTCCTGACCTGGCCAAGGTGGACGCCACAGCCAAGGTGGATGGGCTACGCGTGGGCGAAGCTACTTTGTTGGTGCGTTATCAGGGTAAGTATTCCACTATTCCGGTGACGATCTTGAACCCCAGGCCCGGCTTCGTTTGGAAGCCGCTCCCGCAATACAGCTACATAGATCAACACATTGATGCCAAGCTGCTGAAGCTGAAATTGCAGCCTTCGCCGGCTACCGGTGATGCGTCGTTCCTGCGCCGCGTGACTTTGGACTTGACTGGTGCCTTGCCGACGCCGGATGAGGTTCGAGCCTTTCTTTCAGACCCGGCACCACAGAGGCTCAAGCGCAGCCGCAAGATCGACAAGTTGATTGCCAGCCCTGCCTATGCTGACCAGTGGACCGTGAAGTGGGGCGACCTGCTGCAATCGAGCCGCAAGTTTCTCGGTGAGAAGGGCACTTACGGATTCCGTGAGTGGATCCATTCCTCGATTGCTGCCAACAAGCCTTACGACAAGATGGTTCGCGAACTCTTGACCAGCCGCGGATCTTCTTACGATGACCCGGCTGCCAACTACTTCAGGACTACCCGCGAACCCAAGCCGACCATGGAGAAGACCACGCAAGTCTTTCTTGGCGTGCGGATGGTTTGCGCCCAGTGTCACGACCATCCTTTTGAGAAGTGGACGCAGAATCAGTACTACCAGATGTCTGCCTTCTTCTCGGCTGTTGGCCTGCGGCCCGGCTATGAAGTGGGTGAGGAAATCATCTACGACCAGCGCGCTGATTACGAAATGAAGCACCCCAAGGATAGCCGCGTGATGGCACCTGAATTCCTGATCGCTTCGGCGGCTCAGGTAAAGATTCCGGCAGACCAGCGGCGCCGCGATGCTCTGGCTGACTGGTTGGTTTCAAAGCATAATCCCTTCTTTGCCAAGGCCATTGCCAATCGCGTCTGGAGCTACTTCTTTGGCAAGGGCATCATCGACCCGGTTGACGACATCCGCGCCTCGAATCCTCCGGTCAATCCACAGTTATTGGAGGCTTTGACTAAAGACTTGATTGATCACAATTTCGACTTGCAGCATCTGATGCGAACGATTGTGAATTCGCGAGCTTATCAGGCAAGTTTCATGAACAACGAATGGAATGCCGGGGACGCTGAGAACTTCTCGCACGCCATTCCGCGCCGGCTCACCTCTGAGCAACTGGCCGATGCAGTGACGATGGCTGCCGGGGCGAAGCCGAATTTCCCTGAGGTTCCAGAGGACACGAGCGCCAGCCAGTTGCCAGACCCGCATGTCGGCAAAGACGGTTTCCTCGATCTTTTTGGCCGCCCGAATCGTGAGTCTGCTTGTGAATGCGAACGGCGCGCTGACTTCAGCCTGCCTCAGGCTTTGAATCTCGTCAACGGTACGACGATTTCTGACGCTGTGGCTGACCCGAAGGGCCGCGTCGCCAAACTTGTTCTTGCTAGCAAGCCGGACCAAGCCATCATTGAAGAGCTCTATCTCTCGACACTTTCCCGCTTCCCCACTAAACAGGAAGCCGATAATGGCATCAAGTACCTGGCCGGCGGAGCCCGGGCCACCCGTGCCCAGGATCTTCTCTGGGCCTTACTCAATAGCAAAGGCTTCCTTTACAGTTACTAGGAGAAAACGATCATGCTGAACATCCCTGGACATTCCGCCCAAACCTGCGAGGGACCTACGCGCCGTGAATTGATGCGCATTGGTTCACTCGGCCTGGCCGGCCTTCATTTGCCTGGATTTTTTATGAGTCAGAAGGCAGCTCTCGCTAACGATGTTGCCAGGAAATACGCTGGCGCTCGCGGCTTTGGCAACGCCAAGAACGTGATCATGATCTTCTTACAAGGCGGGCCAAGCCATATCGACATCTGGGACCCAAAGCCCGATGCACCTTCCAACATCCGTGGAGAATTCAAGCCGATAAAGACCAAGATTCCTGGCACCTTTATCGGTGAACACATGCCGATGATGGCGAACACGATGGACAAGGTGACGCTCATTCGTTCGATGAGTTATACCCCGAATGGCTTGTTCAATCACACGGCTGCGATCTATCAGATGTTGACTGGTTATCCGCCCGACAAGGTGTCGCCCTCTGGCCAACTTGAGCCGCCCAATGCGGCGGATTTTCCAACTGCTGGAAGCCACATCAGCAAGTTGAAGCCCCTGACTGACGCCATGCTGCCATTCATTGAGTTGCCGCGTCCGCTACAGGAATCGGGGATCATCGGCAAAGGTGGTGCTGCGGGCTTCCTCGGCAAGGCTTACGACCCTTACCGGCTCTATCAAGACCCGGCAGAGAAGGTTACGCTCGAGGATCTTTCGCTGCGCAAAGAGATTCCTGCCAGCCGTCTCAAAGACCGTTTCGACCTGCTCAAGGGAATCAATGGATCGATGCCTGAGCTTGAGAAGGCGCTCAATGCCAGTGCGGTTGACGAATACTATGGCAAGGCCTACGACCTGGTGTTGAGCGGTAAAGCTCGTGATGCCATGGACTTGTCGAAAGAAACACAAGTGATGCGTGAGCGCTATGGGTTGCATACCTTCGGCCAAAGCGTGCTCATGGCTCGCCGCTTGATCGAAGCCGGCACGCGCTTTGTGCAAGTGAACTGGCCTTCGGTGGCCAATGGAGATCCAGAGAAGACGGCTTGGGATACCCACGCTGCCAACTTCGGTCCATTGAAGAATCTGCATTGCCCGAAGCTGGACCGCTCGCTCTCGGCACTGCTGCAGGATATGGATGATCGCGGTCTTCTCAAGGAAACGCTTGTGGTCGCTGTAGGTGAATTTGGCCGCAGCCCACGCATGGGCCTCTCGACATCAGGTAACGTCAACAGCCCTGACGGCCGTGACCACTGGCCTTACTGCTACAGCTCGGTCATAGCCGGAGCTGGTATTGCCAGAGGCATGCAATACGGGGAATCGGACGCTACTGCGTCGAGCCCCAAAGAGAAGCCAGTTCACCCGAATGACTTGCTGGCCACGATTTACTATGCGCTTGGTATCGACCCTGACATGGAGATCCGAAACCACCTGAACCAACCTCGCGAGCTGGTGAAGGGCAAGATCGTCACTGACCTCTTTGCCTAGCGCAAGAGCAAGATTGTGGATAGTGCCGTGAGCACGATGACCGATCCTTCAAAGACTTTTGTGGGGATGCGGTGGATCAACCAGCGTCCTGCCATGGCACCTACAAATACTGCGGGAGCAGTTACCGCGCCGAACTGAAGGGAGGCTGTGCTGATTAAACCCTGCCATAAATAGATGGGTAGTTTACCGAGGTTGATAAAGAAAAAGAACCAGGCTCCTGTTGCTACAAATTCCTCTTTAGGAAGACGCTTCGAGAGCAGGTAAAGGCTCATCACCGGTCCGGCCGCATTCGCAACTGTTGTCGAGAAGCCAGCCGCGATGCCGTAAGGTACCGGATGCGCCGCCGGGATCGTGCCGGATTGGTAGCGCCGCCAAAGGTAGAGGCAGAGCATCAAAAGAATGATGACTCCTACCATCGGGCGCAAATAACGCTCGGGCAGAGATAGGGTAAATGCTCCGGCGATCATACCTGCCAGAACCCACGGAAGTAGCGAAAAGAGTTTTCCGGCTGCGGAGTGTTTACGCCAGTAGTAAACGGCAAAGAGGTCAGCGAAGCACAGGATAGGTAACATGAAGCCTGCCGCGAGGCGAGCGTCCCCGATCGTCAGCACCATAATTGGGATGGAGAGGATACCAAGGCCAGGCATGCCGGTCTTGGCCATGCCCACCATGAAGGCGCAAGCCATTCCTGCTGCGTACTGCCAGACTTCCACTTATTGAAATCCCAGGTAGGGGTTGAATATGTAATCCATCGACCAGACTTCATTCTTGGGAAAGGTGAGACTTTGGAAGACGCTGTAGGCCGGATCGAGCGCCCATTGGCCTGGGGCGAGTATTTTTTTTGACCTGCCCTTGGTATCGAACCAGCCCCAGAAAGGCCTGGCCTTATTGGCACTATGTTTGGTACCGAGGAAGGCACTTGAGATCTTTGAGTTGGCGAGCCGTGGCCGGTTGCCGAAAGGTTGATAGTCGAAATAGTCAGCAAAGGTTTTGGCCTTCCAGTCGAGGCCTTGCTGGTGCTTTTTCCACCAGTGCTCGTAGATCGGAAGGAGCTCGTATCCAATCTCTTTATCGACTCCGCCAGTGGGGATCTCGGCAAGTCCCTTGTACTTGTAGGTAACTCCCGTGTTCTGCTTCCAGACGAGACGTTTGGCATCAAAGAAGCTCTTCCGATCTCCACCGCCCAACGCACCGTGCCCTCCGGCTTCGAGGAAGACGATTGGATGAGTGCCGTCTACTACTTCAATCAGACCGTCGACATTGTGCAGCTTTGCACGAAGCTCGCGCCGGTTTGTGTAGGTATAGACATTGTTGTGGGCGAGTGTTTCCATGATCTCAAGCCGGCCAAACTCAGTGCCGTCTTTTCGAACGGTGAGGATCACGCCTTCATTGTCGTTTTCGTGACAGGTTCCAATAATGCAATTGTCAGAATAATCACGGGCGTGGAAGAAATTGTAATGCAGGAACCAGTGAGTCCTGGTCTCCACTGCGGCGTAGTGAACATATCCTTGCGGGGAGCCTATCTCGAGATTGTCCCAGTTGTTGTCGCCATCCCAATCGCCGTCGAAGTCGAAGCGGTGCAGATAGTCGGCGCGAGGATCGAACCAGGTTTCCTGGGCAACGTAAGGAGCGTAGCGCTCCGCCAGCTTGCGATAGGGGTCCGTATCGATGGGTTCAGCGGGGAAGGTTTTAAGTGGAGTTTTCCAGTTGGATGGTGCCTCGTCTGACACTTCGAGTGTGATTTGACCCGAGACGATCCTGCCTTCTTCTGTGGAGGACACTTCGACCGTGTAGGTTCCGGCTGTGGCCGGAGCGTTGTAGAGTACCGAATCTTTGACTGTGAATGTACCGGCTGCCTGGGAGAGAATCGCGGCAAAGCCAGTTTTTTCTTCCTTCAAAATCGTTTCATTGTCTGTGCCCTGAAAGCGGAAGCGCTTGGAAAACCAGCCTCCGTTTTCTTCGAGGGTGCGCAGGTTCCAACTGCCAGCCTCAACGCGACCCTCGCGTGTCGCTTTGCCTTCCTGTTCGACGCGACCGTAGGCACGAATCTGCAGAACGACGGCCTCACGAGGGCGCAATTTGGCTTCACCCACAATTTTGTATTGTTCAACAATGATACCGGCCCAGGCGGAATGGGCAAATAGTGCCGCCAGCAAAAGACGCATATTGCGATTATGTCAAGTATGCGTTCTGAACAGTATGCGTTCTGAACTCCGCCCATTGCTGCAATTAGCTATCCCGGTCATCCTGGCGGAATTGGGCTGGATGCTGATGGGCGTGATCGATACGATCATGGTTGGCCGCCTCGGCGCAGAGGCAATTGGCGCTGTTGCGATCGGTAGCATTATCTTCAACACGGTCGGTTTGATCTCAATCGGTTTGCTTCTGGGGCTAGACACGCTGATTGCACAAGCTTTCGGCGCAGGTGATCTTGAGGATGCGGGGCATTCTCTACGGCAGGGCTTTTGGCTGTCGCTCTTTTGCGCGCCGGTGCTGCTGGGGGCTATGTGGCTGATGGTGCCTCTGATGGGCTTGTGGGGTCTCGATCCAACGGTTTACGAGCTGGCAAAGCCTTTTACTTACGTGCTGGCGTTGAGCGTTATCCCTATTTCGCTCTATACAGTACAGAGGCGCTATCTCCAGAGCTTGCACTTGGTGAGGCCGGTGACCGTGGCCTTGCTCACAGCGAATCTGGTGAATCTGTTCTTGAACTGGATTCTGATTTATGGAAATTGGGGTGCGCCAAAGCTGGGTGTGACCGGGTCTGCCTGGGCTACGGTTGGGGCGCGAATCTATCTTGGGTTCTTTCTGGTAGTGGTTCTTGTGAGGCTCGACGCAAAGCTCTTCCGCTGGGATTCGCCCGACTGGGCTCGCATCGGGCAATTGTTTCGATTGGGGCTACCGGCCGCAGGACATATCTTTCTTGAAATCGCAGTCTTCGGTGCGGCCACGGCACTGGCGGGTAGATTCCCTGCTGTTGCGCTGGCGGCGCACGAAGTAACTCTTAATCATGCCGCCCTTGCCTATATGGTGCCGCTCGGAATTTCTAGCGCTGCGGCGGTGAGAGTTGGTAATTCGATTGGGGCGGGGAATCGGGCTTCCGCGCAAGTAGCGGGTAACACGGCTATCTTGGCCGGAGCCGGAGTGATGGCAGTGTCTGCATTGGTGATGTTTCTCTTTCCGCAAGCTATTTTGAGAATCTATACAGTGGATGAGCGAGTGATTGCCTACGCGGTGCCGCTGCTCTTCTGGGCTGCTGCCTTCCAACTATTTGACGGGATTCAGGTGGTTGCAACGGGTGCTCTCAGGGGGCGAGGCGATACACATGCGCCGTTTTTGGCTGGTTTATTTGGTTACTGGGTACTTGGTTTGCCTGTTGGCAGTTGGCTTTGTTTTTATGGGGGCTTTGGCGTAGCCGGCTTGTGGATGGGATTAAGCCTGGGTTTAGCTGTCGTTGCCTCTTTGTTACTTTATCGCTGGCTCCGGTACGCGAGTTAGACAGTGGCAAGGGCTAAGCAGGAACGGCGTCGATTGCTATTGGCTGTGGGGTCAGCTACCTTTCAGGGTTTCAATGCACGGTTGTGTGGGTTCTTTGGAAATGGAACGCAGCCCGAATGGTATGTCGCCAGTTTGGTAGAGGCGGGGATTTCAGTTCGCCAAATTACTTCGGTAGACAGCGAGACCGCGCTCAGATATTATTGAGCGGCACATTTTATGCATCCGCCCAAC
The DNA here is from genome assembly GCA_043718395.1 of Acidobacteriota bacterium. GTDB lineage: Bacteria > Acidobacteriota > Terriglobia > Bryobacterales > Bryobacteraceae > Bryobacter. The sequence goes on from JAYSVS010000043.1 coordinate 50,692, forward strand.
GAGCATGAAGTAACTGAACTGCTGCTTCGCCTGAGCCAAGGTGACCGGGGTGCCGAGAACCGTCTCTACGAAATAGTGATGCCTGACTTGCGCAGGATGGCGCAGCATTTGATGAATGGCGAGCGTCGCGAGCATACGTTGCAGGGCACTGAATTGGTCAACCGGATGTATCTTCGGTTGACTGGCGCAGAACTTTCTTTGCGGGACCGTGGCCATTTCTTCGCTATTGCCGCCAGAGCCATGCGGAGAGAACTCATCGATTACGCTCGCGGCCGGACCTCCTTCTGTTTGATCCCTTTTGAAGGGTTGCCAGAGAGAGTGCTTGCGGGACATGACCAACTCGAGCTGACTGTCACCATCGACGAGTTGCTGGACCGGATGAAAGAATCGATGCCACTGGAATGCACTATCGTTGAGCTAAAGGTTTTCTTTGGGTTGACGGACGAAGAAAGCGCCGCAGCTCTCAATCTGCCACTTCGCACGATGCAGGCCAAGTGGCAGGACGCACGCATTTGGCTGTTTGAGCAAGCTGAGGCACAACAATGGAAGCCCACGAAAACAGCAGCAAAGTCAACGACGACTTAACCATTTCGATTCTGCTGGCGGCGCTGACCCGGCCCGCTGATGAACGGGAAGGATTTGTCCACGAGGCTTGTTCGGAGGACAATGCTCTTCGGGATGAGGTACAGCGGAGGTTGCACTGGGAATCTCGAATGAACGGGTTTCTACTGACGCCCGCGCTTACCAGAGAGCAGATGGACCGGCCGTTTGCACTGGGCGAAACAGTGCTGCGACGCTTTCATATTCTCGGACTTGCCGGCGAGGGAGGGATGGGAGTTGTGTATGAGGCGATGGATGAAAAGCTGGGTCATCGTATCGCACTCAAATGTCCGCGATATGAGTTTCGAAGCCGGCTTTCGCCAGAGGCGATGAATTCGCTTCGAGTGACGCATCCCAATGTTTGCCGGGTCTACGAGATCCATACGGTAGAGACCAGAAGTGGCGATGTGGACTTCCTGACGATGGAGTTTCTTGAAGGGGAGACTCTGGCCGTTGGGCTGGCCAAGGCCCCGGTGCGGTGGTTGCAATCAGAGCCAGGCAAGGCGATCGCCAAACAAATTTGCGCTGGCCTGAGTGCCGTACATGCGCAGGGCGTGGTTCATCGCGATCTCAAGCCAGGCAATGTGATGCTAGCCCGGGATGGGGCCGGAGCAGTGCGAGCTGTGATCATGGATTTCGGGATTGCTCAAGGCGGCGGCGCTTGCGCGAGTCAGATGCGTGGGACTCCATCCTATGTCGCGCCTGAGTTGTGGCGAGGGCAAATGGCGACGGTGCAGTCTGACCTCTATGCCCTGGGTGTTTTGTTGTACGAGATGGCTTGCGGGCGAAAGCCGTTTGTCGAGAAATGCTCCTGGAAGCGGCGGCTCGGCGAATTGCCGGATACTCCAGAGGGTGTTGCCGAACCGATGCGGTCAGCGATCTTGCGATGCTTGCACCCTGAGCCTGGCAAGCGCTTTCAATCAATGGCAGAACTGGAGCGCGTGCTGTGGGGAGGTAGCTCGCGGCGGCATTGGACGGGAGGCGTTCTGAGTGTTGGTGCCGCTGCGATGGCATTGTCTTTTGGGCGAGAGAAGATGTGGCCGAGTTCGCCGGTGCGGCTAGCGATTCTGAGTTTGGGAAACACTAATCCCGCCCTTGTCGACGGCTTCATCAGCGACATTGAGTACAGACTCAAAACGCTTCGAGGAGCCCGGCGGCCCCTGGCCGTGTTGGCCGCAGCCGAGATCGCCAAGGAGCATGTAAAAGATGCCGGTGCTGCCTTCCTGTTCGGGGCAACACACGTTCTTGTGATTGAAGTGGGACGAGTGAACGGATCGTGGTCGATCACTGCAGAATTAGCGCAAAACGGCGGGTGGGGATTTCGCAGTCAGCCGCGACGCAGAGAGGTGGGCACCGATCTGGCCGGAATGCTTTTCTCCTTTCAGGAAGAAGCCATCCGAATGACAAACGAGGGGCTATCCTTGCGCGCCGAACCGAGGGCAACGCTATTGCCGGCAAGTGCATATGAAGACTATTTGCGTGGCTTGCATTTCGCGCGTGTGGACTATGAGCATGCAGAGCAGGCAATTCCTTTCTTTGAAAAAGTAATCGCTGCTGCGCCGAATGCTCCGGCGGGCTACGCTGGGCTTGCCGAAGCGCTGCTCTGGGCAAGACGGAAGGTAAAGGACAAATCCTTTGATGGCAAGGCAGTGGCCGCGCTAGCCAGAGCTGAACAACTTGAGCCGGATTCCGCGCATGTCCGGCTGATGGCTGGGAGGTTGAGCGCCTATGGCGGGTTCTTTGAGCGAGCACTGGTTGACATGCAAAGAGCGGCTGAACTCGATCCGCATGATCCAGAAGTGTTCATTGCGATGGGGTATGTACTCTATCTTCTGAAGCGTCCAGAAGAGGCCGAGGCCGCGTTTCGCAAGGCTGTTAACACGCAGCCCGGTTACTACAAGCCCTGGCTCGACATGGGTCTTTATTATTATGAGCGAAGAAAATTCCCTGAGGCCGAGCGAAATTGGAGGGAAGCCGTACGGCTTGCTCCAGGACAAACCCGGTCGCGTCTGAATCTGGCCGCTTTGTACATGAATCAGGGGCGGCTGGCCGAGGCTGAGTTGTTGGCTCAAGAGTGCCTTCGGCTCCACAAGACTCCAGTTGCCGTGGAGTTACTTGGAGATTTGCAGGCTGCCTCTCAAAAGCATGCTGAAGCAGCAAGTTCATTTGAAGAGGCTCTTCAAATGGAACCAACGGCATATAAGACCTGGGCAAGCCTGGGGCGGACCTTCCGGATCTTGAGCCGGGAGAAAGAGGCCGTGGCGTCCTATCGGCGCGGACTGGAAGAAACCGAACTTGGGTTGCGGGAAAATCCCCGCGAAGTGGAACGCGTGGCATGGTGCGCCTTCTATCATGCCGCTTTGGGAGAGGTGCTTCAAGCCAGAGGGCGGACGAGTGAGGCGCTTGGGATGGAGAGTGCGCAAGGAAATGTCAAAAGACGGCTTGCGCTGACCTTCGGGCTTTTGAACGATATCGACGCGGCGCTCAGTGTCTTGAAAGGTGCGCCGGCTGACCTAATCGTGGATCTTGACCACAGTCCGGACCTCGCGCCCGGGCTTCGGCTAGACCCAAACTATCAACAACTTAAACGCTAGAGAGGAACTTAGTCATGCATGAATATCACATAAACTTGCCGAAAGATGTACAACTGGCAATTGAAATTGAAGATACGCCCATCAAGCTTCATTTGACGTTCAAAGGAGGTGCCCGGTATTCGTTCGAATATGCTGGCAAACCTTCGCGCAAAGCCAGGGTCACCAGCGGGTCAGGCAGCCAAACTGTGATCCCACTCACCGCTGCCCGGCACGGAGGTGGAATTCCTTTGGTAAAGGTAAGACACACCGAGCCAGGAGCAGGAGGCGCTTCCCTGGAGTTTATCGATCCAGACGGTTCTCAAATGCCATAGCAGTATTTTTGCGGACTTAGGCTGAGCAGTTCGCTTCTGGGTGCATGAAGCTAACCCACGCGGCAATACTGCTCAGCTCTTTTGTTGGATCTATGAGTGGCCAAGGGCAGCAAGATCCTGTTGAACTTGTCAACGCGCTCGAGAAAAGCAGAGATCTGACTGGACAGAAACAAGTGTTGTTGGAGGCTCTTGCCAAGACGCTAGAACGCAATGCGCGCACCGCCGCCTGGAGCGCAAAGCTTGGTTCTGTACTTCAATTGCGGGGCGAATCTGGTGTTGCTCAAGTGCATCTAATGGAGGCGCTGGCGATATTTGAGGTCGAGAAAGTGGCACCACTGGATGCGTTGCCCGACTGCCTGCACGACCTTGCAGTGGTTCACGTTGCTCTCTCCCAATGGAAGCCGGCGGAGGCGGCATTTCTGCGAGCGATCAGGATCTATGACGAGCGCTTTGGGCGAAATGACCCTCGTGTTACTCCAAGCCTGGAGAGTCTGGCCGCAATTTATGTTGAGATGGGACGGATCGCGGAGAGCCGCGTGCTATTGGACCGTTCGCAAGATCTGATGGCTCGATTCTTGCAAGCAGAAGACCCTGCTCAGATGATTCATCTCTCGACACTTGGCAGGCTCGAGTTGGCACTGGGTCACTATGCGGAGGCGGCAACGCTGCTGGAGAGAGCCAGATCGATAGGTCGAAAAAGACCCGATCTGTTGGCCATCCACCTTGCTCGCGCTTTGTCGCTACTCGGCATGGTGCGCTACTACGAAGGGAATTTGGGCCGGGCCGAGGCACATTGGAGAGAAGCGCTGGCTATTGGTGAAGCCAGTCGTGATCCAGTGCGGGTCGCAACGGCACTGTCGCTGTCTCAGCTCATGATTGAACGCAGAAATTGGGCTGGCGCTGAGGCACTGATAGAAGCGCAGCGTGAGTATTTTGAGCAGTCTCTCGCACCTGGACACACCGTGCATGCACAAGCGTTGGCCCTTATGGGGCGTATGCGCATGGGCCAAAAGCGCTGGCCGGAAGCGGAGCGCTACTTTCGAGACTCACTGCGAATGTTTGAAGAGGCTACCGGGCCGCAAGGAATCTATGTCGCTTATCTACGGTATGACCTTGGGCTCTTGTATCTAAACTGGCGGCGCGATGCCGAAGCTTGTACTGAACTTGAAGCGGCAATCTCATCCGCGGAGAAAACATTTGGCCCTGCTCATAGACTTTTGAATGCATATTTCACAAACTATTCGATTTGTTTGCGGCATCTGGGGAGACGCAAGGAGGCGAAGGCTGCTCAAGTGCGGGCGGAGACAATCCAAGCCGCCAATCCATCCGAAGCTAACAGAACTGTGGACCTTAGCGCTTTGAAGCGCTGGGTTGAATGAAGATTAATCCTATTTTTGTTGCGCATCCAACACGGCATCTCAAGTGTAGACAATGCCCACTCCAACGTGCTAGCTTGAAAATGTTAAAGCCTCACATGTTGGGCCCTAATTTAGAGTTGTTGATTTTAATTTTAAGCGAGTAATTTATGAACCTTACCGCATCCCAGTCAATTCTGACGAATGCTTTGAACGACTTGATCTTCAAGGCCCTACCAACCATTTCTAGCCCGGAACTACACATTCTATTTAAGCAATTTGAGGTTAAATCCCTTGTACTCTTATTAGAAGACGGCGAGAAGATCCATGGTCGCACATTGGTCGACAAAGCAATCGCACAGGCAAATCGAATTCAACTTGTACTAGCTCCTCGTGCTCAAACATTGGCAAACTCCACCATTCCTGAATTCCAACCTGAACCCCCGGCGAATACTGCTGCGAATTCAAATCTCACAAACCCCCAGACCGAAATCGTCGAAGCCTTCCAAAAGGCAAAAAGTGGACATCGCTTTGTCGCCTTAAAGTGGTTTCGTGATCAATGGCTTCCAAATCAAAAATTTTCCTGGTGCAAAGATCCGGAGCAGATTCGTGTTCACTTGCGAGCTGCAATTGATCAAGGCATACTGCGCAAAGAATTACTGCCGAATCCGAACAATCCAGATCATCCTACAACGACTTTACAACAAGGAAATTCAGTTACAGAAAACTCTAGTACACCCAGCGGGGTAAATAAGAAATTTAGTCCTCTTGCGATTTCAGGCAAACCGCTATCCCAATCCGTAATTGAAGGCCGATGATCGAAGATTCCCAAGTTGTTTTTCTTGACACAAGCTCTCTAGTTAAGCTCTACGTACTGGAGGAAGATTCTCACGTGTTGGTCGCGCATGCGGCCAACGCACGTGAGTTAGTCGTTTCGGCAATAGCAGAATTTGAGTTTCTCAGCGCCATTGGCCGTAGATCAAAAGACGGAGAATTAACTGCAAAGCAATACGAGCAACTCCGCTCCGCTTTCTATTCCGACTGGTCCGAAACCTTCGTTCAGCAGCCACTTTCAGACACCGTTCTCGCCGAAGCGAGACTTCTGCTGTCCACCTACCGACTTAGAACCTTGGATGCCTTCCAATTGGCTTCTGCCATTACCTATTCCACATTCAATACGGAAAAACCAATCTTTCTAACAGCCGATTTAGCCCTCCGCGAAGTAGCCATCAGAGAAGGTTTCGAGACATCGGTTGCTTCTTAATTCCCCTTCTTCGCCACAGGCAAATTCAAAGCCAAAACTGCTTCTCTATTCAGCAGCGCCGCCCTCAGCTTCCCGTACGGCACCCGCTGTATCGTCGACTTCTCCTGCAGCATCAAGTCTGCGGCTACTGCCGCTGACTGCCGCAGAGCCATAAACGTAAAAGGGCCGATGCCAAAAAGGGCCGATGCCAAATCGAATTGTTTGAGTTGATTGGCAGGCAAGAATTTGATAGCCTCAACCCAACGTCTTTACACATTCTTTACAAGGGGATCGATATGAAGCGCTTGGTAATATGGGCAGTTTTGTGTGCGCTCGCGGTTTGGGGACAGGATTATCGCGCCACGATTTTGGGTCAGGTGATGGATCCAGGGGGCTCGGTGGTGCCTAAGGCAAATGTCCGCGTCACCAAGAAGGATACTGGTGTTTCGCGCGAGACCTTAACCAATGACACTGGCTACTACACAATTACGGCGTTAGACCCGGGTGTCTATGATGTTGCCGTAACAGCTTCTGGCTTTAGCACTTTGCGCCGGACTGCCATCACATTGCTTACTGCCGACAAGCTCAACTTGAACCTCAACCTCGAGATTGGACAGGTCTCTCAAGAAGTGATCGTGGTAGGCCAACAGGAACTTATCAACACGGCGACGGCTTCACGCGGCCTCGTAATAGATCCTGTGAAGATGACCGAGATTCCGCTCAACGGGCGCCAATCCTACATGCTGATGAACCTTGTTCCTGGAGTGCGATTTACTCAAAGGCAGTTCGGATCATCGGGCTTCTCCGGCACCCGCGCCTGGGATGTCAACGGCAGCTTCACCATGAATGGCGGACGCACTGGAACCAATCAGTTTCTTCTGAATGGCGCGCCGATTTCGACCAACGGTACCTTCAATCTGGCACCGAATGTAGAAGCGATTCAAGAGTTCAAGGTGATGGTGAATACCTACGATTCGCAGTTTGGGCGATCCGGTGGTGGACATGTGAATACGACACTGAAGGCTGGAACCAATGACTGGCATGGATCGGTCTTTGAATTCTGGCGGAACCGGATTCTCGATGCCAATGCGACGCAAAATAATGCAGCCGGACAAAAGCGAGGCTTCCGCAATCAGCACCAATATGGCGGGATCATTGGAGGCCCCATTCGGAAGAACAAAGACTTTGTGTTCTTTTCGTTTGAGGGTTGGCAAGAACGAACTCCTTTCCCTGTTGTTTCCTCCATCCCACCCTCGCTCATCCGCGAAGGGCAGAATTTTTCAGCGCTCGGGATTCGTGTTTATGACCCAATGACATCCCAGACCTGCACGGCAAGTCTGAATTGCATAACTGGAGGAGTCTTTGTGCGGCAGCAGTTTCCGA
>JAYSVS010000044.1:0-23521 GCA_043718395.1 Acidobacteriota bacterium
CGACGGAGATATTGATGACGCGCGCGCCTTCGGGGTAATCCATGGCGAGGAAGAAGATGTCGCTCCAGGCACTGTGGCTCAAGTCCATGCGGACGGGAGTTTGTTCGTGCAGGACAGGATAGGGTTGGGAATTGATCAAGTCTGGATGAAGGCGGAGAGGGTAATCGCTGTGGTGACCGGTGCGAAACATCCACTGATTGCCTGGGAAGGATCGAACACTACGCCGCACTTGCTCGGCCAGAGTTTGAAAGGCGAGGCCTCGATATGCGGCGGCGAGTGCGCTGGATAGCGCAGGGCTATTGCCGCCGGAAGCCCGAGCTAGAAGTAGTTCACTGATGCCACGCTCAAAGTGTCTGCTACGGATATGTTCGACGGCGGAATACGGTAACAAAGTGGAGCCTGCGGCCAGAGGTACTAACTGGAATTGGTGCAGGCTGCTTAAGAATAGTAAAGCTCGCACTTTCTGGTACAAGTTGGTGGTGCTGGCCCGAAAGGATTCGAGCTCATCGGCTGCTGATTCTAACTGCTCTAGCGGCTTGCCTGACGTCCAGGTGTCGAATGAGGTGTTGCGAAGTTCAGATGAAGTCAGGATTTCGATCAGTGTCATCGAGCCATCAACTCCAGAATGAGTGCGAGGATTTCTTCGCGATCGGGGCCTTTGAGTGCGAGTGCGAGCTGGGCCTGGAGAATTCCATAGCGGGCGCCGAGGTCAAAGCGAGTGCCCGGGAGAATGGTTGCCAGTACTGGTTCTCGTTGAGCCAAGATTTGCAATGCTGCTGAAAGAGTTGGTGGAGGAGTTGTTGCTTCATCGAGCAGTTGCATCAGTGATGGGGTGAATATATGCAGGCCAAAGAAGCAAAGGTAGTGGCCGGCGCGGAGGCCGGAAACGATGAGCCGCTGTTCAGCTTCTGTAGGAGTTGGCTTCTCGATTACGGTGTCGACTAAATAGAGCGGTTGGGCGTTTGGGCTGGGGCGCGGGCTACCCCCCACAGCTCCGAAGAAGGGCAGTAACGATTCTCGTGTTGGTTGGACGGCAGAGATGGTTGCCGACTCGCGCTTGAAGGTTTCGATCAGGGACGAGACTAGCGTCCATGCGGGGCCCTCGCTGGCCATGTAAAAGTGATCTCCGACCAGATGAAGGAAGGGGGCATTGCCGACGAAATTGCGGGCCTGATAGAGTGCCTGGACATATCCGGCAGGCGTCACTTGTTCAATGAGCGTGATGTTCTGCCGGCGAGCTTCGATCAAATGCTCGAAGAGGTCTGCATCGCCCTTCGGGATAATGATGGCCACTCTGTCGACAAGTGGCTCTCTGCCTTCTGGCATGAGAAGATTCATGGCAAATTGCGCAACGGTCTCCAGTTGTGCGTCGGCTTTGGCTAAGGTCTGGTGGAGGAGGTGACGTTGAGTCGGTGCGGCAGCAGTAATCACTGCGGACAGTTGCATATTGAATTGCTCTCTGTCAGTATCCCTTGTCAGGACTCACTATTGAACATGCGTAGGCGAACCTTTCTCGCGATGATGCGAAATGAAGACTTGAAGACTCTGTTTGAGCGGCTGGCAAAGGAGAACCAGGTGGAGTCGGCTGTGCTGGTTTTTGAGCGCGGAAGGGATCGGCAGGTCTTTACGCATGGACTTGCGAAGCGGAACAGCATTTTCTTACTTGCTTCGATTACGAAGCCGATGACGGCAACCGCGGTGATGCAACTGGTGAACAGGAAACAGGTACAGCTCGCCGATCCGGTTCAAAAGTTTATTCCGGAGTTTCGGGATGGCCGGGTGTTAGTGCGCCATCTGCTGACGCATACGTCTGGATTGCCGGATATGCTTCCTGAGAATGACGCTCTACGGAGGCGTCATGCGGGGCTCGATGAATTTGTAGCTGGCGCTTGCCGTGTACCTCTGCTGTTTGCACCAGGGACGAAGCAGAGCTATCAGAGTATGGGCATCCTGCTTGCGGCCGAGATCGTTGAACGGGTTACGAAGCAGAAGCTGCCGTCTTATCTTGAAGCGAATCTGTTTCGGCCTCTGGGGATGACGCTGTCTTCGCTGGGGCTTGGGACGAGGAAGCGGGAAGATACGGTGATGAGTCAGGGGCAGGATTCGAGCGATTGGAACTGGAATAGCGATTACTGGCGAAAACTGGGTGCGCCTTGGGGTGGGGCCTTTGCTTCGGCTGAAGATGTACTCAAGCTGCTGACATATTTTGCTTCTCCTGACGACCGTGTAGTGAAGGCAGAGACGGCGCGAATGATGATCACCGATCAGAATGCCGGTTTGAACAGGGAGTGGGGTATTGGTTGGGGAACAAACCGGGAGCAGGGGACGTTTGGTCATTCTGGTTCGGTTGGGACCCTATGCTGGGCGCATCCCGGAAAGAAAGCCGCATTTGTACTGCTTACAAGCAAGCCTGCGGCAGAGAGCAGTAAGCCGATGCTCGAACCTCTGTCTGCCGCAGCAAGGAATATACTTCTATGAACATGCGACGAAGAGATCTATTGAAAGCTGTTGCGCTGCCTGCCTTAGGGTGGGCACAAGAAAAGTCAAAGTTGAAGATCACGGGGATTCGCCTTGTAAAGGTGAAACCACGCAAGCCTTATCCTGCTTTCACTCCTGCGCCAGGAGCATGGTCGGTTGACAAGGTGGAAGTTGCCAACCCGATGTCGATCTATCCAGAATTCAAAGCCCGGCGGGCGCTGTTCTTTGCCGACCCCGGTAAGATCCCTGGCTTTACTGTTGAGATCACAACCGACAAAGGGATTACCGGCTACGGTGATGGTGGTCCGGGAGGCGGCCTTGTTGTCACTGATCACCTTGCCAAGCTGCTGATGGGCCGCGATCCATTTGACATCGAACGCAACTGGGATATCTGCTGGCGATCTACTATGCACTACGGGCGCATGGGAATGACCATGAACGCGATCAGCGGTGTCGACCTCGCGCTTTGGGACATCGTTGGCAAGGCGCTGAATGTTCCCGTCTACAAGTTACTGGGTGGCGAGACGAAGGATCGCATTCCTGCCTATTGCACTGGCAACGATATTGAGCAGCATGTGGAGTTTGGTTATTCGAAGTTGAAGCTGGCGATCCCTCATGGACCTGCCGATGGCCGGGAAGGGATGCGGAAGAATCTTGAGCTTGTACAACGTGCGCGCAAGGCGGTTGGGCCTGATGGGGAGGTGATGCTGGATTGCTGGATGGCGTGGACGGAGCGCTACACCGTGGAGATGGCCGAGATGATGGAGCCTTACCGGGTCTACTGGATGGAAGAGGTTTTGCAGCCGCACGACTATGCTGGCTTTGGCCGCTTGAAGGCGCAAATCAAATCCACTCGCATCGCCACGGGCGAACATGAGTATGGCCGCTACGGCTTCCGGCAGATGCTTGAACATCAGAGTGCTGAGATCTGGCAACCGGACATGAACTGGTGTGGCGGACTTACTGAAATGCGCCGGATTGGCGCGATGGCGGCCGCCTACGATATCCCAGTGATTCCGCATGGCGGGGGACTCAATGGATCTACGCACTGGATCATCGCCAACACCAATGCACCTTGGGCGGAATTGTTCTTGCCTGCTCCTGGCGGGCCCAAAGAGGTCTATCAGATCTTTGAAGAGAAGTATTCGATCAGCCGGGGGCCTGAAGGGGTCTATATGCGGCCGCTGGAGAAGCCCGGGTTTGGGTTGGACTATATCGTTCAGTCGTGAGGATTGGTCGCGAAGACGGTGAGTTCCGTTGTGAAGCCACGGTCATCCATCTCGAGGATGGCCTTGACGGCATGGGCGATCTCTTCGCCTCTTAACTTGGATTCATTCGCGACTTGCGGGAGGCCTGCGGTCTCAAAGAAGTTGGTTACCACTTCGCTTGGGTTGACCAGCATCACTCTTACGTTGTGCTTGCGGAGTTCTGCCCGCCAGCACTCAGTCATGCCACGCAGTGCAAACTTGCTGGCGTAATAGGCGGTGCCTTTGGGGGCTCCACGGAGCGCAGCAGTTGAGGCGATATTGATGATGTTGCCTTTGTTACGGGTGACGAAGTGCTTTGCGGCTTCACGGCCCATGAGCATGGCTCCGGTGACGTTGGTTGCCATAACTGCTTCAAAGCTGGCAAGATCCTGATCGACCAGATCGTGGAAGACGCCGGTGCCCGCGTTGTTGATGAGAATGTCGAGGTGGCCGAATTCGGCGAGCACTTCCTGGTAGGTTCGCTTGACGTCTTCTTCGCTGGAAACATCGGCATTGATGGCATAGACGCCCAGCTCTTGTTCTGCATCGGTGAGGCGTGAGCGGTGGCGGCCAGTGATTGCAACTTTGGCACCGCTGGCGACTAAAAGTTTGGCAATTGCGTAGCCGATTCCAGAACTGCCTCCGGTGATGAGGACCGTTGCATTTGTCAGGTTCATAGTTTCTCCATTTTTGCTTGTAGCTCCAGTTTCTATTGGCCGCTAATTTCTGGCAAAGCGAAGGCAGATCGGGAATGGGGCTTCGAGTGGCTTGCCCGATAACGTGAGGAGGCCTGTGCGTGAGTTGATGGCGTAGACCTGAATGGTGTTGTCATCCTGGCTGCCGACCAGCATGAATCTGCCATCCGGGGAAATGACGAAACCGCGGGGAACTCTTCCGACTTTTTGATCGGCGATTTTGGTTAGAGTTTTTCCGATCCGGAAGATGGCGATGGTGTCGGCACCCCGGTTGGAGGAGTAGAGGAATTTCTCGCGTTTGTCAGTGACAATTTCGGCAGCGGAGGATTTTCCGGTAAAGCCAGTGGGGAGGGCGCTGACGGTTTCGATCAGTTTGTCATTCTCAAAGACGCTGACGGAGGATGCGAGTTCGTTCAGGACATAGATACGCTTTTTGCCGAGGACGAGATGACGGGGGCCGGCGCCGTTGGGGGTGAGGAGCGGAGCTTGTTCCTTGATCTTGCCGGTCTCGCTATTGAAGGCGTAGCGTTTGACCTGGTCGAGGCCGAGGTCGTTCACGTAAATGGTCTTGTTGTCGGGGGAAAAGATTGAGAAGTGGGCGTGGGGTTCGCGTTCTCCGGGAGTGTGTTGGACCGAGTCTGTGGCTTCGCTGAGTTTACCGTCTGCTTCGATACGGTAGACGGCAAAGCTGCCGCTGCCGTAATTGGAGGCTGAGACCCATTGGCCGGTGCGATCAATCTGGACGTGGGCGGGGCCGGCACCCTTGCTGCTGACCTGGTTGAGCAGGCGAAGGTTGCCGTCAGCTTCTACAGCGAAGGCGCTGATTTTGCCTTCAGGCTGGGCCACCACTGAATAAAGCAGGGGCCTGGTGGGATGGATGGCGAGAAAGGTTGGGGCGACGGTTTTTGCGGCGAGTTTTAGGTCGCGCATGGCACCGGAACCTGGATCGAATTCGAAGCGGTAGATGCCTTCTTTGTTTCGTGTACCGACATAGACGGTTTGTTCAGCAGCTAGTGTTGACATGGCGAGGACAGTGATTGCGGTGATCATACGTGGGAATATAATTATATGTTTCGTTCGCGAAGTGAGGTTAGGGAATTGTCGCAGGAAGGGCAAATTGCCGAGGCGTTGCGTCAATTCGGCCGTGAGCGGACCTGGGTAAACGAGAAGCACCTTGAATTGTGCCGGGTGGCTGCGCCGACGTTTTTTGAAGAGAAGCGGGCGCTCTGGATGGTGGGGCAACTGGAAGCAATCGGCTTTCTGGCTCGACTCGACCGGGCTGGCAATGTTGTGGCGCATTTGGCTGAAGAAGACCGCGGGCCATGGATAGCAGTAACAGCGCATCTCGATACGGTGCTGGCCCCCCGGAATGGGGACGAGATTCGGTTGGGGCAGGCTGGGAAATTTCTTGGGCCTGGAGTGGCCGACAACGGAGCAGGGTTGGCTGGGTTACTTGCCATTGCGAGGCAACATGCTCTGCGCGGTTTGCGTGGGCAGCAGGCGGGCCTGATGCTAGTGGCAAATGTAGGCGAGGAGGGCGAGGGGAATCTGAGCGGCATGCGGTATTTGTGCCGGCAGAGCAGTCTTGCGGAGCAAATACAGGCCTTTCTAGTTTTGGATGGCCCCGGGGTGGAACACCTGACGACGCAGGCGCTGGGGAGCAGGCGATTCGAGATTGTTTTTAGCGGGCCGGGCGGGCATAGTTGGAGTGATGCCGGGAACCCGAACGCGGTGCATGCGATGAGTAAAACGATTGCGGATTTCCTGGATTGTCATGGCCGTCGGGCAGGATTTCTGCACACGCGCTATGGGCGGAGTACGGCGAACTTCAGTCTGATCGACGGTGGAACCAGTATCAATTCGATTCCAGCGAGTGCCCGGGCGAAGCTGGATTTGCGAAGTGAGAGCGCTGAGGTGCTTGATGAGCTGGCTGAGTTGCTGACCGACTGTGTGGAGAGGGCGCTGGTGAGCGAAAACGAGCGGGCGATGTCGATGCGCGGGCCGGGCAGATTGACTGCAAAAATCCGTGAAATTGGTTCACGGCCGGGTGGGCAACTGGCGAAGGATTCCCGATTGTTTGAGACGATGCGAGCGGTGGATGAGCATCTGGGGATTCAGTCTCGACTTGATTGTGCGTCGACTGATGCGAATATTCCTTTGTCGATGGGCCTGGAGGCTGTATCGATCGGGGCCGGTGGTTCTGGCGGCGGGGCTCATACCGAGGGGGAATGGTATCACCCTGAGGGCCGGGAGATTGGGTTGCGCCGGATTTATCTGGCCCTGTGCCAGTTGTTGCGGGACAAATGAGGCTGAAGGCGGAACTGGCTCTCGCCGTGGCGGCGATGATCTGGGGATCGACGTTTGTGGTGGTGAAGGACGCACTGGAGGATATCAGCCCGGTGCTCTATCTGGCTTTGAGATTCTGGATGGGGTCGCTAATTCTACTGATCTGGCTGAGGGGAAGACCGTCGCGGCGGATGCTGCTGGGCGGCTTTATGACAGGGCTATTTCTAGGGTTTGGGATGATTTTGCAAACATTGGGCTTGAAGTACACTTCGGCTTCTAATGTAGGATTTTTGACCTCTTTGTACATCCCATTGGTACCTTTTGCCGGTGCCTGCGTCTATGGATTTAGAACTGGATGGAGAGAACTGCTGGCGGTGTTAGCGGCAAGCGCGGGAATCTGGTTGATGAGTTTTGATCCATCGAGTTTTACAGTGAATCGCGGCGATATAATGACAGTGGGCGCAGCGGTGTTGTTTGCGTTTCAGATTTTGCTGGTTACACGGTTTGGCATGGAGGGCGAATTGGCGTGGTTGGTCTGGCTGCAAGTAACGACGACGGCGGTGGTGAGCAGTTTTGGCTTAGTACTGGAAAGTTCTTTCGTGAATTGGTCGATGAGGTTGTGGTGGGCGTTTGGGATTACAGTGCTAGGCGCGACAGTTGCCGCGTTTTTACTCCAAAGTTGGGGACAGCGGTATACGACGGCGACACGGGCCGCGCTGATTTTTGCGCTGGAGCCGGTGTTTGCCGGACTGGCCAGTTATTACTGGCTGGGAGAGCGTTTGACAGAACGTGGATGGACTGGTGCGGGGCTGGTGTTGTCAGGAGTTCTTCTCGCGGAATTGAAACCGAGAGGGGATCGAGAGCATAGTAGTAGATAGAAGTAGTCATTAGGAGATCAACTAAAATGAATTTCATGAGCAGAATACGGGATCAACGATTCCTGGCATTCAGCATGCTGCTAGTCACTTTGTCCGTAGGGATTTTGATCGGCACATTGCTGACCACGGGCGTAAAGGCTGGAAGAGAACAGGTAGCGCCTGATGCGGCGCCACTTGTGGTTCCAAGTCCGGTGCAGATGTCGAACGAGTTTGCCAAGTTGGCCAAGCGAGCAGAGAACGCCGTGGTACACATTAACACGGTGGATGAAGGCAAGCAGCCGGTGACAGCGCAAAAGCGGAGCAGGCCACAGCCGGAAGAAGAAGGCGAAGACGAAGATCAGATGGATCTGTTCAAGAAATTTTTCAGGAACGGTGTTCCTGGACAGGGCGGACTGGGCATGGGGCCGCAGCCAAGGCGAATGGGCACGGGCAGCGGCTTTATTGTGGATACCAAAGGCTATATCATCACCAACCATCATGTGGTTGAGGGTGCCGACAAGATAACGGTTAAAATTCATGGCGACACCAATGAGTACAAAGCGAAGATAGTTGGATTCGATAAAGAGACGGATCTGGCTGTCATCAAGATCAATGCTGATCATGGCTTGACGCCGCTCAAGGTTGGCAACAGCGACGCGACGCAGGTGGGCGACTGGGCCATCGCGATTGGTTCGCCGTTTGGTCTTGAGGCCACTGTGACGGCGGGGATCGTAAGTGCGAAGGGTCGCGACTTTGCCGGAGCGCAGGCGTTTCAACGGTTTATCCAAACGGACGCGGCAATCAATCCTGGCAACAGCGGCGGGCCACTGCTTAACTCTCTCGGCGAAGTGATCGGAGTCAACACGATGATTGCGACACGGACGGGCGGATATGAAGGTATCGGTTTTGCTTTGCCGATCAACATGGCGGTAAAGGTTTACAACCAGTTGATTTCGGCTGGACGTGTGACACGCGGCAGCATTGGCGTACAGTTTGACCGTTCTGTCGATCCGACAATGATGAAAGCGTTCAAGCTGGATGGCGGAGTGCCGATTTCGGCTGTGCAACCTGGCGGGCCATCAGATAAGGCTGGTTTGAAGCCGGAGGACATCATCACGAGCATCAACGGTGCACCGGTAAAGAATGGCGATGATCTGATCGCAAAGGTGAGTGATCTGACGGTCGGGTCAAAGGCAGGGCTTGAGGTTGACCGCCAAGGCAAGAAGATGAAGTTTGATGTGGCGATTGTTGACCGGGCGCAGCTTTACGCCGACAACCCGATCGTGGGTGGTGGTCAGCGTCCAGAGGCGGCAGCGCCTCAGGGCCAGACGAGTGCCCAGTTTGGGATCGTGATTGCGAATGTACCTGAGGCTGAAGCAGAGAAAATGGGCATCACGGACAAGCGTGGTGTGCAGGTGACGCGAGTTGTTCCGGGAAGTTTTGCTGAGGAAATCGGCATGACTGAGCGGGATGTGATTGTGTCGATCAACCGGTTGCCAGTGGCTAGCGTGGATGATGTAAAGCGAATCCAACAGACACTGAAGCCGGGCGATGCAGTAGCCTTCCGGGTAATGCGCGTTCTTTCGGGCCCCCGTAGAGGTGGTGCAGCAGGACAATGGCAGGGCATCTGGCTGAGTGGCAGCCTGTCACGCGATTAACTAATTCTGTAGCGCAAAAATGAACCAGGGCTGGCCTATCACGGGCTGGCCCTTTTTCTGTTTAGAGGGCTTAGCTTCGAGGGTGAAGCGAGTAGATCATTTTTAGAAAGATTGCGCTGGTTGATGATGCAGGGGATGTCGGGGTTATCGCAGGGGCCAGCGTCTTCTTCGCCTGGTTCGGGATCGTTGGGGCTAAAGTTGATTTCGAAATCCGAGAGGCCCATGAGGTAGAGGCGAGCGGTTTGACCAGCTTGACTGTCAGTGCCGCCGGGTTCGAGGCCGAGGACCTGCGGGTAGTAGCCGGGTTGGCGTGCGATGTCGCCCGGGCCCAAGACTTTTTGGAGGGGGCGCCAAGCGAAGGGGTCGCCAAGGTCGGCGTTGAAGGTGATGTCGATGCCGGCTTGAGGCCAGCCAGGGGAGCAGCAGGAACGGTTGAGTAAAATAACGTATTTGTCGAGGTAGGTGTTGTAGTGAATGGCGGGGCCCCAATGGGAGTCTGTGTCTTCAGCCTGCCAGGAGCGGGTGGCGGGGAAGATGGGGGTGAGCCTGCCGCCGAGACCGGGTTCTTCGAATTTGCCGAGGTAGAGCTTTTTGACTTTGCCAACTGGGGAGAGCCGATCTTCGAAAGCCATTCGGGCGGTAGCGATACCTTGAGAGGCGGTGGGGCCGGCGTAGTTGGTGAAGAAGAAGTAGAAGAATTTGCGGTCTTTGTCGAGGATGACACTGATATCTCCATGGCCGCCGGAGAAGAACCCGTTTTTGGCGTTGCAATCGATGGGGTCACCAGATTCGAGGACGATGCCGAGGTCCTGGACGGTGGCACCGTTGTCACGGGAGATGGCCGCTCCTATTTTTGGGGCGGTGAGGTTGGTGCCGGGACAACGTTGTTCTGGTTCGTGGTGGTAGAAAAGGAGCAGAGTGCCGTCGTCGTCGCGCCAGACCGCTTCAAACCAGACAGGGCTGTGCCCTATGGAGTTGAATTCGACTTTGCGAGTGTTTGAGAGGTTGAACTGATCGGGGCCCGATGAGAGATGTGGAACGCCAGTGGAGTGAAAAAGGTACATTTGGCCGTCTGCCCAAAATGCGGCAGAATTTCCGTCGATGACAGGCGGGAGTTCGACGCGTGGGACGAGGCGGAGAGTGGCACTCTGCGGGTAGAGGGATGCCGCGAGTAGTGTTGCAACTAGAAATGGGCGCACAAGCATTAGTCATTAAGAGATGCTTTCCAGCGAGTACTTGTTACTCTATTATTCTTAAGAAGTTCGCGGATGAGCCGGGAGACACGTGCGGGATTTTCAAACAGTCATGTCTCGAATCACATATTCTAAATGCTGGCTGGTTTGAAGCCATTAGGCTGATTGATCAGAATTCATTTTTGTGGGGAGGCTAGCATGCCAGGATTTCTCATTGGATCACTCGATTTCGGCTATCCCTGGTGGCTGAGTCATGGTCATTTGGCATTGTTTGCTGTTGTGGCGGGAATGCTGACTTTAGGATATTTCCGTAAATGGTCCAGATGGCCTATGATCTGTTTGACCGTTGCCGCATTGTGGTCTGCATCTGCCTTCCTTCTGATCCAATTCGGTGCCAATATCAATGGAGTTGCCGCTTTGCCGGCGCAGAATTTTCTGCGAGCTGGAACGGGGCGGGTGCTCGATTTGGGGGCTGGAACAGGCAGGTCTTCGATTATGGTTTTGGCGGCTCGTCCGCAAGTGAAGCTGGTTGCTTCAGATCTCTTTGGCGATTCTTTTGAGTCGCATTTTGGTGCAGGGGAGAGTCCGCAGCAGCGGCTGCTTAGCAACCTGAAAGCGGCTGGTGTGGATTCCCGGGCTTCGGTCGTAACTGCCGACATGCGGAAGCTACCCTTTGAAGCTGCCAGCTTTGATGCAATCGTCAGTTCTTATGCGGTGGATCATCTGAAGCGCGAAGGGGTAACGGAGGCACTGGCGGAGGCATTGAGGGTGCTGAAACCGGGTGGGGAGTTTCTGCTGATCCTGGTTGAGAATGACCGGTGGGCAAAGTTTGCTTTCGGGCCGCTGCTCTCGCATGGAGCCACTCGCGGTTCAGGGTGGTGGAATGCGAGGGTGCGGGAAGCAGGATTCCAGGTTTTGGAAGAAGGTAACGTCCCGGTCTCGCTGTACTTTCTATTGAAGAAGTGACTCCCGATGTTTAGTAGAATCAGTGTCCAAGGAGCCGCCCTATGAGCAAGATCAGCCTTAAGGTGAATGGTAGTAGCCACACTGTCGACGTCGATCCAACGACACCGCTGCTTTATGTGTTGCGCAATGACCTGGATTTGCAAGGCCCGCGCTTTGGCTGCGGACTCGGGCAGTGCGGTGCTTGTACTGTAATTCTCAATGGTTCGGCTGTGCGGTCTTGTGTGTTGCCGGTGAGTGCGGTTCGCAGTGAGATCACTACGCTTGAGGGCTTATCCAAGGGGGGTGCGCTTGACCCGGTGCAGCAGGCTTGGATACAGGAGCAGGTGCCGCAATGCGGGTTTTGCCAGAACGGCCAGATTCTTACTGCGAAGGTGTTGCTCGATAAGAATCCGAATCCGACGGATGAACAGATTCGGAAAGGCATGGCCGGAGCTTTGTGCCGCTGCATGACTTATTACCGGATTCAGGCAGCGGTAAAGGTTGCTGCGCAATTGAAAAAGAGCGCCAATGGGGTGGGGGTATGAGAGTTTTTAGCGAGGTTCCAAAGCAGGTGGAGGCGGAACTTTCCAGGCGGGGCTTTTTGCAACTCGCCGGGATCTTAGTTGTTAGTGTTGCCTCGGTTGAGGGGCAGAATACCGGGCCCTATCCTGACCCGAATTACCGGCAGCTCGATTCCTGGATTGTGATTCATGAGGACAGCACGGCGACTTTCTATGTTGGGAAGACCGATCTTGGGCAGGGTACGGGTACTGCCTTCAGGCAGATGATGGCGGATGAATTGGATGTTGCCTATGAGAAGACCAAGATCATCATGGGCTCAACGGACGTGACCGTGGATCAAGGCGGGTCGGGCGGATCAGATGCGATTCAGGTGGATGGTTGGCCGATGCGGCGGGTGGCGGCAGAGGCGCGGCGAGTGTTGCTTGAGATGGCAGGGCAGCGGCTAGGGGTGGGTGTTGATCAGCTTGCCGTAAGCAATGCCGTGGTGAGCGTGAAGGGGGCACCTTCCAGGCGGGTGAGCTATGGGGAACTGATTGGTGGCAGGAAGTTCAATGTCGTGTTGACCGGTAGCGATGTGAATGCGACTACGGGTCTGGCAAAGGTGAAGCCGGTACAGGAACTCAAGATCGTGGGGCAGTCTCCACAACGCTACGATATTCCGCCGAAGGTTGACGGTACCTTGAAGTGGGCGGTGGATGTGAAAGTGCCCGGGATGGTGCATGCCCGGAACGTAAAACCTCCGGTGGCAGGGGCGAGGCTGGTGAGCATTGATGAGGCTTCAGTGAAGGGGCTGCCTGGGTTTGTGAAGGTTGTCAGCAAGGGCAACTATGTGGCTGTGGTCTGCGAGCGCGAGGAACAGGCCATCAACGCTGCACGAAAGTTGAAGGTGAGTTGGGAGAAGCCGGCGGAAGCTCCGTTTCCAGCTTCGGAGGATTTGTTTACTTATATGCGCGGGGCCAAGCCGATGTCGGAACGGAAGTCTCCGTTGGTTGGTAATCCCGAGGCAGCGTTTGCTGGTGCGGCGAAGGTGATTGAAGCTGACTACGACATTCCTTTCCAGGGGCACACGAGTTTTGCGCCAGCACACGCGCTGGCAGACCCGTCCAATGGCCAGATGACGATCTACACCAATGACATGAAGTCGTATGGGATGCGGTTGGGGGTGGCGAAGTTTCTTGGGATCCCCAAGGAGCAGGTGAGAGTGATCTGGATGGATGGCCCGCAAGGGTATGGGCGCACGGCTGCTGATGACGCGGGTTTTGAGGCGGCATATCTGGCTAAGGAATTGGGCCGGCCGGTTCGCGTGCAGTGGATGCGGGACGAGGAGCAGGCCTGGGATACGAAGGGGCCCGCCTTTACCTGTAAGTTGCGTGGGGGACTGGATGCCGAAGGTAACCTGGTGGCGTTTGAGTACGATTCGCAGTGTTGTAACTATGGCCATGTTGGTTACAACGAAGCGGATACGGTGTTGATTGCGCAATTGATGGGAATCCGGAAGAATCCGCCGAATGCAGGGGGTGGGTCTACACCGGATGACATGTATGCGATTCCGAACCGGAAGATGTCGAGCCAGGTGGTGAGGCTGCCGCTAATTCATGAGACGCCGCTTCGGACGGGTAACTTGCGTGACCCGAATGGACCACAGGTGACCTTTGCCTCGGAGTCGTTTATGGACGAGTTGGCGCTGGCGGCCAAGGCGGACCCGGTGGAGTTTCGCCTGAAGTTGTTTGCGGGCAGTACGAAGGAAGATTCGGGATTCAAGCGTGCGCGATCCATTGCGGTGGTGAAGGCGGCGGCTGAGGCTTATGGCTGGAAGCCGCGGAGTTCGCCGCAGCGACAGGCTAAGGGCGATGTGCTGGTTGGCCGTGGATTTGCTTATAGCTTCAGGAGCCAGACGATTGTTGCCAATGCGGTGGATGTTGAAGTGAATCGCAAGACGGGCCATGTCTGGGTGAAGCGTATTGTGGTGGCGCAGGATTGCGGCCTGGTGATCAATCCAGAAGGGGTGAAGGGCACGATCATTGGCGGGACGCTTCATGCGTTGAGCCGTACTTTGTATGAGGAGACACGCTTTGACCGGGAGCGAGTGCTGGATACGGACTGGATCAATCATCCGACGCTGACGCATCTGGATAGCCCGGAGAAGATCGATATTGTGCTGGTAAACGGCGACCCGAATCCGCAGCGGCCAGATCTGCCGCACTATGGAGCTGGGGAGACGGTTTGTAAGCCGATTCTTGCGGCGGTTGCGAATGCGATCTTTGATGCGACGGGTGTCAGGCTACGGCGATTACCGTTCAAGCGAGCCCGCGTGTTGGCGGCATTGCAGGCGGCACAGTAGGATAGTCTAATGATCCGTTTCGTTTGGTTGTCTCTGGCTCTTGGCCTTTCTCTTGCTGTTGCCCAGCAGAGTCCTGCTGTTGCTGCGCGTCCTGTTAGCACTGGGCTGCCTGCCGGAAGGCTGACCCGGATTGATCGCTTGCTGCAACAATATGTCGATCAGGGAAAGATTGCCGGGGCAGTGGCTCTTGTGTTGCGGGATGGCCGGCCGGTTTATGAGAAGGCCGTTGGCTGGAGCGATAAAGAAGCTGGGCGGAAGATGACCCCGGATACTCTGTTCCGGATTGCTTCGCAGACCAAGGCTCTCACTAGCGCCGCAATCATGGCGCTGGTGGAGGAAGGGAAGATCGGGCTTCAGGAGCCGGTTGGGAATTTCATCGCGAGCTTCAAGAAGACCACTGTCGCTGAGAAGGATGAGTTTGGTGCGCCGAGGATTGCCGCTGCCAAACGCCCGATTACGATTGCTCACCTGCTGACTCATACTGCCGGTATTTCTTATGGACGTGAGAAGCAGGTTGAGGCTTCATACGAAGTCAAGGGATTAGGGCCGGCGGCGGGGAATGGCTGGTATACGGCGGATAAGGATGAGCCGATTTGCGAGACGATGGAACGGCTGGGGACGCTGCCGTTTGTGGCGCAGCCTGGTGAGGCTTATGTTTATGGTTACAACACGGACATTCTGGGTTGTGTTGTCGAGAAGGCTTCGGGGATGCCGCTCGATGAGTTTATCCGTACGCGGATTACTGGTCCGCTGGGTTTGAAGGATACGCGATTCTATGTTCCTGCGGCTGAGCGTAATCGTCTTGCGGCGGTCTATATGACTGGTCCGGAAGGGAAGGCTGTTCTGGCGGCAGAAGGCTCTCGCGGGCAGGGGGCTTATGTGGAAGGGCCGCGGAAAAGTTTTTCTGGCGGGGCTGGTTTGACTTCGACGGCCCGGGATTATGCGCGGTTTTTGGAAATGATACGCGGGGGTGGAAGCTTGGGCGGGGTGCGGGTGTTAGGGCCTCGCACTGTTGGCTTGATGACTTCGAACCAATCGGGTACTTTACATTCCTCCATTGGCTTGGGGTTTGGTTTTGGATTCCAGACGGTGGACCGGTATGGAGCCAGCGGGATGGCAGCGGTGGGCGCGTTTGGTTGGAGTGGGGCCTATGGCACGACTTACCAGGTGGATCCGAAGAGCCGGATGGTGGTGGTGTTGATGGTGCAGATGATGCCCAATGGGACGGACATCCAGTCGAAGTTCATGACGTCGGTGTATCAGTCGCTGGTGGAGTAATTACAATCACCGAAAGCAGATCACCTTCTCAATAGAAGCCCCTCGCCCAGCCTCCACCCTCCGCCCCAGCCCCACCCGCTGCCCATTCAACTGCACTCCGCGAAAATTATCAAACGGCTCCGCCACCCCTTCCACCACCACCACCGGCCGCGTTGTCATATGCCCATACTGCTGATACGCATCCGCAAACAGGCTCACCTCGCTAAAACCCGTCCTGTCGGCCAGTGTCACAAACTTCATTGGTCCTTTGTTGGTCGGATGGATCCTGTCAGCCACAATCATCCCGGCCACCGCCACCGTCTTTCCAAAAAATTTTGCCGGCTGCTCCCGCAATTCCTGCGCCGTCACATAGCGCCCCCAGTCGAGATCCGGCGCATAATAATCCAGCGGGTGCACCGTCACCGGAAACCCCAGCAACTCCGCCTCCCACCGTACATTCACCCCACCCCCGCCAAAATCCGGCTCCTCACTCACAAACAACGGATCACTCGGCTGCCCGCCACGCAAGCTCATCCGCGACAGCCGCCAGAACAGCCGTCCCCGCGTCTCGCCCAGTCCATCGAGCGCTCCCACTTTAAGCAAACTCAACCACTCACTCTGTGACGGCTGTGCGCGGCGATAAAAATCCCCCGCATCGCGATACGGCCGCCCCGCTGCAATCCGTAACACCACCGCCTCACTCAAACCCTTCACCTGGTTCAGTGGCAAACGAATCGTCACCCCACTCACCAAAAACTTCTCTGCATCACTCGCATTCACACAAGGTGCCACAAACTTCGCCCCATTCCGCAACGCCTCCAGCACATACACAATCTGCGAATAGAAGCCACGCCGGCAGGTCAGCACCGCCCCAAGAAACTCCACCGGATAGCGCATCTTCAAAAACGCTCCCTCATACGCTTCCACCGCATAGGCCGCCGAATGCGCCTTGTTAAACATATAACCGGCAAATTCCCGGAGCATCGCCCACACATCCTCAATCGCTCCCTCGCCATGCCCACGCTGCAGGGCACACTCACGAAACTCCTCCCCCATCGCATCAATCTTCCGGTGGTCGCGATTCTTCACGAGCAGCCTCCGCAAGGTATCGGCCCGCCCCCAGTTCATCCCCGCAAATCCGTTCGCCACCAGTAGAATATGCTCTTCATAAACCAGCAACCCATACGTCTCCTCAAGCAATGGCTCAAGCGTAGGATGCACATACGTTACCGGCTCCAGCCCCTGATGCCGCCTCGCAAACATCCCCTTGCGGCCCTCATTCGCCGCCCCCGGACGAATCACCGATTCAATTGCCGTCAGGCAGTTGATATCGCGGCAATTCGTCAGCACCAGCAGGTTCACCATATTCGGACTCTCGATATGAAAGACCCCGCGCGATTCCCCCCCCGCAATTTTCTCCCATGTCACAGGATCTTCTTCTTCCACTGGCTCCGCCTCATGCCCAGTATTCACACGGATGTTCTCGCGTGCCTCCCGCAATACGCTCAGGCCCGCCTGCCCCAGCAGGTCCATCTTCAGGAGCCCAAGCTCCTCCACATCGTCCATCGCATAATGCGTCGTCAGGATATTTTTCGCACTCCGGAACAACGGCATCCGGTCGGCTATCGCATCGGCCCCAATTACCAGTCCACAAGGATGCATCGTCCGGTGCCGCGGGATCCCGTCAAAGCGACCTGCCATCCCGAGGATCGTCTTGTAGGGCTCCTCGTTTACCGGCAAATGCGCACACTCCGGATTGGTCTGTACCGCCATCGCCGCATCCCCAGAGAAGTATGGAATGTGTTCCGTAAACCGTCGCACCTCACGCTCTGGAATCCCGTACACCTTCGCGATATCCCCAATTGCCGCCCGGCCCTGAAACGTGTTGTAAGCCCCGATCATCGCCACATGCTCTTCGCCATATTTCTCGAAGACATAACGCACCACTTCCTCGCGTTTATCCCACGGCAGATCGAGATCAATATCGGCCAGCTTCTGAAACTGCATCCGCTCCCGGTTCAGGAACCGCTCAAAGCAAAGGTTGAACCGGAATGGACAAATATTCCCGATCCCCAGCGTGTAGCAAACCAGACTCCCCGCCGCGCTCCCCCGGGCAAGCGTCGCAATCCCTCGCCCATTCGCCCACCGTACGATATCGGCAAAGATCAAAAAGTACTCGGCATAGCCGACATCGCCAATCACGCTCAGTTCCCGGTCCAGCCTCTGCATCCCGCCCTCCGGCAACACCTCCCTGTAGCGTGATCGCATCCCCTCTACCGCCATCGTCCGCAGTTCTTCCATCGCCGGCCGCGCACTTTCATACTTCGGAAAACAGATATCACCCAGCTCAAAATCAAAGCGGCACCGCTGCGCTACCGCCCAAGTATTTTCGATCGCCTGCTTCAGTTCACCCATTTCTTCCATCACTTCAGATAGAGAAGGGAAGTGATAGTTTCCAAAGGACTTCTTTAGTGGATGCTCTTGCCCCATCATCGTCAAAGTCCGCATGCTGGACAGCACTTCCCAGCGCAGCGCTTCCTCTGGATCGCGGAGGCCGTAGTGCACGTCATTGGCAACCACCGTTGGCACCTTTAGCCGCCTTGCTCCATTGAGTAACACACGAGACTTCCGTCGCTCCGCCTCATTTCCAAAGCTCAAGCCGAACAATAGATTTCGCCCGTAAATCTCTCGATATAAATCACAATTTGGATCTGAGTCTACTCCAGCGATACAGATTAACCCCCGTGCATACCGGGCCAGTTCTTCCGGTCCCAGCCCCTCTTCATCCTGAAACCGCGTATGCTTCTTCGCCCTCACGCTCAGCAGCCGGCACAGATTCCTGTACCCTTCAGCGCTCTCCACCAGCAGTGTCAACCGGGTCCGGTTTGCCAGCGTCACCTCGCAACCAATAACGGGATGCACCCCCGCCGCCCGGGCCGCTTTATAGAACAACACGGCGCCTCCAAGCGTGTCAGTATCGGTTAGCGCAACGGCCGGCATATCGCAGGCCACAGCCCGGGCCACCAGCGCCTCCGGCGAAAGCGTACTATCCAAAAGCGAGTAAAAAGAGTGATTCCGCAAAGCTACAAACGGCATACTGTTGTTGTAGCAGATTCGCCTTTTCTTCGCTATTTATTTTGGGCGGCATCGAGAATCGGCAGAGATATTTCATGTGGCCCTTACCTTGAGATTTCGAAACCACGCCAGAGATCCGCCATGATTCTGCAAAGCGATTGTGCTGCGGCGTGTGAGGCTGGTCTTGTATGCGGCAAGCCGGGCAGGGTTCTTCTGCATGACCTCCAGGATTGCCGGGGCATCGAGTTTTATCGAAAGCACTTTGTTGCCGTTAATCCAGTGTTCGACGTTCATGCCGTGCTTCTTGAGTAAGCCGGTATGCCATTTTCCGGTCTGTGCACCGGCAGGTCTGTCTGGTGCCGCGAGGCCGTAAAGGGAACCCGTTTTTTGCATGGGTGCCCAAGGTTGGGTGTCGTCGATGAGTTGAAATTCACAGGCGCTGAGGTACTGCTGGCCTCTGGTCCCGGCTGAGAAATGGCGCCCCTCGACTCTCTTGCCTGCGGCCCAGCCTGGTTTGTCGTTTTCGAAAAAAATGCGTTGGGCAATGGAATACTTAACACCGCTATTGCCGCCAGGTTCTATCTTCCAATCGAAGGCAAGCTCGAAGTCCTGGTAGTCTTCGACGGATTCGAGGTCTTCGAGAAGACCGGGCTCGGGATTGGTGGCGAGGCAGCCGTCGATGATCTTCCAACTGTCTCCTGGTGGCTGCATCTGCGATGGGTCACGCCAGCCGTCGAAGGTGTTGCGCCATCTGGTGTCTGGAGCGGCTAGGGCAAACGAAAAGGCTCTTCTGGTCATCCGAGCTTTTTCCTGGCGAGTGGGACTGCATAGGCGGCAGGTGGGTTGTGACCTCGCGTTGCACCGGCCTTTTTGTAAAGCTCCATGGCTTCCTCTTTGCGGCCCAGTTTCTCGAGGGCCTCGGCCTTCAGGCACAGGATGAAGGCGTCGCTCTGGTTGGCCTTTTCGAAGTCTGCGAGGGCCTTGGCTGCGTCGCCCAGGTAAAGGGCCACGTAGCCGGTGAGGTAGGGCATGAAGGGGTCTTGCTGCTTGCGCAAATCAGTCATCTTTTCGAGGGCAACTTTGGCGAGGGCAATATGCTTTTCTGCCAGATCTTTTTTGCCTCTGCGTGCAGCGATCCGGGCCTTTGCATTCTCCAGTCGAAACTCCCACAGAGCCTTGCGATCTGAGGAGATCTCTGGTTCCTTCAGGCCCAATTCCGTACCTTTGGCGTACCACTTCTCTGCCGCATTCAGGTCGCCCGAATCAATGCAAACCCGGGCCGCTTCATTCGCCATCTCTCCTTGTTGATAGAACGCGTTCTTCGGTTCTTCCTTTTCGCGTGTCGCCCAGTAAGCCATCACCTGCATTTCGTATTCCACTGTCTTGGCGCAATTGCGTTCGAAAGCATAAGACATGGCCATGATGCGCTGGGCGTTAGCCTTCAACAGCGGCGTCCCAGCGCTATCGATTTCCTTCTGAATGAGAATCCGGGCTGCCGCATAGTCCCCAGCCAGATCCAGTTGCACAGCCTGCCGCAATCCTTCAGGCATCTGCGGACGGCCTCCTTGAGCCATCAGAACAGACACAATTCCCAACATCGCAAAAACGAGTTTCATGCTTCAGATCATTTCACGTACTCAAGGCCGGAGCAACAAGCGCACGCGATTGCGTAATTCGACAAACGGCCAGAAGATAGCAAAGAAAAAAATCCAAATTGCGATGGCAAAGAAGCCCCCGATCGCAGCAATTGCATCCCATTCCCCTTTCGACGCAAGATAAGCATCGTTGTCCACCACGTAATATGGGTCGGCCAGCCGGATTCCCTTCTTTTCGATGAGCGTGCGTAAATATGCGGGCAGTGCATTCTTCTGAAGAATGCCAATCGGTGAGGGCTTGTTCCGGCTGGCAATCAGAAATCGCACCGGCTCTTCCGGCTTCCATACGATTGGCGTTACAGGCAAGAGGCTACGCGTATTTGAGCCCCGGGTTGCAGTCGCACCAGAGCCAAGAGACCATACTCCAACGTAAGAAAGCATGTACCTGCTTTGGCCCTGCCCGATCAGGCGCACCATTCCTGGTTCCTGCTCACCGCTTGCCGTCTCAACTGGAACCAACTTCGGCTTCGCATTCAAATCAGGGCTATTCAAACTCTTCCATCCTGCGATTCCGGCGATCAAACTCAATCCGGCAGCCACCGAGAAAAAGATTCCCATGGGCAGCAACGCGTCGGGCCGCAATTGCACCGTTCGCTTTTCGGTCTTCGTAAGCACAATGAGCGGTATTACAATCAGAGCGAAAAAGGCAAAGGCTTCCCAAAATCCTTCTAACAGGCTCCCCCGGCTTTCAATCTGCCATCGCATGAGCCAGCCCGAAAGCCCCGCCCCTTCATAAAGCCCGTAGCAATAGTAGAGGAAGCCACAGGGCAACAGACACAAAGAGAAGTTATGCAGCCACTTCATCCGCGCCAGCCTTTGAGCAGTCTCGCCGAGAGCTCTTGGATCAGGGTTGTGTTGGTCGGTTCTTCAACCCGATTTGCATTTTCCTGGGGATCTTCGATCAGGTCATAGAGTTCACGCGCTGCCAGCGTCTTGTCCTTCCAGCGCCGCCATTCCACATAACGATGGCGTTCCGTCCGGATCGCGTAGCCCATGTACTCAACGCCGTCGGGGGCGACCCAGATGCCTTCTCTCAAGAACTGATGAAAAATCGCCGATTTGCCTTTACGTTTTGGATTTTGGAGGAGTGGCACGAAGCTGCGGCCTTCCAGTTCTGGAGCTCTTGCGATTCCTGCGAGTTCGCATAGTGTTGGGTAGACATCGACGAATTCCACCATGCCCTGGCATTGTCCGCTGCGGTAGCCAGGTGCGCGCACGATCAGGGGCACTCTTGCATCCACTTCGTAGTTGGTCATCTTGCCCCAACCGTTATGTTCGCCAAGCTTCCAGCCATGATCGCCCCAGAGAACAACGATTGTGTTTTCTCGCAGGCCGTTGCTGTCGAGGGCGTTGAGGAGGCGGCCGACTTGAGCATCGGTGTAGCTGACTGACGCGTAATAGCCGTGTCGCAGGTGTCGCGAGTCTGCCTCGCTCAGGCTAGCCTCATGCGGCTTGGAGGCATTGAGGAAGTCCTGATAGCCACGCAACTCACGATTCATGTTGCCGGCCATCAGAGGCGCACCCTTTGGCAAATATGGATTGGCTGCGAGGGGGAGTTTGTTTGGATCGTAGAGGTCCCAGTATTTCTTGGGCGCGTTGAAGGGGAGGTGAGGCCGGTAGAACCCGACACCGAAGAAGAAGGGTTCCTGCTTGTTGCCATACTCTTTGAGCTTTGCGACGGCGACGTCGGTTTGGGCTCCGTCGTAGTAGGCGTTATCTGGGACGTCTGGAGATTCTGCCGCCGAGTTCTTTAGATACCACTGCCCATAACGATCCATATGCCGGGCCTGCAGGCCGCGAGCGGTGATCTCCTTCTTATGATGATCGAGGGCAGCGATTTCGGATTCACTTCGGTAGACGGCATCCGGATCAAATGGGAATCCCTTGATGTGGAGGTCGGGTTCGCTGTAGGAGACGGGATCGGGGAAGCTGTTGTGGAAGATCTTGCCGATTTCAGCGGTGCGGTAGCCATTCTGCCGGAAGCGCTGAGGGAGGGTGATGGCGTTGGGCGTGGTCTGGCGGAAGGGAGTCTTGAGATCCCAGACTTTGAGAGTGTCGGGACGAAGGCCGGTGAGCAGGCTGGCGCGCGATGGATTGCAGACGGCCATCTGGCAATAGGCCCTGGTGAAGACCATTCCGCTGCGCCCGAGCGCGTCCATGTTTGGGCTGTGAACGTGTTGCGCGCCGTAAACGCCAAACTCTGGCCGCAAGTCATCTACGGCAATGAACAGGACATTGGGTCGCCGTTTGGCTGCCGACAATCCACCGATTCCCAGGCTGGCGAGAAATGCTCCACGCGTCATCATTGGTCTTCGAAGGATGCCACAACCTCATTCGCTCCGCAATGCTTTGCTTGGGGCAAAGATGCGATTGTGGCCAGGAACAAGACACGATGCCGAGCGCGCCCGAAGGCATTTCAATTCTAGGCATAGTATGTCTAGCTGTAGTATGCCGATGCCTGTTCTTGTTGTCAGGACCTAAATCACGCTAGGCTTAAGGCCAAATGCAACTCCATCAGGCAATGCTCTATGTCAAAGACTTTGAGTGCGCCGCGCAATTTTACGAGGAGGTGCTCGGTCTTGAAGCCAACCCGGATACTCGCACTGACAAATGGGTTGAATTCCCTGGACTTTCGCTGCATGCCATCCCCGATCACATCGCAACTGAAATCGAAATCACGGATCCGCCTGAACCTCGTGAGGATTATCCCGTCAAACTGATCTTCGCAGTCGATAACGTCGAATTGGAATTCGAACGGCTCTCTGCTTTAGGCGTCGAGGTTCAAATGCGGCCCTGGGGTGCCTGTGACGTGCTGGACCCCGAGGGCAATATTCTTCAGATCAGTTTGAAAATCTAGACATCAGGAAACGCCGCAAGCTTAGCGAAAAAGTTGCATCAGCGCGTCGGCGAAGAGCTGCATGCCTCGCTCGTCCGGGTGGTTGATCGCATTGAGCATCAGCGTGCTGTAAGGAATTCCTTGGCGCCACAGCCTGCCATAACGAAGTGAGGCGTCGGCCAGGGCGACATCGTGCCTGGCTGCGAATTGACGCAGGCCTTGTACATAGGGGCGTGGGTCATAAGCGTTAACTTAAGATGCGATTCTGTCGTGTCCGGGCTCGCTTAGAATCGGCAAGTTTTTCTGTAATTTCCGGCCAGGCTCGAAGCGTTCCGGCAATTCCCACCGTTGGTAGGATGGCGGCGAGGACCTCGCGGAAGACAAATTCTGTTTCCCGCCAAGTAGAACGGCGGAGAGCCAAATTAGTAGCCCCAGGGGGAAGTAGCGTTCGCGGCTTGAATCACCCGTTCGACCAG
>JAYSVS010000045.1:0-23497 GCA_043718395.1 Acidobacteriota bacterium
GCGAACGCGGATCGCCATTGAAGCCGGCGCGCAATCCCGGTGGATCGCAAAATCGCTTGGCGAGTTCGGACATGAAGTGATTGTGGCCAACCCAAGGCAGCCTGCCCTCTTTGCCTAGTTGCTCATTTGCGAAGGCATTGGACAACCTATCGAATGCTCAGTGCCATCGTTTTGAACCGATTTTGGAGTGTTCTTGGGCTATGATGGGGCAAATGAGACAGGCCGTAGTTTACAAGGGCGAAGACGGACAGTGGGTGGCCGAATGTTTGAGTTTGCCGGGCTGCGTGAGTCAGGGGCAAACCCGCGAAGAAGCAGTGAGCCATATTCGCGAGGCGATTCAACTGTACATCTCAGTGTTAGCTGATGATAACCTGCCGATTCCCGAAGAGCGGTTCGATACTCTTCTGGTTGCGGTGTGAGCAAGCTTCCGGGAGTTTCTGGCCGTGATTGGGCGAAAGCTCTTGGAAGGGCCGGCTTCCGGTTGCGCCGTCAAGAAGGAAGCCATATGGTTCTTCGTTGCGACCGACCGTTTGGTCAAGTGGTTGTGCCAGACCATAAGGAACTGGATCGTGGAACTTTGCGCGCCATCCTTCGTGGAGCCGGAGTTACGCCTGAGGAATTTATTGTGCTTTTAGGATGATTCCGGGTAGTTTGTGGCTTCAGCAGTGGAATGTGGTTGGCCTGTGCCCAGCGGGACTTCTAGAAATTTGGAGAAATTGGGATGGTGAATGAAATTGCTGAAATTGGCTGTTTTTGAATGGGACCGGTCAGTTGTGATACACAATCTACTGCGGGCCCAAGGCTTTGGTGCCTGCCCTGCGGCTAATGATGATTCCCTGGAGAAGTGGTATCAAAACA
The DNA here is from genome assembly GCA_043718395.1 of Acidobacteriota bacterium. Lineage (GTDB taxonomy): Bacteria > Acidobacteriota > Terriglobia > Bryobacterales > Bryobacteraceae > Bryobacter. The sequence goes on from JAYSVS010000045.1 coordinate 859, forward strand.
GTTGGGTGAGCGTACGAATGACGTAGGACAACATTTCTTCGGTTAGTCCCGGGTACACGCCTATCCAGAAAGTATTCTGCATGATTAGATCGGTGTTGCTAAGTTCTCCTGGTACGCGGCAGACCACATCCTTATAAGCGGGCTGCCGCAGGAGGTTTCCGCCAAATAGCAATCTGGTGGCAATCTTGTGGTGCTCCAGCCGCTGGATCACTTCACTTCGTGTCACAGGCGCAGAAGGGCGAACGGTGAGCGCGAATCCAAACCAACTGGGATCACTGCCTGGGGTGGGTTCCGGCAAAATGAAGTACTTTTCCAGAGGCTGAAGCCCATCGCGAAGACGCCGCCAATTGTGCTGCCGCGCCGCGATAAAAGCTGGGAGTTTCTTGAGCTGGGCTACGCCGACGGCAGCCTGCATGTCGGTCAACTTGAGGTTATAGCCGATGTGCGAGTAGGTGTATTTGTGATCGTAACCGTAAGGCAACTCTCCCAACTGCCAGTCGAACCGTTTCCCGCATGTGTTGTCTTTCCCGGGTTCGCACCAACAGTCTCGACCCCAGTCCCTGAACGATTCCACCAAGGTTCTGAGCCTCGGCTGATTGGTGAGGACACAACCTCCCTCGCCCATCGTCATGTGATGCGCGGGATAAAAACTCACCGTCGCCAGGTCGCCAAAAGTACCCGTGAATTTTCCTCCAAAGGTAGCACCGAGGGCATCGCAATTGTCTTCGATAACCCAAAGGTCGTGGCGCTTGGCTATATCCAAAACTACTTCAAGGTTAAACGGATTGCCCAAGGTGTGGGCGAGAATGATCGCCCGGGTGCGAGGGCCCACGGCGGCTTCGAGGTGGCGCACGTCGAGGTTCAGCGTCTCGAGTTCAACGTCGAGCAACACCGGCACAAGATTGTTTTGGACGATTGGGTTGAAGGTTGTGGGAAAGCCTGCTGCCACGGTGATTACTTCGTCTCCGGGCTTAAGGCGCTCGAGTCCCAGCTTGGGTGACGTCAGCGCCGAGACTGCCAGCAGGTTCGCCGACGAACCGGAGTTGCAGAGGATCACATCCCGGACATCCAGGAATTTGGCGAGTCCGCGTTCAAACTCGGCTGCGTAACGTCCAGTCGTGAGCCAAAAGTCCAAGGAAGCATCCACAAGCAACTCGAGCTCGGTGGAATCAAAAACGCGGCCAGCGACAGGGACGGAGCTTTCACCTGCGATAAAGGGCTTCTCCTCAAAGGCCGCCAGATGATAGGCGCAGACCTGTTCGAGGATCGACTTTCGAAGTTTTTCAGAGGGTGTCATCAGTGGCTTCCTGAACCGCAAGCTTCGGCTCGTCAAGGTACTTCCGATACCAGGCGATCGTCACATCGAGCCCGGCATCGAGCGGTGTCACAGGGGACCAATTCAGTATCTCCCTGGCTTTTGAAATTGCGCAATGAAGGTGAGGAATATCTCCGGCCTGGGCGGGCCTGGCCCCGGCGCTCACCCAGTTACAGGCATCGGTCTTGCGCGCGACCATTCCGGCAATCTCGCGGAGAGTGTAACACTCGGCGGGGCCGATGTTGATAATTTCGCCCTGGGAGACATGGGATTGGGCGGCCTTGAGAAATGCATCCACGACGTCATCAATGTAGATGAAGGCCCACCGCTGGCCGCCATCGGTCATATGAAACTGCCGCCGCTGAATGCAATGCAGGATAAGTGAAGGCAGAAAAAAGCTGTCTCTACTCCCCGGACCATACACGGAGGCTAGACGGAGAGTGATCACAGGGAAGGCCAAGAAATCCCTCAGCGCCCCGAGGAACATGGTAGTGGCAGCTTGGCTGGCACCGTAGGCGGAGAGCGGGAGTTCGCGAGCGCGTTCGTCAAAAGGGGCCGGTGCTGCTCCGTACTCAGAGAGCCCGCCGGCACGGATAAAGCGTGGCCGAAGGTCGAGCCGGTGAAGGGCCTTTACCAGATTGAGTGTTCCCTTTAGATTTGAATCCAGGCTTGAATTGAGCTCTCCGAGGCCGGCAGACCAGCGCCGCCCAGCCGTGTCGCCGGCCAGATGAAAGACAACGCCGGGCCTCGTCTCAGCCAACAGCGCCTCGAGCGAGGCGTCGTTGAGTAAGTCCGCCTGCCTAAGGTTGACCTTTGTTACGATATCTTCGATACGCCAAAGCGAACTTGCGGGCCGCACCAGCAATGAAACACGATGACCCTGTTCAACTAATCGGCACACCAGACGAGAGCCAATAAAGCCTGTGCCACCGGTGACTAAGATTCGCTCTTGCGCGATGTTACTCAATGCGCTTACCCGACGACCACGGGTTTCGGAATCGGAATGATGAACTTACCTCCGCCAGCGAGATAACCTCGTTGCTGGTCCATAATTTCGACGGCGAAATTCCAGGCGAGGATCAAGAGATAATCAGGGGGATCCTGCTCGAGAACTTCAGGACCTCGAATCGGAATATGCATTCCCGGCGAATACAAGCCGTGCTTGAGTGGATTCTTGTCGACGAGATAGTCCAAAGTTTCAGGTCCGATTTGATAGTAGTTCAATAGCGTGTTGCCCTTGGCTGGAGCGCCGTAGCCCGCGATTCTTTTTCCCTGCTGCTTGAGACCGCGCAGGATCTCCAGCGTTTCCGCCCGAATCACGTCCACGGATTGGGCGAATTCCCGGTAAGTCCGTTCCTGAAACAGACCGGCGGAGGTCTCACGATGGATCCACGATGACGCAAATGGCTCCGAGTCAAGAGGGGTGCGCTCTCTGCAGGCGTAAACCCGCATTGACCCACCGTGAACCTCCAAACTTTCAATATCTATGATCGCCATGCCAAAAGAACTATATAAATCTACTAGAGATTTCACGCTGAAGACCGAAAGATGCTCATGGTACACCGTATCGAATTCGTTCTTCTGCACAAAATGAAGCGCTTCCGGTACTTCAACGACAAAGACGCCTGTTTCGGCAAGTAAGATTTGCACGCCCCGCATGAAGCCGTGAAGATCGTCGATGTGGTTGAAGGTGTTGGTGGTGACGATGACCGATGCTGCACCGTAAGTCAAACGGGCTGCCGTCGCAGTCCCGGCATTGAAATACTCGTTCACGACCTCAAGCCCCTTGGCCTGGGCCATCTCCGCAATATTGGACGCCGGATCAACGCCAAGCGTCCGTATTCCGAGATCCTTTGCAGCTTTCAGAAACAGACCGTCGTTGCAACCGATATCGACGAGCAGTGAATCTTTGTCAGGCAGGAAGCGCGCCTTTAGCCGTGCGGCGAACTCTGCAAAGTGATGGTGCATCGTGCTCGAGGCAGAGGGAATATAGAGGTATTGCCGGTAGAAGTTAGCCGGTATCCGGTCTGGCACCTGGATCAACCCGCAGTCCAGGCAGACGTGGGTATTGAGCTCGAACGACGGCTCTGGCTGCGCGAGTTGGTCGGCACGCAAGAAGCTGTTTGCCGGGGGGTGCGAACCCAAAGGCAGAAACAACAACATATTTGAGCGCTGGCAGGATCGACAGACCGTCATGGTTGCGGTACATTCCATATTCATCATTCGGCATCCAAGGCAGCGGAAGATACCCGCAAGGCCGGCATTTTTTCGTACCAGGCGATGGTCTGGCGGAGTCCGCGCTCCAAATCGAATTGGCATTGCCAGCCCAACTGCTCGCGTGCCTTAGCGGAAGAGAGATACTGGTCGCGAATTTCTCCCTTTGCCACGTTCAGAACCTTCGGTTCGAGATCCTCGCGCCCCATCAGCCGGCGAATCCGGTCAACCATTGCGAGCACGGAAACTGGAGCTTCTGGAGAAAAATTGAAGGCCTCACCGGCGATCCGTCCGGCGTGCAGTGCCTCCGCTACGCAGAGATAGGCACGGACAACATCCTGCACATATACGTAATCGCGCAGGAACGAGCCGTCACTGCGAATGAGCGGCGGTGTATCACGCAAAAGAGAGCGGATGGTGCCGGGAACAAGGCGGCTCCAGTTCAAATCGCCGCCTCCGTAGATATTGCCGCAACGTAGAATCGAAACTGGCAAGTTGTAACTACGATGATAGCTTTGGGCAATCAAATCGGCGCAAGACTTCGAAACTTCGTATGGATGGACACCCTGCAGCGGTGTCTCTTCCGTATAAGGCAATAGAGTCTGCGGGCCGTAGGCTTTATCGCTGGATGCCACGACGACGGACTTGACTAGCGAGCTATGGCGGCGGCAAGCCTCCAGAAGGTTGTAGGTGCCTCGAATGTTTGCCTCAAACGTCTGAAGCGGATTACGCTGCGCCGCGCTTACGATCGTTTGGGCCCCAAGATGGACCACCGTGTCCGTTTCATGGCTTGTGATGGCGCGTTCGAGAGTGCCAAACTCCTCCAGGGGTCCGTTCACAATGGCAACGGATTGAGAATCTCCACTACGGCAAAACTCCGATTGCGGATCGGCGTCTAGAATCAGGGCCACCACGTATGCGCCCTGCGTCAGAAGCTCCTTGGTGAGCCAGGATCCAACTAAGCCCGTTGCACCCGTAACAAGAACTCGCTTGTTTGCCCAATGATTGCTTGTCACCATGATCTCCACGGGGCGGTCTGGCTTTCCCAGAGTTGATTCAAGTGGCGGACATCCCGCAGTGTATCCATAGGCTGCCAAAATCCTTCGTGCTGGTAGGCCATCAATTCGCCAGCAGTCGCGAGCGCTTCGAGCGGTTCCCGTTCGAAGCGAGTTTCGTCATTCGCAATGAAGTTGAGAACGCCGGGTTCGAGGACAAAGAAGCCGCCATTAATCCACCCTTCGCCCAACTGAGGTTTTTCGACATACCGGGTGACCTGTTCGCCATCCAGTTGAAGGCCTCCAAACCGCGACGGTGGCCGGACGCCAGTAACTGTGGCCAAACGCCCATGAGCACGATGGAACGCGACAAGCGCACCAATGTCAACGTTGGCGACACCGTCGCCATAGGTCATCATGAAAGTTTCTTTGCCAATCAGCGAGGCGAGGCGCTTGATGCGCCCACCGGTGTCGGTATCGAGACCAGTTTCAATCATATGGACGATCCAGTCTTCGGCGGCGTCGTGCGCAGCGTGTACGTTCACTTGCCCGGACTCGAGATTCACGGTGACATTGTTTCTGGCGTGATGAAGATCCAGGAAATACCGCTTAATTACATCACTCTTGTAACCCAAGGCAGTGATGAATTCACGATGACCGAAAGCGGCATAGATCTTCATGATGTGCCACAGTATGGGGCGGCCTCCGATCTCCACCATCGGCTTCGGCTTCGTACCCGTTTCTTCAGCCAGCCGCGTGCCGTAACCACCGGCGAGAATGACAGTCTTCATATTATGCCTTTGCCACCTTTTCGAAGACGTCCCAGGTGCGGCGCGCCGCGACGTCCCAGCGCAGCTCGCGGGCGCGCTCCTGGCCCTTGGCACGTAATTCCTGTTGCAACTGAGAACTGCTCAGAACTTCGCTCATCGCTTCGGTAAGCGACTCAACGGTTGGTTCTTCTACCATCCGGGCGTATCCGTTGGCAATTTCGCCCAAAGCCGTTTGATTCACCGTCACCACAGGTGTGCCGCAAGCCAGGGCCTCGGCAAGCGTCAACGAAAACCCCTCCGAGGAGGAGGGTAGGACGAATAAGTCCGCCGCGTTATAGATAGCGGCCAAATCGGAGTGCTGTGCGAAGTCCCCCACCGCGTGTACGAGGCTATCGGTAATGCCCAATTCGGTTGCCAATTCCGCCAGCGGCAGTCCAGCGCGGTTCGGCCCTAATAGCAGCAGGAAGTGAGGGATTTTGTCGCGTTTCTTGAGGATGCTGAAAGCGGTCATCAGCATCGGAACATTGCGGCGGCTGGAAAGCCCACCGACAAACAGAATGAAGGGCGCGTCCGCACCCAGATAGGTACGGCGGGTTTCTCGCAAGAGAGCATCGTCGTCGATCCGGTGGAAAGCACGATCAGCACCCAGCCAGATCACTTCGATCTTCTCCTGGGGAACGCCGTAAAAATCTCGAACTCTGGTTGCTACATAATGCGAATTTACGATGACACGATCAGCCTTCCGGGCACTGAGCCGGTACTTTTGCTCGTATGTGAGGCCGTGCCACCAGGGGAAATAACCTTTGCTGGCTTCATCTACGCTATGAATGGCAACCACGCTGGGCCCGCGAAATGTCAACGGCAGCGTATAGCTAGGGCCGAAAAGGATATCTATTTCGCGGGCAGCCTGTGGAAGCAAGAGATTCTCCCACAGGGCGTTCGTCAAGGCGGGCCGCACCGTGTGGTCTGAAAAAACCGCAGACAGCCCAAGGGAATCGGGCTTCCAAGGTTCTCTTACAAACACGCTCACGCGATCATGGGGGCCGGTCATGGTGCTCCATTGTTTGAGCATGTTTTCAATATATCGCCCAATTCCCAACCGCTGCCCTGCTAATCGCCAGGCGCTAATGCCCAGATGCATGAATCCTCGCAACCCGGTTGAGAATGGATACGACTTGGCTTCCGGAGATCCCTTATACTATCAACTGTCCGCCCAGCGCAGGAGAGCAAAGATCATAGCCGATACACCGGATACCCGAAGGGCTCGCGAGCGGACATCGCGGCTGCCGAGAGTGCTTTTCTCGATCATTGTGATTCAAGCACTCATCATTCTCGTGAATATCGGCCGGTCGAAAATGTTGTCCCATTTGCTGGGTCCGGATGGTTTTGGGGTGGTCAGTACCATCGATCAGATTGTTGTCGCCGTGGTCCAACTGGGCGGCCTGAGCCTGCAGTTTACGGCGCTCAAGTTCATGGCCACCGCTCATAGCCAAGGGTTAGTCTCATTCCAGCGAGCCTATGACAATTTTTTAGGCGTCATGATGGTTCTCAGTGTGTCGGCTGCAGTGGTGGCCCTTCTACTGATGCAACAGGACCCAGGCTTGTTCGGCAAGGACCTGGAAAAGTATCAGACGTTGATTCGAATTGCGATTCTCGGCGCGCCTGCAGCAATGATGAACGTCTTCTTCATTCATGCCCTGGCTGCCGCACAAAAGCCCGCCTCTAGCGCGCGGCTGAATCTCTCTTTTAGCCTGATGGCGGCCGCCGGTTCGATCGCCGGAGTTCTCGCTTCTGGAATGCCGGGCCTGTATGTCACTTCCGTGATGGCAACTGTTAGCGTTACCGCCGGTTCTTTTTATTTCATGAGGCGGGCGCTCGGTCTGCAGCCCATGCACACGGAGATCTCGGCCTGGACGCAACTGCGACAATATCCAGACCTGTTAACCCAATCCATCCAGATCTACGCCGCTATTTCCGCCTACTCTTTGACCATGCTGGCGATCCGCTATCTCGTGATTTCTCGACTCGGCGAAGTGGAAGCGGGGTGGTTGCAGGGGTCGTTCGGCATTGCTTTGAGCCTGGGTGCAGTGATCGGACCGATGAGCAACCTGTACTTGACACCTTTAGTAAACAGGGAGGCGACCGCAGCGAGCAAGATGTCGGCGGCAAACGAATTCGTTCGAAAGGCCATGCTGATGGTTCTTCTCCTGTCCTTGCCTGTGGTTTTGTTCCCCCAAGCCTTCATCACGATTCTCTACACTTCCCGCTTTCACCCCTTGGCGGTGACTCTGCTGTTCTTTATCGCATGGCAATGCCTTGCCCAGATCGTGAATGTTTATCAGCAGGTGCTCATCGGATTGCAGGATGTTGGTTACTTTTCTGCGACCACTTGTACCGGTTATGGTTTGGCCGCGATACTCTCTCTCTGGCTTGTGCCGCATCTGGGTCTGAAGGGGGCCGCCCTGGCCCTGGGCGCAGGAGCCGTTTTAATGGGGACGGCGGCCGCAATCCGGCTTCGGGTCCGGTACTCGGAAGGAATACCTACCGACGTAATGCTGTTGGGCGTATTTTGCCTGACCAGCCTGATTTTGCCCAGTCAAATCCCTACAAGCGCCAGTGAATGGAGCGCTATTGGCATTGGTATTCGTGCCGGTTATTTGGTGGCGGTGTTCACTGGCGTTTGGTTCCTGATTGGCGAAGAAGATCGTGCGCTGGTCACGCGGCTCGCCAGGGGCGACTTTCGCGGCACACCCGCTAGCCCTGAGTCTTAGCCCACATCCCGCAGCTTGCGCGCCGGGACCCCAGCCCAGATCTCGTTTTCGGGAATGCTGCGATTCACTACGCTTCCGGCACCAATCACGACGTTGTCGCCGATTGTCACTCCCGGCAGAATCACGCAATTGGCGGCAATCCACACATTGTTTCCCACGCTAATTCCGGTTTTGGACTCATCCCACCGCGTGTGGATGAAGTTACAGTTCGCAACCACTTTGTGATTAGCCGCAACGAGGACAGTGTGTTGTGCGATAGCGGTGTCGCTGCCGATGGTAATGGTGCCGCCGGCGGCCCGAATGTTGACTCCAGTCCCGATCATCACTCGATCACCGACGACGAGCTTACCCTCAATCTGGCTATGTTTCGTTCGACGGTATACAAGGATTTCGGCGAAGGGGCCGACGAAAACTTCACGCCCAAGCTGGATGGAATCCAAAGCATCAAAGGAATAATCCCAAACCACCGAATGATGACAGCGAAGTGAAGTGTAACGGGCCTGAAGTCGTACGCGCAACAGGCGTTGGACCACGCTGCTTCTCAGGTTTTTCAGCACCGCTGCAAGCAAACTGATCATGCCATTCCGCTCAGGTCACTCATACGTTGACCAGCGACTAAGACCGGGCGCCCAGCCGCGCGCGAAACAAGCCTTCCTGCTGGGATCAATTCAAGTCTTAACAATTGTGCATCTCTCCTTGAGCTAACAAATCCGGCAATTGGAAGCAGAACTGGGCTGGTCGAAAGCCGCTGACCAGCAGGGCACCAGAATGATACTCCAACGTTCCTCCGCGCGTCTGCACTTCCAAGATCCCAGAACTGGTCTGGGTCCTGCAGGACCAGACTAGATCCTTCCCGAATCTGATCCGCCGGAGACAACTTCGCCAAGCGGACCATAGCCTCGGCAATAGGAGTGGTAAGAAGACCGGTAAAATAAGCGAAAGACTCCGCGACCTCATCATAGTTAGCCGCCCACTGTGGTCTGGTCTCTTTCATAACTTCTCATCTCCTACTTTCGATTGGGCCGGGAATGTGAAAGACTATTTCTGGAAGGGTGCGATGAAGGTTGCGAACACCAAAGGATTCGAGAGGAATTTTCCTTTTTCGACCTCTGTTTCATCTGAAGACTGGAGGAAAGGTGTTTGACCACTAAAGTTGCCTTTCCTATCGACGAACGGTTGCTGACCTTACTACGCTGCCCAGTTTGCAAGGGCACTCTTCGCGCCGACCCGTGCTCCTTGTTCTGTCCAGTTTGCACGAGAATCTATCCTATCATTCTGGGAATCCCGGATCTTCGGATCTACCCTGACCCCTTGATTGGGCTCGAAGATGACTACATGAAAGGCGAAAAGATTCAGGCCCAGGCCGAGTTGCTCAGTTTTTCGGACCTTGTGCGTTATTACTGGTCGCTGCCAACCTATCCGCCTACGCCTGAGCATCTCCGCGACCGGTTCGTCAGCCACGTACTCACAGACGAAGAACGGGCTGGGGGTTATCTGCATTTGCTCGGGTCGGGGACTGCGCTGCTGGAAGTGGGCTGCGGCACAGCGGCATTGACCCAAGCGGCATCGGCCAAGTTTGATTTCGCCGTCGGTTGCGACGTGGCCTTCCGTTGGCTACTGGTCGCGAGAAAGAGACTGGAGGAAGCGGGCTTGCCCGCAAACCTGATTTGCTGCTGTGCGGACTACCTTCCTTTCGCTCCTCATTCGTTCGACGCCGTGGGGTCGGTAGCGTTGCTAGAACGGCTCGATGACGCCAAGGCCGCGATTGGCGAATTTGCGCGGGTGGCGAAACCCGGTGGCCAGATTTTTTCGTGGACGGCGAACCGCTTTTCGCTCGCGCTAGAACCGCATGTCCGGGTCTGGGGAGTGGGCTTGCTGCCGCGCCGATGGATGGCTCCGTATGTCAAGTGGGTACGCGGCATGGCCTACGACAAGATTCGACTGCTTTCGTTGTGGGAGATTAAACGATATTGCCTCTGTGCCGGGCTGGATGAGGTGCGGTTCTTTCTACCCACGATTACGCGAGCAGATTGGGTACATCTGGGTGGAGTTGAGCATGTGGCTGCTCATCTCTTTCAGGCGGGTTCTGCCATCCCCCCCATTGCCTGGCTGCTAAGGCAAATTTCGCCGGTGCTGCTATTTACGGCCCGGCAAAAGCGTTCCTAGGTCGCCGCCCGGCCGATGGAAGGAACGGGCGAGCAAACGCAAACATTTGGTCAGGGTATCCGTAGCGCCTTGTGGCCAGGAGTGACGAAAAAGATCCTGTTCACGTTGACGCGTTAACGGTCTCCGGGACCAGAGGCTGCTGGACTTCCATCTTGCGCACCTCCTCACGGGTGATGCGAGTGCCATTCTCCTGATACTCTTCATCGACATTCACCGTCCACAAATCGTGCTCCGCCCCAAAAATGTTCTCCACCGCCAACATGGCGGTCACCATCGAGTGGTCCTGATTGTTGTAGCGATGCATGCCATTGCGACCAATCAACTGAAAGTTTGGCACTTGTTTCAGGAATTCGCGCACGACCTCCAGGCCATTCTCATGGTCGCCGTTGTAAACAGGGTAGGCTTTGGGTGCCCGAATCACCGCCGAGTCTTCTACACAAGACGGGTCAGCCAATCCGAGCACCGCCATTTCGCGCCTGGCGAGCGCTGACAGTTCTTCGTCGGTCATCGTCCAGAGGTCATCCCCGACATTGCAAAAGTACTCGAAACCGATACAAGTCACTCCACTATCAGGACTCATCTCCGGGCTCCAGTTGTTGAAGTTCTGGATGCGCCCCACCCTCACATCCGCGTCGTGGATGTAGATCCAGTTGTCTGGGAAAAGGTTTGTACCACGCACCATCAGGGCGACGGTGAGAAAGTCCCGGTATTGGAATGAATCCTGCACTTGGTTGAGGGCGGGCACCTGCGGACGCAGCGCCGAGATCAATTCGCGAATCGGCATGCTGGAAAGAAATTGATGGCCGCAGACTTCCCGGCCGCCGGCGATAACGGAAGTAACACCACCAGGCCCCCAGTGGATTTCTTGAACATTTGTATTTAGCCGCACCTCGCACCCACCCTCGGCGGCGAGCTCAGCGGCTTTTTCCCACATCATCCCCGGGCCTAGTCTCGGATACTGAAAAGTCTGGACTAGTGACTTAGCCCGTGCCTTACCTTCCAAGCCCAAGGCCGTCTTCACCACCGTCCAGAGCGACAGCCCGCGAATGCGCTGTGCCGCCCACTCGGCTGAGATCTTGCTGCAAGGAATTCCCCAAACTTTTTCAGTGTAAGTCTTGAAAAAGCGCCGGTAGAGACGTTCGCCAAAATTGTTGATCAGCCAGTCTTCCACACTGTGAACGGGACGGATCGGGGCGAGCTTGCTTTTCACATATGAAATGCCACTGCGGATGGATTCGACGAACCCAAGCTGTCGCAATACTTCCAGAGGCTCAATTGGGTACTGATAGAACTTGCCATCGAGATAGAGACGAGAAAGGCGGCCCCGATCCAGAAAATCGTCGCCCAACACATCCTCCCACATTGTCTGGACGGCAGCTACCTTAGTAAAAAACCGATGGCCTCCAATGTCAAAATGGTAGCCCTTGTGACGTTCGGTGCGCGACAAGCCGCCCACCTGAGCGAGGCTCTCCAGCACGATACTATGCATGCCGCGTTTGGCGAGTTGGTAGGCAGCGGTTAAGCCTGCGGGTCCTGCACCGATAATCACTGCGCCCAAATCTGGGCTTGGCTCTTGCTTTAAGTCATTTTTCATTTTGGCATCCCACAGAAAAGACATTCTTGCTATTGTTTTTCCAAGCTGCTACAACGGCAATAATCGAGTTCATATTTAAACTGGTTTTCCTGCAATTGCTGAAAACCCTGACAGAACAGTTGCAATTCCTGATTTAGTCCGATTTGGGATGCTCCCAGGAGCAATTGCACTTTGTTAAACCCTCTTCGAACCGCATACTTCATTAGTAGACATTAGACTAGCTTCACCCAGAAGTGCTTGCAAGGTACCGAAGTACTGAAATAGAGGTGATTAGTAATAGGCCATTCAAGAGTGCCGGAAGGAACGTTTGTTCACCGAAACGACGATCTGCCCAGCGGGGAGCGCGAGTATACTCAGGGAGTGCCACAGGAAATAGTGCTCCAACCATCAGCCGGCGAGGCAGGTTGCAATCCGTGATTTCCGTGGCGATCATCGGCCTCGGCGCAGCGGCTGATCACCTTCATCTGCCCGCTTACGCCAAGCTCGGCAGCCAAATCCGTCTGGTTGGAGGTTGCGACCCGAACCCCGAAGCAAGGCAGCGTGCGCACCGGAAGTGGCAGTTGCCAGTCTTTGAAGACCCGGGGCAGATGCTGCAGCAGTTGCAACCAGAAGTCGTAACGATCTGCACGCCCCCCGCCTTGCACCGGGATCAAATGTTACTGGCCCTATCCAACGGGTGCCATGTATTCTGTGAAAAGCCCGCAGCGGAAACCCTGGAGCAGGTGGATGAGATCATTGCGGCCGCCGATGGCGCATCGCGGAAGGTGGCGGTGAACACACAGTTTCCCGCAATGCGAATCCATGAGGCAGCGAAGAATGTCATCGGAACGCCCGCGTTCGGCAAATTGCTGCATCTCCATGTTTGGCAAACGATGCATGCCAATGAAGTCACTGAGGCCGGTTGGAGAGGCCAGTTGAGCCGCCGGTTGTGTTTTGAATTCGGTGTACACGTCTTTGAGCTAGTTCGATTCCTTTTCGGAGAAAATCCCGTTCGGCTCGTGGCCCATATGCCCAATTCCGGTGGCGTGGCGGCGTGCGACACGATCAACTTCATCGCCCTCGAGTTTGCCGATGGGCGCGGAGCATCGGTGATGCTGGATCGGCTTAGCCGGGGGCCGGAACGCTACCTGGATATGCGTCTCGATGGCGAGCACGCCATTGTCCACACGTCGATTGGGGGGCAGCTTCGGTGGGAAGCCGGCCTGCACACCCGCACCCGGCGTCCCTATTCGAGCTTTTCATTGGTGAAGGGCGGTCAGGCCACGCTCGAGAATGGAACCCAATCGAGGGTGCTTGCCAAGGACGGTATCAATCCGTTCAGCGATGCTACTGCGCTTCACTTTTCCCGCTTCTTGCAAGCCATCGTCAATCAAGAAACGCCACCGGCAGATATCCGGGATAACCGCGAGACCCTGGCTCTGGTGATGGCCGCGTACGATTCGGCAGCTTCGGGCCAGTGGGTAGAGATGAGCCGCTATAGGCGATGAATGAGCAAGTTCGTCACAGGCTTTCGATCATCATTGCGGCCTGGAATGGCACGGATGCGCTTCGCAGATGTCTGGAATCCTTGGGCAACGTCAGCTCCGAAACCGAGGTCATCGTGGTCTCGAACTTTAGTCTCGGCCAAGCCCTCGTGCGTCAGTTTCCGCAAGTTCTGTTTCTGCCGCTAAAGCATTCGACCACTGTGCCGCAATTGCGCAGCGCTGGCATCCTGACGTCCTCCGGCGGCATTATTGCTATCACGGAAGATCATTGCCGCTTTGCGCCCCACTGGAGTGAACAGGTGGTCCTCGCCCATGACGATCCCTCTCCCGCCATCGGAGGACCGGTCGATAATTTGCGGACGGATCGGTCGCTCGATTGGGCCGTGTATTTCTACGACTACGGCAAGTTCATGCCTCCTTTGGAGGAAGGTCCCGCTCGCGAGTTGAGCGGCGCGAACGTCTCTTACAAGCGGGCCGCGCTGATGGCGGAATCGGACTGTTTCAGCGGTGGATTTTTCGAGCCCTTCGTACATCAGGCCATGATCGAACGGCATGGCGGGCTTCGCTTGGACGCGCGACCAGTCGTTTTCCACGACAAGGGCTATCGCTTCGGAGAGGCGGTTCAACAGGCCTTTCACTTGGCGAAGAGTTATGCTGCCAGACGAGTGCGCCACACCAGCAGGGTCAGGCGGTGGATATTGGCGGCCGGGGCACCCGTGCTCTTTGTCCTGCTACCCGTACGGATCCTGACGACAGTCTGGCCGAAACAACGGTATATCAAGGAACTGATCTGGTCGCTACCCTGCCTTCTGGTTCTGACGGGAAGTTGGGCGTGGGGTGAGCTCTGCGGCTACTTCTTGGGAGAGGGAGCTAGCGGAAGTCGATGGCGTTGACGTAGATTGCGATTGAAGTACACTCTAAACAGTCTCATCGGAGAACCAAGAGGTGAAAATTACATATGCCCTCGACTTTTAGAGAACGAGTACAACGTCACGCAAGGCTCTCCTGGAAGGCAAGTCATCATCACGAGCGGTCGACGCCGCCCTTCATGATTGTGTTCATCAATTCCATTTGCAACCTCACCTGCGAGCATTGCTTTTATTGGCGTAATCTGAATCAGCGTAACGATTTGACTTACGAGGAATTCAAGAAACTGTCCGAGGAACTAGGCCCCTTCGAAAACCTCAACCTCTCGGGTGGCGAGCCGTTTATTCATCCCGAGTTCGCTGCCATCTGCCGTCTCTTCATCGAAAATAATAGCGTCAAACGGATTTACGTCCCGACCAATGCCTACTTTACGGAGCGTACCGAAAAGCAGTTGAAAGAGTTATTCCAGTGCCAATCGCTCGAGAGCTTTGTTTGTGAGATTTCGCTCGACGGTATGCCGGCTTATCACGACCGTTTTCGAGGTAATCCTCAATCATTCTCCAAAGCAATGGAGACTTACGACATGCTGGCCGAAATGCGTAAGGCGGAGCCTCGCCTCGCAATACACGCCAACACGGTGGCGATGAGCGAAAACATGGACGAAATCTGGCAGCTCACCGGGTACCTGAAAGAGCGATGCCCGGCGATGGAGCATCATAATCTGGCCATCATTCGAGGCGACCGTAAAAATCCTACGCTGCAGGGGCCCGCGCTCGAAAAGTACCGGGCATTGTACGATCACGTGGCCAGTGTCTGGCGCGAGCGCGACCAACAACGGTTTGGATCATTGGTGGAGCCCATGTTGCAGTGGGCAAAAGTGAAAACTATCGAGACATCCTCCCAATATGTGCCCTGCACGGCGGGAAACCTGACCGGTGTCGTGTACGCTAATGGCGACATCAGTGTTTGCGAAAACCATCCCCCACTAGGCAATTTGCGTCAAAAAGGGTTTTTTGAGATTTGGGATTCATCGGCGGCCAACGTCCTGCGTGCCCAAATCAGCGCGAAACAATGCTACTGCACAAACGAAGTATTTCTGTGGCCCAGTATCGTGTTTCAACCAGTGCAACTCACCAAGGCCCTCGTCGCCAGCAACGCACTTGCCATTCTCCCCCATCGGAATCCGGGATGAGACCGGTGCTGATCACGGGAGGCGCGGGGTTTCTCGGTGCCCACCTCTGTGCGGCACTGACGCAGCACGGTGCCACGGTTCGTGTCTTTGATCGCCTCAATCCACCAGCTTGGGCGTCCGCGCCGGGAATTGAATATGCGCAAGGCGATTTGTCTGATCCTGCTGCGATGCGTGGGGCGTTAGCTGGCATTGGCACAGTGGTTCACGCCGCATTCGCCTCGGGACGAAGCGATGCGCAGACCATCCGGCGGGTAAACATTGAAGGCACGACCGAACTATGCCGGCAAGCACTGCAGAGCGGCGTCTCGCGGATGGTGCTCATCTCCTCCACAATTGCCGGCCGAACACCCTTTCGGCATCCATTCCTTAGCGGATCGGCTCTCGACACGCTCGACGTCTACCGGGAATCCCGGGCAGAGGCAGAGAGGATTGTACTGGGCTTCCATTGCCGGGAATTGAGCACAGCCGCAGTGCGGCCCAAGACGTTTATCGGATCTGGTCGTCTAAGCGCGTTTACGATCGTATTTGAGTGGATCCGTACCGGACGGCCTGTGTTGTTGATGGGATCAGGCGAGGCCAAGTATCAATTGCTTGAAATCAGCGACATGGCAGAGGGCATCCGCCAACTGTGCGCATCCCCGGCGGGGGGGATTTTCAGTTTCGGAGCGCAAGAGTATGGCACTCTACGGGCAGACATCCAATCCCTAATTGACTATGCAGTGACCGGGTCGCAGATTCGTTCGCTGCCGGGGATGATGGCTCGATCCGGGTTGCGCCTCATGGAATTGGCGGGGATGGTGCCTGCGTCTGAGTTGCACTACATGTCTGCGTCGAATCGCGATTCTGTGGTGGAGACCAGCCGGGCCCGCGATGAGCTAGGGTGGTCGCCCCGGTTCAGCAATGCTCAGGCCTTGTGCCAGTCCTATGATTGGTACCGGACCCAGATTTCCTTTGAGGGACAAGCACCCAGTATCCATCCGCTGCCCGCATCGCATCGTGCACTGCGAAGAATCCTGGAAACGGTGTTGCGCTAGTCCCTATGTCTGGCCGTTCCGCAATCCTCACGTACCATTCCCTGGACGATTCCGGCTCGGTGATCTCGGTGGGTCTCTCGCGCTTTACCGAGCAGATGGATTTTCTTGCACAGTCCGGCACCGAAGTGGTAGCACTGGCGGAGGTTGCCAAGCGTCCCGGCTCGGTGGCATTGACCTTCGACGACGGATTCCAGAACTTTGCCCAACATGCAATGCCCGTTTTGCAAAAGCACGGTTTTCCCGCAACCGTTTTCGTCGTAAGCGGGTATTGCGGCCGGCACAACGATTGGGACAATCGAACCCATCCGATTCCGCGCCTTCCTCTGCTTAACTGGAAGGAACTGGGGGCTCTACCTCCTGAGATTTCCATTGGAGCCCACACCGTCACCCATCGGCATCTCAGCCTTTTGAGTGAGGACGACGCCATGAACGAACTGCGCGCGTGCCGTCAAGACATCGAGCAACGGCTGGGACGACGCGTGGAGCAGTTGGCTTATCCATATGGCGCGTCCTCGCCAAGGGTGCGCGAGCTGGCGAGGTCACAGTTCGCCTCCGCTGTGGGAACAAGTCTGGCATTTCTCACCCCCGGAGTAGACCCCATGGATCTTCCTCGCATTGATACATACTATCTAAGAAGCGAAAAGGCCTTCCGTATGTTGTTTTCTCCGGTGGGCCGGCCCTATGTTTTCGTTCGGCACTTGCTTCGTCGAGTACGAGGCCGATTGGTGAGGCCCTAGACAATGCGCATTGGAATCGATGGAACTTGCTGGGCTCACCAAAGGGGCTATGGGCGATTTCTGCGCGAACTCCTGCGTGCGCTTGGCTCGGCGGACGCCTCTCATCGTTACATTGTCTATCTGGACCCTGCATCTTATGAGGTCTTCGATCTTGGCGAGCCCTTCGAAGCGCGCTTGATCGGTACCAGCGTAGCTGTAACGGAGGCGGCGATAGCGGACGGCCATCGTTCGGCGAAGGATTTGTTCGCCATGAGCAGAGGCGTGAAAGAACCCCTGGATGTATTCTTTTTCCCTTCGGTATTCTCTTATTTCCCACTATTGCGCCGTGTTCCCATGGTTCTTGGTATCCATGACACCATTGCGGACCGGAATCCGCAGCTCACGTTTTCTTCGGGGCTGCATACGTTGCTGTGGGGCATCAAGGTGCGGGCCGCGCTGTTCCAGGCCCATACCGTAGTCACCGTCTCGGAGTACGCCAAGCGCTCGATCGCGGAATGGTTCCGTGTTGCGCCCGACCGGATTAGGGTGATCGAGGAGTCGTCATCGTCTTCATTCTTCGAGCGGGAATACCCCATTCCCTCGCGGCCATTCGTGCTTTATGCCGGCGGAATCAGCCCGAATAAAAATCTTCCGAGGCTCGTAACCGCATTCGCCCAGTCTGCGGCACGAGGGCTCGGTGCGCAGTTAATTATGGTGGGCGACTACAAGTCGGACGGCTTCAAAGGAAGCTACTCGGAGATTCAAGCGGTGATCGGCAAGTTCCAACTGCACGACGATGTGGTCATGACAGGGTTCGTGCCCGACGAAGAACTCAATCGCTATTACAACACCTGCACGCTCTTCGTCATGCCCTCGCTCGATGAGGGTTTTGGTTTGCCTGCCATAGAGGCGATGACTTGCGGGAGGCCAGTCATCGTCAGCACGGGCAACTCGCTGGAAGAAGTGGTCGGCGAGAGCGGAGTCCTCGTAAACCCGCTGAGCGTAACGGAAATCACCGCCGCGATTGACCGGGTGTATCTGGATCGGGATCTCCAGGAGTCATTAGGGAAACGCGCCCGGAAACGCGCCAAGCAATATAGTTGGGATCGCGCGGCCCGGCAACTCTTGGAAATCCTTAGGGATGCGGCGGAACGTCAGTCCCGTTAATGATCCCGGCGATCTCTTCGCGGGTTTGGATCCAGGCGAAATATGTCATCCAGGGTAGAGCACCCCAGAAGTGTGCCCTCAAATCGGTTTTGGCCAATGATTGCCGGGCGTAACGGGTCAAAAGTAACGGCGGCAGCGCGAGTCGGCTTGCCGCCGCCAAGTACCGGGCCAGCACCGAGGCATTTTGAAACAGGCGGGCACCGTAAGCGCGGGAGAACCGTCTACGTTCCTCGAGATATTCAGCCAAAGTCAGTGGCGATGCAAATTGAACATCCATGCCCGAGCAGCGGCTGAACCGGGCACCGGCCCGGTGCAGAGCCTCATGGAAATCCAATTCCGATAGGGCTTGATCCATTGGTGCCACCTCAAAAACAAGGCGTTTGTAGCTTACGTTGCCGCCAGGAAGCAGCTTTGATGCCATTAGATCCAAGGGCCCCGCAGGGAGAGGAGGAGCTACCTGTGAGTACTCCGTGAGATACATCGCCCATTCCATATTGCCGAAGCCCGGCCCAGGCGCGATGCCGCCGCCTACGGCGTCGATGTCTTGTTGGTGGGCGGTCTCGATAGCCGCGAACCACCCCGGTGGAATCCGGTAGCGTTCGTGAACCACGGCGACAACTTCGGCGGTGCTGTTTCTAACCCCGGCGTAACGCGCTTGTGCGCCCGTCAGGCGGTCACTTACCTCGACAATCTTCACCGCCGGAAAGCTTTCCACGAGTGCCTGCGTAACGCCTGGTCCGCAGCAATTCACTACAAGCACTTCCCGGTCAGGCCCCTGGTCCTGCAAATCGCTCAGGAGACGAGACGCTATCTCGTAACCGGCTCGGGCGACGGTCACCACAGCTATATTCACACCTTCACCATCCGCTTACGTTGATCCCCAAGACAGGTGACAATATCCAGATATTGTGGCAAGACCACATCTTCCGACCAACGTGCGAGATAAGCCTGACGGGCTGCCTCGCCTGCGCGGCTGCGAAGTTCCTTATCGTGCTGCAGCCTGGACATGGCAGTGCGCAGTTCTGCCGGGTTCTCGAACAACAAACCGCCCTCCGACTGTTGGACCATCTCGGTGGAGGGACCCAATCTACGGGCAATCACTGGGGTGGACTGCTGAAAGGACTCAATAATGGTGGCACCAAACGTTTCAAAACACACGGAGGGAACCAAAGTGGCAATGGCATGCCGGTAGTAACGGGGAAGATCTTGGCTGTCCACGTTCCCCAAGAACTTGACACGGTTGTTGCCCGCGGCCAACGAACGTAGAGTTTCTTCGTAATTGCCTTGGCCGGCGATCAGCAGATCGCCTTCCGGATAGTCACGAAAAAGTGGCAAAACATCATCGAGCCCTTTTATTTTTTCGAGTCTCCCCACGAACAGGAAGTATGGCCGTGCATGAGGCCGGGCCAGGAAATCGGTTTCTTGAAGCCCGTTCAGATCCGGCAGGAAGCATGGCAGGACCGTCATTTCACGGGGGAAACCGAATTCTCGATGCTTTTGGCGGCTGAATTCGCTTAGCGCAAAGAATACATCAATGTGTTGCAGCGCATTCTCCAACAAGCTGGTGTATCTCCAGAGTTGCGGCGGGCGGAGGTATGACAGTTGACAGCGGAAGCACTCCCGGCCGTCGCACGGTTCCTGACCGTGCCGCCAAAGAACACTTGTCGGGCACACTAGCCAATGCTCATGCGCCGTGAAGAGCTTGATGGCATTTCCATATTGAAAGATCCCGGGCCCACCTACCAGGGAGACGTTATGGTAGTGAATCACGTCAAAATCCTGTTCGAGCATCGGCTGCAACAGATGCCGCGTCAGCAGTGGACGTCCGGTCTGGTGCACCAGGAATGGAGAGAGAACTCCCCAAGGCCTTCTTATCGGCACCACCTTCACCCCGTCGTCGCTGGACTCGCACGGTAATAGATCTTTGGCCGTGAGCGATTGATAAGCGGCAGGATCAAACAGCACCGAAACGTGATGCCCCCGCTGGACCAAAGCGCGAGCCAAACGCTGAACGTTAATACCATCTCCGCCAAAGTTGTAGGGTGGGTAAAATGTGGTTACCAGGCCGAAGCGCATGTACTTGGTGCCTTTCTCCGTAATTTCATTCGGCCGGAGGCGTGCGGGAAGCGCTCAAGGCCAGGTAACCGGCTGCCTCGCCGGACGCCCAGGCCACCAGGAACGCACAGACACAGGGCAACGCCGAGGCGAACTTGGCCCAATGTCTTCCGTTTCGCCAGACCCGCAAGCCGATCCGCGAGAAGAGGGTCATCGCCACTATGGGGAATGCCAATGCTCTCAGGATGCGCTGTAATAACGACATTTTTGCCCCGCGGCGTGCCGCGAAATACTTTGCATGGGCGAAACGCCGGCGGAAGAACTGCGGCCCGGAAATACCGCCGGCATACACAACAACGGGGCTTGGCGCGGAGAGCAACTGTTGGCCGTGCCCTAGCATTTTCTCGTGGACGAATGTCTCCCAAAAGCCGTCCTGGGCCCAAGATTCTATCTCAAGTAAAGCAGCCCTCTTGTAAGAGCAGTTATCGCCCGGCAAGTCACTAAGAAGCCGCGCCTGAAATGGCAGCATATAGGCACTGTATCGACAAAAAAAGATGGCCCAATCGCTTAAACAGCCAGCCGGATCCATCTCCATCGCACCGCCGACTCCGGCGTGAAGCCCATTCTGCTGCTCCGCCAGCATATTTTTTGCCCAGTCTGCAGAAGGGACACAGTTCTCGATCGTCAGCGCCACGACGTCCCCCTTAGCGGCACGAATTCCGGCCATCCAGAGGGATGGCACATTATACGGAGCTTCCGGGCGAAGAACACGTGCCATAGGAAATTCTTCTAGCCATTGAGCGGAGACCTGGTGCGCCGAACCATCAACAATGAGAACTTCGATGCGACGAACCGAGGTTTGGCTGTCCAGAGCGACTAGGCACTGCCGCAGTTGCCGTTTTGCCCCTTGTGAGGCCACAACCACGGACAGGTCGATCATAACGCGCAGTGTAGCAGATTGACCATTCGCAAGATGTCGATCAACCCGGCCTGTGTCGTTGCCACGTGAGAAAGTCCTATTGACGGGGTCAAGCTGGCATTGTGGAAAACGGAACCCCGGCAATGACGCAGTATGAGCGCGACCAGTTGGTCGTACTGAGGAAATCGCGGGACAAGCAGATGACGCAGAAGCAAGTTGGGGAAGAGCTTGGATTGAGCCAGCGGCAGGCGAGTCGACTACTGAGGAAGCTGAAGACGGAAGGGGAAAAGGTGTGGCGGCACATGGCTTGCGGGGCCGGGTCTCGAACCCGGGGGTGAGGGAGGAGAGAAGGGTATAGATTACTGATGTTATCATGCCATTCTACGCGGGATTTGGGCCAACGCTGGCACGCGAGTACCTGAGGGACAAGCACAGCATCGAGGTGGGACTGGGACGGTGAGAATGTTGATGGCCTAAGCCAGGCTTTGGTGAGCGAAGTAGCGGCGAGTGGAAGCGGTGCATTTGTGTCCTCCTCTCGAAGGCCAGAAAAAGTTTGCGAAATTCCCCAAACTGTCTCTTCGGTGATTTGACTTTATCTACAACAACTTGGATCATCAATGACGGTTACATCCGGCTATTCTCAGCAGTCGAACTTTGGAACATCGAATGCGTTGGCTGCAATGTGGCCAAATACGGCAGCCGCTATGCGGCGCTGGATCTCTCGCTCCGCACCGGCCATGATACCCCGTATCTGTAAGACCACTTCTTGAAACAGACTGAGTATTGGGGCATCCACGCCAGTTTTGTCTTTGTCTGCCAACCGGAAACCAACGGAGCCGCAGAAAGGTTCCATCGCACCCTCAAAAAACAAGCCATCTATGGAAGGGTCTTTCAGAACAGGGGAGAATTGCGGGTCGCCCTACGGGACTTTCATCAAAAAATACAACGAGCAGTGGCTGGCTGCAAAACTGGGGTACCGCTCCCTGGCTCAAGCTAGCCCCAATACTGTTCATTTAACCTGAATCCCGAAGTTGATTCTCCCCAAACGCTCCTGGACTCTGCGACAAGAGAAGAATGGAACCAAAGGAGCAGGACAAATCAGTCCGCAACGAAATCCAGGCTTTGTTTTCGGACCAACGGCTGATCTTACGTGAGACTCAACGTTCTGTAACGGCGTTTGGGGGAGTTGCTGTTTTCATCTCGTATCTGCGAAAGATCGATCTGTCGGGGAAGGTTAGCGAGCATATGCCTGTACGTTGGCGTTCGCCCAATCAGATCGATTCGACAGCGACATTCACTTCGTTTCTTATTGCTGTGCTGCTGGGAGCCAAACGGTTCGCACACGCCAACTGGTTGCGCGGGGATCACGCCCTGCACGCC
>JAYSVS010000046.1:0-6932 GCA_043718395.1 Acidobacteriota bacterium
ACGGGCATTACTCCGCTTCACCGCTACTGCGGGACAGTCCGCCCCTGCCCAGCGGATCAGTACTTTCGGCCTCGCGGGGCTACCGCTTGTACCTTTTCCCTTTGCAACGCCGAACAGGTTCTCAAGTTCCATACCAGAGCCAAGATTAGAGTCACGCCACCTGTACCCCGGACACCGCATGGCCCTAACCAGGTTTCCGCCATGCTCCTCCCGGTGAGCGGGGGCGCTCCGGTTTTTATGCCACCAGAGATCTGTTTCGAGGCCTCATCGGTGGTTCACTTGCGTTCGTCTCTCTAACCCACACATGACGCGATTTTCTCGCGCCTTTTCCGTAGCGTTCACCACCACCGCCTTTGGACGGCAGCAGCCTACGGTTGTTTGAAGCCTGCTCCTGTAAGCCGGCTCCGAAGGGTCCTCCTTCATCTCTGATACAGCATCGCGCTCCGAGGAACGCGTTCTTGACACAACCCCGCACAGATCCGTACGGGCGCTACTCGCGCATACGGCTCCTACCTTGGATTCTGGCGTCAAAGCGAAGGTCGGGGTACGGGTGCAGCACGCGAGGGGTTGGCAGCCAAGATTGAGCCAATCGATGCATCCGGTCCGCGCCAAGCCGCCCCGTCTGGCTGCGCCTTCTCAGCGCATGCCACCAGTATCGGCTCACCCGTTCCCGGAACAGCGTAAGCGCCTCCAAGTTACCCGGTAGCGCGTGGTATTGGTAATAGCCGCGGAGCACTCGACCGAGCCACTCCCCGACCACCTGCAGCGGTTCGTGCATCCGTGCCCTCAGCGTCTGCTTTACTTCTTGCAGTTTCGCCTCCAGCTTCTTCCGCGCCGTCCGCCGCCAGACTGCGAAGTGGCCACGACTAGAAGTCCCGCAGTAATGCGAGAAGCCCAGAAACGTGAAACTCTCCACTTCACCCGCGCCACGCGCATCCCGGTCTTGCTTGGCAAAACGCCCAAACTCGATCAACCGCGTCTTCTCTGCGTGTGTGGAAGACGATTTGGCGGTCGAATCCGCGTTGGGTGACGTGTTGGGGAGATCCGGGCGGGACAAGCCGGGCTGAACGTGGGATACAGGACGCGGTTAGCCATGATCATCTAACCGCGACCTAAATCCCATCTTCCGATCGCTGGTTGTCTTGAGTTAGAGCACTACGGTAGTCATGGTAGATTGCCTGGGCTTCACTCAAGCAGTTACTGCGCCAAAGACTTCATTCGCTCTGTGAATTTCCGTTTGTACGTCGCTTTGACCCTCGTCGATCATCGTCTCAAGGATGATGGGGACCTCCTCGGGAATCGAAGCCATGATGGAACTGAAAGCCGTCACCGCGTTGGCGGAAAGGGGATCGTGACGGCTTGCAGTGTTGACCTCGCTCATGTGCACTTCGGCAAGGCGGTTTCCAAAGGCGTGCAGCAGTAATGCAGCCTCGGTCATGCTTGGGTCCACCTGACGGGCATGCCCGATGTCGAAGCAAAAACGTGCGTCCGGCAAATCTTTGAAGAATCCGGCAAGTTCATCAACGGTTCGCCCGATTGGTTTTCTCTTGTCCATGTTCTCAATGAGCAGGCGGTCGCCGAGCACTTGCCATCTCCTTACGTCGTAGAGCGTGTCAGGATGCACGACGATGTGGAATCCGAGGCCGGCCAGAGGCCGGAGGAGTTCCAGCACTCCGGCTTCTTCTTCCTGTGCAAATTTGCTGGGTGCATGAATGGAGACAAAGTGGAAGCCCGTGAGATCCAGCCCAGGGATGGCCTCCACCAGTGGCCGCAGTTCGCCAACCCGCAGGGCGGACAACTCCACAACGTTAAGGTTGTAGTGATTCATCACTGACAACGCCGAGCGAAAATCTCCACGCGCGATTGCACCTGTTGAAAAACCGATACGCCGCATTAGAATACTCCATATTTTATCGTGAGATCCGACAACTGATTGTTGCTTCCCAGGAAGAGTCCTACCAACCCTTCGTGAAACGGCGTGCTGACTTCGCGGATTTCGCGCCACGCGACCGACTCTCTAAGATCTGCATGAGTTGTTGCTTTCACAAGCTCATCTCGTTTGTTCTTGTCGTCGAGTATTCCGAGGAAGCGATCATAGTTGTCGAAAATCTTGCGTGCTATTTCATCGCCAACTTTCAGCTGATTGCACGCTTTGGCCACAGTTTCCAGCGGTGGCATCGAAAGCTGTTCGGATAGATACGCCGTCAGGAGCGACACATCCTGCTTGGTCTTCAACTCGGTGCGCGCTTGTTCGGCAGTTGGATCGAGATGGCAGAAGAACACGTGAGCGAGGCCAGAGGCAAAGATTAATTTTCGAGACATCCGCAATTTAGCGTTTCGAAGAGCCCATTTCTTGTCGTTGTCTGCCCGTTGTTTGTAGACGAAGTCGACCGTAACTGTCCGCCAGTACCGTGTGAGGTCGTTGAGGAGGAAGCGCGGAATGCGCACATCGCTACCGCTATGGGTGAGACCACGATCATCGCAGAGGTAGCGCCGAACGATTTGGCGGCGCACCCGGTCGTACGCCTCTCGATTTCCAACCGGGTGAGATTCCAGGAGCAGCAGCACTCGACGGGTTGTGTTCGAATTGAGATCATCCTCGCCGCCGATGTTGTGGACCAAGTCGTGGCTTCCAACCATCCGGCCAAAGACACCACTCGAGCCTGGCGCAATGTACTTCCCTTCGATCAATCTACGCTCGATCTCGCGCTCCTGGTCCTTATGCTCAGGGACGGATTGTCCATCGATTAGCAAGATCCAATCGAGATCGCTACCGGAAGTACTTTCCTGACGGGCCACGGAACCAAAGACCACCAAACTCGTGTCCGGCGACTCATACTTTGCAAATTGACCTGTAAGCTTAGTGCGGAGAATCTGCGTTTCAGCCTGCGCCTTGCGTATCGACTGCCAGGAAGACCCAAGCCGAGATTCCAGGTGGTCCAGATGCGAAGGCGGAACAGAAGGCGAAAGCATTATGGTCTCCCTATGGTACGACGGGGAGCGGCATACACGCGGCTTGGTTGCCTGGTCTTCCAAACGAGGGGGCCTGCCAATTCGCGCTAGAAGCCGGGGAGGCGGGCGGGAGGGGTTGGGGTTGCCGGTGGGTGGGTAAGGGGGTTCATGCGCCAGGTGGCCATGGCTAGGGCCATTACCAGGGACATAGGTCAGCTCATCGGCCAACGCCAGCAAGGAGAGACCTGGGGGCGTCGCGTAGTCGAGAATCTTGCGAGGGACCTTCGCGCGGAATTCCCGGCCGTCGGGGGCTTCTCCGCCGCCAACCTGTGGCGAATCAGGCAGTTCTACGAAGCCTACGCGAACGACGAAAAACTCGCACCAATGGTGCGAGAAGTTAGCTGGACCAAGAATTTGGTCATTCTCGAGCGTTTCTTTGGCGCATGAAGTTGCCGTTCGATGAGAATTTGGCGTCTCGACTGGTCCGCTCCTTGCAAACGCTCTATCCGAATTCGACGCATGTGTTCCGCGAAGAACTGGATCGGGCAAACGATGCCACCCTCTGATGTCATTCGCTGGAGGTGCAAAGAGGGGGGACTTCAAATTTGATGACAGAAGCCTGAATATCCAGTAGTGTGTAGGGAGAAGGAGAAATCAGCGATGGCATCACTCGATTGGTCTCAATGCCCGGCGGTGGAGAGCGTTCCAGGCAAGCTTAGTGGTGCCTGGGTGTTCAAAGACACGCGCATGCCGGTTTCCGCCGTATTCGAAAACCTTGAATCGGGAGCGACCGTTGATGAAATCATGGAATGGTTTCACCTTTCGCCCGAACAGATTGTGCCGGTGCTGCAATTTGCTGTCCGCAGCCTTGAAGTTTCTGTACCGCCGCGTTCGCTCGACATGACTGAAAATGCGCGGCCTCTTTGACCACAGCACACCTGCTCCGTTGCGCCGTTACTTGACGGAACATTTGGTAACCGAAGCGATAGAGCGTGGTTGCGACAGGCTTGAGAACGGTGATCTTCTCACAGAGGCAGAGAAAGCCGACTTTGAAGTTTTCTTAACAGCCGACAAGAATATTCGCTATCAGCAAAATCTCAGTGGTCGAAACATTTCCATTGTTGAACTCAGTACGCCGCGCTGGCCATTGATACGTGGGTATGTAGAGCTAGTGGCTGCTGCGGTGAATGCGGCAACACCAGGCAGTTATGCTGTGGTAAATATCCCTTGGCCGCCCAAACCAACTTTTCAAAAGGGGTGACTCACTGGACCGGGCTCATCGATGTCATATCGCGTTTTCTCTGCGTTTGTCCATTTCGCTCAAGGCGGCAGCGGAGAAGCTCTCTTCGATCCAGATGGCGCAGGCTTAGCTCGCGGCCATGGGGACCGGGAAGTGGCGTTGGCCTTTTTGTCTCGTGCCGGGGGCGAGGTGCCGCGTTCTTGCGAGGAGATCCTTTAATGGAAATTCGTGGACGGAGTTGTCCGAGGGGGCTTTCTCTTGTGCCCCAAAGGGGGCCAAATCAGACGGCCAATTGTACGGCAATGTTGGTGAGTGTTTGGCCTGGGGGATTGCGCCAACTCAAGCGTTTGAAGACAGCGGCATATTCCAGCAAGCCATTACGATCACAGGGAACGGGTACAAGTCCTTAACTCACAAGCCAGGTTGGAGATGCGAACGGGGCAGCCTCTTCAGACACGCCCGTCCCCGAGTGTTCAAGGCTGTCCCGCAGCCTAAATGCCTTAGCGTGCTTTTTTCACTTTCCGCTACGCATGGCCTAGTAGGGTTCAGGATTCGTCGTCCGAAAAGAGTTCACCGCTGAAGGTGACAGTGGTTCCGTCGGAGCGGAAACGGATCCGTTGGCCGTTTGACAATTCCAGTGTGTAGGGTTTCGGGCTGGCGGAGGGAACCGGATTGATTGTTCCGGCATATGATTTCACACTTGCGAGCCACGTACCGCTACCTGTAGGCAGATGTCTGCGTTGTTGGTTGACTTCATAATCCACTTCCAAACGTTCCTCTTCTTCGAGAATCACGCTTCCTCGACCTCGCATACAGGTTCCAACCTCCGTTTGTTCGAATGCGGTTTGCCGCTCGGGCAAGTCGCAAGATTTTCCATCTTAACAAATGGTCGAGTCCTCAACTCTCTCGCGGGCCGAAGGGCAAGTGAGAGAGCTAGCGAAAGAAACGAGTCGGAAACCGCACGTTTTGACTCAGGATTGGCCAATCTTGGGGCTTGCGCTTTATACATGATAAAACACATTTTCATGTTTAAGATGGCTCGGGGAAGGAGACCCCATGTCTGATCTGGTTCCGACAAATAAGCATCGGTCCCTTACCCCAGCGCATCTCGGCGCGCTCGCCAATAAGCGCTAGAAGCTGGGGAGACGGGCTGGTGGGGTTGGCGTTGCCGGTGGGTAGAGGGACTTCATGCGTCAGGTGGCCATGGCGATTTGCGGGTTGTTTGCATTCGCGTCGACGTGGATTGTGGTTTGGCCGGTGTGGCGGCTGCTCGCGTATCGCAGGCTCTTGAACTGGGCCGTTAGCGTGGCTTGATCGGGATGGTTGGGG
Organism: Acidobacteriota bacterium; assembly: GCA_043718395.1. GTDB lineage: Bacteria > Acidobacteriota > Terriglobia > Bryobacterales > Bryobacteraceae > Bryobacter. Next base: position 5,522 of record JAYSVS010000046.1, read on the forward strand.
ACTGCTTTGAGTTGACCGCTTTCAATCGATTGGACTAGCGTCTCGATCAGGTCGAGCTTGGGGGCGTGGAAGAGATCGACAGGCAGCGAGGGGTGCGCGGCTCTGGAATGCGCTGCGCCGGAGGTGAAGACGATGCCTTCGAGGCGGGCCTTGGGTTGGGCTCCGCGAGAAGTAAGTTCTTTGTAGAGGATCTCTAGCGTTGGGCGGCTGATGCCGGTGGCGTCGGCGAGCAGGGTAACTTGCTTGGCGGGTTGTTGTTGCTTGAAGCGCTCGATTGTCTGGAGGATTTGTTGGGCTAGTGAAGTGTAAGCAGTTCCGAGGGGGAAAACTTTTGTGGCGGTGAGTTGCCAGTGGTTGTGGCGGGGGTTGAGTCGATCCAGTTGTGCGGGGAGATGGTTTGATTGACGTTGAGCAGGATGACAAACGCTTGGCGGCAATCGCATGGGATGCGGAGAGCGAAAAGCAGCCGACACATCTGACGATTTTGCTGAACTTTTTGGATGAGTTGTGAAGGAAGGTGCCCGGGGGGCAGTAGTGTTCCTTAGAGCCGCTTCAATAAGGGCCTGCCTTGATATCCTGATGGCAGGGAGTACGTAACGCGATGAACCACTTACTGCAACGAATCTCAGTGGACCCTTTGATCTGCGCCGGAAAGCCCTGCATACGGGGCACGCGAATCTGGGTATCGCTTCTACTGGATTTTCTGGCTTCCGGATCGTCCATGGAGGAGATTCTGGAACAGTATCCGCAACTGAAAAGGGAGGACCTGCTGGCGGCGATTGCGTACGGTGCCGAAATGAGCCGCGAACGATTCGTGGACTTACCCGACAGCAGCGCCGCATGAAATGGAAGCTGGACGAAAATTTTGGTTCGAGGACAATCCATATTTTTCTTGAAGCCGGTCATGACGCCGAAACCGTCCTCCAGGAAAAAATCAGCGGAGCCAGTGACGATACTTTGTATCAGGTGTGCCTCCGCGAGGAGCGGTGCCTTGTTACGCTGGATATCGACTTTGCAGACGTTCTGCGTTTCCCGCCGCACCGAACCGCCGGAATCGCGGTGTTGCGGCTGCCCAAGAATCCTTCTTTGCGCCTGCTGGAGACGATGGTCGAGAATCTGCTGCAATTTTACGCGTCGCAGGCAATTCACGGGCACCTTTGGATTGTGGAAGCGGGCCGCGTTCGGGTGCGTGATGACACGGATCCTGCCTTAGGCTAAGTTGTTTTCATGTCCCTCTCCATGGGCGACAAACTCGGGGCTTTTGAAGTCATTTCCCTTTGGGGAAAGGGCAGGAGGGGGGGAGGTGTCCCGGGCATAGGCGTTAAAATAAGGATTACTTCAGGAGGGGGCAGGGCCCTGGCTCCTGGGGTGTCCGTTTTCTGGGCGAGTTTTGCAAACGCTGAAGGTTTTT
>JAYSVS010000047.1:0-23429 GCA_043718395.1 Acidobacteriota bacterium
CGCTTTCGCCGTCTGCTCCAAATCGACTGGGAGAAGGGTCCGCACATAGTCCCATTGCTCAGCGCACAGCGGTAGGCTTTCCATGCCTCATAGGCTAACACAAAAGGCTAACAAGGACAATCGTTATTTTAACGCCTATGGGTGTCCCGGGCTGGTGATGCCAAGTTGAATTGGGAGGTGGCGATTCAGGAGTTGCCGCCGAAACTGGCGGGGGCGTTGGAGATTGCGCGTCAGATTGCGGAGGCAAAACTGCTTCCATTGCAGGTGCTTCCGTTTTCAGGTACCTGTAGAATCCCGACCGGCTCGCTTCTGCCAGCCGGCGCTGTGTTTCCACGTCAGTTGTTTTCCTTCGAGGGAGAGTCCGGCTTCGATTCCTCGATAGACGTTTTGCCACCATCACCGGAGTGATTCCGCATTGCTCCCCTGACATGCTCGAAGATACGCTTAAAAACCTTATCCACCAATTGCTTGGCTTCAACGCCGCTTCGCCATTTTAGGTACTAGAAACCAGGAAGGCGGGCGGGAGGGGATGGCGTGGCGGTTGGGTAGAGGGATTTCATGCGCCAAGTGGCCATGGCCAGGGCCATGACCAGGTCAGCGTTGGCGATTTGGGGGTTGTCTGCGTTTGTATCGACGTGGATTGTGGTTTGGCCTGTGTGGCGGCTGTTGGCATATCTGAGGCTCTTGAGTTGTGCTGTTAGCGTGGCTTGGTCTGGGTGATTGGGGACCACTTTGAGCTGGCCGCTTTCAATCGTTTGGACGAGAGTCTCGATCAGGTCGAGCTTGGGGACATGGAACAGGTCGACAGGCAGCGATGGGTGGGACGCTCTCGCATGCGTTGCGCCGGCAGTGAAGACGATGCCTTCGAGGCGGGCTTTGGGTTGGCCGCCTTTCGCGGTGAGTTCTTTGTAAAGGATTTCAAGGGTGGGGCGGCCGATGCCGGTGGCGTCGGCGAGGAGAGTGACTTGTGTGGCGGGATGTTGCTGCTTGAAGCGCTCGATCGATTGGTGGACCTGCTGGGCTAACGCAGTATAGGCGGTGCCGAGGGGGAAGACCTTTGTGGCGGTGAGTTGCCAGTGGTTGTGGCGGGGGTGCGTCGAGTCGATCCAGTTGTGGGGAGATATGGTCTGGTTGATGTTCAGGAGAAGGGCCAGGGCGCTGGGGTCTTCAGACTGGCCGAGATCGAGGCCGAAGATGGCCAGGGGGATTTTGGTGTGAATCATCTTTATGAGAGGTCGAAGAGGATTGGTTTGGTGGGGCCGAAGTTGTTTTGGGAATAGAAGCGCTCGATCATGGCTTTGTTGAAGACGGCCCGGTTGTGGGAGAGGAATTCGCACATGTATTCCTGACGGAAGTAGTGATCGGTGAGAGCGGCGCACTCTTCTTCGAGAAAGCTTGCGCTGATGCGGGGGCAATCTGTGGCCTGGACGGTGATGCGCTGCCAGGGGCTTTGGCTCGCCCAGGTTTGGTGGAAGAAGCCGGAGTCGCCGTTGGGGGTGGACATGACGAGGAGGCTGGCATTGGGGGAGGCGGCGATGAAGGGGCGGACGGCGAAGTAGAGGGTGTCGGGGACCCAGGCGGCTTCGTCGATGATCAGGAGAGAGACTTTGGAGAAGCCACGGATGTTGTCGCGTTTCCCTGGGAGGGCGATGATGCGGGCGCAGTTGGTGAACTGGAGCGAGCAGCGGTTGGTGCCATCTGATTTGATCGCGGTGGAGGTGATGGATTGGCTGAAGTTTTTGATCTTGCGGAGGAGCTTGGCGGACTGCCGCTGGGTTGGGGCCACGAGGATGGTTTCAGAGTTTGGATTGTGGACAGCATGATGGAGGGCACGGACGGCGGCAGTGGTGGACTTACCCCATTGGCGGCAGCAGTTGACGAGGACACGGCGGTGGATAGAATCGAGGACGATGGACTGCTGGGTATCGGCGATGAAGCCGAGGGCGTGGCGCGCCCACTCGACGGCAGATGAGGGTTGGGGCACTGGGAGTGATTCCCGCTTGGGATATACCTGGACCAACTTGTGCGTTCTATGCATGGAAGCTCCTTTCCATTTGAGATTGTGGTGGAGAGGAGGATGCGCTTTTGGCTAGTGGTGCCGGGGAGCGTGGCTAAATGGATTGGATTGAACCGGTTAGCTGGGACGCGATTCCTGGAAATTATTGTGAAGCAGCCTGAGGGCCTCGCCTTGGCGTAGTGGAAATGCTCACATTTTGCTTTCATGACAGCGAAGAAGTTGGGCCCGCCGCACTCGCCAAAATCTCGAAAGAGACTGGACTGCGCCCGGAAGATTTGTAGTTCTTTGCCTAGAAGCGGCGCTACTGACCTTGTTTGATTTCTTCAACATTGAGTTGGAGCCAAGGCTGCTCGATCTTCAAATCAAGGCAGCCTTTTCTCATTTCGAGGATGTTGGCCTCAAGCTCTTTTTTTGCTTCGCTCTGAGTGGCGCATCACCCGGCTGAGGGAGCTGCGGCACGTAAGGCTCCCTCCTCGGCTTTGTGGACAAGCACGAGGATTCTTATAGCTTCAACTCTCGTCCAATCGAAAAAATAAACCTAAAAGGGGGGCGGACTCATCGCGTATTGAGTCGCGCCAACGCATCGGTGGCGCGCCGCCGCAACTCTTGCTCCCCACTCGCGGCAACTCGGCGCAAGTGATGCGCCGCGGCTTCCCGATCCCCGTTCGCCGCCAGCGCCAAGCCTAAATTCAACTCGGTCTGGGCAGAAGGACGAAGCTTCAACAGCGCGCGGTAGTGAGCCGCCGCGTCTGCTGGGCGATTCTTGGCAAGCATCAGATCGCCCAGCAATGCGTGCGCGTCCGCAAATGTGGAATCGATCCTCAAACAGGACTGAAGCTCGCGCTCCGCAGCTTCATAACGCCCGGTGCGGCCGAATAGCATTGCCAGGCTGTATCGGGCACCCGCATCGTCCGGCTTGCGCCGCAGCGCTGTTTGCAACTCGGCCTCGGCCTCGGCCAAGCGCCCTGCGGGCATCAATACATTCGCGAGGTTCACCCGCGGATCGACGGAGGCGGGCTCCAGCCGGATCGCCTCGCGGAACGACGACTCCGCTCTTCTCAAATCTCCCGCCGAAGCCAGAAGGATCCCCAAATTGGTGTGTGCCTCGGCCAGATCCGGATCCCGCTTGATCGCGCGGCGGATCGAAGTCATCGCATCGCCCGGGCGTCCCGCAGCCTGATAGGCCAACCCGAGTTCATGCCAGGTCACCGCCCGATCCGGCTCGAGTGTAGCCGCCCGCGCCAAGGCTGTTACCGCCTCGGCTGCGCGTCCACTCTTCCGCAGCGAAGTGCCCAAACGCAACAATGAGAACCCCGAACGTGGATCCCTCCTGGCAGCTTCACGATATTGAGCAAGTGCCGCGGCCCGCTGTCCATCGGCTTCCAGCGAGTCGCCAAGTTCGATGTACCATTCGGCGCGCGCCGGCCTGTAGGTTTCAATCGCCCTCCGAAGTTGTGCGATACCCGCCTTCAGGTTGCTGCTCTGCTTAACCTGCGCCACCGCCAGATACAGCTCGCCCTCGGCCGTGCGCGGCAACGCCACAGGATAGTAAGGCACGACCGGACCGCGATAGGCCTCACGCGTCTCTTGGCGCGCAGCCAACAGATCACCGGGCGGACGTTGCCGTTGGATGAGATGGTCGGTCATCGCAACGTGGATTACGTCCTCGGTGCGCCGCCGCGGCATGTGACATTCGATGCAGTTCGATAATCCCGTGTGCTTTCCCGCCGACACCTGCCGGTTGAACACCGTCGTGTGGCACTGGCGGCAGACGCCATTGTAGTGGCGTTCGGCCGCCTCTCCGCGTGGTGCCTTGTGGGGGTTGTGGCAGGTGGTGCAAGTCATCGTGGCCTTGTTGAAGCAGGCCGACTTACGCAGGCGGTAAGCGGAACTCACGATCTCGAACTTCTCGTCGTGGCCTGTGCCGGGGGCGTGATCGAAGTTCAACAGGAACCCCGCCAGGGCTTGGCCAGGCTGGAACGAGAAAGGTCCACGATCGTAACGCAACAGCGCGTTCGGCAAGGGGAAGCTCGTCGACTCCAGATGGCAGGACATGCAGAGATCCATCTGCCGCTCCCGGCTGAGCCGGCCCGGATTCACAATCGTCTCGCGCGTCGCGTTCTCGATATGCCGTTCTCCAGGCCCGTGACAGCGCGCGCAGTCAATGCCCAGCGGCAACTCGCCCGGATACACCGATTCGGCGAACGCCTTTTCGTTGCGCGGTGGAATCTTGGGATAGGCGTTGTGGCAGAACATGCAGTCGTAACTAATCGGCCTGCGAAAACCGGCGTGATCCGGACGGTCATAGCCGGGACTCATGGCGAAGAACCCGCCCTTTTCGGCATACCAGCCGAGCGGAAGTTCGATCAGCTTGTCCTGCGGCGTACGATGCAGAAAGGTGCGCGCGCTGTTGCCGGAACCCATCACATAGTCAATCGCCTTCTCGAGCACATTCACTTCGCGGCCCTCTGCATTCAACTGATGACGCCTTTGAAAGTAGTGCCCTCGGCGTTCGAGAACGCTGAAGTGGCTGGCGGAAGGCGCGTGATAATAGGACCCCGAGCCAACCGTTGCCGCCGATGGCAATGCGAACGAACGGCCCATGCCGGTGCTCTTGTAGCTCTCCGAGATCTCGCGGTGGCATCCCGCACAAGGCTGTCCACTAGCCTGCTGCAGAAGGCATGTCGCCGCGACAATCAGATTCCACCAGATCTTCATATGATAAATTTGTCGAAAACAATGAGGAATTCTCTATGATCTCAAAACGTCTCGCGCTTATTCTATCCGCCTTCGCTCTCTCCGCCTTCGGCCAGAGCGGCGCCGGCAGTATTCAGGGAACAGTAACGGACGCATCGTCCGCCCCCATCCCTACTTGTACGATCCAGGTGCTCAACCAAGCAACAGGAGTTTCCACTGAGGCCGCTTGTGGTGCCAATGGCTTCTATTCCGCCAGGGGCTTGTTCGCTGGAAGCTACCGCGTCACGGTGACGTCGGCGGGCATGAAGAAGCAAGAGGCCAACCTAACCCTCCAAAATGGCCAGGTTATGGTCTACGACTTGCAAATGACCGTCGGCGATGTCAGCGAAAAGGTCACGGTGAGCGGCGAAACGATTCAACTTGCCACCTACGACAGCGGTACCGTCAACACACAACTCGACGCCGCCCGCATCAGCCAGCTTCCGCAGAACGGACGCAACGTGCTCGGCCTGGCGCAGAACACCGTCCCCGGCCTCGAAGCTAATGGAACCCGCGCCAACGGATTGATGGGCGAAGCCATGGAGTATTCCCTTGACGGAGCACCTCAGACGAATCGCAACTTCGGTTCTCCCGGCAATTCGTCGCAGGCAATTTTGCCCGATCCCGATTCGGTGCAGGAAGTTCGCTTCGAGACGCTCAATTCCAGTGCTCAGTTCTCCACTCCGGCCACCGTGCTGCTCACCACGAAATCCGGCACCAACCAGATCCATGGATCGATGTTCGAAACCGCGCGCAACAACTATTTCGGTATCGCTCGCGCTCGCCAGGACCCCTCCAATTTCAGGGCGCCGCAGTTGATCCGCAATGAATTCGGCCTCAACGTTGGCGGCCCCATCCTGTTGCCGAAGGTTTACGACGGACGAAACCGGTCTTTCTTCTTCGTGGCATTCGAGCGGTTCTCTCTGCGGTCGAGCCAGCAGCAGTTGATGCGCGTGCCGACAATGGCGATGCGCGGCGGCGACTTCAGCGGCCTGGTCAACGGCGCCAACCAGTTGCAGGTTCTTCACGATCCCAACTCAACGCAAAGCCGCGAGAACAATTACGTCCGTACCCCCTTCGCCGGGAACGTAATCCCGCTGGCCCGCATCAGCCCGCTGGCGAAGACCCTCTACGCAGCGACTCCCATGCCGACTTCGAACGACAATCCGATCATTAACTTCAATCTGACCGGACAGAATCCGACACAGCAGACAGTGCCGAACTATTCGACGCGTCTCGACCACGTCTTCAACGACAAAAACCGTGGCTACTTCCGCTTCACCGAAATCGACCAGCAGCAACAGGCCCTGCGGAACTTCCCCATCGCCTCGCCTCCCAACATCCAAAGCAGCGATTTGCCAGAAGGCGCAACGGGATACCAACGCATCCCGATTCAAACCATCAGTGGCGCCATGGGATATAACAAGACCTTCTCGCCGACGCTCTTCTCCGAAACCGTGTTCAGCATGCAGTGGCAGCGAATGCACGTAGAGGGCAACCCAGCCTCCATGCAGAACTACGAGAAGCAGTTCGGCTTGCCCAACAACTTCTCCCAGATCGGCTTCCCTGCCATCGGCGCGAACCTCTTCATGCCCTACGGCGGCTCGCAGTGGTTCTATGGCATGAGCCAGCGGATTACGACGATTGACGAAAACTTCAACAAAGTCGCGGGCAAGCACCAGTTGGCCTTCGGCGGACGCATCCGGCATGAGAAGTTCGGCTACCTGTCCGACCGTTCGCCGAACACTATTGCGTTTTCCAATCTGGCGACGGCGATCTACAACCCCGCGACGGGCGCAAATTTCGGCGCCTTGCCCAATACTGGTTATCAGGATGCCGACTTTTTTCTCGGCGCAGCCTCAAGCTTCAGCCAGAATCGCAACGCTCCATACAACGATTCCTCGCTGATCGAATACGACGGCTACTTGCAGGACAACTGGAAGATCAGACCGAACCTCACAATCAACGCGGGAGTCCGCTGGGAAGCGCATCCTGCTCCCGGTGTGAAAAACGACTATCTGGTGTTTTTCGACCCCAGGAATAACGCAATTTCCACGCCGCGCCCCATTGATTACTACCTGCAGAGGGGCCTGACCAGCCAGGCGCTGCTGACCAACCTGCGCGATCTCGGCGTCAAGTTCCAAACCTTGAAAGAGGCTGGCCTCGGCAAGGCCGGTATCAGGGGCTACAACGCCAACATTCTCCCTCGCTTCGGCTTCGCCTGGGTTCCGAGCTTCGGCATCAACCGCACCGTAATCCGCGGCGGTTACGGCGAATACGTTTATCCTGTGCCGGTCCGGAACTCGATTCGCTATCTAACAGCTAGCTATCCGTTCACGGCGGGCTACTCGATGAACTACAACGCTGCGGCCCAGGCACCGGACGGGCTGCCGAATTCGCTGTTGCGCAATCCGCTGAGTGTGGTGACGGGCTTGAACACGCAGAACGTAGTCGACACCAACACCACCACGGCACTTCTGCCTGGCATCAGTCCCGGCACGATTCTGGCATCGGATTATCCGCCGGCCAAAGTGCGTGAGGCCAACTTCACCATCGAGCAGCCGTTCCAGGATGGGTCAGTGTTGCGCACCTCCTACGTCTACACCGCCGGCACCAACCTAGATCAAAATTTCCTTTTCAACAACGCCCCCTCCACCTACGTCTGGCAGGCGCAGACGGGCACGATCCCGCCCACCGGCCGCTTCGCTGGCGTCGCCACGCGGCCTTACGATCAAACGACCTGGGGCAACATCACCCAATCCACGAAGTTTGGTTTCTCGAGCAACACCGCCCTGCAGATCAACTACCAGCGTCCCTATCGCAAGGGCGTCGGCTTTCAGGTCTTCTATGTCTTCTCACGGGCCTTCCGTGTCGGCGGCAACACTTTCCGCGACAACACATTGAATCCGGCTGCAAACTTCGCCGCTGGCGCGATTCCGCAGGGCATGGACGTCGGCACCCCCTTTGCCCCTAGCCGTGAATTCAATCGCTGGCAGAATTACCGCATGGATACCGCGATTCCAGTGCACCGCATCAGCTTCAACGGCATTGTCGATGTGCCCTTCGGCAAAGGACGCCGTTTCGCAGGGAATTCCAACCGCTTTATCAATGCACTGATTGGCGGCTACCAGATGGCGTTTGTGGGCACAGTCGTGTCACAGGCCTTTCAGGTGGCCACTGGCAACTTCGGTGAAACGAATCCGATCACACTCCTCAAGCGGTCGAAGGCGATCCAGGATTGCCGCAGCGGTGTTTGCCGCGACGGCTTCCTGTGGTTCAACGGCTACATCCCCCCGAACGTTGTAAACGCGGCGACGCGCGGGGTGACGGGTCTGCCGGACGACTACCGGCCGTACCTCGCGCCGATCAACAATACGCCTGGCACGGCGCAGTTCGGCACAAACAACGTAAACCAGACGCTGCGGAACGGACAGGTTGTATTGACGGGGTTCTCGCCGGGTCCGGCGGGTGTACAGCCGTTCAATGCGATGGTGCTGCAAGGGCCAAAGAACTTCCAGTCCGATATCTCTCTTTATAAAGAGTTCACCATTACGGAGCGCTGGAAGCTGCGGTTTAACGTGGATGCCTTTAATGCGTTCAATATCCAGGGGCTGGTGAATCCGGATGCCGGTACGGGCATTCAGTTGATGCAGCAGTCGTACTGGCGTCCGCGGCAGGTGCAGTTTACAGGGCGCTTGAGCTTCTAGATTGCGCGGTCGGAGGTAAACCGCTTCTTACAAGAGCCCCGCCTTTCCACGCGGGGCTTTTCTTGGGTAAGGTCCGGCGACGTAGGTAACAGGCTGTCACCAATGCGAATGACGGGCAGCTTTTCCTCATACCGGGGCAGCGGAATGCGGTCCAATATGGCGATTCATCCCGCCTTCACCTCCGCGCCCGCAATCCGTACGATTTCTTTCGCGATATCCTCGGGTGAAAGAACGAAGTCAATACAGCCGCTAGCAATGGCAGAGTGAGGCATATCCGGCTGGTCGGCGGTGTCGGGTTTCTGCGCGATGGTAATGCCGCCGACTTCCTTGATACCGCAGAGCGCCGCAGCGCCATCACCATCGTAGCCAGAGACAATGACAGCGATAAGTTTGCCGTCCCAGTTCTTCGTTAGAGAACGCAGAAAAACTGTAATTACGTCAGGCCATCCCCTGGGCTTCGATACCGGCATCAAATGGAACTCACCGTCCAGAACGTGCAAATCCCGTTGTTCCGGGATGATGAACACATGGTTTGGCTGAAGGCGCAAATTGTCCGTGATCAGTTCGACCTGCATTTTCGAGTAGCTGGGTAGAATCTCGTGGAGCATGGTGGCTGTGTTTCTCACGTGATTAACGATGACGATCGCTACACCCATATCGGGCGGCAGATGCTTTAGTAAGCGGATATAGGCATCAAGGCCACCGGCCGATCCGCCCACGCAAACGACAGGAAAATCTTTCGAGCCATTCTTAACGTCCATCAACAAAAACTCCCTTCGGTTCTATTTCCGACCGGCAACTGTCTTCCGGCTGGACAACTATTCAAAACCCGCGAAGCGGGAAGCTCATCTTGCGTTCCCCGGGAACGATTGCGCAATCTGCGCAATCTTCTGAGCGATATCCTCGGGTGAAAGGACAAAATCTATGTGCCCGGTTTTTATAGCTGTCTCAGGCATATCTGCCCACTCGGCGGTGTCGGGCGTCTGTGCGATAGTAATGCCGCCGACTTCCTTGATGCTACTCAGAGCTTCTGCTCCATCCCCATCCATGCCAGAGACAATGACAGCGACTATTTTTCCGGCCCAGTCCTGCGCCAGAGAACGTAGGAAAACTGTAATCACGTCGGGCCATCCCTTGGATTTTGTTATCGGCTTTAGGTGAAATTTCCCATCAAGAACCTCCAAGTTACAATTTGACGGGATGATGTACACATGATTTGGCTGAATCGGTAAGCCTTCCGTGATCAGATTAACCGGCATTCTTGTAGAGCGGGGAAGAATCTGGGGGAGCATGGTGATCGCTCTTGCCAGGTGATGAACGATGACGAAAGCAACACCTGAATCGATTGATAGATGTTTGATTATAGTGACATAAGCGTCATGGCCACCGGCCGATCCGCCCACGCAAACGACAGGAAAATCTTTTGGCAAAGGATTCATTCTTGATCGACGCCCTCCATTTTTCTGAGTCGCAAGTTCGACGGACACACAGCGCTTGAAAGAGAAACCAGCTCTGACATTTATGACTCAGTGTTCTTGCGGGGGAGATGGGTTGTAAAAGTTGTTCCTTCTTCTTTACTGGAGGTCACAGTGATCTTGCCGCCGTGGGCGGTTACAATTCCTTGTGTAATGAAAAGCCCGAGGTCGAGCTTGGCCTTTTCGCTTTGGATCTGATTCTCATCTTCCCCGCGTGGCAGCGGGTCAAAAACGGTGGCAACAACATCCGGGAGAAGAGCGCCGTCATAATGAACGGACAAGATTACCTCCTCACCCTCCCCTTTCGCCTCAACGTTAATCGAAGATGTATTCGATCCGTGAAGGACCGCGTTGCCGATCAAGTTCAACAGGAGCTGACCGACGCGCGCACGGTCCCATTCTCCCTTGAGGTTGCCGGACGTTAAGATCAAAATCTTCCGGTTGGAGTGCGCTGCCTGAAGTTCCTTTGCGAACTCCTGGACAGCGGTTCCGAGATCCATTGCTTCGGGCGCAATCGGCACGCCTTTGTCAAGACGGATGCGCACGGCATCAATTAGGTCGGAAGCGAGGCGACTGATTTGGGAGGTGCTGTTTTCGATCTGGGACACCCGGTTGACCTGCTCGTCGTCAAGCTTGCCTCTTGTTAAAAGCGCCTGGGCAGATTTGTGTACTGCTGCGAGTGGGTCGCGGATATCGCGAACAAGCGTTTCGACGAACAGGCTTCCGGAGTGATTAAATTTATCGGTGAAACGGGAGAGCGATTCAGTCATGACTTGGTCTATGGCTTCGTTAAACCTCAGCAGGTCGGGAAGAATCTCAGTGGTTTCTGTATTAGCCCACTCCGCTTTCCACAGCTTAATTACACTTGCGCGCAGAGCGCGAAATTCAGAGATCATCTCGACCGTATCAAAGCCTCCCGTGAACCGAAGGTTGGCATGGGTTTCGGCAGCGCTGTCATCCGCTCCGCCTGCTTTCTGGCCCTGTCCCTTGGCTTTCTCGCTCCGCTGACGTTCGCTTTGGGAGGTCGCAAGATCATTTGCGATGAACCGAAGGAGTCCAAGAATGTGATCGCGCAGCGCGGTCCGGTCCATATGCTCAGCGGAAGGCAAATATGTGTGGGCGAATGCTTCCCATTCCGCGACGATGGCTTCCTCTTTTGACCGGATCAATGCTGCTAATTCCATGATGAACCTTTCCTGAGGCGGAGTACCAAGTGACAGAAGACGCTGCACGCCATGTGCCGTACTTCTTTCGAGTATGGACCCAAAATGCGTTTGGCCGTCAGATCTGGCCCCCCTTGGAGGATACAAGGGTTTTGCTCCGAAAGCACCTGCCGCAAGCGGGCGAGGAAGGGGCGGACGGCGAAGTAGAGGGTGTCGGGGACCCAGGCGGCTTCATCGATGATCAGGAGAGAGACTTTGGAGAAGCTGCGGATGTTGTCGCGTTTGCCGGGGAGGGCGATGATGCGGGCGCAGTTGGTGAACTGGAGCGAGCAGCGGTTGGTGCCATCTGATTTGCTCGCGATGGAGGTGATGGATTGGCTGAAGTTTTTGATCTTGCGGAGGAGCTCGGCGATGAAGCCGCGGGCGTGGCGTGCCCATTCGACGGTAGATGAGGGTTGCGGCACTGGGAGTGATTCCCGCTTCGGATATACCTGGACCAACTTGTGGGTTCTATGCATGGAGGCTCCTCTCCATTTGAGATTGTGGTGGAGAGGAGGATGCGGTTGTGGCTAGTGGTGCTGGGGAGCGTGGCTAAATGGATTGGATTGAACCGGTTAGCTGGGACGCGATTCCTGGAAATTCTTCTGAAGCAGCCTGAGGGCCTCGCCTGGCGTAGTGGAAATGCTTCCAATCTGACTCTTATCAACAGCTTGCCTTTGATTTCAGATACCAATCCAATCGTTGGTACCATTTGCAGCCTGGTACCAAAGGGGGCTTAACTCAGTACTTATAAGACGCAGGCTTTCTTTTCTTCAATAACTGAAAGACATATGCTGAAAATGTTGCCGTTACATGATTGGAATACGCATTGAGTAGATCTAGCCGCTTCACTCAAGTTTTGACTAGCAAATTAGTGTTTGGCTGCCCTGTGGGAAAGATGCCCAAAGGCGGCTAGGCGAAGACTCTACAATTTCCATTTCCCCGCTGGTGGCTCCGGCGTGGTTGGACGGCATACTCTCCAGGCATATCATCTTGCTCGCAGAGTATGCCACTTTCTTTTGGGAATCACGTGCGCTTGCCAGGAGGTGAGCGGAAACCGGTGGCTAGCAGCAGCAGCAGGCCGGGCAAAACAAAAGCGGCGTAGAACGGGTTTCGTTCTACAAAGGCGATCGCCAGAATTCCGAAGACAAGATAGGCGATCCCGATCACGCGCGCAGGCAGAAGTGAAACCGGCTTTGCTTGCCAGGCATTCCAGAAAATGCTGGAAACAATGACACCGAAGACGACCATGGCCATGCCTCCGAAGTTCCAACCAAGCATGACACCGCGGATCAATTGGAGACTCGTGGCAGCCAATTCAAGCTGGCTGCGCAAGTCCGGCCCTCCGATGAAGGAGTGGGCTAAAGCGCTCAAGATCAGCACCGCGCCGATGGCCAAACCAAGGCCAGCCTGCCATTTAGCGATCATTCAGGAGGTCCATTTCGTTTAGACCTTATCATAAATGGGATCGAATATGAAGGTAACCAAATATTTGGCTGGTGCGCCTAACTAGGCAGTGATAAGATGGAGACCAAAATTAACCCAAAATGTCTATTTTTGAAAGCTTTATGAGAAGCCTGGGCTGTTGTACCGTTTACCTCGCCTGCGGTTTATTTAGCCTGGCCCGAGCTGCCGGACCAACGCCTGCGCCCATGGCTAATCCTGTGCTCGAGCAGTATTGCTTCCAGTGCCATGGTAAGTCTGCGATGGGTGGCTTGAATTTGAAGCAGCTCGCCGCGGAGACCTCAATGGCAGAGAGCTTTCAGCATTGGGAAAAAGTGGCCAATGCCATCGATCAAAAACTGATGCCGCCGGCCAAGATGCCGCAGCCCAGCGATGAGCAGCGCAAGCAGGCGGTGACGTTGATCAGAGCCAGGCTGAACGAGGCTGCAATCAAAACAGCGGGAGACCCTGGGCGGGTTACGGTGAGGCGACTCACGAGCGGTGAATACGCTTATACAATTCGCGACCTCACGGGACTCGATATCAGGACAGATCGCGATTTTGCCAGTGATTCGGTGGGTGGAGAAGGCTTTACGAATTTTGGGGATGTCCAGTTCATGCAAGACGCGAATCTCGAACGATACCTTGAAACCGCAAAACGAGTTGCCTCACATGCAGTGATCGGATCTGGGCCAATCCAATTCTTTGCCGATCCGGGCAAAAGTGGACTCGAACTCTCGGCGATCCACCGGATACAGTCGATTTATCATGCCAACGGATTCCGTTCGGCTTCGGGTGAAGGAGGGATGGCCTATAGCCTTGACCGGTACGGTAAAGCAATTTATGCAGCTTGGCGATACGACCATCGTCTTAGGCTAGGTGAGCCCAGATTGACGATTGCTCAGGCCGCTCAAAAAGAAGGCGTCAGCGCGAAGTTTGTGCAGCACCTGCTGAAAGTCTTTAACGAAACAAACACCAGCTACCCCACTGCAGAAGCAGTAAGCCTATGGAAGAAAATTCCACAAGATCCCACGCAGGCCCGAATGGCAGCCAAGGCGCTGCAGGGCTTTATCGTCGATTGGCCCCGCTTGTTATTTGGGGCCGGTGCTCCCGCAGAAGGCGGCCGAGGCGATGAGCGTAACTTTGTATTGAGCAATGAGTCTCTGAAGGCAACGACCGAGCATAAATTCCGCCGCTACCAGGCCCGTCCATCTGAGGACGACAAGAAGGTGGCAAAACTCTACCTCTCGGCTTTGAACATGAACCCGGGCGCACTCGATCAGCCTTATGTAATTTGGCGGAACGCGTCCATCCGTATGGTTGGAGCCAATCGGGCATTGGGTGAAACACAACCCTTGCGCTCCGCATTAAGTGCAGAAACCATCGCCCGTCTCAAGTTTGGACAATTACCGGATGGCAGCCCGATTGACCCGCTGGAATTCGCATTGTCCGCTGGAGACAAAGCAACCGTTGACATTGTGCTACCCGAGGGCTCAAGTGGCGCAACCGTCTTTTTTGAAGCAGTGCTTGGCCCATCGCCTAAGGGTGATGCGGTGGTGCGGGCGATGATCTCCAACAGCGATAAGCCGTTTACGGGCGTGCCAGCCTCAGTCCTTTTGGCCCAGCCCAAGGGAGAAGGCTTTGCGGCTTGGAAGGCAAACGTTCTTTCTTTCAACTCCAAGTTGCCTGCCAGCTCACATGGCGAGCCAACCCCCTCCGACAAAGACCCTATTCCACCCTTCTTTGATAACACCATCGACCAGCCGGAACGCAACGCCTACCACGTCAAAGTGAAGTACTACCGCGACGACCGCTTTGTTTCGGAGCACGTTCTTGATGACAAAACCCGTGCTGAACTCGAACACGCATGGAGTGATCTGCTCTCCAGTTTTGGTTATCACGATGCGCTGCTACGCATTTATGGCGAGAAGCACAAGTTGAATTTGACCAAATCCATCGGGCAGTTGGGGCAGACAGAAATCGAGGCGATACCTTTCGAGCAGCGGCAGATCGTGAAGGCGTGGCGCGTTGAGTACGATGCAGTGCAGAAGTCACAGTTGGCAGCACAGCCCAGCCATGTAGATGATGCCATCCGCTTTGCCTCCAAAGCCTGGCGGCGAGAGTTGACTGAAATCGAGAAGGACCGCCTGCGCGGCTTTTATGTCAATGCTCGCGAGATCCAGAAGCAGGATCATGAGGGCGCAATGCGTACCATGCTGGCCAGAGTTCTGGTATCTCCTGCCTTCATCTATAGGCTGGAGAATCAGCCTCAAGTGGCTGCGGCAAAAGCGCTCGCTGGACCGGAGCTGGCCTCGAGATTAAGTTTCTTCCTGTGGTCGTCTGTCCCCGACGCCGAGCTCTCGCGGGCGGCAAGAGCTGGTGAGCTGGCAAATGAAGCACAACTCGACAAGCAGGTGCGGCGAATGATCGCCGACCCGAAGGCGCGTCGCTTTGCCACTGAGTTCTTTGGTCAGTGGCTGGGCTTTTATCGTTTCGACCAATATTCGGGCATAGATACAGGCCGTTTTCCAGAATTCAATGACGAGCTAAAATCGGCAATGTATGACGAAGCGGTTTCATTTTTTGAGCACATCGTCCGCCAGGATCGTCCGGTTAGCGAGATGTTCTCGGCCGACTATACGTTTTTGAATCAGACGCTGGCCAAGCATTACGGAGTGAAAAAAGAAATCAACTCCAAACTTGAGACCGAACGGGTAGAAGGCACAAGGCAATTTGGCCGTGGTGGAATGCTCAGTCTGGGCGCTGTGCTCACGGCAACCTCGGCACCGCTGCGGACCAGCCCCGTAAAGCGTGGGGACTGGGTGTTGCGCCGCATTCTGGGCACGCCAACTCCGCCTCCTCCAGCAAACGCGGGCACACTCCCGGCAGACGACAAGAACTTTGGCGGGCTCTCGCTCAAAGACCGTCTTGCAGCGCACCAGCGTAATGCTACATGTGCTGGATGCCATTCGCGCATTGATCCTCTAGGATTTCCTCTGGAGCGCTTTGATGCGGTTGGGCGATTGCGTGACAAATACGCCGATGGAAATCCAATCCACGATTCCACCGTAACGGTGGACAAGCAGGAAATTGCTGGAGTGGAAGGGCTATCGCAGTATTTGAAGAGCCAGGAAACGCTTGTGCTTAAGAACTTCTCGAGAAAGCTCCTGGGTTACGCCCTTGGGCGCACTATGATTCTGTCCGACCAGCCGCTGATCGAAAAGCTTTCTCAAGCCGGCAGCGATGCCACCATCTCTAAATTGGTCACTCAAATTGTGAACAGCAAGCAGTTTCGCAATCGCCGGGATAGTGGCGAAACCATCCAATCCAAAGCCGTTGAGGCCAAACCCAAAGAAGGTGGACTATGAACAGCGTCGTTCGCAATATGGCGTTACAGCCCAAATCCCGAAGACACTTCCTGCGTGGGGCCGGCGTTGCGCTGGCGCTGCCCTGGATGGAGTCAATGCCTTTGTTTGGGGCACAGACATCAAGTAAGCCGCCAGTGCGCATGGCCACCATCTACTTCTCAAACGGCGTAGAGCCCATCCACTGGTGGGCCAAGGGCCAAGGCACTTCGATGGAACTTGGGCCTTGCCTTGAGGCCATGAAGCCCCACTGCGGAAACTTCAGCTTCATACGAGGCTTATATAATCAGCAGGCATTCAAATCAACCAGCCCCCACCTTGGACGTATGCCAAACGTCCTCTCCGGTGCCTGGGTAAGCCTTGACCCAAGCGACATCCGGGTTGGCACTACATTTGATCAAGTTTTATCTCGTCAAATCGGCGGCCAGACTGCTGTGCCAAGTCTTGTCATGGGTATCGAGCCAAACGAACTGCGCCTCGAAGACGGCTTGTCGATGATCTACGGCTCGTCGCTATCCTGGACCTCTCCAGTGAAGCCCGCCACAAAAGAAATCTACCCGGCGCGTGCTTTCGATCTGCTCGTCGGCGATGGAACCGGCCGCAAGATCGACCGCAGCATACTCGATGCGGTTCTGAAAGAAGCACACGACACGCAGCCGCGCATAAGCAGAACTGACCGGGTCAAGCTGGACGAATATCTCGAATCGATTCGCGACATTGAAAAGCGAATTGAACGAGCCAGTCGCGAAGAGCGCCTTGAGGGCTGGAGGCCAACGATCAGCAAGCCCAACATGCCCCGGCCCGCTGATGACATCCCGCAAAACGTGCCAGCCCACATGAAGCTGATGCTCGACCTGATCGTACTTGGCTTCCAGATGGACAAGACCCGTGTGGCCACGTTGATGTTGAACAACGACCTCTCGCAGATGAATTTCAAATTCCTCGAAGGCGTCAAAGGTGCGCTGCACCTTGATCTTACGCATAACGGCAAAGCAGCCATCGCAGAGGCGATGTATCTCAAGACGAACCAGTTCCATATCGAGCAGTTCTCTTATCTGGTAGACCGCATGAAGCGAATCGATGAGGGCGGACAAACGCTGCTCGACAACTCGATGCTGATGCTCTGCTCAAATCTCTACGATGGCGACACGCACAGCGCCGAGCAGATGCCGATCCTCCTTGCAGGCAAAGCGGGCGGCAGCCTGGAGACAGGCCGCAATCTCAATTACATGGACAAAGGCGATGACAACCGGCGAGCCTGCAGTCTTTATCTCTCGATGATGGATCGAATGGGCGTCAAGCTGGAACGCTTCGGCGATACTGACAAACGATTAACGGATTTATAGAATGCGACTTTTCGCAAATTATTCTTGCGAATTGATCCACCAGATGCCAACACATCGCGTATAGGTTAGTAGGCGCTAAGTTCCTGAAACTTTTCTGGAGTGGCGTAATCACAATCTATATTGGAGTTTTGGCATGGAGATCATACAAGGAAATCAGACAACAGGCGATAGTGCCAGTCTGGCTTCCAATCAGCTACCGGCGGCGTTGCTTGAAAAAGCTGCTGACCGTCTGAGCTGGATCACGATTCTCTGCGCTGTCTCAGCGGCTGTGTTCTTTGGCCTGGAACAGTGGTTGCAACCGGAGTTGCGCACGATGGCCAATCTTGCTTCAGTCAGACTGAGTCTGCTTGGTATTTTCCTGCTAGCGGCGGCCTTGTTCTCTGTACAACGCGCGGGCTGGGCAAAGAAGCAAACGTTGCTCGATCTGGGGATCGTGTTTCAGGTCTATGTCTCGTTCGCAATCTCGATGCTCGAAACCTCAATGCCTTGGAAAGACGATGTAGTGATGGGGCATTCTGCGGTAGCAATCTGGCTCTCGATCTGCGGCCTGCTCTTACCAAATGCTCCGGTTAAGGCAGGCATCGCCGCGCTTGTTTCCGCCAGTATGTGGCCAGCCGCTTATTATCTCAACCTTTGGCTCTACAGCTTTGATCCTTTGCCCTTCAATCGTCTTGCCGTTTGGCTCTTCCCCAACTTCGTCATGGCGATCTGGATGTTCCTCTTGAACAAACAAATTTTTAAGATGCAGATCAATCAGGCCAAAGCCGAAGAGTTGGGCAGCTACCAATTGGATTATCTGATTGGCAAGGGTGGCATGGGCGAAGTCTGGCGTGCAAGGCACAAGATGCTGGCGCGCGATGCAGCGATCAAACTGATTCGCGCCGATGTTCTGGCGGGTGTCAATGGCCGTCAGGAAAATGTAATGCGCAAACGCTTTGAGCGCGAAGCACGTGCCATGGCCAGCTTGCGGTCTCCCCATACCGTGGCGCTCTTTGATTTTGGTCACACCAAGGACAACACTTTCTTTTATGTGATGGAATTGCTCGACGGCATTGATCTGCAATCCATGGTGGAACGCTACGGCCCAATGCATCCAGGACGAGTGGCGAATATTCTAATGCAGGTGGCCGAGAGTCTGGAAGAGGCGCATCGCGCCGGGCTGGTTCATCGCGACATCAAGCCGCGTAACCTGATCCTGGCTAAGATGGGCCTGCAATATGACTTCTCGAAGGTACTCGACTTTGGGTTGGTGAAGACCAATCTGGTGCAAGACACCTCAATGATGACTTTGGACGGTGTGGCTACGGGAACTCCCGCCTACCTTCCGCCAGAAATTGCCATGGGTGCCGCTAAGATTGACGGCCGCGCCGACCTTTACAGCCTGGGCTGTGTTGCATACTTCCTGCTCACCGGGCAACTGGTATTCAATGAATCAACACCTACGGCCTTTGCTCTTGCCCATGTGCAAAAGAAAGTTGTGCCGATGGCTGAACGGACGGAGTTGCCGGTTCCTCCAGCGCTGGAGATGATCGTGACGCAACTGCTTGAGAAGAAGCCAGAAGACCGAATGAGGAGTGCACAAGAATTGCAGCGCCGGTTGCGGGCGATCGCAGTTGAGCTTCCAGCCTTTACCCAAGAGGACGCGGCTGCCTGGTGGCATACCAATTTGCCTGAGACTGCAGCCCGGGTGCAACCCAGGCTGGAAGAAAGTACACCGGCCAATCTCAACACAACAGCGCCGCTGGCCGCGGGAAATAGCTTGAAGTTTTAGCTTATGGCCCTTTTTTTTCGGGCACAATCGTAAGAAGTGCCCATTTCCCGTGCAGACGATTTGAATCTCAACCGGCTGACACTGCTGGCGATGGTCTCAGCCGGACTATTGATCGGCTGCCAGGTGGCGTCAAAAGCCGCACGGGACGGCCTGTTTCTTTCTCGCTTTCCGGTAACGGATCTCCCAAAAATCGTTGCCGCAGCCGCTGGTTTGTCCATCGTGCTTGGCCTCATATTCTCGCGGCTGCTGTCTCGATACAGCCCAGCCCGGGTGGTCCCGTTCGCCGTTTTATTGTCGGCAATCCTGCATGTTGCCGAGTATTGGGCGCTCGATTTCGAACGCAGCGCTGTAGTTAGCTTTATCTACCTGCATATCGTCGGATTTGGGGCGATTCTTTTGAGTGGCTTCTGGTCCATTGCCAACGAAGCCTTTGATCCAAGAGAAGCCAAACTGCGCTTTGGCAGAATCGCCGGTGCCGGCACAGGGGGTGGAATTCTCGGTGGAATCCTGGCCGAGCGGACGGTCTATCTGCTTAACACCGAAAGTCTGCTGCTGTTGCTGGCCGGCCTGCAATTGCTTGCCTTTCCTTTATTGCTTGTGATCCGCAGCCTGAGCCAACCTTCGCCGGGCAAACAGGATGAAGAACCTGGATTTGGCGCGGCACGAGCTGCCTTTGCACGCGCCCCATTTCTGATCTCACTCGCCCTGCTCGTGCTGCTTGGCACCACCAGCGCTGCCCTGCTCGACTACCTCTTCAAGAGTGGCGCGGCCCAAAACTTTGCCAAGGGCCCAGAACTCACGCGCTACTTTGCCATCTTCTACACGGGTGCTCAGATGTTGACCTTTCTGGTGCAGACGATACTGACCCCGATCGCGCTAAATCGATTGGGCCTTGGCCGCACGGTAATGACACTGGGCATGACGATCATCGGCGGCGCAGGCGCTGCGCTTGCTGTCCCTGCATTCGGAATGACGGCTAGTGTCCGGGCGCTCGAATTGATTCTCCGGGGATCTTTCTTCAGGTCTGGCTATGAGTTGTTCTTTACCCCTATCCCTGCTCAAGACAAGCGAGCGGTAAAGACTGCAATTGATGTCGGGTGCGACCGCTTTGGTGACGCAGTTGGCGCGGGCGTTTTGCAGTTGCTTTTATTGATGGGGCCAATGTATGCGCGCGTCGAGATTCTGCTGGTGACGATCGGCATGGCCGCTGCCAGTGTCTGGATTACCAAACGGATGGACCGTGCCTATGTCCAGGTTCTTGAGCACGGCCTTCTGAACCGGGCCATCGAGCTCGACATCAACGATGTACACGATTCGACAACTATGTCGGCTGTGCTGGCCACGACAACAATTCAGACAGTCTCAGAACCCAAGCCATCTGCGATAAGGCCTTTCACCACTGCGGCGAGCCCAGGCGACCCGATTCAAGCCACACTCGCAGAGCTCAGATCAGGCGATGCGGGGCTGGTGCGGGACACGCTGGAAGCGCTCGACCCCGGGGAGGCACTGTTTACGCCGCAAATCATCCGTCTACTGGCCTGGGATGAAGTTTCTGCGATGGCTCGCGTTGCCCTCCTGAAAGCCGGTGGGAGGATCAGCGGTCAACTTTCTGATGTGATGCTCGACGAGCGCCAGGACTTTGCAGTGCGCCGCCGCATTCCGCGTATCCTGGCCCGGTGCTCTTCACAGCGAGCTTTTGACAGCCTGGTTGAGGCTCAGAGCGATCCGCGCTTTGAACTTCGCTTTCAGGCCTCGCGGGCCATGGATTACATGCACCATCTGCATCCAATATTGAAGGTGGGCGAACACGAGATGGTCGAGATAGTTTCGAAAGAACTCTCTGTTTCGGGCCCCATCTGGGAGGGCCGCAAGTTGCTGGATACGCGCGACACCTCCGATAGCGGATTCACTTTTCTCGACGATGTGTTGAGGGACAGAGCCAATCAAAGCCTCGAGCACGTATTCAGTCTGCTATCGCTGATGCTGCCAAGAGAACCCCTCAAAGTTGCCTTCCGTGCCCTGCACTCCGAAGATCGCCAACTCCTTGGTCTGGGGCTTGAATATTTGGCCAGCACCTTACCTGAAGCCGTCTTCAAACAGCTGACTCAGTTGCTCGAAGCTGCGCCGCTTGCGACACAACGTTCGCAGAAAGAGATTCTCGAACATCTGATGCTTGAGTCAGGCAATAGCCTGATGATCGAGATTAAAAAGAAAGCCGCCGATGCTCTTTCTCCAGACGGGAAGCAATCCATAGCCACGCCAGAGTGAAGCCGACGTTCAGCCAGGCGAAGCCAGCCGTCGCCATTTGCAGCTCTGCACCCATTTTGACAATACCGGCTTGAATTACATCCCCGCCACGCATGAAGAAGGTATCGATCGCCGCCTTTGCCTTATATTTCGATTCGCGCGAAGTAGGCAGAAAGAGTGCCTGTTTGAGCGTGTTCTGGATCGAATAGTCTGTTGAGTTTTCCAGAGTCTTTGCAACCCGCACCACGGCCAGCAGCGGTACAAAGGCAAGCACCGTGTAGCTTACCAGTGCGATGACGGGCAGCACATATAGGGCACCTCGCACACCGATGAACTGAAAGATTCGCGAGACGGCAAAGGTCTGAAGCAAGAAGCCCAGCAGGTTGACTCCGGCAAAGAACGAGCCATAGAAGGCACCCACATACTGCTTTTGTGCGGCTAAATCGGTGGGGAACAATGCCTTGGCCTCGGAGCTCACAACCGAGCCCAGCAGAAATTCGCCACTGGAGTTGACGATGTTCAAGAGGACGGTGAGGATCGCGATCCAGGTCAGATAGCGGCTATTGAATACAAGCGAGAATCCACCTTCATCCCCAAGCTTTTCCTCAGCATGAGCTGCCATCTCCGGAATGCTCTCTTTGATTTGAATTCGATTCACCGCCACCATGATGCCTACGCAGACCACCAGGATTGCGGCGGCAATCAACTGCAATTGGTAGGGAGAGAGGTTTAGCCGCTTCACCAATTCAGACGCCGATTGCGCTCCAAGCCAGGCACCAAGCGAAGCCCCTACGCCGATCATTGCGAACAGCCGCTTGCCCTGAGGCTCTGTGTAAATGTCATTGGCGAAGGCCCAGAATTGCGAAATGATAAAGACGTTAAAGATTCCAACCCAGATGTAGAAAACCACGCCTTCTTTTGCCCCGGCTACGCCAAAGATGTAGAAGAAGACGAGATTTATCGCAAAAAAGAGGCCAAGCCCGGCCACCAGCACGATGCGATTCACCTTCGAGCCCACATAGCCGTAAAGGGGAACAAGCAACATCAGAAGGCCAGCCTGACCAGCCGAAGAATAAGCCTTGATATAGGCACCGCCTTCTGTGAGAATCAGCGCCTCGCGAACGGTTTTGAGAAGGTAGTAGGCAAAGAGCAGCAGAAAGACGTTGATCGTCATCAGCAGCACCCCAGGCCCTTCCCCGCCCCGCACGTCAGCAAAAAACGAGAGCAGTCTCTCCAGTGCACCCTTCGGCTTCTCCCCGATCGCCTGAAAGCTGGGGAAGCTCTTCAGGCTAGGGATTTCAGGGCGCGATTGATACTCGGGGCGTCTCAAGAGCTCTCCTTTTACCAGGTACGGTCAATGCCAACGATCGTCTGTCCGCGCAGAAACACATCGATAGTCTGCTTGGGATTTTTTAAATTCGTGAGCGTCACACCATAATATCCCTCAAACGGCTTATCTTGCACCAGCGGTAGCGCCCGGGTATTCTGGCCAGACAGTAGCCTCTTCTTATCAGCGTCATTGTCAAAGACAAACCACTGTTGAGACACCGTGGATTCTGCCTGATAGCCGAGTTTGGCTCCAAGGTCGACCCATCGCAATTCGCCACCTTCAATCTGAAACTGGTCGAATGGTAGAAGCTTGGCAAAGTAAACCTTGCCAATTTTGTTACGGCGCTCAATCAGACATTTCAACAGCCAGTCGGCAGCCTTCGAATCGCTGAGCTCGCCCACCGAAACCAGCGTGCGCAAGTCGCCGTCGCTAAAAGCAGTAACCAACTTGGCACCCCAGAACTCATCATCGGGAAGCCGATTGAGAAAAGCAGGATTTGGATACTCGGGCACCCAACGTTCAGGGTCGAAAATCTTGTACTCAAACCGGCCCACACTCGGAAATTCCGGATATCGAGCGAAGGCCCAATAGGGGGGCAACAATCCCAGGGTAAAGAGCTGCTTGGCCGATTCCTTCCATCCAAAAAAATAGCTTCCGCTTCGTGCGCTATTCGCTTGCTGGGTACCGCTGCCAAGGGTTGAGCCAAAATCAAGCATGTAGTGCTTGATGTATTGCTTGCCGCCGTCCTTGTAGAGAATGTCGAGATTGTTGATGGCGCGGGAGTCGTCAT
>JAYSVS010000048.1:0-57447 GCA_043718395.1 Acidobacteriota bacterium
CGCATCGCGATCTCCTTGGCTTGACGGCCCTCGCTCTTGGCCAGCACATACAACTCGCCGTCCTCTTGGTACAGCTTCACTTCCACCGAGTCGCGGACCTTCTGCCAGGGCAGCTCGAGCCAAAGCTTCTCGTGTTTGGCAATCCGGCTTTTGGGTGTCCCCACCAGATACGAAATCTCCCGTCCGGGAGCACGCATTGCGGCGAGCACCGCCTCGGTGGGGATCCCGCGATCCATCACCCACATCCGCTTGGCCTTGCCATAAGCGTTCTCGATTTTGTCGAGAAATCCGCTCAGCGTGGTCGAATCCACGGTGTTGCCGTTCATCACTTCGTAGGCCAAAGGGAAGCCATCGGTGGTGACCACCAGCGCGATCACCACCTGCAAGCAGTCGGGCCGCCCATCGCGGCTGTAGCCTCGCCTGGCTTTCGGATTCCCTTCCATTTCGCCTTCAAAGTAAGTGCTGGTCAAGTCATAGAGCAACACCTCGAAGTCGGCCTGAAATAGATCGGCCCACTTCTTTTGCAACCACCTGAAGAGATCTTGCTTGTGTTCGAGCAGCCGGTCCAGGCAGCGATAAAGACGATCCTTTTCGGCGACGGCGAAATCAACTTGCAGCAACTCATCCATGGCTGTAGAGAGAAACCACTGGCGGTGCACGTGGAACTCGCTCGATGGGGCAACCAAACGATTGACGACCAATAATTGGAGCACTTTTTCCCAACTCACCGTTTCCCGCCCCTCGGGCAACTTCTGCTGCCAAAACGTATCCAGCTCCAGTTGGCGCCATAACTCACAGCCCAGCCAGCAACTCCCAAACAGACGGGGACGGTGTAACTCCATTTGCCCAAGCTTTACTTGAATCGAATCGAGAGCGTCGACGGGAATCTCACGGTCTTCCGGGAACAAGCTGAGGTTGCGCGAAGCTTGCCCGTCTTCGTCAAAGACCTCCAGCGTCTTTCGCCATGCGGCTTCTTGTTTGTCGTTGATTTCGCCCAGGTAGAGAACGGTTCGTTGGGCGGTCTTACCAGAACTCAGCCGCCGGTTCTCAACCACGCTGAAATAGCGATGAGCCTTGCCGTCTTTGTTCCGGTTGGTCTGACGCAAAAACATCGAAACAGCAGAATGTCAGAATTTTCAGGCATTTGCTAGGGGGTAGGTCTTCACCGCAGCGCTTTTTCAACACGCCTCGTTGCAGTCATTGGACTTAACAGTCGGTTTGAGGCCAAAATCGTCAAAAATGGCCTGGAACTGCGAAAGTCGGGCTAACGGCCAAGGGGATGGTTGAGGACAGGGGCCGATGACTATCTGGTTATGCCGTTTCATCCGGCGGAACTGATGGCGAGGGTGGTGGCGTTGCTGCGGCGGGTACACAAGTCGGAATTGACGCCAGTGATGAAGTATCAGTTTGGCGCGGGACGGTGAGTTAGTTGTGATGACGTCGAAGGAATTGCAGTTGTTGCGCTACTTCGTGGATCACCGCGGACAGGTGCTCACGCAACTCTGGAGCGAACAGCCAATTATTACGCCCCGGACGGTGGATGTGTATGTGTCCTGGTTGCGCCAGAAGCTGGAAGAGAATGTTCAGTCGCCAAGGTGGATAGTGACGTTGCGGGGCGAAGGGTATCGATTTGAAGGAAGCTAGTTTGCACTTGCCTTGAAAAATTCGCTCGGGGTAAGGGCTGTTATTAGCCAACGCTTGTTGCGCCGGGTGAATTCCATGGAGAGTACTTCGCGGCGTTGGAGGGCGATGGCGTTATCGGTTCGTGATCGTAACGCGAGGTACCAATCGACTTTGGCCGATTGCTTGTCTTCAACGCCCGAGCTTGTTTGAATCTCGACGCTTGAGTTGATGTCGTGTGAGGAGATCATGCCTTGCAGTTGCTGACGGAGTTCGTCGCGGGCAGGGAAGTCTTTGGCGAAGGCGGTCATGAAGCCCGAGATGTTGCCGGCGCTGAGATCAGTCGCCATCGAGGCGAGGATTGCGCGGATCTCGTCCTGAGGGTTGGCGAAGAAGAGAGCGATGAGTGCTCTACGTGCGATAGCTTCCATTGATTTCGATGTAGCCTTCCGTGAAGTCGCAGGTCCAGAATTCAGCTGTGCCTTTGCCGTTACCGACGATGCGGAGGTCGATGACGACATCCTTTTCGTCGAGCTTCAGCTTGAGCTTGCCTTCGTCGAAAGGAGCGGCGAGCCCAGCCTTGCAAACGCGTTTGCCCTGGAGGTAGATGTCGACGTTGGCAGGGTTGAAGTTGGCACCAGAATAGCCGGCTGCGCAGATGATGCGGCCCCAGTTGGGATCGGAGCCTGCGATGGCCGTTTTGACGAGAGGGGAGTTGGCGATCGCTCGACCGATGAGGTTGGCGTCGTGTTCAGATTTGGCACCAGATACCAGGACGCGAATGAGCTTCTTTGCGCCTTCGCCGTCGCGAGCGATTTGGGCGGCGAGGCTCTTGAGGACGTTGGTGACTGCTTCGGCCACGAGCTTGAGTTCTTCCAGATTGGGCTTGATACCGCTGGCACCGTTGGCGAGTAGAACGACCGTGTCGTTTGTCGAGGTATCGCCGTCAACAGTGAGGCGGTTGTAGCTGAGGTCGGTGGCTCTGGTGAGGATCGCCTTTAGGTCTTTGACGCTGATGTTTGCGTCGGTCATCACGTAGCCAAGGGTGGTGGCCATGTTTGGCTGGATCATGCCCGAGCCTTTGGTCATGCCAGCGATGCGGATCTTGCCCTTCTTGAGTTCGAGGTTGGACTGGGCGGTTTTCTGCACCAGGTCTGTGGTCATGATAGCGCGGGCAACGTCGCCGAATCGCTCGGCGGAGAGGCCGGCGAAGAGGTCTGGTAGTGCTTCGTTGATCTTCTTCGGGTCGAGCTCGACGCCGATGACTCCGGTGGAGGAAGGGAGGATTTCGGCGGGCGTACACTTGGCGTGTTTTGCTGTTGCCTTGACGGTGGACTCGGCGACCTTCCTGCCGGTGCGGGTGGCGCAGTTGGCATTGCCTGCATTGATCAGAAGGGCTTTCACTTTGCCTTTGGAGGCTTTCAGGTTTGCGCGCGAAAGGACTACTGGTGCGGCAGCGACCAGGTTCTGTGTGAAGACCGCAGCGGCATTGGCCGCAGGTTCACTGAGGATTAGCGAGAGGTCGTCTTTTGCGACCTTGCGGATGCCGGCGTAGACGGTGCTGTACTGATAGCCCAGAGGCAACTCGTTGCTCATTTATGCTCCCAAGATTTCATTTTCGACTATGCGGAGGCCGTTTCGAAAGTCGGTGCCAGAGACGCGCTTGCGGCCTTCCTGTTGTACTTCGAG
Source organism: Acidobacteriota bacterium (assembly GCA_043718395.1). GTDB lineage: Bacteria > Acidobacteriota > Terriglobia > Bryobacterales > Bryobacteraceae > Bryobacter. Next base: position 3,310 of record JAYSVS010000048.1, read on the forward strand.
TAGTTCGAGGACGGTGTTGTGGCCGCAGGCCACTTTGATTGGGCCTTTGTTGCCCAGGATGCGGCCGGGGTGGACTTCTGTGGATTCAACGGCTACGAGGGTTTTCCAGAGGCGCAGACTTTGGTCGCGGAAGAGGGTAGAGGTGCCGGGCCAAGGGTAGAAGCCGCGCGTGCGGTTGTTGATGAGACTGGCAGGCCAAGACCAGTCGATTGCGCCGTCCTGCTTGCTCAAGATCGGAGCGTGGGTGGCTAGCTTGGCGTCTTGCGAAGTGCCGGGCATCGCTGGATTTTCGAGGGTTTCGATGAGGAGTTTTGCGCCGAGATGCGAGAGTCTTTCACCGAGATCCGCGGCATTTTCATTGGGTTCGATTGGCGTTTCCGCTTTGAGGAGCATGTCGCCAGTGTCGAGGCCCGCGTTGATGCGCATGGTGGTTACACCCGTGATTGATTCACCGTTCGCGATGGCCCACTGGATGGGGCCAGCGCCCCGATACCTGGGCAAGAGCGAGCCGTGAACGTTGATGATGCCAAAACGTGGGATATCGATTATGTTTTGGGGGATGATCTGGCCATAGCCGACGATCACCATCACATCGGGGGCGAAATTGGTTAGTTCTTCGACCTGCTCGGGACGCCGAATGCGTTCCGGCTGATGGACATGGAGGCCTAAGCGAAGGGCGGCTTCTTTAACAGCGCTCATGGCGACGGACTGCCCGCGGCCTTTTGGGCGATCTGGTTGTGTGTAAACGCTGATGACCTGGTGACCAGCGGCAACTAGCGCATCGAGGGTGGGCACAGCGAACTGGGGAGTGCCCAAGAAAACAGTTCTTAGTCCCACTCGCCTGCCTTCTCCAGTTTCCGGATCTTGCGACGGATCAGGTCTCGCTTCAGGGGGCTCAGACGGTGGATGAATAAGATGCCGTCGAGGTGATCGTTTTCGTGTTGGATGGCACGGCTGAGGAGGTCTTCGCCGATCAACTCAAACCAGATTCCATGCTCGTTCTGGGCTTTGACATGTGTCTTCCTGGCGCGCTGAACAGGCTCGCGGAAGCCGGGAATCGAGAGACAGCCTTCTTCTTCGGTAATCTTGCCCTCTTTTAGCAGGATCTCCGGATTGATCAGCACCACACGCTCATTGGGCGTTTCACCGGCAGACGGGTCAATTACGGTAAGCCGCTTTTTGATTCCGATCTGAGGGGCAGCCAATCCAATGCCTTTGGCTGAATACATGGTGTCAAACATATCGGCCACCAATTGTTTCAGCTCTTTGGAGCCGAACTCGGTGTCGTGGATGGGGTCGCACTTTTCTTCGAGGACCGGATTGCCGTATTTTACGATCTTGTAAATCATCTAGAAGTCCCGGACTTGGGTTTGGTAGTTGTCGAAGTTCCTCTTTGCTTCGCGAAGCGAATCGCCACCGAACTTTTCGATCATCGCTTGAGCAAGGACGAGGGCGACCATCGCTTCACCTATCACACCGGCGGCCGGGATGACGGCAACGTCGGAGCGTTCGTAGGCAGCCAGGGCAGAATCGCGAGTGGGCAGGTCAACGCTTTCGAGGGGGCGGCGCAGTGTAGAGATCGGCTTCAAGTGGCCGCGGACGATGATGTCCTGGCCATTGGTGATGCCCCCTTCGAGGCCACCGGCGCGGTTGGCACCCCGGAAGAAGGCGCGGTCTTCTTTGTTGTAGTGGATGGTGTCCTGCACCTTTGAGCCGAAGGCGCGTGCGCCTTCCAGCGAGTAGCCTACTTCGACGCCCTTGACTGCCTGCATAGATACGATAGCCTGGGCAAGTTTTCCGTCGAGGCGGGAATCCCAGGTGATGTGAGAGCCAAGGCCGATCGGTACGCCGTGAGCACGGACTTCGAAGATGCCGCCAACGGTGTCGCCGGTGCGGTAGGCTTCGTCGACGACTGCCTTGAAGCGAATTTCAGTTTCGGGGTGGACGCAGCCGAGGAGCACTTCCTGCTTTTTGCTGAGTGCCTTGAGTTCTTCCCAGGTTGCTTCGTGGGTCATCGTCTCGGAGCCGACCCCGACGACGTGGCTTAAGATCTCGATACCGAATTCGGCGAGGTAGGCTTTAGCAAGTGCGCCGACAGCCACGCGGGCTGTGGTTTCACGGGCGCTAGCGCGTTCGAGGATGTAGCGGGCATCGTCGAAATCGTACTTGATGCAACCGATGAGATCGGCGTGGCCGGGGCGGGGGCGTTTTACTTCTTTAAACTTGCTGGCGGAACCATCGTAGTCTTCGACCGGCATGGACTCCGTCCAGTTCTTCCAGTCTTTGTTGGCTACGATGACGGCGATGGGTGCGCCGATGGTGATGGAGTGTCTGACGCCCGAGACTATATGGGCGGTGTCTGTTTCAATCTTCATACGGCCGCCACGACCAAATCCTTGCTGGCGTCGCCACAATTCATGATTGATTTTTTCGAGGGATATGGGGACGCCCGAGGGGAGGCCGGTAATTGTGGCTACCAGACACTCGCCGTGGCTTTCGCCTGCGGTTTCAAAGCGGAACATCTTGTTTAATGTACTAGTCTATCAGGGCTGGTGTTTTTGGCGCTGCCTGGACTTTGTCCCAGGGCTCGGCACCCACGCGGATGGCCCATTGCTGGTACCTGGCGGCAAGAGTTGTGGTGAGTTGAGGGTTTTCTTTGGAAAGGTCTTTTGATTCGGTGCGGTCGGCGGCAATGTCGTAGAGTTCCCAGTTGCCGGGAAATTTCGAGACCAGTTTGTGGGGGCCCTGGCGAATGGCGCGGTTGCCTTCGTGCTCCCAGCAAAGGGTTCGTTTGGAGAGTACGTCTTTACCTTTGAAAACTGGGAGAAGGCTTGTGCCTTCTGTTTGGTGCGCTTTTGTGTTGCTGGCGTCGAGAAAGGTGGCCATGGCGTCGATGATGTGGCCAGGTTGATGGGTGATCGAGCCGGGGGATTGCACTTGGCCGGGGTAGTGGGCGATGAACGGGGTTGAGATGCCGCCTTCGTGGACCCAGTGTTTGAAGAGGCGGAATGGGGTGTTGGAGGCGTTGGCCCAGCCGAGGCCGTAGCTTTGGTAGGTGTTTTCGGGGCCTGGCATGCGGGCGGGGTCATTGCCTTGGAACATGGGTTCGCCAGCCCTTGTCTTGAGAGGGACGTGACGGGCTTTCATCTGTCGGCCGAGTTCTTCAGCGCAACCCCCGTTGTCGGATAGGAAGCAGATGAGGGTGTTGCTCAAGGAGTTGGTTTCTTTGAGGGCAGCGATGATGCGGCCGATGCCTTGGTCCATGCGTTCGACCATGGCGGCGTAAGTGGCCATGCGTTCGATCTGCCATTCTTTGTTGGGCTCGTCAGCCCAAGCGGGTGCCTTTTCGTCGCGTAGGGATAGCGGCCATTTGCGATCAACAATGCCCAGTTCGAATTGACGTTGGTGGCGGTCGAGACGGAGTTGGTCCCAACCCATTTTGTATTTGTTGCGGTGGCGGGCGATGTCGTCAGCGGAAGCGTGCATGGGCCAATGGGGTGCAGTGAAGGCATTGTAGAGGAAGAACGGCTCTGAGCGGGCGGAGCATTCGCGGATGTAGTCGACGCTCTTGTTGGCGATGGCGTCAGTGTAGAAGAAGTCTTTCGAGGGGGTGACTGGTTCGTTGTCTTCAGTGAGGGTGGTTGGGGCGTAGAAGCTGCCTGCGCCGTGGAGAGTGCCGAAGAATTTGTCGAAACCGCGCTGATTGGGCCAGTTGTGTTTGGACTTGCTGACGGGGGTGACGTGCCATTTGCCGGACATGCGGGTTTGGTAGCCGCCGCGCTTGAGGGCTTCGGCGATGGTGAGGCATTTAGGGCTGAGGTCGCCCGAATAGCCGGGGAGCTGGCGGCTGTTGTCGACCATATGGCCGACACCGGTTTGGTGGGGGTAAAGGCCGGTGAGGAGGGACGCGCGAGTGGGGCAGCAGCGAGCGCTGTTGTAAAACTGCGTGAAACGGATGCCGCCTTTGGCGAGAGAGTCCAGGTGGGGCGTCGGGATCTCGCTGCCGTAGCAGCCAATGTCGGAAAAGCCCATGTCGTCGGCCAGTATCAGGATGATGTTAGGCTTTTGTGTTTTGGCCAGCAGAGGAGCAGCAAGTGAAGATAAAAAATGTCTACGGATCATTGCGAATCGGCTCCTACTAAACTTTGGGTTCCAAGAGAGCGCCAGAAGGCGAAGATTGCGATGGCGGCGATGAGAAGTATTGTGGCGATGGTGTAAGGCATGAACCAGGCGCTGAGATCGGTGGAGGCGAAGGAGTTTCCGAGGGCGTTGGCTGTAAATACGGCGACCAGGGTGGTGAGCAAGCCGAAGTGTACGAGGCCGAAGGTGATGGCAAGGGAAACGAGGAAATAGATTGTGAGATCGAGTGGAAGGTTGGTAGACCCGTAGAGGTCACCGTTGGTGGCGCAAAGGATTAATGCGGCGGCGAACATCGAGGGTATCTCACGACGCAGAAGCACCTTGAGGCCGAAGAGGGTAAAGAAGATGAGGAAGCCAATTAAGAGCGCTTTGTCTGCGCATAGAATTTGGACTGCCATCCATTGCCGCGCTGATGCGTTCTGTATAGAAGAGCCTACGAGAAGGCCAGCCCTTTCAAAGTTGAACCAGTCTTTGGACATGAATCCGATTGTGATCGTGATTCCCATGGCGACACCCATCAGGATATGAGCACCTACTTCGGTATCAAAGAGCCGGCCGGCGAGGGCGCGATTCCAGGTGATGATCGACTGAGGCCAACGCGAGCGGAGAGTGGGCTCCATCGCAAGGTAGAGTTGCCAAAGGATGAAGCCATTGAGGAGAGCATCGGCGAGGGCGTAAGTGGCGAAGTTGATCATCCGTCCATCCGGGACATAGTGTGCGCTCAAGAGCCAAACAATGAAGATGGCAGTGATGTGGATCAGGGTGAGACGAAGAGCGCCACGGCGGTCGGCTCGATTGGCGAGCCAGTTTTTACGAGCGAGTGAAGCGCTGAAGAAGAGGAAAATCAGGAGTCCGGCGATGGTGACGTAAGTCTGAATTGTTTGGGCAGTAGTTGCTACCCGAGGTTGGTCTGAGATGGCTTGTGACCATGGGGTCTGTAGGTAGAGGCTGGTGAGGCGACCTTTGAAAGTGGCGTATTGGACTGTGAACTCGACATCCTTGAGGCCGGGGTGCGGGCCTTTGAGTGAAATGCGCTGATCGAATGGAGTGAGGGGCGTCCTGAACGGTTCTGTTGGGGTGAAGCGTGCCCGGTCAAATGCCATGGCGGAAAATAGACGGGACTCATCGAAGGTTGCGGCAGGGGCATCTTCGCGGCGGGGGGGAATGGCTTCAAAAAGCCGGAGTCGGCCAGCGGAGTCGAGGTGGAGCCGTACCATGTTGGTGGAGTCGAAAGAGGGGCGAGTCCAAGTTACAGTTCCGTCGGTGTCTTCGGGGAGCGGTCTTGGACTTTGGCGGAAAGCGTAGAGCAGAGGGGATTCGTGGCTGAATAGGGTTTGCCAGTCGCGATCTTTTCTTGCTTCCAGCCATTGCTCGTAGCCGCCGCGATGTTCGAAGTAGTCGTGCCAGTCCGCTGGTTTTGCCGGGTAGCCAAAAGTGGCAGCAGCCTCACGGGCTTTCACCATCAGGGCAGCTTGCGGGAGATCCATGGGCGCGTAGTTAATTGTCTCGACATGGCCTTTGAGGTAGGGAAAGGCGAAGAGGAAGATGAGGGCACAGGCCAGAAGCGGAACGCTGTAGCGGGTGGAGAGGCCGGCGGAATTGCTGGCGGCTACGAGTTCCGGGCTGGGGGTTTGGCCGGCGGCGAGGGCGGCGGCGAGAGGGTCTCCTCCCGGTAGCGCTGCGGCGATGGCGATGGCGGTAAGTGGGCGGTTTGCCGGGATTGGATCGAGACAGCGGCGGATGATGTTTTCGACGGCAGGGTCGATGTCGTTGGCATGAGAACTCATGCTGGTGAGGGACATGGCTTCCTGCTGGTTGAGCATCTCGTTGATGTTGGATGCCGTGTAGGCGCGCTTGCCGGTGAATAGTTCGTAGAGGACGAGGCCAAGCGAAAAGAGGTCGCTGGAATGGGTGACCTCAGTGCCTTTAATTTGCTCAGGGGCCATGTAGGCGGGTGTGCCCTGGCGGATCTCGGCGGCGTTAAGCTCGCTAGCGACGGCGGCGAGGCCGAAGTCGCAGATGAGGACTTCGCCGTTGCGGTCAAGCATGATGTTGTGCGGTTTGAGGTCGCGGTGGATGACGCCTTTTGCGTGGGCGGCAGCGAGGCCGGCGCAGGCCTTGCGTGCGATCTCAATCGCTTTGTCTGAAGGGAGGCGGCCGATGCGTCTCAGAAGTGTGGCGAGGTCTTCGCCGTCGACGTATTCCATCGAGATGAAGGGCAGTCCTTCGGCTTCGCCGATGTCGTAGACGCGGCAGACGTTGGGATGGGAGACTTGTCTCGCGATGCGGACTTCGGAGTGGAAACGTTCGAGCCAGCGTGGATCTGAGGAGGTGAGGGCGTGGAGGAATTTGAGGGCTACGGATTGGCCCAGTGTGAGATCTGTGGCGCGATAGACTTCGCCCATGCCGCCCTTGCCGAGGAGGGCGATGATGCGGTAGCGACCGTTGAGGAGAGTACCAGGAGGGAAGCGCCCTTCGATGGATGCGTGGCTTGAGGGCTGACTGAGCTGGGAGCGGCTGGTAGAGGTGGTGCTGCCAACAACTGTTTGTGTCAAGTCGGCTGGTGTGGGGTCGTGCATCCTTAGATATGCTATCGCTGATGAGATTTATTTTGTTTGTCTGTTTGGCTGCAGGCTTGATGCCGGCGGCTTGCGAGTTTGAACTGGTGATCCGCAACGGTCACGTGATTGATCCGGCAAACCGAAGGGATGGACGTATGGACGTTGCGATCGCCAATGGAAAGATCGCCCGGGTTGCGGCCACGATTGAGGTTGCTGCTGATTGCAAGACGGTGGATGCCACAGGGCTTTATGTGACACCAGGGCTGATCGATATCCATGCGCATGTTTATGCCAATACGGGGATTCCGCTGGAATTGGCGGGGGAGACTTCGTTTGTGCCGGATGCTGTTGCTCCACGCAGCGGGGTGACAACGATTGTGGATGCGGGTACGAGTGGGTGGAAGAATTTTGAGGACTTTCGGAAGCGGATCATTGACCGTTCGCGGACGCGGGTGTTGGCTTTTGTCAATATCGCAGGGCTGGGGATGAGTGGCAGCCGGAATGAGCAGAACACCGCCGACATGGATAGCGAGGGGCTGGTGGCGATTGCCAAGAAGCACAAGGACATTGTGGTGGGAGTGAAGACGGCGCATTATGGAGCGCCGGATTGGATTGCGGTGGACCGGGCGGTTGCGGCGGGGAAGATGGCGGGGATTCCGGTGATGGTGGACTTTGGGACGCATCATCGCGAGGCGCGGCCGATTGAGAAGTTGCTGATGGAGAAGATGCGGCCTGGTGATATCTATACGCACCTCTATTCAGGGTTGCGCTATGAACAGTTGCCTACGGGCAAGATGAACCCGGTATTGTGGGAGGCTCGCAAGCGAGGCATTCTGTTTGATCTGGGGCACGGCAATGGAAGTTTCTTCTGGACGGTTGCGAAGGCCGGGTTTGCCGAGAAGTTCCTGCCGGATACGATCTCGACTGACTTGCATTTGCGGAGCTGGATGGACGGGATGAAGGACTTCAACAATGTGATGTCGAAGTTTCTGATTCATGGGGTTCCGTTGAAGGATGTGATCCGGATGACGACGGTGGAGGCGGCGAAGGCGATCCACCGGCTGGAGCTTGGCACTTTATCGGTGGGGGCGGAGGCGGATGTTACACTGCTGAAAGTGGAGAAGGGTAGGTTTGGGTATCTCGATAATCGTAAGCAGAGAGTGGTGGGAGATCAACGGCTGACTACGGAGATGACGCTGAGGGCGGGCAAGCCCATTTTTGATTTGAATGGGCTTGCTTCGGATGACTGGAAGCCGGGGACGCTGCCTGGGGCGCGGATGCAATAAGAGGGCTATGGCTTGATTTGCGCGATTTCGAAGTGCATGCCATCGCGACGGGTGAAGTGGCCGCCCCAGTAGAAGCCGTGCTTGTTGGCAAGGGTGACGAGTTCGCGGACGCAGCCTTGTTGGCTTAGTCTGGCAGGTTCGACGCCGAGGCCGTTTTGGGCCACGTTGATGTCGAAGGCGCTGCCGAAAGAGTGGTTGCTGAGGACGGTGGTGCTGCCGCGGATGAAACGCGGGACGAAGGCGCCGCTCCAGACGAGGACGCGGTCGAGGATGCCTGCCTTGGCCCAGGCGGCCCATAGTGCGTTGAGTTGCGGGGCGGCTTGCTTGTTGAACCAGACCTTGCCGTCGTGTGGAGCACCTGCGACGCCAATGAGTTCTGGGACGATGACGCCCGTGATGTTGTCGCGCTGCCAGGTGCCGGTGATGACGATGTTTTCTGGATTGCCTTGGATGGGCTTGTGGATGAAGTCGAACTTGCCGAAGACTCTTTGACGGGCGGCGTTGGAGGATAGGGCGGGGAAGGTGGGAGGGGGTGGCCAGTTGGGGCCGCTCTTGGTGAGGTCGTCGTCAGTGACGGCTTCAAAGCCGAGGCGCATGGCAGTGCCGAAGGTTTGGTTGCCGACGGCACCGTCGGGGTCGAGGGTGTGGTGCTTTTGAAAAGCTATGGTGGCGGTCTTGGTTTGGGCTGTGAAATCGCCGTCGGCTGAGCCTGGGTGGAAGCCCTGACCGATGAGGAAGATCTGCCATTTTTTGACGTCGGGGCCTTTGAGGCCGAGCTTGAGTACGCGCATGTACTTAGTAGCGTAACTTAGGGCGACTGGCCGCCAAAGTTTTTAGAGGCTGAGGCGGGATTTGAAGACGTTGGACTGGCGGCGGGAGAGTTCGACTTCGTGATTGCCTTTGAGAGTGGCAACGAGATTGTCTGCCGGGTTGAGTGAGACGTTCTCGATGTGGTTGAGGTTGATCAGGTGCTTGCGGTTGGCGCGGAAGAAGAGGTCTTTGGAGAGGCGGTCTTCGAGGGACTGGAGTGATTTGAGGATGAGAGGGCGGATGGTGCCGGATTGCGGGAAGAAGAGGCGGGTGTAGTTGCCTTCAGATTCGAGGAGGGTGAGGTCGGCTGGTTTGAGGAACCAGCAACGGTCGCCGTCCTTGACGAAAAGATGGTCGAGGGGAGTCTCTGTGATTGGGCTGAGTTTGGTGAGGGCGTGGGCGAGGCGGTCTGGGGCGATGGGCTTGAGGAGATAGTCGAGGGCGGAGACTTCGAAGGCTTTGAGGGCGTAGGCGTCGTAGGCGGTGGTGAAGATGACGTCTGGGGTGGCGTCGAGTTGTTGGAGGAGGTCGAAGCCGGTGCCGCCGGGCATCTGGATGTCGAGGAAGAGCAGATGGGGTTGGTGTTGGTGGATCAGTTTGAAAGCCTCTGCTGTATTGGCGGCTTCTGCGGCGATCTCGATTTGAGGATGGGCGGTGAGGAGGCGGCGGAGTTCGAGGCGGGCGAGGCGCTCGTCGTCGATGAGGATGGCTTTGCGGGTCATGTGGTGGGTAGCTCGATGGTGGCGAGGACTTGGCCGCTTAATTCGTTTAGGGTGAGTTTGGCTTTTGGGCCGCGGAGAAGATAGAGGCGTTCTCGGACGTTGGCGAGGCCGGTGCCGGTGGAATGGGCTTCGGTCGGAGCGAGGCTGCCGGGGTTGGTGACTTCGAGCTTGAGGCCAGTGGGTGTCTTGCTGGCGCAGATTTGGACTTTGCCGAGGCCGTGCTTGAGAGCGTTCTCGACAAGAGTTTGGAGACACATGGGCGGGACTTCGATGTTGTCGAGATTGGCTTCGATTTGCCAATCGATTTCGAGGCGTTCTTCGAAGCGCATTTTTTCTATGGCGAGGTAGTCGCGGATGGCATCGAGTTCTTCACTGAGGGGGACGGTGCGGCGGCGGGATTGGGTGAGTGAGTAGCGCATGAGCTGGGAGAGGCGGGTGACGGCATCCTGAGCGGCTGATGGGTTTTCGAGGATGAGGCCGCGAAGGGAGTTGAGAGAGTTGAAGAGGAAGTGGGGATTGATCTGGGCCTGGAGGGCGTTGAGCTGTGCTTCGCGCTGGGAGATGGAGCGCCAGACGAGGTGGACAGCGGTGTAGATGAGGAGCCAGAGCATCATCAGGAAACACATGTTGAACCAGGTGCCGAAGGTGATTGCGGCGAGACTGGTCTGACCGTAGGCCAAGGAATGGCCGGTAACAAGATACCAGTCCAGACTCATGAGACCGGTGAGGATGGCCGCAGAGAGGGGGATCATAATCGCAAATTCAACCGCGATCCGAGCCCAGGATTTGGAGAGCAAATTAGAGCTGCGCAGCCATGCCCTGAGACCGTGAGTAACGGCAATACCGAGGAGGCCATAGCCGAGGATGCAGAGAGTTGCGGGCCAGGGAATGCTGACGTAGGAGTTGATGAGGAATGCATTGATCACTGCATAAAGGCCCCAGGCCACGAACTGGCAGAGCCAGTAGAGTTTCTGTTTGTTGCTGGGGCCTAGCATTTGTTGTGACTCCTATTGTAGAAATGTATCTAGTTGCATGAGATACCATTCGGGGTCGTCGAGCATGATGAAGTGTTTGGCGGTGTCGCTTATTTTGATGGTCTTGTTGGGGAGTTTTGTGTACTGTGTTTCGTAGTTTTCGAGTGTCTTCTCGCGAGTGGAGAATTCCTTATAGCCGATCCAGCTTGCGAGGATCAGGGTACGGGAATTAATCTTTGCTACTGCCTCGCGCAGGTCTGTTGTGTAGAGGTCAAACATGGCATTGGCGATGGCGATGGGGTCGGATTTTAGCGACCATTCGGTGACGGACGGAAGGCCTTTGCTGCCGACGATCGACTGCAACATGCCGCTTGATTTGATGTAGTTGCCGTATTGTTCTTTGGACTGCGCAGCAATCATCATTCGCATGCCTTCGGCTTGTTTGCGCAAGGAGGAAGGGTCGGGGAACATCATGGCCCCGAGGTGGGGGAGGGAGTCGACGATGACCAGGGGGCCGGTGAGGTTCGGGTTTTCTGAGGCGATCCAGAGAGCCATGTGACCGCCGAGAGAGTGCCCGAAGATCATGGGTTGCCTGAGGTTCTTGTCGCTGATGTATTTTACGACTGCGTCGCGGACTGTTTGAAGGTAGGGGCCGTCACCCAAGCGGGGCTGACCCGCGAAGCCGGCCAGGGTCAGGGTGTGGCATTGGTACTTGGCTTTGAGGTGGGCGACGGTGTCGTTCCATACTGCGCCTGAGGAGGAAAGACCCGGGATCAGAATTATGGGTTGGCCGTTTGGGTTGCCTGAGACTTCGACAGCGAAGGGCGCTGCGGCGTGGGCGGGGCTGGTGAGCAGGAGGAAGAGAATTAGTGATCTCATGTAGACAGTCTCCGGCAGTTGATTGACGAAGACTATGATTTTTGGATGAACGGTTTGAGGCCGTGATGACTGGTTCTAGAAGGTGAGGCGGGCTTGTACTTGGAGCCAGCGGTTGGTAGCGGCAGTTTGCGACAAGACGCGGCCAAAATTGGTTGAGTAGGGGTCTGTGTTGGCGTTGCCCATCTGGGAGCGGTTAATGAGGTTGAGGGCATCGAAGCGGAGTTGCATGTTGATGCGTTCAGAGATGGAGATGTTTTTTGAGACATTGGCATTCCACTGGTTGGTGTAGTCGCCACGGATGCCGGGGACGCGGGTGTCGAACTGACGGCGGTGGAAGGAGTTGGGGCCGAGGGCGGAATTGCGCTCGAAGTTGGCGGTGTTAAACCAGGTGTCGAAGGTCTTGTTGACGTCGGCAATACCCGCTGTGTCACTGCCACGATAGAAGACGGTGCCGCCCCAATCGAGCAGTGGGCCGGGCTGGAGTTCCCAAGTGGCTGCGGTCTGCCAGCCACCAATCAGATAGTTGAGGGCGTTGCGGACGGTCACTTTTGCGCCAGCGATGGAGGCGGCCTGGCTATCGAGGACTGTGCCGAAGAGTGTGGATCTGGTTTCCTGCGCCGAAAGGAAGGAAATGGACAAAAAAAGTCCCAGAGTGAAGCGACTGCTAATCATGAATATCCCTCAAGCCGTTGTTACGAATTCTTGAGGAAGCTTCTCATGGCTGGCTTGCTGACTACGATAGAATCACACGACGGGGTATTATGCAGCTTCTTGTTTTGTTCATGGTTTGCGCCAGCGTCTTTGCGCAGTCGAGCGCTGGTGGCGGCTCGATTCAGGGGACGGTGAAGGACTCTAGTGGTGCGGTTCTGCCTGGGGCGAGACTCACGATTCTGCACCTGGAATCGGGGCGGGTGTTGAATACGGTTGCCAATGGTGAGGGCTTTTATGTAACGCCTCCGATGAACATTGGGCAATACAAAATGCGCGTTGAAATGGGCGGCATGAAGGCATGGGAAGGTGAGTTGCGGGTTGAGACAGGAAAGATTGTGGCTGTGGACCCGGTACTGACCCCGGGGCAGGTGAGCGAGACGGTGATGGTAACTGACAGCGTGCCACTGGTGAACGTAGTCGATGCTACGGATGCGTCTACGCTCGATGCACAGCGGATCAGGGAATTACCGATCAATGGGCGTAACCTGAATACGCTTTTGGGTAATGTTACTCCGGGTGTGGAGGATTCTGACGGGGCAGGGGGGAGCATTCGCGTTTCGGGGCTGATGTCTTATTCGACAGATTATGTTCAGGACGGTGCTTCTTCGAACAACCGTGAGTTTGGCGGGTCGGCGAATTTGCAGGGGTTGGAATCGATTGGTGAGGTGAGGGTTGAGACCAGTACGTCGTCTGCCAAATATACGCGGCCGACTTCGGTGATTGTTTCGACAAAGAGCGGATCGAATCGATTGCAATTTGCGATTTTCGAGACGCACCGGAATAACGGCTTTGGAGTGGCGCGGGCGCGGCAGGATGTGTTTCTCGATGGGCGGCCGTTTCAGACGCCGAAGCTGATTCGGAATGAGTTTGGCGGTTCGGTGGGCGGGCCGATTGTGATTCCATCGTTTGGTTTGAACGGGAGGAAGACGCTCTATGACGGGAAGAACCGGACCTTCTTCTTTTTCACTCGCGAGGGGAGTGAGTGGGTGCAGGGCGTGACGCGGGATTACAGGGTGCCGACGGCATTGATGCGGCAGGGAAACTTCAGCGAGCTTGCCGATAATCAAGGGAGATTGCTGCAGCTTTACGACCCGATGACGACGCGGCAAGAAGAGTTTCCGAATGGGCGGATTGTGAGTGTTCGTGATCCGTTTTCTAACAACCAGATTCCGATTGGAAGAATCAGTCCGTTTACGAAACGGATCCTTGACATTACGCCTATGCCTACTGACATCACCAATCCGAACGTGACTACAAATCTGAGGATGGCAGTGCCGACGGGACAATATCCGATGCTGAGTGATACGCCTACGGTGTTGCGTTTGGATCACCGGTTTTCCGAAAAGGACAACTTTTTCGTGAAGGTGAATGGAGGGACGCGGGAATCGCATTACCTCGGAACGGCCACCAATACTGGCCCACCCACAACTGGCAAGGAGGCAAACGTTACCTATCAGCCGACTCGTGGGCGTAGCCTGGCATTGAGTTGGACGCATACTTTTGCGCCGACGTTCTTTGTAGAGACACTAGCGAATCGAACGTGGCAGTTGTCGCGAACTGTGAATGGGCCGGAGCAAAAGGATTGGTCTAAAGAGTTGGGGTTGCCGAATCCGCTTGGCGAGATTGGATGGCCGAACATCACGGGTACGGGCTTTACGAACTACAACTACATCGAAGGTGACAATCGACGCCAGTTGTACAGCATGATTTCGAATCTGGAGCAGAACTTTAGCTGGATCAAGAAGTCTCATAACTTCTCGTTTGGATATCGTTTGCATGACGAGAAACAGCATTTGTTGCCGGATCAGGGTGCGATTTCCGGATCGGTGGCATTTAGCAGTTTGGCAACGGCGCTGGAATCGTCAACTTTGGGTACGACGCTGAACCCGGGGACTACGCCGCAGACCGGGCATGACATGGCCAATTTTTTTCTTGGGTATGCAAGCACTTATACCGTTGGGCTGAAGCGCGGGATCATGCGGGTGCGCGAGAAGAACTATGGGCTTTATGTGCAGGACAACTGGCGTGTGACGCGGCGGCTGACACTGACTCCGGGAGTGCGGTGGGATATCAATCCCGCGTTTAGCGAGCAGAGCAATTTGTTGACTGCTTTTGATTTGGAGTCGAAGTCGATTCTGTTGCCGGAACCGCTTGAGCATTATTACAAGCTGGGGGTGACCAACCCGCAGATTGTGGCTAATTTTGAAAGGGTCGGGATGTCGTTCAAGAATGCTGCCGAGCTTGGGAAGCCGAAGCAGTTGTTCCCTTCAAATTTTTTTGATATTGGGCCGCGGGCCGGTTTTGTTTATAGCCTGAGAGAGGGCACCAAACCTTTGGTCATTCGTGGCGGGTATGGTCTCTATATTTCTGCTGTGCCGATGCGGACGCTGCTCGCGCAGTTTTCGGGGCTTGCTCCGTTTCGTGCGAACTTCACCTACAATCCGAATTCAGCAGCGCAGAGCCCGGATGGGATCGGAAACCTTCTGTTGCGAACGGTACCGGATGTAAGGGTGGGTGAGAACAGCGCGAATGTGATCGACCTGAATAACCCGACTGCGCTGGGACGGGGACAGGGTGTTGTCGCGATGGACGGGAAGCAGCCGAGCTTGCGGATTCATGAATGGAATCTTGCACTGGAGAAGCAACTGGATGCTTCGACGGTGCTGCGATTCACCTACAAGGGCAAGCACGGCGTGAATACTGATCAGCTCTTTAATATCAATCCGCAGGCCAATGACTATATCTACTATCTGACGACTGGGCGAACTACGCCGACTGGGGAATTCGCAAGTGTGCTGCGCCGGCCGTTTGATCAGAATGCCTATACGGATATTCGGATCCTGCAACGGAGTGGCTTTATCAATTCAGCCACATGGGCGGTTGAGATCGAGCGCCGGCTTCGTAATGGTCTCGGTTTTCAAGCCTTTTATACATTGACGAACTCTTTACGGCTGGCTGGCAACTCGTTTCGAGACGATCAATCGTCGGCAACGAATGCGTACTTGCCCGGTACGGTGCCCAGTGGTTTGAAAGAGCTGAATCGCTTTCTGTTTTATGACCGGGACACGGGTGTGCCGAAGCACCGGATTCGTTGGAACTGGAGCTACGATCTGCCGTTTGGCAGGGGCAAGTCGCTGTTGCGGAATGCGCGTGGTTTGACCAATACGCTAGTGGGAGGCTGGAAGTTGTGGGGAACGGGGACGGTAGTGAGCAGTTGGTATTCCATGCCGACGGGGAACTGGGGCGAGATGGGGGAGTTTGAGGTGTACCGGAACAAGCAGAAGATTCTGGATTGCCGTGCGACTCCGGATTCCGCCCAGACTCCGGCAGGAGAGAGGTGCATTGAAGGGCATCTCTGGTTTAACGGTTATATCTCTGAGCGGTTCATCAATAGCCGGAATGCAGCGGGGATGCGCAACGGCGTCTTTGGTTTGCCAGAGAACTATAAGCCGGCGCAAAAGCCGATTAACCCGTGGCCGAAGGGTGGCAGGCCGACAGACCCGAATAATGCCGATTACGATACGAACGTGGTGTATCTGCCGCTGCAGACGGGTGGTGTGGTGCGTGTGAATTACGATACGGGATTGCATCCGTGGCGGAATCAATCGAAGCTGGGGCCGTTCAACTGGACGATGGATTCCTCGTTGATGAAGTACTTCAACTTTGATGAGCAAGGCCGGAGGCGGCTGCGGCTCAACGTGGACATGTTCAATGTGCTCAATGTGCAGGGTCTGGTGACGCCTGGGGCAGACGGGATATCGAGTCTTGCTACATCGTATGCAGGTTTTGGAATCCGGCCACGGCAGTTGCAGGCTACGATGCGCTTGGAGTTCTAGCGGAGAGTTACCGCCAGTGGTGATGACCTCTGGCCAGCGACGGAAATTACTATGTTGTGCTGGCCGGAGCTAATGCCTTCGGGAAGCTTCAGATTGATCTGGTAGAGGCCGCCGATCTGGCCTGGTGCCCCGCCGGCGAATTCGACTTCTGCATCGATCTCGTCGATGGTTGCAGTGACGGCGCTGGTGGTTCTGTGGAGAGTGCTGGTGGAGAGGAAGTCGCCGAGGGCTGGGTTGCCGTCGAGCGCGCCGAGGCCGGTGGCGTAGAGTGTCAGGCGTTGTGGGTCTGGCTGGGAATAAGCATTGAAGAGGCCTGGGGTGGCGGTAAGGCTTCGGATAGTGACAGGGTGGATCAGGGTGAGCCCCTGCCAGGAGAAATAGAGCTGCAGAGTGGTTGCGGTGGTGACGGGTGCGGCTACGTTGACTTGCGAATCGTTGGAATAGATCACGGGAAGAGTGGTTCCGGTGAGGGCGGACTGGGGGATGGTGCCTGAGAAGTTTCCTAGCAGGAGGGCTGGGTATGGAGCGGGTTGGCCGCCTGCTCGCAGCGCGCCGTCGAGGATGAGGCCCTGGCCTTCAGGGGGGCCGAGGCCGGAGCCAAAGATTGTGAGAAGTGAACGCGGTGAGACGGTGTCGAGAAAGCCATAGCTGGCGGCATTGGTGACGGCGTTGATTTTGGGCTGTGGTTGCCATTGGCAGGCATTGGGGTTTTCCAGCCGGTAGAAACCACCGTCGGTTAAGTGCACAAAGACCTGGTTATTGCCTGAAACGATGAAGTCTGGGGCTGGGGTGATTTCGAAGTATTCGAGTTGGCCCGGTTCGCCTCGGAAGAGGCGGCCGGCGGCTACGAAGTAGGAATCCGTGAGAGAGGTGAGGGGCAGGAATCGTAGGTTTTTGTGCGTAGCAGTCAGGGCGGAGGGGGTGAGGAGGGAGGCGTTGCGGAAGGTGGCACTGTTGCCGGCGAGGGCAATTGCGGTGCCGTTCTCGAGGCGGGTGAGAGCGTTGAGGCCTGGAACGATCAGGGTGCTGATGGTGGAAGTAGCTTTGGTGTAGACGGCGAGTTCGACTGTAAGGACTCCGCCGGTGGGGGTGTAGGCTGCGGCATTCCAGTAGAGATTGCCTGCGGCGTCGGCTACGATGCGCTGCAGGGTGGAGAAGGCTCCGAGAGGAGCAAAGATGACGGGTTGGCCGTCGGACGTTTTGAGGTTTGACACTTTGCTGTCTGGGGCGACGACAAGGATGCGGCGGCGGTTGGCCTCAGCGATGATGATGCGGCCTTCGTTGTCGATGGTGAAGGTTTGAATGCCGAAGAGTGAGATGTTGGTTGCGGTTTTGCCCTCGGCGTCGCCGATGTCGTCGCCTCCGCCTACGATGAAGCGGGGAGCCTGCCCGGGGCGGGCTTCGAGGATGCCTGATTTGCCGCCGAGATTCGCGCTGTAGAGGATTGAGTTGTTGCGGGCGTAGAAGGCACCGAAGGGCGGAGCCTGGCCGTCCACCGTTGCCGCGACGGGTGCGCCAGCGATCACAGTAGGAACTCTGTTGGCCATGCGGACGAGCGGGTTGCGCTGCTCTGGCCGGGCTGAGCCTTCGTAGTAGAGGTCGCCGTTGGAGGCGGTGGCGCGGGGTGTGCCGGTAAAGGCAGGGTAGGGAGCGGCGCCGGGTTCGATGTTGCCATCGGGGCGGATCGGGAAGACGCGGTTGGCGGTGGCAGCCGCGGGGGTGCCGTCGGCGAGGAGGAGGATGTTGATGGTGGTGTCGAAGTTGGTGTTGACGGTGTCGATGTTGCCGTCTGGAGTGATGAGGCGGATGTGGCGGCCGGCAAGATCTCGCAGCCAGATGTTGCCGTTGGGGAAAGCAATTACTTGACGGGGGTTGGAAAGGGAAGCCCCAGTGGCGGGACCTTCGTCGCCGGTAAGGCCAGCGGCTGCGGCGACCCGTGTGGAGCCAGCGATGGTGCGGAGGGTTTTGTCTGGAAATAGCTGGCGGAGGCGGTTAAAGTTGTCGATGATCAACAGGTCGCCGGAACGGGTAAAGGTTGCGTTGACGATGGTGCCGAGATTGATTTCTGTGGCTGGGCCGGATTCTCCGTTGAAGCCAGGACGGCCAGAGCCGACGACGGGTTCGATGATGCCATTGGTGATCTGGAAGACGCGGCCGATGGCTATAAAGTGGAGCACACCTGAGGGGGAGAATAGGAGTTGCGAAATGGCTGGGAGGGCTTGGTTTGCAGGGCCGGGTGTGATGGTAAGACCTCTGGTGCCGTCACCTGCAACGGTGACCATGCGACCGCTCGCGTCGATGCGCCGGATTCGCGATGCAGTATCGAAGAAGTGGGGGATCTGGTTGGGTGAGACTGCGAAGATGGTGGTTTGGAGCGTTTGCGATTCGAGGGCACGCTCGCCCTCTTCAATTTTGAAGGGTGGTTGGGCTGGAGTGAAGAGGTTCAGTCGACAGTCTTGAGCAAGCAAATTACTAAGCAGGAACGGAATAAACAGCAGACGCATAGAGCTTGCTCATTATATTAGAGGAGCTTCTCGCCTGTCTCTGCATCGAGCAGCAAGGAGTGGTTGGCGGGCAATGTAGTCTGGATGGCCTTGCCGTTGCGGAGGCGGATCTCGCGGGGGCCGCCGGTCTTTGTGTGGAGGAGTAAGAGGCCGCCGCCGGTGTGGATGATGTCGTCGTGGGTGGTGTATTGGTGGGCTGGGGTTTGCTTGAGGATCGTGTGCCAGTCGGTTGGCGGTGTGGTGAAGAAATGGACGTTGGCTTGGGTTGACGTTGCTTTGAGGGCGGGTTGGAATTTGGCGTCTGTGGTGGGTTCGAGGTTGAGCCCGGTGACTTCTCTTGAGTAGTCGATGGAGAGTTTGTTGCCATCGATGTAGCCGGGGAGGCCCTGGAAGATCACGTGGCGATCTTTGTTGATGACCTTGGTTCTGATGAAGGTGCGCTGGGCTGCGGTCATGTGCCAGGTGTTGGCGAAGAGAATCACTTTGAAGCGGGAAAGGTCGATCTTGTCGAGGTCGTTGAGATGGATAGTCTCTATGGCTGCGCTGGATTTGTAGAGGCTGGTAATGGTGCGGTTGACGGCTAGCGAATCGGTGAGCGGGTCTGTTCCCTGGATCGAGCCTGTGTAGTAGAAGACCTCTGTATCGAAAACTGCGAGGACGTCTCCTGCTGGTTCGTAGCTGCGCTGGTGGTATTGGTTCAGCACTTTGTGTAGCTGATCGATTTCGGCCATGAGGCGCTTGTCGGCCCACCAGCCGGAATTGTTGGCGGGGCCGAAATCGTAATACCAATGACCTG
This sequence comes from Acidobacteriota bacterium, assembly GCA_043718395.1. Lineage (GTDB taxonomy): Bacteria > Acidobacteriota > Terriglobia > Bryobacterales > Bryobacteraceae > Bryobacter. The sequence goes on from JAYSVS010000048.1 coordinate 22,529, forward strand.
CGCCGCGTGTGTAGCCTTCAAGGATGTTGCGCCGGATGAGGGCAATGTCTTCGTTGACGTTGGTGAGCTCGAAGGCGGCATCGACGTCGTTGCGCCACTTCCAGGAGGGGGTTTGATCCATTTCGTCGAGGAAAAGCTTGCCGTTGAGGCGGATGGTTTCGATGAGGGCGCGGGTGATGCCGCAGGAGCCCGAGTCGCGATAGGCAGGGCCGTAGGATTGCGGGGCACTGAGGTAATCGACGTGCGGTGAGGCGAGGATCTTGTGGAGCTCGAGATGGCCGCCAGTGGCGTGCCGATCAAAGACGCTGAAGAAATAGCCGTAGAAGGTGCCGGTAAGGATGGGCCTTGGCCAGTGCTTCTTGACTGTGACGCAGAGATCGATGATGCGGTTGGCGACTAGCTCTTGCTGGCAACGGTAGTAATCGATCACGTTCTCACGGCGAGCTGGGTCGCGGAAGATTCCTAGATCCAGGGCCTTGCGTTCGGCGGTGTTGGGGACAGGGATAGCGGCTTTGCCTTTGGCTTTGCGCCAGCTTGCGAAGTGGTCTTGCATAGGCTTAGCCGTGTCTGGTTCGTTTCGCATGAAGCCCCAGTAGTGCCACTCGCCGTAGACGCCGTTGGCGAGATGGATGCCGATGAGAGCGTTGCCTTCTGGGGTCTTGGCGAGGCCTTTGAGAAGCTCGATGGTTTTGGATTGGGCGAGTTCAAACCACGGCTTTGATGCGATGCTGGCACGGGGAGTACGTCGCAGATCGTCCTGCATGGTGCGGACGGGGAGCTTGCGGTCTGGTGTTTCAAAGCCGCCGTTGTCGTATTGAGTGAGCTCACCTGGGTTCTGGTCTTTCCACCACTGGGGGGCGTTGAGATGCCAGCGCAGTACTACTGCGCCGTCTGGGCAGGCGTGTAAGACTCCGCGGATTTGGCGTCTGGCGAGGTCAATGTTGAGAGGGCCGGGTTGGGTGAGGCAGTCTGCCATGAAGAGGTCGAGCTGATAGAGCTTGAAGCCGACGGCAGCGAATTGGCGGATGGATTGTTGGGGTTGCTCGTCGAAGCTGAAGCGGCCGCCAATGCAATCGGTCAGAGCGTAAAAGCTGGCAATGGCGGGTTGGCCGTTGAGGAAGAGCGTTGGCTTGTTGTTGTGTTGTTTGACTTGGGCTGAGTGTGGCCTGGTGGCAGGGGCTGCGGCAAGAGCGGCGGTGGATTGAATGAAGAGCCTGCGTTGCATTTGGCTACTCGTAGACATTGGGTTGCCGCAGCCAATGAATGATGATCCACAAGCCACCCCAGATTATGGCATCGCACATGAGATAGAGGGGGACCCAGATCCATTCGCGGGCTAGCGTTGCGTCCGAGAAGATGGTTGTGGAGAGCAGTGTGACCATTGGGTTGGTAAGGGCGAGGATGGCCATGGGACTGGCGTAGAAAGGGGTAGCCGGGGAGATGTTTGCGGCCTTGACTTCAATGACCTGCCAGACGCAGATGATGAGATCAAAGACCAGGCGGCCGATGAAGAGGCTTCGAGCGGAAGGAAATTTCATTGGAGAGATTGCATATATTCGATGAAGTGGCGGGCGTAGCGATCCAGTGTTTTCATGTCTGAGCCGTGAAGGAGTGGGGAACACATTTCGTAGGCGATGCTGCCATTGAAGCCGCCTTCGGCCAGGGCTTCGAAGAACGACTTGTAATCGATGAAGCCTTCGCCCATAGGGACTGCCTGGATGAAGGGGAGGCCTTCGCGGTAGTTGACCAGCGCCGAGTCGTATTTGTAGCGGGAGCGTTTGACGTAGTCGGCGACAGTTGTGTGGACAGTGATAGGGGCCATGAGGATGGCTGCCTGAGTGAGGTCTGCGTCATGCAGGGCTGGTGCCCAGGCGTCGAAGCCAGCGCGGCAGTTTGGGTGGTTCACTTGCGTGATGAGGTCGTGGAGCGTCTCGTAGCCGACGGCGAGGTCGTGGTGATTTTGGACGGCGAAGGTGACGTTGTAGTCTGCGGCTCGCTTTGCGGCTTCGCGCAGAGAGGCTGCAATCATGCGGAGCTGGCGGCTATAGTCGTGAGCGGGGTTCTCGTAGCCCGTGAAGATGCGGACGAGGGAGCCGCCGAGATCGTGTGCTAGTTTTGCCAGCTCGATGAGGTATTGGGTTTGGATCTCGATTGTGGGGACGTCGGGATGTTCAAGATCTGCCGTGATGTTGGAATATCCGGCGAGGCAGAGGTTTTTGAGTTTCTTCTTTTCAAGAAGGCGGCGGAGCTTGGTGCGGGCGGCTTCGTTGTAATCGAGGATTGAAACGTGAGGACGCTTGGCGGCGAGCATGACGCCGCCGAAGCCGAGTTCTTTTGCTTTGTCGATGAGTTGTTCTACGGTGAGGGCGGGCTGGCCCCAGAAGCCGGCGTAGCTGACGGAGTGTAGGAGTAAGGTGCTCATTGTTTGAATGCCTCGGCGATGATGAGTTGGGCGTCCTGCTGGATTTGTTGCAGGTGGTTGGGGCCGTGGTAGCTTTCGGCGTAGATCTTGTAGACGTCTTCTGTGCCGGAGGGGCGGGCTGCGCACCAGCCTCCTTCTGTCACGAGCTTTAGGCCGCCGATGGACTGGTTGTTGCCGGGGGCGCTGGTGAGGATTTGCTGGATGGGCTCGCGCGCGAGAGTGGTTGCTTTGATGTCGCTGGGCTTGAGGTTGCTCAGAATCTTCTTTTGCTGCGCGTTGGCTGGGGCGTCGATGCGGGCGTAGGAGGGATCGCCAAGGGTCTTGGTAAGTTCCTGGTAGACTTCGCCGGGATCGCGGTTGAGCCTGGCTGTGATTTCGGCTGCGAGCAGTGCGGCTGTGATGCCGTCTTTGTCTGTGGTCCAGACCTTGCCGTTGCGGCGCAGAAAGGTGGCACCGGCGCTTTCTTCACCGACGAAGCCGAGGCTGCCATCGACGAGACCGTCGACAAACCACTTGAAGCCTACCGGGACTTCGTAGACTTTGCGGTGGATTTGGGCGGCGACGCGATCAATCATCGAAGAGCTGACGATGGTCTTGCCGACTTGCGTATTTGCGCCCCAATCGGGACGGTTGGTGAAGAGGTAGTGGATGCAGGTGGCGAGGTAGTGATTTGGGGGAAGGAGGCCGACGGACTTGGTGACGATGCCGTGGCGGTCGTGATCGGTGTCGCAGGCGAAGGCGACATCGAAGCGGTCTTTGAGGCCGATGAGGCCTTGCATGGTGTAGGCAGAGGAGGGGTCCATGCGGATCTTGCCATCCCAATCGAGGGTCATGAAGGAGAAAGTCTTGTCGACTTTGCCGTTTACTACGGTGAGGTTGATTTTGTAGTGGTCGGCAATGGGGGCCCAGTAGTGGACACCGGCCCCACCCAAGGGGTCGGCACCGAGGGTAATGCCAGAGGAACGAATGACTTCGAAGTCGATGACGTTTTCAAGGTCTTCGATGTAGTTGCGCATGTAGTCGTGTTCGACGGTGGTGGGCGCTTTGAGGGCTTGTTCGAAGGGGATGCGCTTTATGCCGTACAGCTTGTTTGCGAGGAATTCGTTGGCGGTGTTCTGGATCCAGGTGGTGGCTTCACTGCCAGCAGGGCCGCCGGTGGGCGGGTTGTATTTGAAGCCGCCGTCTTCGGGCGGATTGTGGGAGGGAGTGATGACGATGCCGTCGGCGTTGTTTGCGTTGAGGATGGCGTGGGAAATGGCCGGGGTGGGCGTGTAGCCGTCGTTGGGAGCAATGCGGACTTCGATGGAGTTTGCGGCGAGGACTTCAAGGGCGCTGCGGTAGGCCGGGACGGAGAGGGGGTGGGTGTCGATGCCGAGGAAGAGAGGGCCGGTGGTGTTCTGCATCTTGCGATAGAGAACAATAGCCTGCGTGGTGGCGAGGATGTGATCTTCGTTGAAGGTTGTGTGGAGGGAGGAACCGCGATGGCCGGAAGTGCCGAAGGATACGCGTTGGGCTGGGTTCGATGGATCGGGGTGGAGGCTGTAGTATTTGGCTTCCAGTTTTGCTAGATCAACAAGAGTGGTTGGATGGGTGCCAGCGGCAGGGTGGACGCTCATGGGTGTCCTTTCATTATTGAATATGGGTCAGGGCTCTGTGACTTTTATCGTCTGGTTTGGTTTGATGTCGGTTAGGGTTTGACGATAGCCCGAGGGCCAGAGGATGTCGATCTTTTCGATCAGAGTCGTGGTGCCCAGGCCGAAGTGGACGGGGATGTGTGTGCTTGAGGCATAGCTGAGGCTGGTGGTCATCAGGTTGGCCTGGGTGCCTATGCGGATGGCCGCGCCGATGGATGCAATCTGGATGGCGATGTAGTTGTTTTGATTTTGGGTGGTGTTGCGCCAGATCTCTACTGGTTCGCCTAATGAGGTGACGACAATGTCGATTTTGCCGTCGCCGTCGAGATCGGCGAAGGCGGCTCCGCGGTGGGCTTTGATGGCGGTTTCGAGGCCCGACGCAGTGGCTTCAAATTTGCCTGCGCCTGTGTTGCGGAAGATCGTGCTCGCTTGTTTGTAGGTGGCTGCTTCGAATTTCTCTACGATGTCGTTGACGTGGGAGTTGGCGGTGAAGAGGTCTTTGTGGCCGTCGTTGTCGAAGTCGACGAGGCCGACGCCCCAGCCTGCGATCTTGTTTGTCAGGCGGCTGAGTTGGCTCTTGTTGGTTTGGTCTGAGAAGTTGCCTGCGCCTTCGTTGTGGAAGAGCGGGTAGGTTTCGCCCGTTAGCGCAGTGACGACGATGTCGGGCTTGCCGTCGTTGTCGTAATCTCTAAAGTCTGTACCCATGCTGGCGATGGGTTTGCCGCTGTCGAGGAGGGCGACTCCTGAGAGCAGTGCGACTTCTTCAAACTTGCCTTTGCCGAGGTTGTGGAAGAGGAAGTTGGGGAGGTTGTCGTTGGTGACGAAGGCGTCGAGACGGCCGTCGGCATCGTAGTCGGCGAAGGCGATCGACATGCCGCGTCCCAGGTGTTTTGAGAGGCCCGAGGAGACTGTGACATCTTCGAATTTACCGTTGCCTCTGTTGCGATAGAGCTGGTTGGGGCGGGGATCGTAGTAGCGCGGGTGGCAGTAGACGCGGAGGCCTTTGGCGCGATCGCCGCAGAAGCGGGGTTTGCTCAGCTCGATGCGACCGTAGTTGGTGACCAGAAGATCAAGCTTGCCGTCGTTGTCGAAGTCGAACCAGCCGGCGGCTACTGACCATTCGTTCGACAGGATGCCGGTGTTGGTGAGTTCTTCGAATTTGCCTTTGCCGTTGTTTCGATAGAGATGGTTTGAGTAGAGGCCGGCGACGAAGAGATCGATGTGGCCGTCGTTGTCGAAGTCTCCTGCGGCTGCGCCAATGGAGTAGCCTGTGCCGGAGAGGTTGGCTTCGCTGGTTACGTCGATGAAGCGCATGTTGCCGTCGTTGCGGTAGAGGCGATTGGGGTGTTTGGTTTTGAGGTCTGGAAGGGTTGCGCCGTTGGTGAAGAAAAGGTCTGGGCGACCGTCGTTGTTGTAGTCGAAGATGGCCATGCCGCCGGGCATGGTCTCGACCATGTGCTTGTCTGGTGTGGGGTTGTTTTGCAGCACGAAGGGCGGGGCAGTGGGAACCGCCGTGAACTGGATCTGCGCGAATAGTAGAAGTGGTAGCGGGTTCATTTGGGGGGAGCGATTTCAGGTACTTCTTGCTGCTTGCTCGCGCGGGCCTGGATCTCCTGGTATTTGGCCATTGCAAGCTTAGCTGCCTCGGTTTGGCCGCTGGCTTGGTATGCGCGGGCGAGCTGGATGTGGAGGCTGCCGTCGGTGTCTAGCGGCAGAGCGGCTGTGACGTGGGGGAGCGCTTCTTTGGGCTTGCCCAGTGCGAGGAGGGCGCGGGCGTACGAAGCCCTGGTGGCGAGGATGCCGGGTGCCAGCTTTGCAGCTTTGGCGAGGAAGGGCTCGGCGCGCTCGGGGAGTTGTTGGGCCAAAAACAAATCTCCCTGAAGATGATTTATGTCGGCGGTACCGGGTTCTTTTGCTAGCAGCAGAGTGGTGAGCTTTTGAGCTTCGTCGTAGTTCTTTAAGGCGAGGTAGGTGGCGGCGAGCTCACGCTGGAAGCCGGGTTGGTCTGGAACCAGTTGGAGGGCTTGCTTCCAGGCTTCAGCGGCATCGGCGTGGCGGTTTTGGTCGCGGCTGGTTTCCGCGATGTAGCGGTAGGAGTCCGGCGTGCCTTGCTTCAAATTGTTGAACGCAGCAGCCGCGAGCTGGTTGTAAGAACGGGTGCGCCAGTAGAGGTTCATGGCGGTGTTGGCGGTTTTGGACAGGCGGACGGAATTGGCGTAGCGGCCTGCGAGGAATTCACACTCGGAGGATTTGAGTTTGCAGTTGGGTGCGGGGAGTTTGGCTTCGGCTGCTTCTTCGTGAAGCGCCCATTCGGGGTTGCCGTTGGTGCGGTAGATCTCGGCTATGGAGGTTCGGAGGCCCTGAAGGGTGGGGGCCTTTTCGAGTGCCTTGCGATAGAAGAAGAAGGCAGCGCGGCGCTGGCTGGTCTTGGAGCGGGAATCAGCCAGGAGGGCAAAGAAGGGGCCCGATTCGGGGTAGAGCTTTTCGAGTTGGGCAAAGGTGTCGAAGGCGAGAGCTTCGTAGGTGCGCCCGAGGTCGTAGTAGAGGCCGAGCTTTTCGAGGTGTGGGAGGGCTCGGGCGGGTTGACCGACGGTGTTGGCTGCGTCGATTAGCATTTGGCGTGCTTCGAGGTGGTTGGGGTCAAGGGTGATGAACTTTTCGAGCGGAGCGAGGGCCTTGGCGGGTTGGTTGGTGCGGAGGTAGCTTGCGCCGAGGAAGAGAAGGGCAGGGGGGATGTTTGGGTTGAGTTTAAGCGCGGCTTCGAGGGGCGGGATGGCTTTGGCGTCGGCACCGGACATATGCAGTGCCATGCCTTGATTTAGAAGGAGGCCGGGGTTGTTTGGGAGTTGCTGAACCAGTTCAGTGTAGAGGGCGGCGGCTTCGGCGAACTTGCTTTCAGCGAGGAAAGATTTTGCTCGATTCGCTTTTTCGGCTTGTGATGGGGATTGCGCTTGGAGAGCAATAGAGAGAGCGAGGATGAAAAACAAGCGCATGATTCTATGTTGGCAAAAAACAAAGGCGGTTCGCCGAAGCGAACCGCCTTTGAGATTGTGATTGAGATTAGAATGCAAAGCGAATTGCAACGCGGAACTGACGTTCGTCAGAAGCGCCGAGCACACGCAGGAAGTTTACATTGGTCACGTCGGTCGAGGCGAAACCTTGCGACAGACGGCTGTTGGTGAAGTTATAAGCTTCACCACGGAGGCTGACGTTTACGCGCTCGGTGATCGAGATGGTCTTGGAGAGCGTGAGGTCATGTCGGAGGATGCCGGGGTTGCGGACACTGTTGCGGCCGAAGGAGCCGAAACGGCCGACTTCGCCAGCATTCAGGATGACGTTGCGGAACGCACTGGTGTCGTAGAAGGTAGCACCGGGGCCGATGCCTTCAGGACGGCCAATGGTGGCATTGACCTGATCTGCAGTCTGCGCGTTTCCGGGGAGGTTCAAAGTACCGCCCGGAGCGCCAGGAGTGAAGGGGGTACCGGTGAAGGCGGCAGTGATGCCGCTCAATGACCAGCCACCGACGGCGTAATCAATTGCTCTATTGGTGGTGAACTTCTGGCCCTTGCCAACAGGAAGTTCATAAACCCAGCCCATTTGAAGGACGTGGCGGCGATCATAACCGGCGGGAGCGATGTTGCGATTGTAGACGGGGGTCCAGTTCCAGGTGGTGCCTGTCCAACCTTCGTCGTCAGCGGCATTGATTGCCTTTGACCAGGTGTAAGCACCCTGAACGGTGAGGCCCTTTGCCTGACGGCGAATGGAGGTCTGGAATGAGTGATAGCGCGAGCTCAATTGTCCATCCCAGAGAAGGGTAGGGATGTTGCGGCCGAAGCGAGCTGAGTAAGGACGGCCAGCGTTACCGGCACCGATGACCTGACCGGAATTGATGTCACGGTCTGCGGCGAGGTGGACGCTCTGCGTACCAACGTAAGCAACGCTCGTGATGAAGTTCGCGGGCATCTTACGTTCGATGGTAAAATTCCAGCTTTGCGTGTAGCCACGGGTGATCTGGCCACCAATGGGGGTGCGCATGTCTGCTGCCGGGGGCAGGTTAACAGAACCGGAATCAATGTTCGGAAGCGAGATAGCCGGGATACCCTCAGCGAAGGAGCGGATTGAAGAATTGTCGTCCAGTGCAGGGAAAACTGTGTTGATCACAACCGGGTAGAATCCACGAAGCGGACGCGACCAGGGGAGCGGGCTAAAGTTGATGCCGTAGCCAGTGCGGATCACCGTATTATCGTCGAGACGATAGGCGATGCCAACACGTGGGGCAAACATCAACTTGTTTACCGTGAAGCCATTGTTACGAGGCACATTGCCACGGCCACCAAGGAAGACGGTGTTGGTCTCTGGTTCGAGGCGTTCGATGCCCTTACCGTTAGAGCGGCCCATGAGCGGGTAGTTCTCGTAGCGCAGACCGAAGTTTACGGTGAGCTTACGGTTGACCTGCCAACGATCCTGAGCGTAGAACCCGAACTGCCATTCGCGGGCGGTGGCAAGGATGTTTTGAACGCTCTTCTGAATCTGGCGAGGAGCACCAAGCAAGAACGCCGCATAACCATTGAAGTTGTTGAAAGTACCATTACCTGCGGCACCGCCGTTGAAGTCGAATGCGCCTCGGGGGCCATTGCCAAGTTCAGGCTGCCAGTGGTTCATGCGGAACAAAACACCGTCGAAACCAAAGGCAAAGTTGTGCTTGCCCTTGATCCAGCGCATGCTCTGCGTGGTGGTGAAGTTTTCTTCAATACGGGTCAGCGGCATCCATCCAGGAACACCAAATCCGTTATAGCCGTTGATGTTGATGTTGGGGAAGCCCTGCTGACGAGGATCTGGTCCGCCGATGCCGGGAATACCGAGCGAGGTAAAGTCCTTACCAAAGTCCTGACCCTGAACGACCTGGTCTTGACGCTGATAGCCGATGACGCCGTCGAGCAAGAGGGTGGGGCTGATGGTGTAGGAATGGCCAATCGACATATTGCGCACGGCAGTATCGCCGAGGCCAGGGTCTGAACCGGGGGCCGGGCCGACGCCGTCACCAAAGATACCCCTGCCGCCGACGAGCGCGTTCATCTGACCGTAGCGGCCCCAGATGGAGTGCCGGGAGTTACGGTTGTAGTTGAGCTTGACGTCGTTGTAGTAACGGTTGAACTGGGGGGTTGCACCGATCGCATAGTTGTTGAGTGCTACGCCAGCGATGTTTGCCCTGGGATAGAAGGCCTGGATGCGCTGCGCCTGAGGGGCGATGCGATTAGGAGGAATGATGTTGCCAGGGAAGGGGGTACGATTCGCTGCCACGGTGGACGTAAGCGGATCAAAGATGGTGGTGCCGGTGGTGCTGAAGTTGCCAGTACGAATATCGTCGGTGGGAACTGAGTAACGGCCAAAGGCACCCGTGCGCTGCTTGGTGTTGTCGTAGGAATAAAAGAAGAAGAACTTGTTCTTCACGATCGGACCGCCGATGGTGCCGCCAAAGTTGTTGTAGATACTGACTGGCTTGACGGTGGTGGGGGTGAAGAAGAAGTTGCGAGCGCGCATGCGCTGGTTGTCATGGAATTCGAAGGCGCTGCCATGGAATTCGTTAGTACCGGACTTGGTGATTACGCTAACGGCTGCGCCACCGGCAAAGCCCTGTTCGGCGTCGCCAGCAGAGGTGGTGATGTTGACGTTTTCAACCATTTCTGCAGGGGTGACGTAACCGGCATGGTGAGGCAACCAGAGGTTGACCGAAGCGGCTCCGTCGATACGGGTAACGTTGTTGTTACGGTTGGTTCCGTTGATGTTGGTGGAGAGCGAACGGCCAGGGGTATCGGTGATCGAATTCTGGAAGACGGCAGGCGTTGCACCTGGGACCAGGTTGATCAGCGACTGGTAGTTACGGAAGCCCGGCAGAGGCATGGTCTTGATGGCCTTGGCTCCGATTTCCGAGTGCGTGTCCGCTTTGTCAGTCTGGAGCGATACTGCTTCAGCAGCTACCGTGATCTGTTCGCTGAGCGCGCCGACTTCGAGGCGGACGTTAGTACGCGTAACGACGTTGGCTGAGATCACGAGGCCAGTGCGTGAGGACGACTTGAAGCCCGATTGAGTAATCTTGAGATCGTAGGTGCCGGTTTGGACGTTGAGAATATTGTAGGTGCCATTGGCATCGGCTACACCTTCATAGACTTGGCCAGTAGCAGTGTTGGTTGCTACGACTTTGGCACCAGCAACGGTGCTGCCAGAAGGATCTTCCACCAAGCCGGTGATCGATCCGTAAAGTGTTTGAGCTGCTGCCGGCGCTACGGATAGCGCGAGCATCAGCATGGTCGCGGCGAAGAGCACAAGGCTCTTGTGGCGAGTTTGATTCATGTTGACCCCTTGAAACTGATATAGCCCTCTGAGAAAAAAGGACTTAATCATTTATAGCGAGTCCCGCGCAATAGTGTCAAGTTGGTATCCGGCAGGGGCTGAGCGGGGAATTTGCTGAGATGATAGGCTGTTGTCGGTTCTGGAGGACAATATTGTCATGTTGACGAGACGAGCATTGCTGGGAAGCGCCCCGGGGCTGCTGCTTTCGAAGGCGAAACCGAAGCAGCCGAATATTATCTGGTACATGCCAGATCAGTGGCGTGGGCAGGCGCTGGGGTCGATGGGAGACGAGAACGCACAGACTCCGCATTTGGATCAATTGGCAAAGGAGGGTATGCAGTTTCGCAATACGGTTGCCAACACTCCTGTGTGTTGCCCCGCGCGGGCCATTTTGATGACGGGACAATATTGTCATGCCAACGGAATGACAGCGAATGATCTTCGGCTGAACGAGAACTCAAATACGATTGCCAAGATCTTGCGAGGGGCTGGGTATCGGACCGGGTTTATTGGCAAGTGGCACCTCGATGGCGGGCCGCGGATGCCCGGGTTTGTTCCTCCGGGTGAGCGGCGGTTGGGCTTTGACTACTGGGCGGCAAATCAATGCAGCCACGATCACTTCAAGGCGCAGTACTTTCGCGATGATGCGAAGCCGATCGAGATGGGCAAGTTTGAGGCCGAGGGTTGGACCGACCTTGCGCTTGAATTTCTCGACCAGCAGAAGAATTCCGACCAGCCCTATTTTTTGATGGTGGCTCCGGGGCCGCCGCATGATCCTTATGGTGCGCCTGAGGAGTACATGAAGCGCTTTGACCCCGACAAGATTCGAGTGCGTGCGAACTACGAAGAAGTAGAGCGCGGAGTGACTCGCAAGAATCTTGCGGGTTATTATGCGGCTTGTACTGCTGTCGATGATCAGGTGGGGCGGCTGCGGAAGGCCTTGGCTCAATCGCGACATGCCGAAGATACGGCACTGTTTTTTTTCTCGGATCACGGGGACATGTTAGGCTCACATGGGTTGCGTCTGAAGCGTAAGCCGTATGAGGAATCGATCCGCGTGCCTGGAATCGTCCACTATCCGCGCTACATGAAGCAGGGCCGGGTCAACGACAATCTTTTCTCGCATGTTGATATTCCCGCGACGACTCTTGGGCTGTGCGGTGTGAGCGTTCCAGCAGGATTTCAGGGGCTTGATCTTTCCAAGACTGTGCAGGGTAAAACGAACAAGACTCGCAAGGATGCCTTCTTTCAGATCTTTGGGCCGTACGCAGGGGATGGCACGGCGGCTGGCTGGCGCGGTGTTCGTACTGACCGCTACATGTATGCCCGCTACATTGATAAGCCGTGGGTGCTTTTCGATCTTGAAGCTGATCCCTATCAGCGGAAGAATCTGATCGGGGACGAGTCTGCCCGCGCGCTTGTTATTCCTCGTCTTGAGGCACGGATTGCAGAGTACATGAAGAGCACCGGAGATTCCTGGAGCTACAACTGGTCTGCCCCAGTGGAAGACGGTGGCCGGCTCTACAAAGACCGTATGTACCGGTCTGTATCGGAATACCTGGGGGCGCAGCGTTAAGGCTTAGGGCATAGAATATCGGGGATGCCGATTTCTCGCCGCAACTTCCTTCGCAGTTCTGCAGCCTTGATGGCCGGGGCCAGTATTGCAAGCCCGCAGACCAGCCGCCAGCCGAATGTCTTATTCTTCATCGCTGACGATTGGTCGAATCGTCATGCTTCCTACTTTGGCGTGCCATGGCTGAAGACTCCGAATTTTGACCGGGTTGCGCGTGAGGGTGTTGTCTTTACCAATACCTTCACTTCGAATCCGAAGTGTTCGCCATCGCGGGCCACGATACTGACCGGCCGCAATAGCTGGCAGACCAAAGAAGCGGTGAGCCACTACAGCATCTTCCCTAATGACTTTCCCGTCTATCCTTCGATTCTTGGTGATGCCGGATATCACGTTGGGTTGACAGGTAAAGGTTGGGGGCCAGGTGATTTCAAGGTTACCGGCTGGAAGCATAATCCGGCAGGCCCCGGCTACAACAAGATGACTTACAAGCCGCCGTACAAAGGGATGTCGAGTAACGATTATGCCGCCAACTTCGCTGACTTTCTTGGGCAGCGTCCGGCGGGGAAGCCATTCTGTTTTTGGATGGGTTCTACCGAGCCTCATCGCGTGTATGAGGAGGGCGCTGGTCTTCGTGCCGGCAAGAGGCTGGCTGATGTGAAGGTGCCCAGTTACTGGCCTGATAGCAATCTCATCAAATCTGACATTCTGGATTATGCGCTTGAGGTGGAATCAAACGATCAGCATCTGGGCCGAGTGATCGAAACTCTGGAGCGTGCGGGCGAACTCGACAACACGATGATTGTCGTGACCTCGGATCACGGCATGCCTTTCCCACGGGTCAAAGGGCAGATCTATGAGGATGGCTTTCATATTCCGCTGGCAATCCGTTATGGGAAGAATATTGTTCCCGGCCGGGTGATAGACGACTTCATCAACACGCGGGATTTTGCGCCTACCTTTCTGGAATTGGCAGGGCTCAAGGCACCGGCAACGATGACGGGCAAGAGTTTTCTTGATGTGCTGAAGAGTGGCAAGTCTGGAACTGTCGATGCCACAAGAGATGTGATGGTGATCGCTAAGGAGCGTCACGATGTTGGACGGCCTGGGGATGCGGGCTATCCAGTGCGAGCCATTCGGACCAAGGATTTTCTTTACATTCGCAATTACACTCCCGATGTCTGGCCGGCTGGGATGCCTGAGACTGGATACCGTGATGTCGATGACAGCCCGAGCAAGACGTTTATTCTGGGGCGCTTTGATGACTATTTCAAGTTGAACTTTGGCAAGCGGCCAGCGGAAGAACTTTTCGTTTTGCAGAGTGATCCGGATTGCGTCAAGGATCAAGCGCGCAATCTCGATTACGCCTTGATCATGCGCGGCCTGCGAGACCGCATGGAAAAGATTTTGAAAGAAGAAGGCGACCCGCGCTTGAGCGGCAACGCCTCTTTCTTCGACACCATACAATACACCGGGCCTAAACATAATTCCTGGGAGAACTGGATCAAAAACCAATGACACGAAGCTTCGTAGCTTTTCTATTTGCGGCGGCATTGGTGCCTGCTGCGCAGACCGTGCTTGTGCTGACGACCGATGGGCAGTGGGTAGAAGGCGTGACCACCGCCAAGATGGCTGGTACACACCCGATTGCGAAGGTGCTCTCCATGCACAATGGCGCTGCTGCTTCAGCAAAGGAAGCGGAGGCAATCAGTACTGGACTCGCTGCGATCCAAGGGAAAGATCGCAAGTTGCGGGATGCTGCGGTTGAAGAATTGACTTATATCGGGGTGCCGGTGCTGACGCCCTTTCTGGAGATCATTCGCGATACGGATCAGCATGAGCCGAAGCCTCTGTACGATCTCTTTGACCGGATCATGCCGTCGATTGCTGACCAGCCAGATCGTGGTGCGAGTCTGATTCGCCTTGAGGGCGTAACACCGGTGCGTGGGGCTTGGCCTGGTGGCGAGTTGAAGGTGGGCACGCAAAGTATCGCTTGGGATAAGATCCGGCTTTTTGCGGTGCAGCGGAAGTCGATTGCACGCATGATGGAAGTTCATTCGCTGCGCCACTCGACGCAGATCGAGTATCTCGATACAGGCCTGTATGCGTCGGCATCCTCGCAATTGACACTCACTGCTGCTGGATTCAGCCGGCTTTCATGGAAGCAGGATGAATGGGCTACCGGCCCGAATGGGCTTTCAAAGCCAGCAGGCAATTACAAGTCCAACCTGACCGACGGTCATCCTTTTGGTGCGCTCGTTGGACGAGTGGGTGCCAAGGGAGAGGTGCAGTTTTTTGGGGAGAAGGCAAGCAAGTCTGGTGTAGGCGCGGGCCGGCTGCAACTTGCGATCAACGACAATGCACATTGGCAGAACAACTTGGGCAGCTATTCTGTGACGGTGGTACTGACGAAATCCTATGACCTGGGTAATGCGCGTTAGAAGGTGAAGGAAAAACCAAGGCTCAGCTTTTGTTGAGCAAACCAATGGTTTGTCCTGTCGTTGGGGGTTGGCGTGAGTTCATCGACAATAGTGGCCAGGGATTTCTTGAGGAGATTCGGGCGCTGGCTGACGGTGCTTCTGTAGTCGAGACGCAGAACCCAGCACCTCTTGTAGCGATATTTGAAACCTCCGCCGAATTGGATGGCTGGCTGGAAGATACCGCCGCCATCGAGCGGTGGCGCGCTGCCAAAGTTGTAAGCCGATTTCAGGAGGCCGACATTGCTGAGACCGAGGCGATAGATACCCTTGGATTCTCTAAAAGGGGCATCTGTGAGGTGCACGAGTTGTAGTGCCGGGCCGACAGCGGCGTAGGGCCTAAAGCGTGCTTCAACGGGCCTTGCGTGGATGATGGTGCTGTAGCTGAATTGCCTTGTGAGCAAACCGGCTCTTTGCTCCACCAGGCCGGGGATCGCACCATGTACTCCAGCAACCGACCTGTGCAGGCCCAACATGTAGCTACCGCGGAAATAATGGAAGCCAAGCTCGTTTGCGAACCACCGGTTTACATGCACGGTGACTGTTCCGCCAAGTGCCCACCCTGGTCGAATCTGGTTGCCAGCCGTGAGTGCGACCTGACCGCTGCTACCTGGATGTCTTGGCAAAATCCAGGCCTCATCGCCGACGGTGGATTTGCAAAAGAGGGATGTGCCAAAAGTGAAGCCAAGTTCGACGGTTGGGATGCCCCAATCGTCACTGCCGAGGAGTGAAGGGCTGCCCCGCTTCGGCTTCGGTAGATCAATGGCAGGAGCGATCATACTGCTGCCATCTTCAGAGCCGGCTTTCGATGATATCAAGACTTCTGGAGCCGCACCAATCAAGGTTTGCCTCTCATAGCGGCGCTCTTGTGGCAGTTGTTCCTTTCTCAACATGCGGCTGAAGCGATAGGCCCAAGAGGCACCTTGCCACATGAGATTGCCACGAAGCACATCGTTTTTCATGCGCAGCATGGTTTGGCGCAAGCCCCGGTCAAAGAGGGAGCCTGCCGCTGCCGACTCGTCAAAAGCAGGGTCGGGTTTTGCAGCGATTGGATTGAGGCAATCGTTTAACCGGAGTGCTGCTATCGCACGGTCTGTGGTGATCGGTTGGCCGTTCCCGTTTTGCAGGAATTCTGGTAGCCAGGGACGAGAAACCCACTCCGAGCCGTCCACGCAACCTGTAAAGATAAGGTCGTTGATAACTTTGGCGCGTTCTTCATCAATGTGTTCATCGATGGCATGAGTGACAGTGCGTTGGCGCCAGGAGACCACGATGTCTGTATCGTGCGTGGCAGCGGCCTGATAGATGGGCATTCCATCCCAGGTTTCTTTCCATAAATAGACACGGAGATGATGCCGGCGGGTAAAGGTGTTTAGCGTCTTCGACAAAGTCATCACTGCTGGTTCATTGTCAAGCAGGAGTTCGGACATCGGTGCTTCCTGAAAGGGTTGCGTCTCAGCGAATGCCCGCAAGGATCTGTAGCGCGACGAGGCCGTCTTCTCGAGGGATTGCACCCAGCCTGCTGCGGCGAAAGCTCTCTCTACTGCTTCAGGCTTGCCGAAGAAGAGGATATTGGTGAGGTCAGCTTTTTTGCTGTCGCCTGTACGCCGAGTGCGATTTGGCAGCCTCTCGACAAGAGATTGCAACTCTGCCCGCTCTTGATTGTTTGAAGTTATGGTTGGCGCAGTAGCGGCTTTTGCAAATTGCGAATCGAAGGCCTTCGATACTTCCACAATTAATTCGGCTCCTGGAGCCCAGTTGATTTCGGGCTCGCTGAATCGAAGGGTAGAGCCAAATGCGGCCGTTGAAAAGAGCAAGGCGATTGGGTCTACTGCGGCTAGCCCGGTTAGAACTCCTGCTGCCCGAAAGCCGGGAGTATTGGTCGAGCGTACTCCTCGAATTCTGCCTTTGGTGTCCAGTTTCTCGCGTGAATTCTCAATTTGGAAGAGGCGGGTCTCAATGGGCAATACCGGGTTGCCTTCAATTTCGAGTTGGTCGAATTGGAGTTTTATGGAGGCGCGCTCGTGAACCACGCCGACTCCGACTCTTTTGACTTCGATCAGCTTGCCAGATAATCTCGCGCCAGACGGAATCGCGACCTTGTTATTGACGAGGATTGGTGCTACAAGCACGGCTTCAATGGACTGACCGGCTTTTGAGGAATAGGAACGAATTCCGTTGAGCAGACGCAACTCCATCAAAGTGCCTTGTGGCACTTCAAGAGCGTGGCCGCGGCAGCAAGCCAATAGTGCGAGGATTGCGAGCGAAATGAGGCGATTGAGCTCCGTCACCAGAACACAAACTTATCACTCCTTGGGCTGCATTGAGAGCAAGAGATTCTTTGCGGGGGCAAAAGAACTTTGAATCTGATCCAGATGTGCTCGAGCGCTTTCCGTATCCTTGCCCTGTTTGAGCAGCGACACGGCTAGCATGTAGTGCGCTTGTGTTGAATTCGGATTCGATCTGAGGCTGGCCACAGCGAATTCTTCAGACTTCGCAAAGTCATCCTTGTAGGCGTAGTAGACCGATAGATTTGTATTGTTCGGGGAATCGTTCGGATCGATGCGCCATGCTTTGTTTAGCCAGGGGATGGCCTTCTCCGGCTCGCGCTCCTGGAGGTAAAGCGCGCCGAGGTTGCTGACGACATCGAAATTGTCTGGATCATAAGTTGAACCAACGAGCAGCTCTTCGATCGCCTTGAGACGGTTCCCTTTTCGAAAGTCTTTCGTGGCCGCTTCGATTTGCTTTTGGGCTTTCCTCGGTGTTTTGTGTTGCAGCCGTGATGCCGAGACGGTTGCCTGTTGGCCGTTCAGATTGCGCTGTGGCAGCTTGATTTCGATGTGTGAGGTTGAGCCAGTGTGAATCTCGACGGTGTACCGCGGTTCTCCAGTCTGGCCCACGATTCGGAACTCGTAAAACCCAATTGGTTGCCCAGGCAAATGAAAGCTGCCGCCAGCATTCAACACAGAGTCGGCCACGATACGCCGGCTACCGATGTCAATCAACTGAACTCGAAGCATGCTCAATTCAAGCCGGTCATCAGAAATCACTCTGCCTGAGATTGGGGTGGCAATGGAAGCTTGACCAGAATGCTCGATTTGAGCCGCTTCTGTTGAACAAACGGCGGGGGTTGCCATCAGAATTATCGCGAGCCAGCTTGAAGGAATCATGTCGTTTGCCTGACTGCTATACGTGGCAGAATCCGAAATGATCAGGCGCGAGGTGAATGATTGTGACGGCAGGGTTGGATGCAGGGCTGACCGGGCGAGCATCCCCTATACTGGGACTTCACCCATTGATTTCAACCCGATTTCAATAATTTTGAGAGGGGGATTTTCCCTTGCGAATGCGATTCTTTGGCGCTGTGGCAGCGCTGGCGCTGGTACCACTGGCGTTTTCCCAGGCGGTGCCTGGCTATGTTAGTTTTTCAGATGGCGAGAAGCGGCTTGCCGAATTGGCGAGACAAAATTCAAGCTGGATTCAGCTTTCAGCCATCGGTAGCTCTGCCGGTGGAAAGAGGCTGCATCTGTTGACGGTGGCTGCTCCGGGAAAGGTAAAGCCTGAACTTCGCCCTGCTGTTTTTGTGGGTGCCAATCTGGTTGGCTTTCACAATGCTGGAACTCAGGCAGGTGTGGCATTTATCGAGAAGCTGGTGGCCAGAAAAGATGACGCTGCGGTAAAGACTCTGCTTGAAACACGCACCTTCTACGTTGCCCCGATGCTGAACCCGGATGCGCACGATGGACTGTTTCAGGGCCCGAAGTACCGGCGCAGCCTCAATGTTGGAAAGCTGGATCGTGATCTGGATGGCCTGGTTGGTGAGGACGGACCGAATGACCTGAATAACGACGGCAAGATCACGATGATGCGGATTGCCGATCCGGCAGGTGAATGGATTGTCGACGAAAAGGATTCGCGCCTGATGCGCCGTGCGGATCCGCTCAAGGGTGAGAAGGGCAAGTTCAAGATGATGGCCGAAGGCATAGACGACGACAAGGATGGCCTTTATAACGAAGATCCCGCCGGTGGCTATCGTCCTGATCGCAACTTTGCACATGCCTGGAACGAAGCCGATCCCGAGTCTGGCCCGTGGCCTAGCGCCCAGCCAGAGAGCAAAGCCATCATGGACTTTCTCATCAAACACCGCAATGTTGCGATGGCTGTGGTCTTCGGGCCTGCTAATAATCTTTTGGAGCTGCCGCGTGGAGTTGGCGGTCGGAGTGGTGATGTTGGCAGTGTCAAAGTGACGGTGCCACGCAATATTGCGAACGCCACCGGTCTTGATGCCAATAAGGAATACACGATCGACGAAGTCTACGAAGTGCTTAAAGATTCCCCGATGTCCCGGGCGCAGGGCGGTCTGACCAAAGAAGCCCTTGCGCAGTTTCTGGGTGGTGGGCCGGCAACCGCGCCCGACGCAGAAGACCTGAAGTTCTATCAGAGCTTTGCTGACGAATATAAGAAGCTTCTCGAAAAAGCTGGACTCGATACGAAACGAAGCGGTGGACAGAGTGCTCCTGGCGGCCTTCAGAATTGGCTGTACTACCAGTACAGCGCGATGGCAGTCGAACTGGATGTGTGGGGCATCCCCAAGAAAGTTGCTGCGCGCCCTGCCGCTGGTGCAGTTGCAGACGCTTTGACCCTCGACAAGTTCGAAAAGATGAGTGCCGCTGAAATCGCTGCTCTCGATGACGAAAAGCTCGCTGCTTTCCTAAAGAGCGTCAATGCTCCGGCTATGGCATCGGCGACGATGATCAAGCAGGGAGTCGCCAGTGGTCGTATGACCCCCACACAGATGGCAGGCATGATTCGTGGACAAGGTGGCGCTCGTCCTACAGTGGCTGCAACTCCTGCCGCTAACCCGACGGCACCCGACGAAGACACCATAGCCTACATTGACGCGAGCGCCAAGGACGGCCTGGTGGCGTGGACGCCCGTAACACTTCCCGACGGAACCAAAGCTGAGGTTGGTGGTGTGGATCCATTCTTTTCCGTCACGCCGAACGAAACTGAACTCAAGAAAGCAACAGATGCACACGCCGATGCCTTGATCTTTATGGCTGGCAAGCTGGCTGAGGTTGCGATTGCCGGTGTTGAAGTGAAAGCACTCGGCTCTGGCATTTACGAAGTGAGTGCAACCGCAGTCAATAATGGCTTCTTGCCGACTGCGACTCGCCTGCAAGTGCGCACCCGCAGTTATCTGCCTGCACGGCTCACGATCACGCTGCCCTCCGGCGCAACTCTGATTCAAGGAAACAACCGTACCGTGAATGAGCGCATCACCGGTTCTGGTGGAACCTCGAAAGCCACCTGGATGGTAAGCGCTGCTCCCGGAGCCAAAATCACCGTGAGCATCCTGACGCAGAACGCTGGCGAAGACCGGCGCGAGGTGGTTCTCCAGTGAAGATCCAAAACTATCTTTCCCTTATCCTTTGTGGCAGTTTGCTGGCGCAAACAGCTCCGCTCACTCCAAAAGTAGCGGCACCAGATCCGAACTGGGATCGCCTTTATCCCAACGCGCAGATTTTGGAAATGATGCGCGGTTATGCGAAGTCTTATCCCGATTGGGTCAAGATCGAGAGCCTGGGCAAGACTAGTGCCGGGGGCGACACATGGTTGATGACGATCACCAACCCCAAGACCGGAGCGCCTGACACCAAGCCGGCTGTATATCTTGATGGAGCCACGCACGCCAACGAGATTCAGGGCACTGAGGTGACGATGTATACCGTCAACTTTGTGCTCAAAAACTACGGCAAGCTACCGCGGGTGACTGAGTTCCTTGATCGGGCCACACTTTACGTCATTCCGATGATGAACATCGATAGCCGCGAGCGTTGGTTCACGCAACCCTCGACGCCCAACTTCCCTCGTACGCTTCCCGTTGCTATCGATGATGATCGCGATGGCGTTGCTGATGAAGACGGCTTCGATGATTTGGACGGGAATAGCGAAATCACCATGATGCGCAAGAAGGTGCCGCTTGGGCAGGGCCGCTTCAAGCTAGATCCCAAAGACGCCCGCTTGATGGTTGCCGTAAAGGAGAACGAACTCGGCGACTACATTATGCTCGGCACCGAAGGCATCGACAACGACGGCGATGGCCAAGTGAACGAAGACACCTATGGCTATATCGACCCGAATCGTGCCTGGGGTGAGGGCTGGATGCCGCGCTATGTTCAGGCGGGGTCTAGCGAATATCCGCTGCAATACCCGGAGCAACGGAACATCGCTCAATGGGTGCGCAACCATCTGAATGTCAACGCGGTACTCAGTTTCCACAATGTGGGCCGATACATTCTTCGCGGCCCAGGGGCCAAGTCACAGCAGGCCATGAGCGGTGCTGATCTGCGCGTTCACGACTTTCTTGGCAAAGAGGGCGAAAAATTACTTCCGGGCTATAGGTACGGCAGCAGTTGGCAGCTTCTCTATGACAGCTATGGAGACACCACCGATCATACTTACGGACGTCTCGGCGCAGTCAGTTTTGTCGTTGAGCTTAATGGAGCGGTGCAAGATTTTAACGGTGACAAGACTGTCAGCCAGGAAGAACAGATGAAGTTCAACGATGAACTGACGCAAGGCCGCATGTTTGTCCCCTGGAAAGCATACAAGCATCCCCAATACGGCGACATCGAAATTGGAGGGTACAAGCACGATACCGGCCGTTCGCCAGAAGGCTTCCTCAGTGTGGAAGAGTGCCATCGCAACGCAATGTTCATCCTGCTCAATGCTTATCATCTTCCACTTCTCAAAGTGCAAACGCCAGAGGTGGTGAAAGTGAAAGACGGCCTTTACCGGCTGCATGTGCCCGTACTGAATGAGCGCATCATTCCTACTACTGCCGCTGTTGTCCAACAGCACAAGCTGCATCGTCAAGACTTTGCCATCATCACCGGGGGCAAGGTGATCGCTAGCGGGATCGTACGTGATCCCTTTCTCAACAAAGTGCAGATGCAGGAACACCGCCCGGAACGGCTGGTCGTCTCCGGCGGGGTAGGTGGCTTCTCCACCGAGACGCTGATGTTTCTCGTAGAGGCGCGTCCAGGCACGCTGACTTTCACCTATGACAGCGTCAAGGCTGGCAAAGTGACCAGCACTATTACACTGCCATGATGCGCTCATGTTATGCCTGGCTGCTCTGCGGCGCACTACTGGGTGCTCAGACGCAGCCCCCGGATCCACAGTGGGACCGTCTCTATCCGAATGCAGAGGTGCTTGAGCTGATGCGCGGCTACGAGAAAGCCTATCCAGGTTGGGTCAAGCTCGAAAGCCTCGGCAAGACCAGCGCCGGCGGGGATACCTGGCTTTTGACAATCACCAACCCAAAGACCGGTGCGGCCGGAACCAAGCCTGCTGTCTACATTGATGGCTCAACTCATGCTAATGAAATCCAGGGTACCGAGACCACTCTCTATACAGTGAACTTTGTGCTCAAGAATTACGGCAAGCTGCCACGTGTTACTGAGTTTCTTGATCGCGCCACGCTCTACGTCATCCCAATGATGAACGTCGACAGTCGCGCGCGTTGGTTTAGTCAGCCATCCAACCCGAATTTCCCTCGTACACTCCCGGTTTCGATTGACGATGATCGCGATGGCCTGATGGATGAAGACGGTTTCGACGACCTTGATGGCGACGGCGAGATTACGATGATGCGCAAAAAAGTTGCGCCCGGTCAGGGCACTCACAAGCTTGACCCAAAAGATTCACGCATCCTCGTACCTGTCCGGCAGGACGAACTGGGCGACTACCTCATGCTGGGTACCGAAGGCATAGACAATGACGGGGACGGCCTTGTCAACGAAGATCCATACGGATATGTCGATCCGAACCGTGTCTGGGGTGATGGCTTCCAGCCACGCTATGTCCAGGCAGGCGCTAGCGAGTACCCTCTGCAATATCCAGAGGCTCGTAACATCGCGGAATGGATGGGCGCACACCTGAATGTGAACGTAGTGATGAGCTACCACAACTTTGGAAAGCTGATCCTGCGCATGCCCGGGGCTCGCAGCCAGAAGCCGATGAGCCAGGTGGATCTGCGCGTGCACGATTTTCTTGGTAAAGAAGGCGAGAAGCTTTTGCCCGGCTATCGCTATGTCTGGGTTGCCCCGGTTCTGGGTGATAGCTACGGCAGCTCAGCAGACCATACGTATGGCCGTGTCGGGGCTTTCAGCGTCGGTATTGAACTCAATGCCCCGCAACAAGACTTCAATGGAGACAAAACAGTCAGTCCCGATGAGGTCATGAAGTTCAATGATGAGCTCACCCAGGGCCGCATGTTCGTCAACTGGAAGGCCTACAAGCACCCTCAGTACGGCGAGATCGAAATTGGTGGCTTCAAGCATGACACGGGGCGCCCACCCGAAGGCTTTCTCTCAGTCGAGGAATACCATCGCAACGCCATGTATGTGCTTTACCACGGCTACCAACTGCCGAGACTTAGCATCGCAGAACCAACTGTGATCAAGGTCAAAGAAGGCCTCTATCGTCTCCACATCCCGGTGCTGAACGACCGCATGATCCCTAGCGTGGCTGGCATTGTCCAGCAGAACAAGATTCATCGCCAGGACCTTGCCACCATCACTGGCGCAAAGGTATTGTCGAGCGGCATCGTCGATGATCCATATCTGAACAAGGTTCGACTGCAAGAACACCGTCCAGACCGCCTCCTGGTTGCAGGCGGTATCGACGGCGCATCAACCAAAACCTTGATGTTCCTGCTAGAAGCCGCACCCGGAAAACTGACCTTCACCTACGACAGTGTCAAGGCTGGAAAAATATCGAAGGAGATTGTCCTGCCATGAGCACTGCTGAACACAAAGACAAGGCCAAGGAATTAGGCCCAATTGGCGTCTGCCTTGTTACAGTAAGCGACACTCGCACCGAAGAGACCGATGTGAATGGAAAGTATCTTTGTGTCGAGATCGAATCTATGGGGCACCGGATTGATGGTTATCGAATCATCAAGGACGAGCCGAATCAGGTAGCTGCAGTACTCGACGATTTCGCTTCAAGCGATTGCCGAATCATCCTATTCAACGGTGGGACGGGCATCTCCCCGCGAGACACCACCTACGATGTGCTTTCCCGCAAACTTGAAAAGACGCTCCCCGGCTTTGGCGAGCTCTTTCGTATGTTCAGCTACCAGGAAGTGGGTGCCGCCGCCATGTTGAGCCGCGCGACTGCGGGAACGTATAGAGGGAAAGTAGTGTTTTCTACTCCTGGATCTACCAATGCAGTCGAAGTTGCATGGCTGAAGCTGCTCAAGCCCGAACTGGAGCACCTTGCGTGGGAAGTCGGACGGAAGTAATATAGAGACCATGACCAAATTGGGTAAATCTATTTCTTTCCTTCTCGCTGGGTTGCTGGTAATTGTGCCGGCATTCTCGCAAAGCGAAGAAGATCTTGACAAGGCTATGAAGACGGTTGGCAAGACCATGGGCGAATTGCGCAAGGCCAATGAAGCCAAGGACGCTGCTGCACTTAAGACTGGCGGGCAGGTGTTGGTGGATCAGTTCACCATTGCCGCCAAGTTCTGGGCAGCCCACAAAATGGCTGATGCAACTGAAATGAACGGTAAGACTCTTGCCGCTGCCAAAGCCCTCGCCGCCGGCACTGGCGAATTCTCAGCGGTTGGTGCCACCTGCAAGGGTTGCCATGACCTGTATCGCGAAAAGCTTGCCGATGGCAGCTACAAGCTCAAGATGAGCCACTAGACCTGGTTCTGAATTTTTTGTTTCAAATTGCGGGCTCGATGATTGCACTCATCGAGCCCGCTGAATTTTCCATGCGGTAATCCGGCCCGTAGGCGATGATCTGGTCCCGTGCAAATTCAGCCATCGGCAATTCGACCGTCATCAAAACCGTGCGCCCCTTCTCGTCTACTTCTGAGGCGTGATTGAGCGCCTGCTCAAAGCTGAAGAAGAATAGTTTCTGCAGCATCTCGATCACATAGTCATAGGTGTGCGAATCATCGTCGAGAAGAACAACACGAAACAGAGGCTCGTGTGCCTCAATTGATTCGCGTTCCAGTTCGGGTGTTACAGACGCTCCAGCCATCCACGTATCAGAATCGCACGATTGCTGAGCATTTAGCGATAAGTGCGCAGTTTTTCTTCTCTCAAATGCGGCGTATGGTTGAATGCCGAGAGCGACCAGCCAGTTGGGCGCCGCTTGAAGACAGTAAACGAAGCGTTATGCAGACTGCCGGCAAGCTCGAATACCTGCCGGACGGGAGCGTCAAAGAGTTTGGCTGTACTGATACCGATTGGCGTCGCAGAACTGACAAGAGCAACTCTCCCCATCCCATCCAGTTTGTCGAACTTCGCAAAAGCTCCCAAGATACGTTGATGAAAATCACTCCAGGTTTCGCAATCTACTGAAAATTGGTTCTCGACCCAAGCCTTTACTACCTTCAGGTCGCTCGGTTTCCAGGATCTGTGCACCGGATGTGCCGGATCTGCCGCCTGTGCGGACATAGCTTCAAAGTCCTGGCGAAAAACTTCGTCAACCGCAGCAAGATTGGGCGCTATCGACTCGTAGACTGCATCAAGGTCAAATTCGTTCCACTCCGGATCGGCAATGGCTTCTGAACTCAACACTGCTGCAGTTTCCCGCTGGCGGCGCAACCCTCCGCTGAAAATGTGATCGAATCGAATGCCCTGCGCCTCAAACCAATGGGCTAGATGACCGGCTTGTTCATGTCCCAAATCCGATAGACGATCATAGTCGCTGCGCAATCCCGCCTGCCCATGACGGATCAGATAAAGCTCCTGCATCCTTCGATGGTACTGAAGCGCCCGGTTGGTTTACTTAGCCTGGAAGCTCGTGTTGGGCCGAATCCAAGCTGCTTCTTGCACAATCAGTGATGTTTCATTGCGGTAAAAATCAATATGCGAAACGGGCATGGTGCGCGTATTGATTTGCTCAAAGCTAAAGTCCTGCGCCGTTGGACGAGGCGCTCCCACAATGTATCCAATCAGAAATGCGATCGGGGCAAAAAAGCTCATCAGGTAAAGCAATCGAGTTGGTCTCATGGAACTATCAGACAAGTGCCTTCATGCCTTGATTCCTCTCCCGCTATTTCGAGTCAAACTGAAGGTATGCGAATCCCGAATCGAGCGCTGGTTCCTCCATATATCGCCGCGTTACGCCCATATGTTGCTGGCCGCAACGCTGAAGAAGTAGCGCTCACCTATGGCCTCTCCCGTGTGGTGAAGCTGTCTTCAAACGAAAATCCTCATGGTGCCTCCCCCCATGCCATCGAACAAATGAGGCAATCCATGGAGGCCCTCCATCGTTACCCCACCGGTCTCGACCTTCGCGGTCACCTCGCTAAAGTCTTTGTTACGAAGATCGAAAATGTGATCACTGGTTCGGGCAGCGAAAGCATTATGGCCAACATTGTTCGCACATTTTTGTCTGACGACGATGAAGCTCTTACAAGCGAAGGTACTTTCTTTGGTTTTGAAGTCCTTGCTCGCGGCCGTGGTATCGCCTTTCGCACGGTACCGCTTCGCCCGGATTGGCACATCGATCTCCCCGCACTGGCCGCAGCGATCACTAGTCGAACCAAGATCATTTACCTGGCCAACCCCAACAACCCTACTGGCACCATATTTTCTAAAGCTGACTTCGATGCCTTCTATCAGCATGTCCCAGCGCATGTCCTGATCATTCTTGACGAGGCCTACTTTGAGTACGCCAAGGACAATCCGGGCTATCCCGACTCTATGTCTTACCGCTATGACAACGTGATCACTCTAAGAACCTTTTCGAAGGCTTACGGCCTGGCGGGTGTCCGCATTGGCTACGGCTTTGCCCACGAAGAGCTCATCGGCAGCCTTATGAAGATCAAGCTGCCTTTTGAACCCTCAACCTTTGGCAACGCTGCTGGAATCGGTTCCATCGATGACCGGGAATTCCTGGAACTCTCCATCCAGCACAATCGCCAAGCGCTCCAGACTGTTGCTTGCGGGCTGTCCCGGCTGGGATTCAGGCCGGTTGGGAGTGAAGCCAACTTCCTCATGCTGCCACTGGAATCAGGTGAAGCGGCGCAACACCTGACCCAGTCGCTGGTGGAGCGGGGTGTGATCATTCGATCCCTGGCCACCTTTGGTCTTCCTGCCTGCGTGCGAGTCTCTATCGGCACAGATGAAGAGAACGAATTCTTTCTGGACACACTCAAGAAAATCTTTTGAGCCTTTGGCTGGAAAGCTACGTCTAGATTCCTATATGCCGGAGATGGCCGCTAAAACCAGAAATAACGCACCCTCTGTCAATATTGCCCTGCTTGTACTGAGAAGGTTCGCTGTGGGAAAAATGCACGCCTACGCCAGCCCCAGCAGGAATAAGCTGGAGATACCGGTATGATTGAGGGCCTTGAAGGCACCATGCGTGATGTGAAAGCCGGTTACCGGCGGTTGCGCCGAAGCCCTCTTTTTCTTATCTCCAGTGTCATACTTCTTGCTGTTGGCCTCGGCGTCAATGCCGCTGTCTTCAGTGTTCTCGATACACTCTTTCTTCGCAGTCTCCCCTTGCCAAGCGCAGACCGGCTTGTCGTGCTCAACGAGATTCGTCAGGGTAAAACGAGTAATAGCAACCCCTTGCGCATTGCCGATTGGCGCAGTCGTGTGACCGCCTTTGAAGGGGTCGCCAGCAACTATCCAGAAGCAATGCAACTGCGCGAGCGTGAAGGCAATCTACCCGTCAACGTCATGCATGTGGTGGGCGACTGGATCGCATTATTAGGCTCTCCCGTCATCGAAGGCCGGAGCTTTGAGTTGAGTGAACTTCGCGGAGGCAAAGTAGCAATGCTCACGGCCAAGAGCCGGGGACTTGCTCGTGTTGGAGATACGATTCGCTTGGGCGCTGAATCCTACCAAGTGATCGGTGTCGTCGATAACTCCGCTGTACTCGGAGAAGATGTGCAGGTCATTTTGCCGATTGCTGAAGCTTTGCTGAGGGGTCCCCGCAAGGCCGGTTATCTGCCGGTGGTGGCTCGGCTGAAACGCGGAGTATCGATTGCTGCTGCCCAAGGCGAAGCTTTGAATGTCGCAGAGCAATTGGGCCGTGAATTTCCTGATACTGATCGAGGTACTTTAGTACGAATCGTTCCAGCTCAAGAAGCTTGGACCGAAGGCGCTCGCGAGCCTGCTCTTTACATTCAAGGAGCCGCCGCGCTCTTGCTGCTCATTACCCTGGCGAACTTGGCCGGCCTTCTGGCCGCCCGCGCTTTAGAGCGCAAAAAAGAAGACACCGTGCGGCTCTTTCTTGGAGCTGGCCGCTGGCACCTCATCCGCCTTCATCTGGTCGAATCTGCTCTGCTTGTTGGCTTCGGCTGCATTGCTGCCATGCTGCTTGCGCCCTGGGCTCTCTCTCTGCTTCAGATTCACTACGGTGATGATTTTGCGCCGATCAAAACCGCTGTCATTGACCTGCGAGTCTTCGGATTTCTGATCCTGACGGGAATTCTCAGTAGTCTCCTCTTTGCCTGTGTCATGGCATGGCAGAGTTCACGTGAAAAGGATGTCTCCGGGCATACTCAGTTCCAGCTCCGCAACTTGCTGATCGTCTCGGAATCCGCGCTTGGACTGGTCCTCCTTGCTGCAGCCTTCCAATTGGTACATGATTTCGACGCCCTGCGCTTCGCTCCGCTGGGATTCAAAGAGCAGGGGCTTCTAAGCGCCCGTGCTTATTTGAGTTGGAGCACGCCTGACAAAGATCTGCGTGCAGCGATCCAGCGTGGCCTTGAAGAGACTGGCGCTCTGCCTGGTGTATCTGCCGTCGCCATTGTGGATCGACTGCCGCTGGAGGGTGGCTCTCAAGATGGCCCGATCTTCATCGAAGGCCAAGCCGGGAAGACCCCTGAAACCGTTGGTCTGCGCCTGGCCTCTAACAACTATTTCGCGCTGATGGGCATTGCGCTTTTGGCTGGTGAGCTTCCGACCGACGACAATTCAGTTTTGGTCAACGAAGCCTTTTCCAAGCGCTATCTCGAAAACAATGCAATCGGCCGTAACATCTCTGGCGACGGAAAGTCTTGGAAGCGCATTTCTGGTGTTGTTGCCAGTGTTCGATTTTCATCGACAGTAGCGCTTCCACGTCCCGAGATTTTCTATAATGAGCGAGCCCAGTTCTGGCCAATGCTGACGTTTGTGATTCAAACCTCGCAGCCTGCTGCGGCTTTATCTCCAACGCTTCGGAAGCTCTGGTCGAAAATCCATCCGGATGCCGATTTTAGAGGTGTCACCAGCCTCGAGAACCGGATCGATGAAATCGTCCTCCAACCCCGCCGTCAGCGCGATGTGGTTGTGCTCTTTGGGGTTGTTGCACTACTACTGGTAGTTGCCGGCGTTTATGGAATTATGGCTGGGGACATGCTTCGCCGTCGTCGAGAAATGGGAATTCGTATCGCCATCGGTGCCAGCCGCAATCACATCATGGGCATCGCATTGAGCCGCGCAGCACGGCTCACCATTGCCTCATCCATCATTGGAGCCATACTGATAATGCTTCTGCTGAAGCGGTGGGTGGAACCGCTCTCGATGATAGGTGGAATTGCCGCCATAAGCACAGGCATGCTGCTTGCTGGCTTGATTCCTGCATGGCGCGGATCAAAAGCCGATCCGATGGTTGCCCTTCGTCAGGACTGAGTGCTCTTTTTGCGCATCCGAGCCTGTCGCTAGCTACTTGCCGCCAAGCAGATAGGTGGGCGTCACGCCTTCCATGGTGGAGAAGCCAGCATTGGCAGCGCTCAAATGCGCCGTGCAGGATTTCACCTCGCCCAGGAACATGTGCGGATGGACATCCACTTGCATATCGCGCATTTCCATCGATCCATAAGCCAGTACAGGGAACTTCGCCGTTACCGGTTCGATCCTGTCTTGCACAACGTAGCGCTCCCGTAATGCCTGCTTGAGGGCTCGATCCCAAGCCCCTTGTTCCGTTCTCGGTCCATCGAAAATAGGCAAAGCGCCCGTGGAATCATTCGGCACCAGCACTAGCGAGTCCTTGTTGGCTGATACGAATTCCGGAAGGTCAATTGTTTCCCCTGCGCGCTGCGTTTTGGCTGAACTCACAATCCTGGTCCAAGGAATAAAGTTTGCGATGGCCTTCCGCTCGGCCGAGGGAAACTTTGCAGTCAGCGCTTCGTCGGTCAACAAACTGAACATGGCTCGCTTCTGGGCCAACTCTGCCCGGAAAGAATTCACCATACAAACCTTGCCGTCACGATAAGCCTTTACCAGCGGGTGGTTCAGATCAAAGCGCAGCAGAAATTCCTGTAGCGAAGAGGCCCTATACAGCAGATCAATCCGGTAGTCGCCCTTACTCAATACCCCGTTGCGATAATCCAGTTGCTCGGGATTGACCAGTTCAGCCTGATAGCCATGCTTGCGGAAAAGCTCCACAAGCACCGTATACTCTGCTCCGTCAATTGTCTGAAAGGGTTGCTTGAATTCCAATACTGCCAGATTCGGTTGTTTCTTGCCGCCATAGGCCTTATAGGCTTTGAGGATCGCCGACAGCAAATACTTTGTTCCGCCGAATTTTGTGAGCGTGTGCTTCTTGCGAAATTCCTTGACTGGCGGTGCATCGTAAAACATATCCGCGAGCAGCTCCCCGTAAGCTAGCCCGGAGGCTGACGAGGCCTGAAAATTACTAAATTGCATCGAGCCATTGTTCAGGTTTGTATTTAGCAGCGAGGCGACATGAAGAAAGTTATAACCTGGATCGATTGAGGCCAACATCCGCTCGGCAGGCAGAAGTTCCATGCGCTGCATCAGGTTTGGGGTTGCCAGCGCCAGGCTTTCGATGCGTTCGATAGCTGAAAGTAAGGCTTCCCCTGCTTTGCTTAACTGCTCATATTGCTTCTTCGACAAGAAGTGGGGTCGCAAAAACGGTGAGGCGAGACGCGTTCCCACGATCATTCCATGAGCCCGCATCCGCTCTGTGAGAGCATCGGTCCATTCGAGGTTCGCGTGAGGCTGGCTTTCGAGAATTTTGTGGTAGCGGACGATTGCGTCGTCCACAAGCTTTTGCGCCATCGGGTAAACTTAGCTATCAGTATTGCATAAGGGAGCCGAGAAGCAAAGTTTATCGGCTGATTTCGCCAAGGTAAGCTATTGATAGTAATAGACTTTCTTTTGGCATTCTGGAAAGGTCGTTGAAAAGTGGTTAAAAAGGCTTTGTTTTGCGGATTCATTCTGAAATTCGCCTGGCTTGTATATGCCGACAACGGAATTTGGCTTTTGAATGAATTTCCCCGGGCTGCCGTCAAAGCCAAATACGGCTTTGACGCCTCAGACAGGTTTCTGAAAAATCTCCAGTTTGGCAGTGTTCGATTCAGCAATGGAGGTTCTGGAAGCTTCGTTTCCGGCGACGGAATGGTTTTCACCAATCATCATGTCGGCGCTGACTGCATCCAAAAGCTTTCTTCCAAGGACCATGACTACCTCAAAGACGGTTTTATTGCTTCAAGCCGGACGGAAGAACAAAAATGTCCGGATCTTGAGTTGAATGTTCTGCTTAGCATCGAAAATATAACTGAAAAGATAAAGTCTTCTGTCGCTGCTGCAGCCACGCCGGCTGAGGCCGCAGCACGCCGCCGGGCTGAAATGAGTGCAGTTGAAAAATTGTGCTCCGACCGCACTTCCCACCGATGTGATGTAGTCACCCTCTTCAGCGGCGGTCAATACCACCTCTATGAGTATCAAAAATACACCGACATTCGGCTCGTGTTCGCACCAGAAAAGGACATCGCTTTCTTCGGCGGCGACGCCGACAATTTCACTTACCCTCGCTGGAATTTGGATGTCTGTTTCTTTCGCGTCTATGAAAATGACAAACCTCTCAAGCCGATTCATTTTTTCCCCTGGTCTCGTGAAGGTGTCCAGAAGGGCGAGCTGACTTTTGTTTCAGGCAATCCCGGATCCACCGGACGTCTGCTCACCTACGCCGAGCTTGAGTTGCAGAGGGATGTAATTGTCAAACTGAATCTTGATCGGCACCGCGGGCTTATCGCTGCTCTCAAAACCTACTCCAAGCAAGGTCCAGAACAAGCTCGAGTAGCACTTGAAGAAATCTTTGGTAGCGAGAACAGCTACAAAGCTTTAAGTGGTTTTATGTCTGGCCTTGTCGAATCGAGATTTATGGCTCGCAAAAAGGCCGAAGAGAAAGCCTTTAAAGATGCTATCGCGAGGGATTCAGACAAGCAAAAGCAGTTTGGCTCGGTCTGGAATCAGATCGAGGAAGTTGCTCAAGCCTATAGGCCCATTTACCCGAGACTTCTTGTTTTTGAGAACGCTCCAGCTCAATATGGCAGTATCCTACCGATTGCTCGCCAAGTTTACCGCTATGCCAGAGAGCGGGAAAAGCCGAATGGCGAAAGACTGAGGGAATATGCCGAGGCCGGTCTCGCCAGTCTGGAAGAAGCGATGTTCAGTTCCGCTCCTCTATCTCCAGATCTGGAAGAGGCAATACTAGCTGAGTATTTGCGCTTTGCTATGAGTACTTTGGGAGAGGAAAATAAAACTTTGCGCGAAGTGCTTGCTGGGCGTTCCGCAGAGCAAACAGCATCGGAAGCCATCAAGAGCACCAAGTTGTTTTCTGTTGAAGATCGGAAGCGACTATCGGCCTCCTCCCACTTGGTACAGACTAGCGACGATGGGCTTTTGCGTCTGGTCCGATTAATCGAACCCGAGGCGCTGAAGCTTCGAAAGGAATATGAAGATCGAGTCCAGGCGCGGCAGGCAGTGGAAACAGCTCGACTGGCCCAAGCTCAATATTCTCTTGGGGGCGAGGTCTACCCGGATGCTACTTTTACGCTGCGGGTCAGCTTTGGCCCCGCAATTGGCTATCGAACCCAGCAAGGAAAGTCTGTCAACTGGATGACTGATTTTGGTGGCATGTACCGGCATGCCACGGGCAAAGATCCGTTTGCGTTGCCACAACGTTGGATCGCGCGAAAGAATCAGATCCGTTTGAACGTTCCATTCAATTTCGTCACAACTGCAGATACACATGGCGGTAATAGCGGTAGCCCTACGGTGAACACCAAGGGGGAGATCATCGGCATCCTGTTCGACGGCAATATCGAGGGACTCCCGAATCGCTACATTTACACCGAAAAGCAGGCTCGAAGTGTTCATGTCGCAAGTCAAGGGATTGCCGAAGCGCTGCGCAAGGTTTATCAGGCAGAGATTCTCCTGAAGGAACTGGGTTTCTAGCCGCAATGCTCTTCACTTGAAACACTTACATATGCCTCGGAAATAGACAACTGTGTTCAATACTCCGGCGTGCCTGTTAGGATGTGATGGCTGAAATCCTCAACGAACTGCCGACCCCACACCGCAATCGCCATCATCCTACAATCCAGCCTCAATTTGCCAATTGAAACTGCACGCGCACTACGGCCGCTTGTTCTACCGCTTGACCCAGTTTGCTTGCGGGACGAAATTGGATTTGAGCCGCTGCTAAGGTAGCATTCTCATCCAGTCCATGACCGAGGCCGCGCACCACTGATAGCACCTTGAGTCTGCCATCGGCTCCAAACAGGATTCTCAGGTGTACTTCACCTTCAATCCCCAATTGGCGTGCCTCCGCAGTATATTGCGGTCGAGGCTTGCTCAGGATTTCGACTCCTTTGAACTCTGTCTCAGATGTTGCTTCGCGTTCCACTCGATTGCGCCTTGAGCTCGAAGGACGAGCGTCAAAAGAACTGGCATCACTCCCTGCCACCTCCATCTTCACTTTCGTTTTGCGCACAGCGTATGAATCTTCAAAACCACTATGTTCTGCCAAACCTGTGCCGGCACCTGGCTTTGAGGCTGTTCGTGGCTCCTCTCCACCAAACTTACCCGACACCACCAATGTTGGGCTTGGCTTAACCTCGCTGCCTATAGCCGAACTGCTAAAACCGCCAGTAGAGACTCGAACTGCAGCCCGCTCAGCGAGAGCACGTGTTGGCGGTGTACTAGCAAAAGTGCCTACGACGGGTTTTGGTGCTGGCATCGAAGGCGTCTCAATGATTGGCAATACTGGCCTTACCTCTATCTTTGATGGCGTGATGATCGGTGGTGCAGGCAACTCCAGAGTACGGGCTATGCTTGGCTTTGGAGTATCCACCAGTCTGGCCTTCAGCGCAGGCCGTCTCACAGGTACCGCTATTGGCTTCAAAGCCTCTGGCAATAGTGCCAGTTTGGGCAAACGGCTCAAGCTGATGATCTGGACTCGCGGGGCCACCATTCCTCTATCGCTTGAGGGAACTTTAACCCAAAACACCAAAGCCACAAGCAGCGCATTTGCGAGGAGTCCTGCGCCCAGCTTTCTTACGCTTTGGCTCCCACTGTGACCTTCCAAGGCCGAGAAGGAAGGACTGGCTTCTAGCGCAAAACTCATTTTGGCCTGCCGGGCTCAACAATTGCAGTCGTTTTCGGTGTATTCGTCGCTGCTAGCCTCGTCAGCTTTAGATTCACCGGAGCGACCTCAAAAGGCATCTTCTCCCGTGCTGACAATAAGGCGATCGACCGCGTCTTCATCAGGTAACTCTGATTGGCCCAAGGTTCCAGTTTCACTCGTGAACCCAACGGTAAAGCCGCAACCTGTTCGAGCTTGGAATCTTCTATCGAGGGGGCTTTGGCCAGCAATTCCATGAATTCCGGTGTCTTCAGGTACATCGTTAAGTCATTTCCCAACGTAGCTTGAATCAACCGCGGCAGACTCGGGCTCTTTTGCTGCAATGCTTTAAGGAAGAGACCTGCACCGCCAAGCTTGTCCTTGTAGGGCGAATTGGCCAGCAACAAAGTAGCCTTCTTCATTGCACTGGCCACCTCTTCCGGTGTCCTCGCGAACCGGAAACGGTCGAGCACTGTCTCGTCTTCCACCATCGTTCGGTCATTAAAGGAATACTCGGTTCGCGTCGGGTGGGCCAAGGCTATATGCGCCAACTCCATCGCTAGTACAAGCGCGAGGCTCGCTTCATCCGGCAGCACATCCACCAACCCCCTGCTGATCGTAACGGTGTGTCCAATCGTGAAGGTCTCAAGCGGTGTTGTCAGCAGCAGACGGCACTGTGCCTCCAGGTCCAGTTCGTTGGTCACAATCAGATTGTTCACTACTGTATTCAGAATCTTGTCCACTTCTCCGCAGGGGGCAATCAAGCCGATTTTCTCCAGGCGTTCAATTACATTCAGTTCGGCTTCCCGCTCCCACCTTCGTTGTCCTTCAAGTGGTGAAAGCTCCTGCCTTGCATCGCTATCCTTAACCCGCTCTTCCGATTCGACAAGCATCGAAGTCAATTCTTCCAGGTTCCGCCTGCTTTGAGAATCGTAGCTCCAAATTCTGGTCTGACCCTTAAATCGGGAGGCCGTCTGGACTCCTGCTCCATCCTTTTGTGAGACGGTATCCTCAACGTAAATCACCGAAGGAACCCACACACCGGGAGCTGAATTCACTCTCCAACT
>JAYSVS010000049.1:0-2360 GCA_043718395.1 Acidobacteriota bacterium
GCATTCTTTACCGCCTGCGCCTCATCCAGCACCACATAATCAAACTCGACATCCTTGAGCCGCAGCGCATCCCGGCGCAGCGTCCCATAAGTAGTAAGAATCAAATCGTAAGCAGTAAAATCCACTGCCACCCGGTTCAGCCCGGTATAGTCATAGACCCGCATCTTCGGGGTAAATCGCGCAGCTTCCTCTTTCCAGTTAAAGATCAGTGACCGCGGTACAACCACCAGCGTTGGCCCATGCTTTCCGCGCCGCCCTTCCATCATCGCCAGCACCTGCGCCGTCTTACCAACACCCATGTCGTCGGCAAGGCATCCTCCAAACGAGAAGCGCCTCAAGAACTCCATCCACCCCAAACCCTCTCGCTGATAATCCCGCAACTTCCCAACAAACCCCTTGGGCTGCGCTACCGCCCCTACACCCTTGAACCCACGCAACTCGTCCCGTATCCGCTCAAACTGCTTGTCAAATTTCGCTTCTGGCTGCGAAGCCAGCAGCGCATCGAGCAACCCCGCCTGGCTTCGCCGAAACCGCACATGCCCCTCAACAGCCGTCCCCATCCCGGCCAGTACCCCAATCTTCTGCATCCACTCCTCGGGCAACATTCCGTAAGTTCCATCGTCCAGCCTCACCATCTTCTCGCCCCGCCGCATCGCCTCAAGCAAAGCCGGCAACTGTGCCGTCGTATCGCCGTAGTCTACTTCCCCATGTAGTTCAAACCAGTCGATGCCACTCGATACCTTCAATCTGTACTCACCGGGCCGCCGAAACACTTTCCCGTCGGCGTCTACATTCCACCCGGCTTGCACCAATTCCTGAACTACTCTCGCCAGCTTCGGGGCCGGCAAATCCCAGCCTTCCTGAGGCTGGAAAATGGTTGTTGCCCTCGACTTTGCTCCCAAATCATTCAATAGCTGCACGGCCGCTTCTTCCGCCGCTGTATCCCGGCGAATCAGATGCCTCCTCTCCGCATCGAAGAAGCCGCTGGCTTTCTCAAACGCATTCACTCTTCTCCCGCCATAAGCGAAGCTCAGCTCCACCTCCATCACGCTCTTATTGCCTCCGCTCCGTGTTGAGCTTATTCTCAGTCCCGGCTGCGGAACTCCTGTTACTTCGTCATATCTCAAATCCTCGGGCACAGCCAGAGGAGGTAACCCAGGGCTACAAAGCAAGATTGTCAATAATTCCTCCAGGCCCTCCCCTGGCACTTTAATGACGCCGCCGCTTTGCCGAACTTTCATTATCCATTCGAATCTGATCTCCGCGACTAGCCGCAATACTGTGGATTTAGTAAATGCGAGGCCACCCCTGGTATACAGAATTGGCTCTAACAGCCCCATCCGTTCCTCGCCCCGCCTCAGTACGCCCTCCACTATCCAACTCTGTTCCTGCTTTCCTTCTTCCTCTTCTGCCCTTTTCAATTCCAGTTCAAACCGCCATGCTCCGCCTTCATCCAACTGCAGCAACGTTAAGTCTTCGGGCGAGTCTGAGTTCCTTAAATAACATCTGCCTGTTCGTGCAGCCATCTCGACCACTCTTCTAGCTATCGGGTCTTGAATTATGTTCGATGAACTCACCAGATCATACGCTGACCTTCCATTTCCCGAATGCGGCCCGTAATAGACGCTGCTTCCCGCCAGCGAGGCCAGGATTTCCCGGTCCTCCGCTGATGGCAGGCTTGCGATTTGGCCACGATCAATTTGCAGTTCTTTCCTCGGGCCAAACTCGCCGTCCGCTTTCTGATCGCGGAAACAAAGCGTGATCACGGGCTGCTCGAGCTTGTTACTACCAGCCTGCTCGACAACATACAGAATCTCTCTCTTGGCGGGCCAATCCTTTCGATTACGCGGTTCAATGGCAAATGCGTGCCAGAGATCCAGGATCTGGGTCTTCCAGGCAACTGTTTTCGGTGCAATTGGTGCGGACTCTTGCGCGGCGGCACCCAACACCTCTGCATCCGAGAAAACCGAACTGAGCCCTCCCTTCTTCTCAGCAGAAAGGATCGTGGCCCACACATGTTTGCATGGTGTGCTTGACTCGAAAAAAGGGCAGGTGCAACTCATCGAAAGATCGCCATTCTTCCATTCAATCTTCACCTTGTAATTAATGGATCCTTTTACTTGGGCTACAACAGAAACCGCTGAACATTTCGCTAGACTCACTCTGCGCAACGTAAAGTAGCTGTTGCCGCGGCTCCGCACGGGCGATTCAAAAAGAGAGGACAACTTTGATGACAGTGTCATTTTCATTTACCTAGCCGTGCTACGACAGCAGCAGTTCCAGATCCTCGCGCTTCAGATTCCGTATCAGAGCATTATCCTCACCCACAATCGCCGCCGCCAGATCCTTCTTCGTCTTCT
>JAYSVS010000050.1:0-23133 GCA_043718395.1 Acidobacteriota bacterium
AAATCATGAAACCCTGTGGCGACGGTGCCCAGCGTCCCGCTGCGATTGATAGATGCAGGTACATTCGAATGGCATTCCAGACAGACGTAGCTTACCTCAGCCCGATTGAGCATGCGGGGATTTGCCGAGCCATGATTTTCATGGCAGGCGCTGCATCCCTCCATGCGGATTGGAGCATGTTCAAAGGCAAATGGCCCACGCTTGTCGGCGTGGCATTTAAAACATCCGGGCTCGGAGTTGGTAGTCCTCGCTGTTGTATTCAGGCCGAATGGCCGCGACGTCCCGTGTGGGTTGTGGCAATCGACACAAGACATCGCTCCCTGAGTAACAGCATGTGTATGTGGACGCTGAAAAGAAGCCCAGGCGCTGGCATGACAACTCGAACAAAGCTCTGTGATCCTGGTTGATCGTGTCGCAGGCAATGCCAGCCGAGCCAAAGCAGCAGGCTGCTTTTCGATGAAATCTCTCAAGAGTGGCAACGATTGATCCCTCACCGCATGGTGAACGGAATGACAGGTAATGCATGGGACCTGCACCCTGGCATGGGATCCGCTGATCCGGCCCGAGTGCGTCGTCTGATTCTTGTGACAAGACAAACACGAAGCATCCGCTTCGCGCGGGGTAGCCTTCAAATGATTCAAAACGAATTTCGCCTCGGCTGCCTCACCGTGTTTTGTTCCAGGTCCGTGACAAGATTCACACGACTGCCCCTTCCAACCGCGCCCCTTATCGATCTCCACAATTCCATGGCGGCTCTTGAGAAAAGCCTTACCCATATCTTCGTGACAGACCAGGCAGGCTTCAGTTCCGGCATAACCTTCTTTGTCAGTGCGGGCCTTTTTGGGTGCCGCACTGATAAAGAAGGGCAGCATGATGAAAATGGTAGTTGCAGTGCTGAATCGCATGTTACCTGGCGTGTGCGCGGCTCACAGAGAATTCAGCATTCGGGCCGTGGCAAACGGTACAGCTTTCACCAAGCGTCGATGTATTCAACTGAGCATGTACAGCAGCATCCCTCGAGCTATGGCAACTCAGACAAGATGCGCTCGTTACACCCAAACTTGGCAACCATCCACGCGGGTCAGTTACAGGTTGCAGATTCGCCTTCAGGGGCAGGTTCTGGGAATTGTTGACGTGACAGGTGGTGCAGTTAGCCGCGCTCGTTGGGAAGCCGACTTCGCTGAAGTTGTTCACTGAAGCACCGAAGCCATAGAGGATATAGGGTCTGCCCTGTTCTTTGCCGGTATGGATCCGATGCACCATCGTGCCGAAGCTAATCGATTCGCTTGGTGCCTCAGCAGCCGGCCTTCTTGCGGCATCAGTCATTGTCGGGTTATGGCATACAACGCAATGTTCAATCTGATTGCGGTTCCGTCCATGCGCCTCAAGTCTGGTGTGGCATGCATTGCATTTTTCGATTGTGACAACCTGGCGCCTTGGC
The DNA here is from genome assembly GCA_043718395.1 of Acidobacteriota bacterium. Lineage (GTDB taxonomy): Bacteria > Acidobacteriota > Terriglobia > Bryobacterales > Bryobacteraceae > Bryobacter. Next base: position 1,442 of record JAYSVS010000050.1, read on the forward strand.
TCGATCGCTTTGTCATCGACACTAAAGTTCTTCACAACATTTTTGAGAGGATCGCGAACTGTCGTAGGAATCCTCCCCGGACCCTCAAACGACACATTGCGATAGCCTTCTGCGCTGATAGTGTAGGTGCCCTTTGCATCGGCAGGAATCGCTCGGGCAAAGCGGTGTGTAGCTGAACCGCTGGGCGACAGGGTGTCGGTTCTAGAAGCTTCAGACCAGTAGGCCGAATAGTCGGGAGCAGGCCCGGATAGCACCAGCGAGAGTGAAGTCATGTCGGTTGGTGCAAGGATTTTGCCCTCGGAATCTTTCAGCCGATAGGTAACCGTTGGATTTTGTCCAGGTGCCGTATTGCTGACTTCCAGCAACTCAATCGACTGCCCTTTCAGGTTCTTTGAAAACTCGGGGACGACGTGGGCACCTTTGACTGAGATATCCCACTCGCGTTCCCCTTCTGGACGATGGCAAGCTGCACAGGTGGCATCGCCAGTCTGAACGATATGGCCTTTCCCAAGCGCAAAGTCGATGTTGTCGTGACAAGATCCACACGCCGCTCGAGTCGGATTGTACATGGCGGTAGCCTGAGTGGCTGCGTTCGGGCCGCTCTGCGCATGGCAAGCAGTGCAGTTGCGGGCATTGGCTGGAAAGCCTACCGTTGAATAGTCGTTAAGAGACTGCTGATTGCCAATGATCTGATATTTGCCCCCTGCCTTCACACTCGGCAAGTCCTTGCCCATATGAATCTTGTGGGTCATCACGGTCATGTCCACTGTGTTACCCGTATCCGGATCAACTGTTTGAGGAGTGTGGCAGAGTACGCACATTTCCATACCGATTCGCGACCCCCCATGGGCCGACACTTGAAGGTGACAGGCGTTGCAAGTTGCTGTTTTGATTACGTCGCGAACTTGAGTCACTTCCCCGCCGGCCGGTATGAAGTTAAAAGTTGCACTCGCATAATTCGTGCCCAGATCAAAAGCTGTCAGATTGCGATTTGAATAAGCACCGATGGTATGTGTAGCTGTCCGGTCATATCCGGCTGGGGCTCTGGTGCCGAAGGTGTACGTATACTCGCCCTCCTCCGTGTTCTTCACCCAGTTGCCACCCGTGTCTGCTGCCGCCTGCGTAGCCGCTACTCTCGTAATCGGACTCGTCTGCACACGGGTGGTGTAAGACCGATACACTTTTTGGTCATTCGGCAGAAATGCTGAGACAAAGCTGATATTTACAGGCCCCGGAGTAAACACACCCAGGCGGTCCAGCGGCACGCCGAGAGGATCTGTGATCCTGACCCTCGCTGCCATCGACCCATCCGGGTTTACAACCGCAGCCAGGATCTTCAGATCCAGCCCGGGCCTTACAAAATTGATGGTCTTCTCTTCTGCGTAAAACGCCTTTTGAGCGGCATTGAAAGCACTCTTTCCCACGCCACTCACTAATCCTGAGGCAGCCAAAAAGCCAATAATCCATACTGCTGGCCAGACCCGCATTCCGAATCGTTCACGCATGATCAACCTCCAAGCTCATGGAGCGCCTTGATATTCTTTTCTTCAACCCCGAGCACTTTGTGGCAGGCTTCACAGTCCTGGGTGATCGCCTTGCCGGGAGTCTTCGACTTCAACTCTTCACTATGGCAACGGAAGCAGCCAGGCGAGTCTGTATGCCCCAAATGCTGCGGATAACTTCCCCATGTGATCTTCATAGCCGGGAATACATTGCGCCCATAAAGCTCCGCAAGTTCCTTGCCGGCCTTATCCAACTCGGCCTGATTGGCTGCCAGCGCCCCGGGCTGATTCTTCTGGTAGTAAGACTTGAGCCTTTCAGGAATGGCTGTCGCGACTGCAGTGCCATACTCGCCCTTGAGCACGTCCAGTGCCGCTTTACGGAACATTGGAATCGATTGCGGCAGCTTTCCTTCTGCCATCAGCTTGTCTACGGATCGGTCAGGAACTGCAAATTCATGGCTCGGCCGGTTGTGACAATCGAGACAATCCATCTGCCGGCTAAAGACCGCTTTCGCCTTCCCGGAACTGTAGTCCACCGACGCATACTCGTCAGCCTGACCGCCCTTGGTCACTTTCACCGATAGGATCCTTTCCCGCTTATCGTCGGCTGCCTCATAGTCGATGTGGAATCCTTTGCCCATATGAGCCCCGTGGATCCCTATGCCTTCAGCACCACCCAGCTTCAACATGAGTTCGGTTTCCACTTTTGCCCCGGTGTCATCAAACTGTGTACGCCGCCACAGCTTATTTCCGTAATCGTAATTTCGGGAATGGCAATTCTCACAAGTCTCAGAAGCAGCCTTCAGCGCATGAGGAGGCGATGGAATCGGACGACTGTAGCCGCCCGTTAGGATCAGATAGAGCTGCCGGGTGCCGTTCAACTTTGCACGAATCGCATTCCCCGCACCCTCTCCGATATGACATTCCACGCACTTCACTTGCGCATGTGAACCGTTTTGAAAAGCTATATGCTCCGGTGCCATCACATGGCAAGCCGTACCGCAGAAGTTGTTGCTCTCCATGTAATGCACCGTCTGAAAAGTCAGCGCACCACCAACTACCAAATTTACAAACGTCGCGCTTGCGACGAAGACCATAAATCGTCTTACCTTGGGATTCCCTAACTCAACCTTTCCGGGCAGATGTAAATGGTGGTCAGGCGACTCTCTGCGCCTTTGCAGGCTGATTCCGGCTGGGATTAGAAGAAGACCCGCAAAAAATGCGGCGGGCAGTGCAACGAACTGCAGAATCCCCAAATAGCCGGACGCCGCACTTGCTCCAGTCAGGAAGATCCACAACACCATCGCCGACAACGCCAAAAACATTCCAACCCGGCTGATCCAGTTATCAGTTAAATAAAGTAACGGCAGGACCCAGCGTTGTTTGAACTTCCCCATAATCCAAATCCCTACTGCTTCAAAGTACGGACGAAGGCAAGGATGTTGGCAACGTCTTTCTCGACAGCAGGCATCGCCTTCATCTTCCCTATTCCCTCAGTCGTTTCTTTCTTTAGGACGGCATCGCTCTTGGCCTGAACTTCCCTTGATCCAAGGTGCTTCATCTCCACCTTCATCATCTTGGCGATTGCCGGATTTGGAGTTCCATCCGCGCCATGGCACTTCTTACATGCCACGTCATATGCGGTCTTGCCGCCGGCTGCATCAGTTGCAAAAATTGAAGTTGCGAGTAAGGCAAGAAAGGGGAGCGAAATTATTTTAAGTCTCATCGCAACACACATATGCATTTTTGCAACCATTTAGATCTTCTTTCGATTTCGTTCATCTGATCGCGAACATGTGCGGCAAATCCCCCAGCCCTTGTGGATTTTCACCCATCCTTGACCCCTAATATGGGAATCGCCTTGCCTTATGACCATCTCTGGTTTGTGGTGCCTTGAAACGCCTTCCCGCCTGTCACCATTTCGTAGAGCACTTATCCGAAGGCCGGGATGTGCTGCACGCGGTTGCGATTTAGGTAGCGAACGTGAGTGCTTGATCGAGTGGAAGAGCCCCTTTTCTCGATGCGGGCAGAGAGCACTTCGCCCTCGATCATTTCCATCACCATATAACGTGGGCCGATGTCGAAGAGCGAACAGAGATTCGGATGATTCAGTTAGTGGACCGACCGCTTTTGCACAGTGCCCTTACTCGCGAAACTGAACCGAGGCTCCGGTGCTTGCGTGCCAAGAATGCGGTCATGTCGGAACAGTTACAGATCGCAACGCCGGCTTCCGCACCGCCAAGACCGCGATCAGCGGCACCCGCATCATTCCTATGCCCATGGGCGAACAGTTGCCGAGAATCTGCTATCGGCGATTGGCAAGCCGCCTTCGCGCTTCTTCAAACTGCCCCTCTGCTTCCGCCACCTCAAGATACCTACGCTCGGTGCCTGGCAGGCCCTCCTCCAACAAAGTCAAGGCTTTCATCGAATCTCCGCGCCACAACTCCATCTCAGCCCAGCTCAGATACTCTTCGGTGGTCTTATCGGCAAGGCTTTCCAGACAGGCGACAGCACGCTCCATGTCCTCGTCACGCCACCTGCACTCTTGCCTTGTGTTCCTTGGCTGAACTTGCCGAACCACAGCGTCTTCTAGCCTAAAAGTCACTTCTTGCACGTAGGTGAAGCCAACCGGACGACCTGACTCACGCAACGGTTCAAACAAGAGTTGCTTCGCCATCTGCTCCACAGATGGAACCAACAAAGGATGCCCACTTACTTTTCGCACGCCCACCACCGTGCCGTCCGGTTCAACATCCACCTCTACCCGAACGAAGCCCATGATTCGCGCCTGCCTCGCCAGTGGAGGATAGGAAAAATCGACTGGCCGCCGAAGTAAGGAAGCAGCCTCGGCATCGCTCAAGATGCGGCCTTGTCCAAACAGCCCAACTAGCATCAATATGGCCCCAAGATACATTCCCTACTTATAGCAATTCCAAGATTGCCTGATGAATTCCACCGCGGCCTCCGCCTCAACGCTATGATCGACCTCAATCCGAACCCGCAAAAAATAGTCCTGAACTGGCCGCAAACCACCAACCGGTGCTTTCAAGCCAGAGGGTTCGCCCAAGCCTCCTTTTCTTTTCAACAGCATAGAAAAGGCCCGCAAAATGCATTATTCAAGTCGTACGAGCCAACCAGAAGGCCCGCCACGAAAAGGAGAAACAGACTATGAAACTCAATTGGATGACAATGCTGCTAGTCGCCGGAGTCCTGGGTTCGAACCTCTTCGGACAGCAGTATCCTCAGCGCGGCGGATCCTACCAAAGCGATCCTTTTGGCAATGGGCAGGGCGTTTATGCTCCCGAACCTCCGCCTCCTCCGCGCTACGCCTACAGCCGGCCTCCGATGCCTGGCCCCGGCTTCTACTGGGTGGATGGCTACTGGAGTTTTGCCGGTCCGCGCTACGTTTGGGTCAACGGCTATTGGGGCCGACCACCCTACTCTGGCAGTTACTGGATAGCACCGCGCTACAACAGCGGCCGCTATTTCCTAGGCTATTGGGTTGGCGGCAGGTCTAACTTCAACCGTGGCTACGGCAACAGTTATCGAGCCCCTGTTCAGGGTTACCGGCCGGGTCAAGGATTCAGAGGACACCGTCGTTAGTCACGACAGATTCCGGCGCGGCTGATACGATACGCACAATGCGAATCTTTCTTTGCTCGCTGGCAATTGCCGTTTCCAGCGCTTATGCCCAAACTGTACCCGCACTGCGCCCGATTCCACCTCCAGGCTTTGAGCTCTCTGCAACCGACCGCGCCGAACTTGGCTCCCGGCTTCAGGCTCTTCAGCGTGCCACGGCGAGTCTGGGTGGCAACCCTCTACTTCCTGACGTTCTCATTTACCAGCAAGCGGTTCGCTACGCTCTCGAGAACAACGAGTTCTTTAAGGCTGATGAGATCCTGAAAGCACACACGCTTCTTAGCCATGGCCTCGAGCGTGCGCGCTTGCTTGCCGAAGGCCGGGCTCCATGGACTACAGCCACTGGCCTTGTCGTTCGTGGGTATGTCTCAAAGATCGACCGTAGCGTGCAGCCTTACGGCCTCGTCATCCCCGCTAGCTACACGCCCAACCTGCCTCATCGGTGGCGTCTTGATGCCTGGTTCCACGGTCGTAGCGAGACGCTGAGCGAAGTCAATTTTCTTTCTGAACGCGAATCGCGCCCTGGAGAATTCACTCCTCCCCACGCGATCATCCTCCATCTCTATGGACGCTACTGTAACGCTAGCCGCTTTGCCGGCGAAATCGACTTTGAAGAGGCTCTCGCCGAAACAAAGAGACACTATTCCATCGACAACAATCGCATCCTCGTCCGAGGCTTCTCAATGGGCGGTGCCTCAGCCTGGGACATTGGCACACACCACGCAGGCCGCTGGGCTGCCGTTGCACCCGGAGCCGGTTTTAGTGAGACGATCGCCTTTCTCAAACTCGATTTGAACAAGCCTGACGCACCGTACGCATGGGAGCAAAAGCTCTGGCGCATGTATGACGCCACTGAATATGCGCTTAACCTGGCCAACACGTCAACTGTCGCCTATAACGGCGATCAGGATGGCCAGAAGCAGGCGGCTGACGCCATGGAGGCCGCAATGGTCAAAGAGGGCATCGCCCTGACACGCGTTACCGGCCCACAGACCGGTCATCGCTACCATCCGCAGTCCAAAGTTGAAATCAACGCTAAACTCGACGCCATTGCCGCCATCGGCCGCGATCCTTATCCGCGGCAGCTCCAGTTCACTACCTTCACGCTCGCATACAACCGGATGAAGTGGCTCATCGTCGACTCGCTCGATCAACACTGGGAACGCGCCCGCATTGACGCAAGCATTGAAGCCAATCTGACAGTCAAGATCACCACCACCAACACAGCAGCGCTCACCCTGGACTTCGGCCCCGGTGGCGCTCCGCTGAGCCTGACAAACAAAGCCAATCTCAACATCGATAATCAGACCCTTAGCGCCCCAGCTCCGCAATCGGACCGGTCCTGGCGCGTCCACCTGCGCAAGACGAATCACCGGTGGGCTCTGGCTACCAGCCCCATCCTGCCGGGGCTGCATAAGACCCATACGCTCCAAGGGCCCGTCGACCATGCCTTTATGGATAGCTTTCTGATCGTAAAACCCAGCGGAACACCCAGCCACGCTGATACTGCCAAGTGGGTGGAAGCGGAACAGACCCGGGCCATCCGCGAATGGCGTAAGCAATTCCGCGGCGAGCCCCAGGTGACCGATGATTTCAATCTCACCGAAGCCCAGATTGCATCGAGCAACTTGATCCTCTGGGGAGACCCCGGATCGAACAAGATCCTCGCCCGGATCGCAGACAAGCTGCCCGTCAAATGGACCAGTAACGGCATTCGCATCGGAACACAAAGCTACTCCAAATCTCATGCACCGATCCTGATTTACCCCAATCCGCTCAATCCAGCCAAGTACGTTGTCATCAATAGCGGGTTCACCTTTCGCGATTACGATTACCTCAACAATGCGCGCCAAACGCCGAAACTGCCCGACTGGGCCATCATCGACACCTCAACACCGCCAGGGCCACGTTATCCAGGAAAGATCGCCGCCGCGGGCTTTTTCCGCGAAGATTGGCAGATGCCTAGGTAGAATGAGATTTGGTGTCTACTCCTTTCCGCTTTGCACTGGCCGCTAGCTACACGGCGGAACCACTGCAACCCACCTTTGAATTCTGGCAAGAACCATTGCAATCAGAGTTCCGCTCCAGCATCGCTCCCTTTGGGCAGCTCCATCAGACCATCCTCGACCCGGCTAGCATTTTTGCCGAAAACAGCCATGGTCTCAATGTTGTTCTCTTTCGCTGGCAAGACCTGGGTGAGCCGGCTCGACGCAGGGAGAACGCAGTTGCGCTGATGGCCGCCATCGAAGCTAGAGCAGCAAGCTTCAGAGTGCCACTGCTAGTCGTTGCTGACGCTGAGGGAGAGGGCTGGTGGCGTGAGCTTCCTGGGGTCTATCTCCTCAATCCGAAGCAGATCGACACCTGGTACCCAGTTGAAGAGAAAGCCAGCCCCGACGGCGAGCGGCTTGGCGGCATTCCTTACACAGAGGATTACTTCGTCGCCCTTGGCTCGTCGATTGTAAGAGCGGCCCACAGCATCCACAAGTCACCCCACAAAGTGCTGGTGCTGGACTGCGACAATACTCTGTGGCAAGGCATTTGCGGAGAAGACGGGCCACAAGGAGTCCGGCTCACCGGAGGCCATCTTGCCCTCCAGCGTTTTTCGCTCAAACAGCGCGAAGCTGGTATGATTCTTGCCCTGAGCAGCAAGAACAATAGTAGTGAAGTGATCGAAACTTTCGAGAGCCACCCTGGCTTCCCTCTGCAGCTAAACCACATTACGACCAGCCGTATCAACTGGCAGCCCAAGTATCTTGGCATCTCCTCCATAGCAGCCGAGCTGTCGCTCAGTCTGGACAGCTTCATCTTTCTAGACGACAACTCGAAAGAGATCTCCGAAATCGACGAGCAGTTGCCGCAGGTTCTCGGAATTACTCTGCCACCAGACGCAGCAGACTTTGCGCAATTTCTCGATCACATCTGGGCCTTCGACCATTTGAAATCCACTCAGGCTGATCAGGATCGAGCCATCAGTTATGAGGGTGTTCTCGAATTTGGTAAGGCACTTCATGAGTCGGGCTCGCTTGCCCACTTCTACGAATCCCTTGAACTAAGCGTAGAGATCCGCCCGGTAAGGGAGGACGAAGTTCCGCGTGCGGCCCAGCTCACCCAGCGCACCAATCAGTTCAATTTCACGGCCATTCGCCGCAGCGAAGCTGAGCTGGCAAGCCTTGCTTCTGTCTTTGGAGTTCATGTCAAGGATCGCTTCGGGAACTACGGCTTCACGGGCCTGTTGATCGGCAGGTCTTGCGGTAAAACATATGAGGTTGAGAATTTCCTTCTCAGTTGCAGGGTACTTGGGCGTGGTGTTGAGCACCGTGTCTTTGCCTGGCTTGGTGAACACGCCCGTTCTCTGGGCTGCGTTGAAGTGGAGGTTCCTTTCGTCGAAAGCCCAAGGAACGCACCGGCCCGTGACTTCTTCGAGTTGCTCGATCAACCGGTCTCAGTGGATCAATTGGCCCATTTGCGTTTCGAGCCGCGACCTGCCGAACGCATGTCAACTACGCAGAGCAGTTCAGCGCCAGCCCAGCACAGCGTCGACTATGCAGGGATCGCGCATAACTGGCGCAGTGTCTCTGCGATTCGGCGCCACATGCGGCAGGGGTCCGCCATCGAGCTTGAGACGGGGACTGAAAGTAGTCTGGCCTCTATCTGGCAAGACCTGCTCGGCTCTAAAATCGTAACTGGCGAAAGTAATTTTTTCGACCTTGGCGGCCACTCGCTTAAGGTCGTCCTCATGCTGATGCGCATCAGCGAGACCTTTGGTATTTCACTTGGTATCGAAGATGTGTATGCCTCCGAGGTAACCCTGGAACGAATGGCCCGCCGTATTGACGAACTCATCACCTTCGGAGGCGTGGGCCACTCAGAGTACACTCGAATTTTGAGTGCGATTGAAGCAATGAGCGAAGCAGAAGCCGCAAGTGCGTGGCGCGAGGAATCCAGGGCGGATGCGGATACTTTTAGCCGCTAGCGCGTCATACGATCCACCGAAAGGGGGCTCGACGCGCAGCAACCTGGTATGGCTTCGGGCCATGGCCGCCAATGGACATGAGTGCTTGGTACTCTGCGGTGGTGAACGTGACCAGGAGCGGACGCGCGACTTAGTGCGGATCCGCACGATTTCCCATTTTCAGCGCAAAGCAAGCCGCATCGGCGAAGCAGTGGCAGACTTCGATCCTGACTTCGTGCTCGTATCAAGCGAAGACCTTTCACATGCTCTGCTGCGCGAAGCCCACAAGGCCGCCAAAGACCGGCTTGTGTATCTCGCTCATACACCACAATGGTTCCCCTTCGGCCCTGAGGCCTGGCACAAAGATGAAGCTGCAACCCGGCTTCTTGATGATGCACTCGCCATCGTTGCTATTGGTAGCCATATGGCTGCTTACATTGATGAGCACCTGGGACGCAAAGCTGAGATTATTCCGCCTGCCCTATACGGAGCACCCCCTTGGCCTGAATATTCGAACTTCGACAAGCAATCTGTTCTTCTGATCAATCCCTGCACTGTGAAAGGTCTCTCGATCTTTCTCGATTTGGCCAAACGCAATCCTGATAGGCGCTTCATAGCCCTGAAAGGCTGGGGTACCACCGCTGAAGACCTGCGTGCCATGGCCAATATTGAAGTGCTGGACACAGTGGCCTCAATCGATCAAGTTTTCAGCCGCTGCTCTGTCCTGCTTGTACCCTCGCTCTGGTACGAGGGCTTCGGGCTGGTAGTAACGGAAGCACTGCTGCGCGGCATCCCCGTGCTAGCCAGTAACCACGGTGGGTTGACTGAAGCTTCTGCCAGTTCGCGCTACGCTCTGCCTGTCGAGCCCATCACGCAGTGGTTGCCGCAGCACGACGAAACTGGCATGCCGGTTGGGGTGGTCAAAGATCAACCAGTAGAGGCGTGGCAAGAAGCTCTGAATGAGTTACTCGGCAACCGGACGGTCTACGAAGAAGAACGTCTCAGTGGTATGACTGCGGCTCGTAGCTTTGCGCACAGCCTGAGCGCCAACGACCTTGAAAAGTTGCTTGGACACCTTCACGCCAAGCGACTACGCATCTATTTGATTCACAACTCCACTTACTATCCAGGGGCCGGTGGAGGCGACAAATCCAATCGCATCCTGGTCGAAGCACTGGTTGAGGCTGGTCATCAAGTCCGGGTATTCACACGGCTCGAACAGTTTGGCGAAGCTGCACATCAAGCCTACAAGGCGGAACTCGGCAGACGGGGCATCGACAATCTGGAGTGGAAGAGTCTCGGCTTGAGCTTCGAGTTAAGCGGCGCAGAAATTCACGTGATCACCCGTGAAGCCAACCTTCGCCGCACACTGGCAGATGATCTGGCAGACCAGCAGCCCGACGTCATCCTCTGCTCTACTGACGACCCCGCTCATCTCTTCTATGAGGTAGCCCTGCAACAACGGAATGCGCGGGTTGTTTATCTGGTGAGAGCGACCATTGCCTTGCCATTCGGGCCTGATGCTTCTTCCACCAGTGAGGAACGCACTGACCGGCTGCGCGAAGCCGACGCCATTGTTTGTGTGAGTGAATATGTGGCCCGCTATTGCCGGGAAGAAGGCGGCCTCGAAGCCGTGCATGTGCCCATTTCGCTCGGTGACCACTCCAACCCGCCCGATATCGGCCGGTTCGATAACCCCTATGTCACGCTTGTAAACCCGAGCGCGGTCAAGGGCCTTTCTATTCTGCTTGGCCTCGCCGATGCCATGCCAGATACCAGCTTCGCCGCTGTCCCTAGTTGGGGCACTACCCAGTCTGACTTCGCTGAGATCGCCACTCGATCCAACATCACACTTTTGAACCCAGTTGAAGATATTACCGAGATCTTGACGCAAACACGCGTGACACTCGTACCCAGTCTTTGGGCTGAGGCTCGCAGCCGGATGGTAGTTGAGAGCCTTTCTCGTGGGGTACCCGTGTTGGCTTCTGATGTGGGTGGATTACGCGAGGCGATGTGCGGTGTTGACCATGTGCTGCCGGTGAATCCAATCCTTAGCTACAGAAGCAACGTAAGTGACCAAATGGTTCCCGAGGCTGAAGTACCTGATCAGGATCTGAGGGTATGGATCGAAACGCTGGGTTCCCTGATCCAGTCTGAGTCAACCTGGACCGCGCTCAGCAAGCGAGGCCGCGAGGCGGCCGTCACCTATCTTGATAGCCTTTCAATCAAACCACTGGAGAGTATTTTCCGCCGCACGCTGGCAAAGACTTCATTGCGAAGCGCTGTATCCACTGCTAATTTGAGCCCAGTCAAACGCAGACTTCTTGCGCTGCGAATTGCGCGTTATCGTGCTGAACAGCGCAAGCGTTTTTTCCCCGTGCAATGGGGTACAGGGCCCAGAGTCTTTCTCTTTCCCTGGGCCGAAGCTGGAGTACAAGCCTGGGACTTTCTTCGCGAATACACCGATTTGAGCCTGTTCCCCGCCCTCTTACCAGGGCGTGAGGACCGGCTTGAGGAGCCAGCGGCCACTCGCTTTGAAGAAATCATCGCGCCGATGACAGATGAGATTGAACGACTGTTGGCTCAGGGTGAGGTCTTCCTCCTCGCTGGACACTCGATGGGTGGAGGGTTGGCGTTTGAAGTGGCTCGCGAATTGCGGCGGCGTGGCAGACATACGCCCGCAGGGTTGCTAGTCAGCAGTTGTACGGGCCCCAAGGCTCGAAGGCAGAGCGCGGCAACATCGCTCGAGGCGGACCGCAAGATGTTTCAGGCTCACGTCTATGCGATGGAAGCGCCGCTGGCAATTCCGATCACAGCAATGGCAGGGCGAGAAGAAAACTTGAATATCGACGCGTGGGGCAGCGAGACAAGTCTCACCTTTCAAGTGCGCCGGGAGGCCGGCGATCATTTCTGGCTCTGGACCGAAGCGGCAGCATTCGCTGCAGCACTCAAAGCCCTGCTGCCTTAAATTCCTGGTGTTGTCGAAAGACAAGTTCGGCGTGGTGCTTCGCCAGCTCCAACAATTCCTTGCGCCAGCCGGACTGCTGGCTGAAATCGATTAGCTCATCGGCGATCGCCGACCCTTGACGACCACTGGATCGCAGTTGCGACCAAGCCATCACGCCGGCTTCGGTTTGCAGCACTGGTCCCAGCGCTCCAACCTTTTCAAGACGAATGCGGTCTTCTCGTGGCATCAGTTCGCGAAGGACATAGGACTTCCCGTTTATTTGGACCGCATGCAAAAAGGCGGGAGAAACAGCCTGCATCCGTCGTTGGATCTCAACGATACGGTGGGCCTCAGAAGGCCAATCGGGTTGCCGATGATGGCGAGCCAGAAGGCTCGGCCTCGCCTCCTTGAGATCGAGAAGGTAATCGTCCTCATCAAGAAGGATGTATCTGGACACACCCAAGCTACCGTTACCCGCGATGCGCCTTCCGGCACTTACCAGCCGGCTGAAATGAGATCGAAGTAATTCGAACTCGCCCTCCACCAGTGGAAGTGCAAAGCTCGAGTTGGTGCGGATGACACGAACGCCTTTCTTTATACGCGTCCGCTGAATGAGTTGATCCTCACGAGATCGGCCTTTGAGCGAATAGAGTAGTTCCCGAACACTGCCCTTAGAGGTCGCACGCTCGACCCATTTCGATTTTCCGGTTGCCAACTCAGCGGCATAGTCATTGAGGAAAAACTCTGGTCTCGTTTTGATTCCCGAGACAAGAATGCCAGTAACCATGCGGACCAGTTCCCAACTAGCGGGGGCCAGGGCCGACTCGTCAAAATCGTTGTAGTCGAAATAGACCAGGCGATTATCGGCCTTATAGACACCGAAATTTTCGAGGTGCGCATCGCCGGAAGCCCATACCAGCGGGGCTTTTGGTGGATCGATAAGGTCCTCATAAAAGAGGTGAGCAGTGCCGCGAAAGAAGGCACCTGGCGAAGAAGCAAGCAATTTGAATTTGATCGCCAGACGCTCAGGGTCGCGCCCCTGATTGAAGTCAACAATTCGCTCGACCGTATTCATCATCCTGCCTTGATTGGATTGCGGAGCAGACCAATCCCCTCAATCTCGACTTCAACCGAATCTCCAGCGACCATCTTCTTGGTCGAGCCGGGCGTACCAGTGTAAATGACATCCCCTGGGGTGAGGGTCACATACTTCGAAATAAAGCTAACGATGGTGGGGCAATCAAAGAGCAGGTCGCTGGTGAACTGCTTCTGCACCACCTCGTTATTCAGACGAGTCTGGAGCAGAGCCTTATCGTAGGCTGCGCCTTTGACCAGCATCGGGCCGAGAGGGCCGAAAGTATCACTACCCTTGGCACGCCACCACTGCAAGTCTTTCTGCGGGCCATTCTGCCAATCGCGCTCAGAAACATCATTGCCGCAGGTCACGCCGAAGATAGCGGCCCTGGCTTGCTCGATGCTCAGGTTACGGCCTCCTGTTGCCAATACCAAAACGAGCTCTCCTTCGTAGTGAACATTCTTGGCACCGGCTGGAATAAGAATCGGTTCCCCCGGAGCAATCAGACAAGTCGTTGGCTTATAAAAAATCTCGGGCTCTTTGGGCACAGGCCGAGTGCCGATGTGGCTCTTGTAGTTGAGACCAACCGCGAGCACCTTGGGAGGGTCAGCCGGAGCAAGAAGGGTAAGGCCCTTAAGCGCCTTCTTGCCGCCGAGCGGCCTGCCTCCCGAATATGGAGCGTTACTAAGTGGGATGACATGCTCGCCATCGACCCGGCCCCACGAAACACGGGTTCCGTTTTGGAAGCGAACGTATCGTTCAATCTCCGTCGATGCTGCGGCGGCCATCATGGTGATGCTTTGTCTACGAGTCATTGAATTTTCTCCGCGCTTGCAAGGTAGAGTGCGTTGAGCACGAGTTTGAAGGTGCCGTAGGGTTGGCCCCGGAATTGAGGCCGGAAACCATAGAGTAGAACGCTGCCTTTGCCCATGCGGGCCTCGACGGCGATGGGTTTGCCAAGAACGAGACGCTCGCCGGAGAGCCAACCCGAGGCGAGCAGGTCTTTAGAGGCGTATCGAGCAATCACCTTTACTTCGCGGTCGCCTTTGTTGGCTTCTTTAAGCAAGGTGGATTCAAAAGCCTGGCCGCCGGTGGTCATGGCAACGGCTTCAGCATTCATCCCGAAAGCTACTGGATGTTTGGTGTCAACATTGATACGAATGAGCGATCCAGGGGCATAGAATGCATTTGGGCTGACGTCTTCTTCTCGACCAGATTGAGGAGCGAGTAATCCACGCACCCCAATGTCGAAGCTCTGAAGAGGCAATTGCGTCGCAGTGTCGAAGGCAAGCAAAGTGCCGCCGGCCTTCACGAAGTCTTCCAGCGCGAGGAGGCCTTTGGTGCCGATTCCACCACTGAATTCAGGCCGCTGCTGGCCATCGGTCCTGCCCCCTGCCTCGCCAGCCCGCGTACCGTGCAGAATGCTTTGGGCTGCCTGTTGGGTGAGGATGATTGCATCGTACCGGGACTTGAGGTTCCCCTTCTGGATCTCTTCGTTCTTGAGTGCCGTGTAGGGAATCTGGAAGTTCTCCATCAGCCACATGGTCCAGCCAGCGTCCATGTTGGCGGTGTGAGGTTCATAGATGGCCACGCGGGGAGTCTTGAGCTTATAGCTGGCTCCATTCTGAGTGGTCGAAATGTCACCAGTGGACGACCAGAAGACCGGGCTCCCCTGCTTCAGTGTAGATGCGGTCTTGAGAAAACTGGCCGAGTCTGAGTGTTGCCAGGTGGCCTCCGGGAATTGCACCTTTTCTACCTTGCTTAAAGTGGCAGTCATTGGCAACGGAATATCAAGCTTGTCGACATCTACACCCATCTGGTAGCTGAGCGTCCAACCAGCAAGGTCATAAGGACGTTTGGTTGGACCGGTCTGGCCAGAACGCAGTTCCGGGTATTTCTGCGGTTCCAGCAAGTCAATCAGGTAACCTCGAAACGATTGCTGGGCTTTGAGCACATAGCTGCCTTCTGGGTAGGTCTGGAAGTTGCGAGTGAGCGTCTGGTTGAGCCGGTAGACCTCGATACCGGCCTGTTGAAGGCGGTCGACCAAGCCAGCGGCGGCGTGCGGGTCGCGCTGCGAGGCTGAGACAATATAGCCATAAAATGTTGTATCTTCGATATTTTTGGTGGCGAGTTCCCAGGCTTTGGTAAGGAAATGATGACTGCGGAGGGCGGCGAGGTCGAGAATCCCCCAATCCGCTGTCAGCATATAGTCCATTGCATCGCGCAAGGCCCAGCGGCCGCCTTGCCACGGAAGTGGATAGAAGACAGTCGGAAATTTGGTGGGGATGCCGTTGGGGAAACGGTCACCGAGCTCGGCGGGCTTATAGTCATGAGGTGTTGCGTAGCCGAAGCCGGCTGTCTCCGTCAGAATGCCGTGCATGTTGTGGAAGGCGGGGACGGTGCGAAGGCCACCATTCCACCAGGCGTCGAATCCCATGTAGGAAACCACGCCCGATTTATTCTCACGCAGGAAGCGTTCCCTCATAGCAGTGCCGATCAGGTTGATGCCTTCCATGACGGAACTGGGGATGTTGGGATTGAGCGGCTCGGCGTAAGGCGGGAGGAAGATTCGTGCCGGGAAGGGCGCGATCTGGTGTTGGTTGTAGACGATTTGCGGGAAGTATTCATGGAAGAGCTGGCGAGTGAGATTGCGGGTCTCCGGTAGATTGAGCATAAACCAGTCGCGATTATTATCGTGCCCTGCATGTTTTTGATATAGGAAAGGAACTGGGGCCATCTCATACGGGGTACCTACATTCTTGCGGTACCAGTGGCTTACCATGGTCATGCCATCGGGGTTGGTACAAGGAACTTGTACGAGGATGACTTTGTCCCGGATGCGGCGGGTTTCTTCAGACTCGTCGGTAATGAATTTATAGGCGAGGTCTGGGGCGTGCTGGGCAGGTGCTACTTCAGTGGCATGCATGGAGGAATCTATCCAGACGAAAACTTTGCCGTCTTTGGCGAAAGAGTCAACTTCGGCTCTGGAGGCCTTGCCCAGCGCGAGTTTGCGATTCATCTCTTTGTATTTGTCGATATTGCGAAGGTTTTCTTCGCTGGAAAGCAAGGCGAGATAGTGTGGACGGCCTTCGCTTGTTTTGCCAATTTCAATCAGCTTGATGCGCTCTGAGGATTTGGCGAGGGCCTGAAAGTATTTAGAAAGTTCTTCGTAGTCCATCAGCTTGAAGTCGGTACCGGGCTTGTAGCCAAGAACCTCTTCCGGTTTGGGAGGTGCGGCTATCGCAAGCGAAAGCACACTTGTAACAAAAACGAGAAACGGTTTTCGAAGCATAGAAGCGATAATGATATCAACGATGGCAAGCTTGAAGCCCTTCCGCGTAGGACTGATTCAGACGTCCTGCTCGACCGATCCCCAGGAAAACTTAGACAAAGCGATTGTAAAAATTCGCGAGACCGCTGCTGCCGGAGGGCAGATTATATGTCTTCAAGAGCTGTTTCGAAGTCAATACTTTTGCCGTGAAGAGAAGGCCGGTCTGTTTGATCTGGCCGAAGAAATTCCTGGCCCTTCCAGCCACGAAATTGGCAAGATTGCCAAAGAGCTGGGAGTAGTGGTTGTGGCCAGCCTCTTTGAGAAGCGGGCGACCGGGCTCTATCACAATACGGCGGCAATCATTGGCGCGGACGGGGCTTTGCAGGGGATCTTCCGGAAGATGCACATCCCTGATGATCCGCTTTTCTATGAGAAGTTTTACTTCACGCCAGGGGATCTTGGCTTTCTGAATTTCGACACTGCGTTTGGACGGATTGGCGTTCTTGTCTGTTGGGATCAGTGGTATCCAGAAGCAGCGCGCCTTACGGCGATGCAGGGTGCCAACGTGCTTTTTTACCCGACTGCGATTGGCTGGCATCCGCATGAGAAGGAGCAATATGGCCCTTCGCAACTGGATGCCTGGAGAACAATCCAGCGATCACATGCCATCGCCAACGGGATCTATGTGTGCGCCGTGAACCGGGTGGGTTTCGAGGGGAGCGCTGATGCCGGCCTTGAATTCTGGGGCAACTCGTTTGTCGCTGATCCATTCGGCGTTGTTGTGGGACAGGCTTCGCAGGACAAAGAAGAGAATCTGGTTGTCGAGTGCGACCCGGCGAGGATGGAAGAAGTTAGGCGCAACTGGCCGTTCTTCCGCGACCGCCGCATCGATCATTTTGGCGGGCTGACGCAGAGGTGGGCGAAATAATGGGGCTGATGATGCCGGCGGAGTGGGCTCCGCACGCGGCGACCTGGCTTGCGTGGCCTCATGAGAAGTCAGACTGGCCAGGAAAATTCAACCCGATTCCGTGGCTCTATGGCGATATCGTGCGCCATTTGTCGCAGGTGGAGCGAGTGCGGATTTTGGTCGAGAACGAAGATGCTCGCGAGGCCGTCAGGAAGATTCTGAAGAAGTGCCATGCGCAAATGGCGGCGGTTGATTTCTACGTTTGCCCCACGGATCGCAGTTGGGTGCGGGATACGATGGCGATCTTTGTACACAATGGCCGCGGAAGAGTTGAGGCAACCGATTGGAGCTTCAATGCCTGGGCGAAGTATGAGAACTTCGGGCGCGACAATGCGCTGCCGGAATTTGCCTCTGCCAAAGTTGGCGTAAAGCGGCATGAGGCCGTTTGGAAGAGACGCAGGGTAGTGCTTGAGGGCGGTTCAATTGAGGTCAATGGCGCTGGTGTGATGTTGACAACTGAGGAATGCCTGCTGAGCGACGTCCAGGCACGCAACCCAGGGCTTGGACGAGTGGATATCGAAGCAATCTTTTCAAAGTATCTGGGGATCGGGAGAACGCTCTGGTTGAAGCATGGCATCGTTGGCGACGATACCCATGGGCATATCGACGATCTGGCGCGGTTTACAGACGAGCAAACCATAGTGATTGTTCAGGAGCAAGAAAAGAGCGACGCCAATCATGAACCGCTTAAGGAAAACTTGTCGATCCTCAGGAAAATCGCAAAAGATATGCGGGTGGTGACACTGCCAATGCCTGAGCCGGTGTGGTTTAACGGGCAGCGGCTGCCTGCGAGTTATGCGAATTTCTATATAGCAAACAAGGTAGTGCTGGCTCCCGTCTTCAACGATGCCAGGGATCGCGAAGCTCTGAACACGCTAGCCAGACTATTCCCGGCTCGCCGCGTTGTGCCGGTCTATTGCCGTGATCTGGTGTTGGGGCTCGGCACGCTCCACTGCATGACTCAGCAAGAACCTCTTACAATGAAACTTTAGCTTGCAGGAAGTGCAAAGTTGTTACAGAAGAATCTAAGAGACGAAAAAGAAGCGATGAAAAAGTTGATCCACGAGATCAACGAAATCGAAGACGATAAGAACAAAGTCGGCCGGTACGTTCTGATCATTTTTGCAGTGGTTTTTATTCTGGCTGGGACGCTGCTCGTAGTTGTGGTGCTGGGCGGAGAAGGGCGTTAAGAGGCTAGCTGCGAGCCATCTGACGGATCAGATTGATCTCTTCTCTGTCGGCCGGGCCAAGTCCGTTTGAGCGCTGAAAATGCTGCCATTGGGCCATGGCGTCTTCCAGCGTTTGCTTTGCTTCAGCATCTCGCCTGAGTGCGAAGAGGGCAGAGGCTCGAACGGTTAGAGCTCTTGCCAACAACCGGCGCATGACGGGGTCTCCATCAAGCTTGGCCAGAGACAAGCGAAGCAGTTCAATAGCATGCCCGGATTCTTCGAGTGCGGTATTTGGCGTACGAGAGCTCGCATGGAACCGGGCGGTATGAATAAAGTTGTCGGCAAGCCCGAAAACCAATTCCTGATTGCCGGAATCCTTTTCGGCAGCGCGTTCCAAGATCCGGCGTGATTCCATATAGCTACCAATTGCTTTGGGGGACTGCTTGGAAAGCTCTAGGGCTTCTCCAAGGCCAATCAGAGTTTGAGCAAGATCAATGAGAGGAGCAGTTTCAGGACGGGGCTTGTCCGTCTTGATGCGAAGAACCGACTCTGATACTTGAAAGGCCTGAATTGCCTCACCGGCTTGTTTCAAAGCCAAATGTTTAGTTCCGACGCTGCGCGCGGAAGCAGCATAGTCCAGACTGTTCTGCATGCTGGCCTGATCTTGCTGGTAGATTCCATTGTATTGAGTCATGGCGACACGGGCAGATACAAGGGCCTGTTTTTCAAGACCAGACTCGTAGAGTAGATCGGCCATTGTTGTGTTGGCCAGAGCAGAGGCGCGAATGACTTCAATATTCTTTGAAGACATACCAGCGAAACGGTTTTGCCATTCCTGCGCAACCCGGATGGCTTCGGAATAGTCTTTGGTGTCCTTCAAGAGCTTGATAAAAGTTCGGGCAGATCTGGCATATTCAAGAGCCATTTCATCAGTCATGGGGCCCTTTGCAGAATTGCGATCCACAACCAGGACATTGAGTTCGTAGGCCTTTCGGCTAGATTGCAGAGCGAGGCCTCGATCAATGACCCTCGAACCGAAGCCCTTCAGTTCTGCCTCGGCCAGACGGAGATAAGAAAGAGCCAGTTCCCGCTGCACCGCTGGATTGCCGCTGCTCTCTTCCAACATGCCATCAAGGTAATTTTTAGCCAGTTGAACCGCAGATTCGTTGCTCGTCTTCTTCTCAGATGAATCTCCTCCGGTCACCATTTGAACGGTTTTACTGAGAATTTCACCAGCTTCGAGCTTGCTTGAAGTAGACTGGATCACTGCAAAAGCGGAAATTGCGACTACGGCAGCGCCAAGAGATACTGCAGCCCAGTTCCGCTTGCCTTTGGCGATCAGGGCCTGCAACAGAGACAGCTCAGAGCCGGGCTTTCGAGTGGTCTTGATGGCGCGTCTTTCAAGAAAGTCGTCCAGGTCTCTGATAAAGGCGGCCAAGTTTGGATAGCGGTTGGCAGGCGTCTTGCCCAGAGCCTTCTGAAGTATGTAGTTGAGAGCTTCGTCGAGTCCCTCGATATTGGAGGGAGTTTTCTCTGAAATTGTGGCTGCAAGTTCGATCAGAGACTCATCGCGATTGCCATATGGAGGAGTGCCCGAGAGCATCTGGTAGAGGATGACTCCCAGAGAATAAATGTCTCCAGAGAGCTGATTCGGTTGCCCCCGCAATTGGTCTGGAGCGTAATAGAGAATGTCAGTAAGAGAAAAACCCGGGTTGAGGATGAAATTACCGCCGTTCGAGGCGGTTGCAAGAATACGAGTCACTGCAAAACCGGGTAGCCGGATCGAATTGTCCCTACCAACAAGAACATGACCGGGATGAAGGTTACCGTGTGCGAGGTTGCGGGAGTGAGCGAATTGAAACGCAACTAACAGATTGCGAAAAATAGAGACAATGGGCCGAGTACCCAGATCGCGGGCTGAGTCGAGAATCGGAACGCCGACGATAAAGTCATTGACAATGTAAGGGTGATCAGATTCGTCGAGCCCAGCGTCGAGAATACGGCAATAGCTCGCATCGTAGAAGGAATCGAAGGGTTGCAATTCACTTCGGAATTGTTGGATTGCGGCTTCGTTGGAGAAGGCTGCGGGACCAAGATGGAGAATCCCCAAGGGGTGCTCGTCATCATCGGAGCGCCGAACCAAATAGTCTTTTGAGTTCGCATTGGCACCTAAACAACGAACCGGAACCCAACCGGCGATCTCTGGCGGCAATTCGGTGCAGGACTTTCCAAGATCAGCAAGCTGAACGAGGCGACTGGCAATTAAGTGAGTCTCTTCGTCTTCGCCAAACCATTTTGCGAGCTGCAGCTTACGCTTGGCTGGAGGAAAAGCCAAGATATCGTCTAAAACGCTCTCGATGTATTGCCACTGTTTACTATTCATAGAGTGTCTACACTATTCTTGCCGTTGGTATGAGTGTAAGGTTTAGCGAAAAAGGACGTGAGAGGGCATTTACTTAGTTGAAACTTGAAAAGGCCCGAGACAGGTTTTCTCGGTACTAGGACTAGGGATGTACAAAAGTAAATGAGGGTGTACGCAATGGACTTAAATAGAAGTACCTGTAGTCACCGGGGATCTATAGAATCAACGTTTTACAACTGTAAACGACCTTGCCTTCAAGGCTAGGGAATTCGACCTTAGAACTCGACCTCTCGCAGTACTGTCCCTTCGCTTAGGGAGCAGATTTGGTATTGAAGGAGCAAATTGGGAGGAAGCGCACTAAGGCTTGATTTTCGGATCGGACTGGCTGATCTGGGTAATCTGGGCTTCGAGAAATCGAAGACTTTCTTCGACCATGGCCCGGTAACGAGGGTTGCAGGCGGCTTGAAGGTCATGCAGGACGCGAGTGCGCTGGAGGTTGAGATCTTCCAGCTTCTGTTCGAGATCTGTCTTTTGCTCGCGGGCCGAAGCGGCAGCCTTGCGCTCGGCTCGCAGGTCCTGTTGATTTTCGACGTCTTTGGATTCCCACCCTCGAGCCATGTGTTTAGTACCTCGGGACGGCGGGGTCAATTTCCATTGACCAGCGGTCGATTCCGCCGGTGAGGCTGACTGTGTTTTCGATTCCCTGCCGGCGTAGCCAGACGACCGTGTTGAGGCTGCGGACACCGTGGTGGCAATAGACGACGAGCTGTTTTCCTTCAGCCAGAGCCTGGATCCGGTTCAGATTGGA
>JAYSVS010000006.1:0-28036 GCA_043718395.1 Acidobacteriota bacterium
AGCGCTTTTTCAACACGCCTCGTTGCAGTCATTGGACTTAACAGTCGGTTTGAGGCCAAAATCGTCAAAAATGGCCTGGAACTGCGAAAGTCGGGTTAGGGATTCGATCCTTGATCCGCCGCTCCGCCTCTTCCATTCGATCCTTCAGGTCCAGCTTGCTGATGTCTTCATTCCACTCAGCCAGAGGGGATTGCTCCGGCTGTGCAACTTCGGCAAGCTCTGGGTCGTCTGGATGAAAAAAGCTGGCTTTGGGGCCGTCACCGGCCTCCCAGACCACTTCCATTCCGGTGACTTCAAAATATTGCTTGAGGTTCCCAGGCTTCGGCCCGGATCCCTTGCTGAGCGGCGACGGCAATACGATCTTCCGAAGCTCTTCCCCCTGCATGAGCTCAATTGTGCTGACCATTGTCAACGAATCGTATTGGATGTGCCGGATCCGCCCAGTTTCTCCGGCTTCAAAAACCGTCCCGGCTGCGTCCTCAAATCGACACAATACTTTTACAAGTTTGTGGGCCCCTAAATGATCTATTGCCGCTGACATTGCATTCACGCTCATATGCCATGCGACGGGTAGAGGGGAAATCGATCAGCCTAACGGCGCATTTTCTCCGACGTGAGCTTCTGGATCAGATCCACTTCTTCCTGCCGGTAAGGCTTACCGTCTTTGCGAAAGATCTCATGAAACCAGACGCTGGGCTCGCGGCCCACATAGGGCTTCTGCCAGGAATCCCAGGGCAGATCGGTCTGCGTCTTTCCCTGTACAAAGCCCCAATTGTAGGCCGCCACATTGTACTTGGCCGCTACAGGCAATATAGCTTCAAAAGTGCTGCCCGCCCCGCGCGCCATGTATTCGGTGCAGAGCAGAGGCCGCTTTAGCCGCTCCAGCGCCTTCATGCGTTTTTCAAACTCCGGTGCCGCGCTGTAGTTATGGAAGGAGATTACGTCCGACATCCCCGTCAGCATCCGGTCGATGGCACTCATCGATTCGTTGTTCGACCAGTCTTTGCCCTGCCAAACACCCACTGTTAGCGGCTGCACCGGCTTGGTCGATCGAGCCCAGACAAAAACCTTAGGCATCCAGGCTTCGACAGCGGCAGTCTTGCTTGCCAATTCGCTTGACTTATAGCTATTGCCGTTGCCGTTATCGGGTTCATTCCAGAGATCCCACGCCAGCACCCGCACATCCTTGGCGAAGGCAGACATCACTCCGGTGACGTAGGCTTCGAGCTTGGCAAACTTCGCCGGGTCCCCCAGAATTTCAGCCCCCGGGCTCTGCACCCAACCCGAGTTGTGGACACCGGGCTTTGGTGCACGCTGCTTGCCAGCCTTGGGATTTGGGTCCCAGACGGAATCAAACAGCACAAACATCGGCCGGATCTTGTGCCGCTGACAGATCCCAAGAAAAGTGTTCATTCTCTTTACGAGCCCTGCGGAATCGGTTGTCCACAAGAGGTCATGCAGGAAGACACGCAGCGTGTTCAGGCCGATTCCTTCAGCCAGCCCCAATTCCCGGTCGATCGCCTTTGGGTCGAAGGTATCGGGCTGCCACATTTCAAGTTGATTGATCGCATAGGCAGGCGTGTAATTACACCCCACCAGCCAACCCTGCTTCTTGTACCAGGCCCAAGCCTGCGATTCAGTCCATCGCCCGGATGCGTCTTGGCCCCATAAGTTTGCCGCCAGCGGCGCGATCAGAAAACTTCTTCGGTCGATCTGCATGCACGCATCATATCCCCCAGAAACACTTTTAGCGACTTGCGTCGCTAAAAGTAAGAGTCAAAATTGAGGAGTGTAGTCCGCTAGGCGGATGTGCCCGACATCTTGATTTTGCCGTTGAGGCCGGCCGGATAGAATCCGCCACCCGCCGCATTCGCCTTCAAGCCGTAAGCGAGAAACAGAACTTGAGCCGGGGTTCTTACCGCCGACAGAGCGTTGTCATCGGTAGCGAAGAAACGCATGCCACTGGGGGGCGGGATCACGTCTACCGAGTCCAGCTTGGTGGTGTTATAGCGGTTCTGCGCGATGATGAGCCGGATGTTGCCCGAGTGGAAAGCTTCTACCGCAAGGATCTGCGCGGCGACACCCAGATAGGCCTTATTCGTAATGAGCGGAGCGGCCCCGGCATACGCGGTAACGCCAATGTCTTCGAGAATACGGGCCACAATGATGAAATCCACCTGGCCGCCAAAGCCGAAGCCGAGACCATTGAGATTGATTGCCGGTTTGGCTACAGGCTGGACGCCTGCGGCGGTAAGCGCCCCACGCAGTAAATTCACATGCGCGCGTTCGTCAAAGGCAAGCTCTTCCATGATGTTGCCGACGGGGATAGAATTACTGTTGAAGATGACGCGCGAGCCACCGGTTGTCGCGCCTGCCGTACCCTCACCCGTAATGCCCACGCCAAACGTATCAATCGTTCGTCCGCTGGTTGCGACGGTATAGAATTCCGCCTCAAGATACTCAAGGTTCAATGCAAACTGCAAAATATCGACGTCCGTGATGGCGTCTTGCGCCTGCAGTGTTGCGGAGCCGGCCAACGCCGCAGACGCGACACCCAGCTTCTGCATAAAACGCCGCCGGTCGGGCGCTTGCTCAATCACGTGGTTCAGTAACGAGTTCGAATCCATTGTAGTGATGGACCTCCACCGTCTTGAGCAAGCCGCCCTTCCGATAGTTTCCAACCGGCAAAAATATAGCTATGCCGTCGTGCCTGACATCGTCAACTTTCCGTTCATGCCGCCCATTGCGTTCGACATCAGGCCATTGGCCAGATAGAGCACCCGTGCGGGAGTTCTGACTGCGGATAGCGCGTTGTCGTCGGTAGCGAAGAAACGCGCGCCGCTGGGAGGAGACACTACATCGACGCCGTCCAATTTGGAGGTGTTGTAACGGTTCTGGGCGATGATCAGGCGGATGTTGCCTGGGTGAAATGCCTCAACTGCCAGAATTTGCGCCGCTACGCCCAGGTATGCTTTATTCGCAATCAGAGGAGCCGCACCGGCATAAGCCGTGCCGCCGATGTCTTCGAGAATGCGAGCCAGAATGATGAAATCGCCCTGGCCGCTCAAGTTGATCGCGGGCTTGGCCACTGGCTTCACGCCAGCCGCCGTAAAAGCACCGCGCAACAAATTCACATGCGCCCGTTCATCAAAAGCGAGTTCTTCCATAACGCCCTGAATCGGCAACGAAGAGCTATTAAAAATCACGCGCGCCACGCCCGTGCCATCGCCGTCGATGGTTCGACCACTTACAGCTACGGTTTAAAACTCTGCTTCCAGATATTCGAGGTTCAGCGCGAACTGCAGCGTGATATCGGATTTCAAAGCTGCTCATCGATTGTCTGCAGATCCGGTGGCGCTTCCACCTGCTCATCACAAACTGTAGTGGTGATGAGCGCATCATTATCAGTTGCATCGGCTAAATCAAGCACCGCCTGACCAAATTTCTCCGGCTTCGAGATTCCGATTCCAGCATCCTTGAGCTTGAGCAAGTCAGAATCCCAAGTTAGGAGCGCATCACACCCCGCTCGAATAGCACAAGCCAAATGAACGGCATATAGGGTCTGAGTCGATGCTTTAAGCACAGTCTGTGAGCAGACTCCGCAATCGAACGATCCACGTCGATGATCTTGACGAAGCGATTGCGAAAGAAATCGACGATCTTCGACTCAGGTTCAGACCCAGCTTCGGGCCTGAAGTTGCCCTTATGCACTTCCGTGATCGTAATCGATGATGTATAAACGTGAAAATGCTCCGCTTCGGCCAAGCTGAGGATGTGCTTTGCGATTGCGGAACGTTCTTCATGGCCAATTACTTTACCAGCGGCATCCTTCTGCTCGATGGATTCGCCCTTGATCCAAGCGATGAAGATGCTAGATTCCAGGTAAGGTTTTTTGTATTGTTCAGCCACGTCTATTACTCTGAACGTATTCATCCGTACTCAGGGCACCGGTAAAATTGGGATCGCTACCCGTAAGCTCTAACACCGTTGGCAATCGCCGTGTCTGTTCAACCAACTCGAAGTCCGAAACGGCAACTCTGATGGGTTCGCCTTTCGCATTGCTGAAGATCTCTCCAAAAACCGTGATCCGGCTACCCAATGTTTGGAGAACTTTATCCATGATCCATTCCTGATCGAAATGGCAATTAACGGCCTTCTTGCTGATCGAGTGGTAGATCACGAATTTCTTGCCGCCGTGGATCGAAATCGCTTCAAGACGGCCCTCAACCGAACCAACGGATTCGGTTTTGACAGGTAGCAATTCGTCAATGGTCTTGGAAGACTTCACCGATACATCCACGCTCTGGTGCCCATCAGGGGCGCTTGCGACGAAGCCCTTCGCCCCATTCTTGTGAATCAGGGACACCATCTTCTTGACCTTTCGCATACCGACATCGGTGAGATACGGCGGGCTGGTTCCGTGGTGTTCTAAGTTATCCAGTCCCGTAAGAAACGAAGCCGCCACTTCAGTGGACACATCCTTCGTCTCCGCGATCTGCCCCTTTCCTTGCCGCTGCCTCGATAGCAATTCGAGCAGCAGGGTTCCGTTATTGTGAAGGCGGGAAATGTACCAATTTAGCGTGCCACCCGGACGGCGGGAAATCGCCGGGTCAAGCTCACGAAGGATGCCTAGCACTTGAAGCGTAGCTTGACTGTACGTCTCAAGAGAGACGCAATCGCGATCGCCTTTGATCTCAAACCTTAGCCTTGCCACTGCGCTTCGTACTCCAAATTGAGTCCATCCTAAGGACAACTCCTCAGTTTATCGAATTGAAAACATCACAGGTTGTCGAAGTAATCTTGGTCGAGCCGCTTCAAGGTATACGACCTCATGGGCGAAACGCCGACATTGTGCTCAATCATCAATGACGCAAGAAGCTTGCCGTCGATCAGGACAATTTTCTGCGGCATGGCCTCTACGAATTCGGACGCATCCTTCGTAAACGTCGATGTGGTGATGAAGACGCCGCGGTTAGCGTGTCGCTTCGTAAGGCTGCCCGAAAACTTCATGACTTCAGGACTCCCAACGACATCCTTCCATCGCTTCGCCTGGACGTAAATGGCATCCAAGCCCAACTTATCCTGTTTGATAATGCCGTCGATTCCGCCATCAGCGGACTTTCCCACTACCTTACCTGCATCCTCGACAGAACCTCCGTAGCCCATTGCCACTAGCAAGTCCACGACGATTTGCTCAAAGGCGGCGGGTGTGCCGTTCTTTATGGATTCCAACAAATCATATGCGCATCACGAAGAAGTTGATAGCTGTTCTCTAGCGATTCTTCCGGCGTGGCCTTGCTCAGGTTTGACGGCGAAGCTGCAGTGATCGAAGTTTCTGGCTCCGCTGCTTTTCCCTCGAACTCTGCAAATTCGGGGTATTGTCGAAGCGTCTTCACTGTGATCTCCGATGGTCGGGACTTGAGCAGCGACATGCCTCTGTCGGTGATCTGGTACACGCCACGGCGCACCGCTCGAATCACAGCAGCCGATTTCAAATATTGCACGGCCCATCCAACACGGTTCGCAAAGACAGTCTGTGAATCACTCGCAAGTCTTTCGGCTAACTCCTCATCGGAGAGTTTGACTTCTACGGCGATGCGCTGGCGCATCTCATAAGACGTGTGTTCTTTACGATCTTCAGCTACCCGTAGGACAGGGAGCATAAGCGATTGGTAGTCAGGTATCGGCATCTATCGAACTCACTACAGCTTGAAGAGTTCCGTCATGCTGGGCTCATTCTCTAACTGCTTAGCCATCGTCAGTTTTCCTTCTTCAACCTCATTCGTAATCCGACCTAAAATGTCATTTGAAACGAGCGAAGAATGCTCCAATTTATTTTAGTTTTCGCTAAAAATTGCAGAAGTAGATTTGCCGAGGGTGCCTACTTTTTGATCTCGTGCAAAGCCTTCGAGCGGAGGGGGCTTATTTCAAAAGCAAAGAAAACTGGCGGTGAGGGTGGGATTCGAACCCACGGTACCCTTTCGGGTACGACGGTTTTCGAGACCGTTCGATTCAACCGCTCTCGCACCTCACCGCCCATGATTATAGCGAATTTTGTAGCTGCGCTCTGTTGTCGCTGTCCTCTAGCGGTATAACTTTGCCTTGCGGGCTTCGACCAGCTTGATGAAGTTTCGCTTCGCTTTGTACTTCATGCGCAATGCGTCCAGCTCTCTGTTGAACTCCTCGCGACGGCCTGCCCTGTCCATCGTCTTGCCTGCCGTCTCCAGCCATGACACCGCGGCTTCATAGCGCGAGTTTCGTACCACATCGATTTCGCGCACCGCATGCTGCATGTAAATATGAGCCACCTCGCCGGGATATTTTTCTTGCCGCACATCGGCCAACTCCAGCCACAAAGCATAGGTACATCCCCCCGTCTGCGCCTCTCGCCAGGCTGCGTCAGCGTCACCTTCATACAAAAACACCTGCACCAAAAGCGAATGATCGGACACTGCTTCAACCCAGGCGGGCTGCTTTTTCGACAGTACTTTCTGCTTCACCTCACTTATGGATCGTCTGATTTCGTCCAACGCCTTTTCACGCCACACTGCCCAATCCTTTGCTACCTTGGCGTGCTTTTCAAGCGCTTGATAATTCATCAATACTGGAGACTGCATAAATTGATTCCAGATCAATTGCATTGCCGCTTCAAAGCGGCCAAACAGCGCGTATTCTTCCGCAGCCAGTTCCACCAGTCTTGAGTCGTGCTGATCGGGAAATGCCTTCATCCCCTTCTCCGCCCACTCGATCGCTTCGTGGTGACGCTTTGCTTCCTTGTAAACCAACGCGATCTTTACGTAGCAATAGGTCGAAGACAGATCGCGGCTCATGACTTCAACCAGTTCGCTCACAGTGCCGGATGCCTTGGCCAGCGATTCCATCATGTGAGTAATTCGAAAGTAGTTTGTGCTGTTGTACTTGTCCTGCGGCCCCTTGCGGACGGGAACCTTGGCCCACTCCACCTCGGCAAGCTTCCGGTATTCTTTCAAGCCAGCGGCCCCGAGCACTTCCGCATAGCGCTCTGCTGCGCCCCAAAACAGATCCAGATCTTGATTCAATTCAAAGTCGAAGAGGCGCTGCGCCAACTCAACAACATCCGGCTTTCCCTTTTTACAAGCCTCGAAGTGAAGACCGTGCAGTCGATCACGTACGTCGCACAATTCCCCGCCACTATCGTCGATCAATCCAACCAGATCTGGCAACAGGCTGAGCGCATACTCGGAAAGCTCAATCGCCTCTGCGTGGTCGCCTTCCTGGAGCAAACTTTCGATACCGTCGATGGCTGCATTGGCTCTCATTTCCCAGCCGCGAGCCTCCCCGTAATGCACGAAGCCATTGATATGCAGCGCCTTTCGAATCGACTGCCGCAACAGATTCGCGCCTGCTTTTGGATTCTGTTTACGGGCCACCAATTGGGTCAGCCTGTCACGGAGTATCTCATCGCTTTGTGCCCAAATCATCAGCGTCTTCGCTAATTTCATCCGGTCTTCAGCTACAAGCGCGTTAATGATATCTATGTCATCCATTGCTAAGCTCCTGAAACGCCCATCTCGATCAACTGCTCTGCGTAGCGCACCGCCTCATCGGTCAAGCGCTGACCGCCGATCATCCGCGCCACTTCTTTCACCCTCGCCTCGCCATGGAGTTCATCGACGACGCTATGCGTTCGCCCCTTGATCTCCTTCTTCGACACTGAATAGTGGTGATCCCCAAAAGCAGCAATCTGCGCCAGGTGCGTCACACACAACAACTGATTCTTCTCGGCCAGCATCTTTAGCTTCTTGCCAACCTGCTCTGCCGCGCTCCCCCCAATGCCGGCATCCACCTCATCAAACACCATCATTCTGCCCCCCTTGGCCGCAAGCGAAACCTTCAGCGCCAACGCCAGCCGCGACAATTCTCCACCGCTGGCAACTTTCTCCAGCGGCTTCGGCTCCTCACCTAAATTCGTCGAGATCAGAAAACGCACATCGTCCATGCCCGACACGCTCCAGTCTGCCTGTTGCACCGCGATCACAAAACGGCTCCGCTCCATGTTCAGATCCTTCAACTCACCCTCCACCTTCTGATCGAGTTTGCCCGCTGCCCTCTTGCGCTTGGCCGTCAGCTCAGCCGCCGCCTTCTGATACTCATCCCGTAACTTCTCAACCTGCTTCTTTAAATAATCGCGCCGCTCATCAGCCCCTTCCACAAGGCTCAAATCTGCAGATACCTTGTCATAGAAACTTAGAATCTCTTCTACCGTACGCCCGTACTTGCGGCGCAACTTGTCCACTTCCCCAATTCGCCCCTCAACAAATTGCAAGCGCCCCGGGTCAGCCTCAAGTTTGCTGAGATAGCGACCCAACTCGCGCGAAGCATCATCCATCGAAACTTCCGCACTCCGCAAACTATCCAGCACCCCGTCCAGACTCTCATCAATGCGTCGCAATTCTGTGATTCGCTTGATCGCCAGATTTAGCACAGACATTGCGCTCTCAGGGCCTTCCTGCAATGCCTCAAACGCTCCGCTGGCTTGCTCCTTCAACTTCACAACATTGGCCAGCACACGCAATTCCTGTTCTAGCGTAATATCTTCACTCGGCTTCAAATCGGCGGCTTCAATCTCCTGCTTCTGAAAACTCCATACATCGCGCTGCCGCAGCATCTCCTGCTCGCGCTCCTCCAGTTGCCGAAGCTCGCCCTCAGCCGCCCGCAATGCATTCCACAAGCTGCCCACTTTCTCCAGCGCTGCCTCGTTACCGGCAAACTCATCCACCATCGCCCGCTGCTCCACCGCACTAAACAACCGTTGCTGATCGTGCTGGCCATGGATATCGCCAAGAAAAGGCTGCAACTCTTTAAGAAATCCCGCCGAAACTGCTCGCGACCCAACAAAAGCCCGGCTCTTGCCGCTCGACAAGATCTCGCGCTCCACCAGTAGCTCTCCATCTTCCATCTCAAGCCCGGCCCCTTCGAGCAGAGCCGCCAGCTCTGGTGTCCGAACCGCCTCAAAGATGGCAGTAATGCGCGCCCTCTCAGCCCCGCTGCGAACCACCTCCGCGCTGGCTCTGCCCCCAAACAAGAGGCCCAATGAGTCTACGATCAAACTCTTGCCACTCCCTGTCTCACCCGTCAATACATTCAGTCCGGCATGCAGGCGCACGCGCACCCGGTCAGCCACCGCAAAGTTCTCGACCAGCAATTCGACGAGCATCAGCTTGATTTTACTGGCAGTGGGCCAGCTTTGGCGTCCATAATGTAATTTGATAATGATTGCCTTTTTACTTCAGCTCAAGTTGGGCGAGCTCTTTAACCCGGCCAAGCCGATCCCTTTTACGGTCTTGTTACTGTTGATCGGTGCTTCCTTACTCAGTTGGTCGATCATCTTTGCCAAATTCGGCCTGCTCAAAAAAGCTACTGCCTCCAACAAAGCCTTCGTGCGCGCCTTCCGCAAAGCCACCGGTTTCGATACCATCGCTGCCGCCGCCGAGCAGAACGCTACCGCCCCGATGGTGGTTGTCTTCGATTTTGGTTATGCCGAGGTGGAACGCCAGGCCCGCGGACGGAATCAAATCCGTAACAAGCCCATGATTGAGCGCAACCTCCAGTTAGGCATCAGCGAAGAGATTCAGAAGCTCGAGCGCAACATGAACTGGCTTGCCACCATCGCTTCAGTCACGCCCTTCATTGGTCTCTTTGGGACGGTTTGGGGCATTATTGATGCCTTTGAAGCTCTCTCGATGTCGGCCAGCGTCAGCTTGCGCACCGTCGGCCCGGGAATTGCCGAAGCGCTCATCGCCACAGGCGCTGGCCTTGCTGCTGCCATCCCCGCCGCTGTCGCCTACAACTATCTGGGAGGCCAGATCAAAGACATTGGCAACCGCATGGAAGACTTCGCTCTCGAATTTATGAACCTGGTGGAGCGTAGCTTCGAAGGCTAAACTGATATGGCATTTTCAATCGACAGCAGTTCCGGCTCGCGTCGCAACCGCCGCTACGGCGGAACAACGCTATCAGAGATGAATGTCGTCCCGCTGGTTGATGTCGTCCTCGTCCTATTGATTATTTTCATGCTCACGGCGCAAGCAATGCAGTTTGGCCTCGAGATCGAAGTCCCCAAGGTAAAGACTGAAAAGGCTTCCGCTCAGGATCTCAACGTAGTCAACATCACTAAGTCTGGCGAGCTCTACTTCAACGACAAGCCCGTCAACATCAACGAACTCGCCATCACAGTTAGGGCTAACAAGAAGTCTAAAGAAAACACTGTCTACCTTCGAGCCGATAAGGCTACCCCCTGGGACCCGATCGCCAAAGTAATTTCCGTGCTCAGCGACGCCAAGTTCAATGTCCGACCCGTCACTCAAACCGATGACAGCCGCTCAAGCCGCCGCTAGCCCACACGGCTTTCGCAATTCGGTTATCCTCCACGTTGGGGTCATCGCAGCCCTGATCGCCTACCAGTTGTGGATGAGCCGCGTGCGAGACCGGTTTGGCGATCCAACCTCTCTTGGTGCATCGGCTGGTATCTCGGCTGTAGCCCAAATCCCAATCCCCCGGCGCGAAGGCCGTCTCAATCGTGTCGCTAATGACACCGAATCGCTTGTTGCCCCACCCGAGAAGACTGAGAAGAAACCGGCCGAAAAGCTCGAAGATCCTGACGCGATACCACTCAAGAAACGCGACAAAAAAACAAAGCAGGAAGTCGTGGCATCCAATCAGAAGTACCGCGAAGACCCAGTTCTTCCCAATCAGGTCACGTCCACGCTGGGCCAGGCTGCCGTCTCGCCCATGATCGGCGTACAAGGCTCAGGCGGGGTTGGCACCAGCGCATCCTCTCCGTTTGGCAACCGCTTTGGCTGGTATGAAAAACTCATCCGCGAGCGCGTCTCCCAACGCTGGCGCACCAATGACGTGGATTCGCGCCTCCGTACCGCCCCTGTTGCAATTCTCACCTTCACAATTGCCAAAGACGGTAACATCTCCAACATCAAGATTGTCCAATCCTCTGGCAACTACGCGCTGGACCAATCCGCCCAACGCGCCATCTACGAATCCAACCCCATGCCGCCACTGCCGGCTGGCTTTGAACGTAACTCTGCGAACATAGAGTTTTGGTTTGAACTCAAGAGGTAACTCACAATAATGAATCGACGTTCTGCACTGCTCACCTGCCTTGCTCCAGCCGTATTTGGCCAACAGGGTGCCGACATCATCAGCCGTATCTCTGGTGGCCAACAGCCCACCATCGCTGTCCCAGACTTCCGCGGCTCTGGCGATGCCCAACCCTGGATGCAAGTGTTCAACCTCACCCTCTTCGACGAAATCGCGGGAGCAGGTCTCTTCAAGATGGCCCCCAAGAGTTTCTATCCCCTCCAGGTCCCTCAGCAGCCAAATGATTGGAAGGCTCCAGCAGGAGGCCGTAGCGCTGGCCCCTGGCTTACCGATTGGTCTGGCTCAGTCGTCAAGGCCAACTATCTCGCCATGGGCTACACCGCCATCCAGAACAACCAACTCGTACTTTTCGGATGGCTTTATGACGTCAACCAGCCAGACCTCACCAATGCCCAGATCTTTGGTAAAGTTTACTTTGGCTCGATCGATGAGGCCGGCACAAAAAAGATCGCCCGCGAATTCGCGGCCGACATCCTGGCCAAATTCGGGGCCAAATCCCTGCTGGGCTCAAAGATCTACTTCGTCTCTAACCGCAGCGGTGCCAAGGAAATCTGGTCGATGGATTATGACGGCTCCAATCAGAAACCAGTCACCCGCTACAACAGCATTTGCACCACCCCATCGTTAAGTCGAGACAATTCAAAAATCGCCTTCACCAGTTTTCTCCAGGGCAATCCAGGCATCACCGTGATGACGGCTGAATCCGCTCGCCGCCTCACTTTCGTCAACCCCGTCTCGAGTATCGTCTCCTCGCCTGATTTCTCTCCTGATGGAAAATTAATCCTTTTAGCCACCAAAATCGGCGGCGGCTACCAGAATATTTTCAGTGCCAATCCCGACGGATCGAACCTCACCAGGATCACTACCGCCCGCGCTGTCGAGACCGAACCCAAGGTCAATCCGCAAAATTCTTCTGAAGTTGTTTTCGTTTCAGGTAGATCCGGGCCCGCACAAGTCTATAGAATGAATATGAGTGGGTCTGACATTGAGCGGCTCACCGACGGCACTGGGCAAGCGGCTAATCCGTCGTGGCACCCAAAAGGCCAAATTATTGCTTTTTCATGGACACGTGGTTTTGAGCCCGGAAATTTTAATATATTCATGATGGACGTCGCCAAACGCGAATCGACACAGTTGACGCATGGCGCAGGCCGCAACCAAAACCCCGTTTGGGGTCCAGATGGCTTGCACATCGCTTTCTGTTCTACTCGTAGCGGCTCCCCACAGATCTGGACCATGCTTGCGGACGGTACTCAGGTTCGCCCTCTCACTACCGTGGGACGCAACGAGATGCCCGTCTGGTCTCACTAGTTTTTTGCTGTCTTTGCTTTAGAAGTCTCAATTGCTGCCTGTTGAACTTTGGAGGTTTTACAATTTCATGTCGCGTAAACAACTGAGCGTCGCGCTGCTCGCTCTCTCTCTGTCTATTTTTGCGGTTGGCTGTAAGAAGAAAGCTCCCGCCGCCCCACCTGCCCCAACTGCGCCAACCCCGCCCCCGCCCCCGCCAGTTGCAAAGCTCGCCCCTGCCATCCGTTCCTTTACGGTAGAACCAGGTTCCATCACGGCAGGACAAAGCGCCACCCTTGCATGGGCAGTGGAAAACGCCGACTCCGTTAGCATCTTGGGTATTGGCACGGTCCAAAATTCTGGTAGCCGCTCGGTCAACCCGGCTTCCACAACCACCTATCGCCTCACCGCAACCGGCCCAGGCGGCACCACGGAACGCAGCGTTACACTCAGCGTCTCGGCTCCGCCCCCAACCCCTCGCATCGAAACCCCTCGCGAGGTTACCAGGAGCCTGACTGAAATGGTCAGCGGCCTCCTGAGCGACATCTACTTCGACTACGACAAGTCTGACGTACGCGATGACGGCCGCAGCCTCCTCAACAAGAACGCCGAAGCCCTCAAACAGATCTTCGCCTCCCATCCCAATGGGATCGTCACCATCGAAGGCCATTGCGACGAGCGTGGCTCTGCCGAATACAATCTCGGCCTTGGTGATCGACGCTCTACCTCCGTCAAGGATTACCTCGTAAACCTTGGCGTCCCCGGTGACAAGCTTAAAGTCATCAGCTACGGCAATGAAAAGCCGGCTTGTTCTGAAGCGAGCGAAAGCTGCTTCGAGAAGAACCGTCGCGCCCACTTCAGCGCCAACTAAACCAAACTAAGGGAAACTATGCGTCCACTCGCGCTCTTCACGCTCGCCTTCATTCTTGCTTTACCCGTCTTTCCCCAAAAAGACAAGATCCTTGAGATCCAGCGCGATGTCGCGCTGCTTCAGAATGAAGTGCGCAGCATGAAGAGCTCGATGGACGAGAAGTTTGCCGCTCTCAACGTCCTCGTCCAGCAGTCCCTCGATACCGCCAACAAGTCCAATACCTCGCTCGCCATCCTCGACAAGACCCTTGGCGACAAACTCAAGGATCAACAGTCCTCCCTTCAGGCACCGGTAGCCGGCGTCAATACCAAGGTCGATCAGATGACCACCGAGTTCGCCCTGATGAAGGAATCAGTCTCTGAGCTTGCCGAGCTTATCAAGAAGCTTCAGTCCCAATTGAGCGACATGAATAATGCCATTCGCACAATGAACTCCGCGCCGCCTGCGGCGCCAGTCCCTGCTGCCGCGCCTCCATCCGGCCCACCCGTCGGCTTGACCAGCGGCAGCCTCTACACTGCGGCTCTCCAGGCCCGCAACGGTGGCCAACTCGACTTCGCCGCCAAGCAGTTTGAAGACTACCTCAAGTTCTTCCCCACCGAGACCTATGCGCCCAATGCCCAGTACAACCTGGGCACCGTTTATATGAGCCTCAACCGCTACGACGACGCTGTGAAGGCTTTTGATGCCGTTCTCGAAAAGTACCCAGACTACCCCAAGGTTCTCGACGCCCAACTGGAGAAAGGCCGCGCCCTCGCCAAATCCGGACAGCGTACCGCCTCAGTCGTGGAATTGCGCAACCTGATCAAAAAGTCTCCCACCTCTGCCCAGGCGGTTCTCGCCAAAGATGAATTGAAAGCTCTAGGCATGCCGTTCACAACCGCTGCCCCGCCCGCAGCTAGGAAAAAACGTTGACCCGCGCCCTGCCCACCCTGCTCTTGCTTACTGCGACACTCCTAGCGCAGCCTAAGAAATCTCTCGACGCCTTTTCGGGCAAGACCCCAAAAATCGACGGCAAGCTTTCCAAAGGCGAATGGTCTGACGCCACGCCCATCACAGGTGTCCTCGATTGGGTTCACACGTTTTCTCCAACCACAGATCCCAAAGACCTCAATCTCAAGGGCTGGGTGAAGCACGATGGCCGCCGCCTCTATTTTGCCTTCGAGATCGACGATGATCTTCTCTATGGCATCGACACACCGCGCTGGCTCCCGAAAGAAAACCCCAAAGCTCACGACTACGTGGGCGGCAAGCCCTCGCGAGATGCCTTCCCCTGGTTTGGCGACGAGATGGAAATTCTGCTCAACCCCTCCAACACCTTCAAAGCCGACGAATCTGTCGAAGGAAACGGCCGTTCCTGGCAGATGGTGGTAAACCTCACCAAGAGCCGTCTCGGAGGCTTGGGTAAAGGCGGCTTGCTGGAAGGCGAACCTCGAAGTAACGTCAATGCCTTCGCCACTTACTCAAGCTGGATCGACTCCAAAGCAATGATCGCCGCCACCAGCATCAAGCCCAATCGCAAAGGCTACTTCATTGAATGGTCGATCGCCTTCAATCCGTGTGTCGAAGTCGATCCCGGCAAGTTCTGGTCTCCGGCTTTAGGCGACCGCGAAGTTGGCATCAACATCGCTCTCGGCGATCTCGACACTCCAGAATCTGGCACCGGCAACTTCGGCAATTTCCACCACGAAGACTGGTTCTCAGGCGGATCCCAAACCCGTACCCAGCTCAACAATTTCGGCTCGCTTCACCTGCGGGCTAAAAAGCGCTAGCCATCCCACATCGCTGCAACGATACGTGTTCCGGCATGCTCATATTGCCTTGCGTTGTTTGAAGCAAGGAGTATGTTGCTGCACGTGGAGGGTGAGTGTGTGTGGTGGGAACGGGCAGATTCGAACTGCCGACCTTCCGCTTAGGAGGCGGACGCTCTATCCAGCTGAGCTACGTCCCCACTTGTTAAACAGTGTAGCGTTTTAGTCCCTTTTGGCCAATATCCCTTCTGAACTGCATGCCGTCAAAGCTGATGTTTTGTAGCGCGGCGTAGGCGTTGTCGAGGGAAGTTTTGAGGTCTTGGCCAGATGCAGTGACCCCAAGAACACGGCCACCTGCGGTCACCAGATCACCATTATCCATCCGGGTACCAGCCTGAAAGACAGTAGCGCTTTTTGCTTTTTCAATGCCTTCGATTTTGTCGCCCGAGCGCACCTTGGCCGGGTAGCCATGCGCAGCCATGACGACACAGGCCGATGCGCCATCGCTAATCTTAAGGCTGGCCGAAGGCAGCCGGCCGCTTGTGGCAGCAAGAAGTGTTTCGACAAAGCCACTTTCCACCCGGTAGAGCAAGGCCTGCGTTTCAGGATCCCCAAGGCGGACGTTGTATTCAAGAACCTTGGGCCCATCGGGAGTCATCATCAGCCCGGCGTAAAGAAAGCCGCGGAAGGGTGCTCCTTCGCTAGCCATGCCGCGAAGAGTCTTGAGGATGATGTGTTCGAGAATGTGGGACTTCTCTTCAGCGGTGAGGATGCGATCATCGCAATAGGCACCCATGCCACCCGTGTTTGGGCCTTCGTCGTTCTCGAAGATTGCCTTGTGGTCTTGGGTGGGAGGTAAAGGCAGCGCGGTATTGTGATCGCAAATGGCAATGAAACTCACTTCTTCACCGCGCCAGAAGTCTTCGATGAGAACCCGCGATCCAGCCGGGCCGACGAGTGCGCCCGAGAAGAGATCTTCAAGTGCCTGAGCCGCTTCTGCTTTAGACTTGGCAATGACAACGCCTTTGCCGGCGGCCAGACCATCGGCCTTGAGGACAACCGGGTAGTCAAAGCGGGCCAGACCAGCCTTGGCCTCGTCTAGTGCATCGAAGACTTGAAAGCGGGATGTAGGGATCCCGTGCCGGGCCATGAATTCTTTGGAGTAAGCCTTGCTGCCTTCCAGTTGCGCGGCACGCCTCGTTGGGCCGAAGACGCGGCGGCCATTGACTTCAAAGTGGTCAACGATGCCGTCCACGAGAGGAGCCTCGGGGCCGACAATAGTGAGATCGGCATTGATCAGGTTTGCTACCTGGAGGTACATCTCTGGTGTTGGATCGGCGAGGGCGATGCATTCGGCGACCTCGGCAATGCCGGGGTTGCCGGGCGTGCAAAAGACTTTGTGTCCTTCTTGTCCACAACGCCACGCGATAGCGTGTTCGCGGCCGCCCGATCCGACAATCAAGATGTTCAAAGAGAAAATCCCTCCAAAAGCTAGAATAGGCTGAAGACCATCAAAAATGCATTTTCCCATGAAGCAAAGTCGATATGACGTAATTGTTGTCGGTGCCGGTCATGCCGGTTGCGAGGCGGCACGGGTTTGCGCACGGCTGGGTTTGAAGACGGCGATGATTACGATGAACATCGATTTAATCGCGCAGATGTCTTGCAACCCAGCGATTGGCGGGATAGCCAAGGGGCATCTGGTTCGTGAGATTGACGCGCTCGGCGGGGTGATGGGTGAGCTGACGGATGCGGTGGGGATACAGTTCCGGCTGCTGAATACGAGCCGGGGCCCTGCTGTCTGGAGCCCGCGTGCCCAGTGCGACAAGAAGCTTTATCGCATCAAAATGAAAGAGATTCTGGAGCTGGAAGCGAATCTGCGGATCTTGCAGGCTGAGGTGGCTTCGTTTGTCATTGGAGAGCGAAGCAAGGTGAACGGTGTTCGTCTTACGGATGGACGGGATCTTTTGGCTGGTGCGGTAATTGTCACCACGGGCACCTTTTTAAAGGGTGTGGCGCATGTGGGTGAGACAACCTACAATTGCGGGCGCAATGGAGAGGCCCCTAGCAATCTGCTGGCTGAGCAGCTTCGAGGTTTGGGATTGCAGTGGACCCGCCTCAAGACAGGGACACCTCCGCGTCTTGACGGGCGAACGATTGACTGGAAGAAATTTGAGCCGCAAGACGGGGATTTGGTGCCAACTCCCTTCAGTTTTCTGACTGATTCGATCCAGCGAAAGCAGATCCAGTGCTTTCTCGCCTTTACGAATGAGAAGACACACGCCGTTTTGCAGGGGGCGATTCCGCGCAGTCCATTGTATAGCGGACAGATTGAGGGAGTTGGTCCTAGATATTGCCCAAGTATAGAGGACAAGGTAGTAAAATTCCCAGACCGTGTGCGGCACCAGGTCTTTCTTGAGCCGGAGGGCCTCGACACCAATGAGGTGTACGTGAACGGGATGTCTACCAGCATGCCGATTGATGTGCAGGCGGCGATGATTGCCTCAATTGAGGGCCTTGAAGATGCAGAGATGATCCGGCCCGGGTACGCGATTGAGTATGACGCTATCGATCCACGCGAACTGGATCACCGGCTGGAGGTGAAGCGTTACCCAGGTTTGTTTCTGGCAGGCCAGATTAACGGCACCAGCGGGTATGAAGAAGCCGGAATTCAGGGATTGCTAGCCGGAATCAATGCTGCACTCTCCGTTTCTGGACGGGGCGAAGTAGTATTGGCCAGAAATGAGGCCTATGGCGGAATTCTGGTAGACGATTTGGTGACTAAGGGCGCTGACGAGCCGTACCGGATGTTTACTTCGCGAGCGGAATTTCGTTTGAGCCTGCGTATCGACAATGCAGATGAGCGACTGACGCCGATCGCCGTTCGAATTGGATCGGCTTGTGGTGAGCGTGGCAGGCGATTGGCCGAAAAGTTGGATTTGAAAGCGCGCCTTCAGGTTATTCTGCAAGAGACGCGCGTTGCTCCGGGCAGAATTGCCGGATTGGAGCTGCATTTTGATGATCGCCCTATGCTAGCGGATTGGTTACGGCGGCAAGATGCATCTATCGTCCAGATTCAGGGCTATCTGGAGCAGCAAGTGGGAGCTCCTCTCAAATTTGGGCTACTGACGACCATAGAGACAGAGTTGAAGTATCAGGGCTACCTCGATCAGCAGCAGCGGCAAGTGGTCCGGCTCAAGCAGAGCGAAGGAAGGAAGATTCCAGCGGATTTTGACTTCACGTCGATTCCGGGGCTTTCAAATGAGGTGACCGCAAAATTGAATCGGGTTCGTCCAGCGACCCTCGGTCATGCGGGCCGGATTCCTGGAGTGACTGCAGCGGCAGTGGCAATTCTCGATGTCTACTTGAGCATGCCCAGATCTGTGAATTAGATGAGTGTTCCACGTGGAACACGAATTCACATTCGTTCTGTTCCACGTGGAACATTTGACGCTTGGAAGGGGTGCTAAGATAAGCCCGTGGGAAAAATCATCGCGATCACCAACCAAAAGGGTGGCGTCGGGAAAACGACTACGGCAATCAATTTGGCAGCCTCTATGGCGCTGGGTGAAGTCAAAGTACTATTAGTTGACGCGGACCCTCAAGGAAACTCTACCAGTGGTGTTGGAGTTTCAAAAGAGGGCCTAACCAAAACCTGCTATGACGTCTTAACCGGCCACTGTACTGCTGCTGAAGCAAGCATCCATACCGACTTTGATGGGCTGTTTTTGATCCCGGCAGATAAAAATCTCGTCGCAGCAAACATAGATTTGGTGGATGTGCCAGAACGGGAGTTCAGACTCAGAGACGCTTTGCACGAAGTGCGAGGCCTGTATGACTACATCCTCATCGATTGCCCGCCTGCCCTCGACCTCCTGAACCTGAATGGTCTGGTGGCTGCCGATTCGATCATCGTACCGATTCAGTGCGAATTCTTTGCGCTCGAAGGTGTTTCGCAGCTAATCGACACCGTACAGAGAATTCGGGAGGCCTTTCAGCATGAGTTGCCTATTGAAGGCGTCCTGCTCACCATGTACGACGACCGCACCAATTTGACTCGTCAGGTGGCAAGCGACCTGCGGGAATTCTTTGGCAAACAGGTATTTGAGACCGTGATTCCGCGGAGTATTCGCCTGGCTGAGGCCCCAAGTTTTGGCAAGCCGGTGATTTCCTATGATGTACGTTCAAAGGGTGCTGAGAGCTATATCAAGCTAGCAAAGGAGATCATGGCCAATGAGCAAGCCGCAAGATCAAAGACGAGTATTGGGTAAGGGACTTTCGGCCTTGTTGCCGAACCGTCAGACTAGTGGGCCGATAACGGTTTTAGCGCCAGCCGTAGCCGCCGTGCCAGAACTTGGGGCCGGGCTAACGCACATGGCATTAGAGGCGATTCTGGCCAATCCTCGCCAGCCAAGAACCGTGTTTCAGCAAGATCGCCTGCACGAACTCGCCGAGAGCATCAAGGCCAACGGCATTATCCAACCGCTGCTGGTCAGGCGCCAGGGTGAAGTGTTTGAGATCGTCGCAGGTGAGCGCCGCTGGCGGGCAGCGAAGATGGCAGGCCTGGCAACAGTGCCGGTAGTGATCCAGGATGTGGCTGATGAAAATGTACTGACACTGGCCCTGATTGAAAACATCCAGCGCGATGACCTGAATGCAATTGAAACCGCAGTGGCCTTTGACCGGCTTAGCCGCGACCTGAATTTGACGCACGAAGAGATCGGGCGGCGCACTGGCAAGGATCGTACTACGATCACTAACTTCTTGCGGCTCTTGCGTTTACCAGAAGACGTGCAGGGGATGCTCGGTGATGGCAGATTGTCGATGGGCCATGCCCGCACGATTCTGGCTCTGCCCACAGAGGAGCTGCAGCGCAGCGTCGCAGGGAAAATCGTGAGCCAGGGTTTGTCTGTCAGGGCGACAGAAAAACTAGTTCAGAGCATGACAGAGCCGCGTGAAATCAAAGAAGACCAAACTGTACAGATTGACCCTAACGTAAAGGCTGCCGAAGAAGAACTGCGCCGTGTGCTGGGAACGCGCGTCAACATCAACGCCAAGAACGAAAAGCGTGGTCGCATTGAAATCGAATATTATTCTCAGGAAGAATTGCAGCGCCTTTACGGCATGCTGGTGGGTGAGAATTAGGTGAGAGTGTTGGGTGGTGCCGGCGGGAGGACTCGAACCTCCGACCTAGGGATTATGAGACCCTCGCTCTACCTCTGAGCTACGCCGGCGAATGTGGCAAACAGCAAGCCACTCTTCAAGGCTAGAGGCGAAGCGGCATGCTTGTCAAACTGGAAGGGAAATCCTTAAGTACAAAATAGTGGGCGCAATCGAAATAGAATCGGTAATTTCGTTCCAAAACGTATCGAAGAGCTATGCGATCTACGATGCACCCTCAGACCGTCTGAAAGAGTTGATGACGCTGAACCGGGTGAAAAAGCACCGCGACTTCAAAGCTCTCGATCAAGTCAGCTTTTCTATTGCGGCTGGCGAGACTTTTTGCATCATTGGAGAGAACGGTTCCGGCAAGAGCACTATGCTGCAGATCATTGCCGGCATTTTGCAGCCCACTGGCGGTGAAGCCAGGGTCAAGGGCAGAGTAGCAGCGCTGCTTGAGCTCGGCTCTGGGTTCAATCCAGAATTCACAGGCCGGGACAACGTCTACCTGAACGCGGCAATTTTGGGCCTGTCGCGCATGGAAACTGACAGGCGATTTCAGAGCATTGAAGACTTTGCCGAAATCGGAGACTTTCTCGATCAGCCGGTAAAGACTTATTCCAGCGGTATGGCGGTGCGATTGGCCTTCTCAGTGGCGATTCACGTCGACCCGGAGATTCTGCTGGTGGATGAAGCTCTTGCTGTTGGCGATGTGTACTTTCGGCAACGTTGTCTGCGCAAGGTGCATGAACTTAGGCAAAAGGGAGTGACAATTCTCTTCGTCAGCCACTCCACGGGCGATGTGAAGGCCATTGGAGACCGGGTGTTATGGCTCGATCACGGCAAAGTGCGCGAGATTGGCTCAACCGACATCGTAGTGGCAAAGTATCTGGCAGAAATGACAGCCAGGGATTCCAACTTTGTAGAGCACCAGGCAGAGCAGAGGCTTGAAGGAGCCCCGAGTGCAGGACAGGCACCAGAGCTGGTTACGACAATTCCAAATGTGGATCACCGGCACGGCGACGGGCGGGCGGAGATTCTGGGCATTGCTGTTCTGGACGAAAACGGACATCCAGCGGCGATGCTCGAACCGAACACAAAGGTCGTGGTGAGGATCAGTGCGCGGGCCAAAGCATGGATTGCCTTGCCCAACATAGGCTTCATGATGCGTAACCATATGGGTATCGACTTTGCTGGATCCAATACCATTCGCGAAGGACATGAGTTGCCAGCGATGGGGCCAGGCGACACGGTGACGGTGGATTTTCATCTCGACATACCCGAGCTTTACCCTTCACACTTTTCGTTTTCACCAGCGATTGCCGATGGGGGCTTGGTGAACTACAAGCACTGCGACTGGATCGACAATGCGCTGGTATTGCAGATGGGACATGGCGAAGGGCAAGTCTATGGATACTTGCATCTGCCGTGCCGGGTGGAAGTAAACGCAAAGGTGAAACATGGCTGAGTTTAGCGGCGAGCGAGTCATCCCAGGCAAAGTGGATGTGGATCTTTGGAACGAGCATCTTTCGCGCTATCTGTTTGCCTCGCGGCTCTGCCGCTTCAAGAAAGTAATTGATCTTGGTTGTGGCAGTGGCTATGGCTCTGCCGAGCTTGCCAGGAAGGCCGAAAGCGTTGTTGGCGTGGATGTTTCAGAAGAAGCTATTGCAGAGGCGCGTGAACAGTACACCTCAGCAAACCTGCAGTTTCAAGTGGCAAGTCTTGAGCAGTTGCCTTTCGCCGATAGCAGCTTTCAATTGGGCGTCTGCTTTGAAGTGATCGAGCATTTGACCGGGTATCGAAAACTGCTGGCCGAAGCCCGGCGGGTGTTGGCCCCCGGTGGTCAGTTGGTGATCTCCACACCGAACATCCAGTTCTATGCCGAGAGCCGCAAGTTGAATGGGCCGAATCCATTTCATGAGCATGAGTTCTCCTATGAAGAGTTTCGGTCGGTGTTGGGTGAGTTCTTCGAACACCAGACATTCTTTGTGCAGAATCATGCCAGCGGGCTGGTGTTTTTGCCGCTGGAAGGCGCGGTGGGCAGCGAGTTACGCCTGGAGCCTGGCATACCAAATCCAGAGGAAGCTCACTTTTTTCTGGCGGTCTGCGCAGCCAAGCCCATGACGGGGGCTCCCTCGTTTGTTTATGTGCCAACCGCAGCAAATGTATTGCGCGAGCGCGAGCATCACATACACCGCCTCGAAGGCGAATTGCTGACCAAGAACGAATGGCTCGAAGCCTCCAAAACCGAGCACAAGATGCTGGTCGACCAGTTTCGGAAACTAAAGCTCGAGATGGAAGCCAGGAACCAATGGGCGCTCGAACAGAACCAGCGTGTGGAAGAAGCGCAGAGGGCTTTGCAACGAATGGAAGGCGAACTTGCCAGGCAGCATCAAGAGGCAGCGCACGTGGTGGCCAAGTTAGAAGATGAAATGGCCAAACAAGCGGAGTGGGCTTTGTGGGCCATCGAAAACGAAACCAGGCTCAACGCTCAAATCGGAGACATCTCGGCACATGTGTCCAGGCTCGATGGTGACTTGAATCACGCGGGTGTGCAACTAAACCAATATCAGAAGAAAGTGGACGAGGTAGAAGCGCTCGTAGTTGAGCGCACGCTGTGGGCGCAGAGTGAGCAGAAGCAGCGCGAAGAAGCAGAAGCCAAGGTAGCGGCGGTTGAGGCCTCTCGCTGGATCCGGATGGGGAAGGCATTCGGACTTGGGCCGAAGATTTCATGATTCTGCTG
Organism: Acidobacteriota bacterium; assembly: GCA_043718395.1. Taxonomy (GTDB): domain Bacteria; phylum Acidobacteriota; class Terriglobia; order Bryobacterales; family Bryobacteraceae; genus Bryobacter. The sequence continues at coordinate 22,964 of JAYSVS010000006.1, forward strand.
AAGCGGCTTTTGCGCCAGGGCCCGATGCTGATCGCGAGCCCGTTGCTGGCTTTGCTCGAACTGGCGTGTCTCTGGTTTACCGATCTGGTCTGGATCTTGGCTGGAAGCAGGCAACTGCCGCCTGACGAGCGAGCGAAGAATGAATCAGCCAGTGTGGTCATCCCCAACTGGAACGGCAAGGATCTGCTTGAGAAGTACTTGCCCAGCGTAATCGAGGCGATGAGCGGCCATCCGGACAACGAAGTGATTGTGGTAGACAACGGAAGCTCGGACGGCAGCGTGGAGTTTATGCGCGAGCGGTTTCCAAGTGTCAAAGTGGTGCAGCTTGAGAAGAATCTCGGCTTCGGTGGCGGGTCCAATCGCGGGTTTCAAGAAGCCAGTAACGATGTCGTCGTGCTTCTGAATAGCGATATGCGGGTGGCCGCTAATTTTCTCGCCCCCTTGCTCAAAGGCTTTGCCGGCGCCGATGTGTTTGCGGTTTCATGTCAGATCTTTTTCTCCGATCCAGATAAGGTGCGCGAAGAAACCGGCTTGACACAGGGCGGCTGGCGGCGTGGAATTCTTGAGCTCAGACACCGGATCGATGAAGAGGTAAAAGATCTCTACCCCTGCTTCTATGGCGGCGGCGGGTCATGCGCATTTGACCGGCGCAAGTTTCTGGCTCTTGGAGGCTTTGATGAGGTCTTGCGGCCCTTTTATCTTGAAGACACCGACATGGGCTATGGGGCCTGGAAACGCGGCTGGCGTGTGCTCTACCAACCGCAGAGCCATGTCTGGCATGAGCACCGCGGAACGATTGGCAAGAAGTTTTCTCAACACTACATTCACTCGATCGTTCGCAAGAACTTTGTGCTCTTTGCCTGGAAGAACATTCACTCGCCCAAGATGCTGCTTGAGCATTTCGTCGCCAGCCACATCGCTGCGTTGGTGAGCTTGTTTACGGGTGATGCTCCGGGCAGAGCGACATTTCCTGGATTGATGAGGGCGGCATTTCAACTCCCTGAGATTTGTGGTGCCAGATGGCGGGCGAGGAGCCTTGCGGCTATCTCAGATCAGGAGGCGTTTCGGCGGCCTCTTGGCGGCTACTATCGTGACCGCTTCGAGGCGCAAGACTTGAACCTGACACGGCCACGGGTGTTGTTTCTGTCGCCATATGGCCTGGCACCGGCCAGCCACGGCGGTGCAGTGTTCATGCAGCTCGCGGTTAAAGAGTTAAGCCGTCACGCCGATGTTCATCTGATTGCGCTGCTCGATGAAGAATGGGAACGGGAAGCACATCAGGAACTGCTGCCCTATACCGCCAGCATGCAATTTATTGTGCGCATGACAGGGCAGCCGCAAGCGATGTTCAGTCTGCTGCCCAGCTCGGTGCTGGAATTTTCCAGTGGCGACCTCGACTGGATGGTGCACCGCACGATCCTGACCGGGAAGATCGACGTTGTGCAAATTGAATACACCAACCTTGGGCAATATGGCTGTGACTTTCAACACATTCTGTCGGCGATCTTCGAGCACGATATTTACTTTCAATCGATTGAGCGGCAACTGAGGTCAAACCGGAGTCTGTTGTGGCGGATTCCGGCGATGATCGAATATCTGAAGGCAATGCACTGGGAATTGAAGATGCTTCGGCGCTTCGATCTCATCGAGGTTTGTACCAAGGCCAATAGCGACTACCTGTTAAGCATGGTGCCGGCGCTCCATCAGAAAGTGATGCCGGGTTTGCGGGCGGCCATCCGTGTAGACGCATTTCCAGCAAACCTCAAACCGCGCATGGGCAACACGCTGCTCTTCGTCGGAGGGTTTCGCCATCTGCCCAATCTTGAGGCGCTGCAATGGTTCTTCAACGAAGTCGTGCCGATTCTCAAAGCGCGCGGCGTGAGGTTCCGGGTGCTGGCAATTGGCGTCGATCCGCCGCCGGCCTATGCCTTCGCCAACTCAGACGGAATTCTCGAACTGGCAGGCTTCAAGGACAGTATCGAGGAGGACATGCAGACAGCGAGTGTCTTCGTGTGTCCAATTCTTGCCGGCAGCGGCGTGCGTGTGAAGTTGCTCGAAGCCTTTGCCTTCGGCATCCCGGTGGTGTCGACAACGATTGGCGCTGAAGGCCTGGCTAGCAAGGATGGACAATACTGCCGGCTCGCAGACAACCCTGAAGCGTTTGCATCAGCAGTCCAGGAATTACTCACTGATCGCGTGGCGGCAACTGCGATGGGTGCCAGAGCCTATGAATATGTAAAGCGCGAGTGGGATGCAAGTGCCGTGATTGCCCGCCTGGCCGAGGAGTACAAGAAGCGGCTCACGCAGAAGAAGATTACTTCTTCTTGCCGGTAAAATCCTTGGCCAGTTCTTCAACCAACTGGCCAGCATTGGCATGCATGTTCTTGGGCTGAGCGTCCTTGGCCTTGTGAAAGCTGGACCACAGCAGAATGCGCGAGCGGCGATCAACAAGGAAATAAGTTCCGCGCCCGCGGCCAATGTTCGACACGGTTTTGGGGGCCAGTTTCAAAGCGGAAGATGAAGATTCAGCACCGGGTACTGGCGGAGCGGCAGCAGCTTCTTTTTCTTTGAGGCTTGCCTCCATCTCATCGAGACGAGCTTCAAAGGACGGCCCAAGCCGGTCTGTGAAAATGGCATCAGCTTTGCTGGCATCAGTGACCACCCGAATCTGGCTTACCGAGCGAAGGCGGTTGGCAAGGTACTGGTCAAAACCATTCGCCATCGGCATCAGATACACCGTCTGCACCTGGGACAATTCAGCATTACCCTGGGCGAAGCCAATCATTGTGGCAAGAGTAGTAGAGACTAGTAAAGCGAGAGTACGCATGAGATTCTGGAATTTCCTTTTCTGATGTACAACAACCAAAGCGTTACCGTTATCATGCCTTGTCTCAACGAGGAACAGGGGATCGAGCAGGTCTTGCGCCGCATGCCGCCATTTGTCGATGAAGTGATTGTTGTCGATAACGGGTCGACAGACCGGACGAGTGAAGTAGCCGCCGACTTCGGCGCCAGAGTAATTCGCGAAGACGCGCGCGGCTATGGGCGTGCGTACAAGAAGGGCTTCTCTTTTGCCACCAGCGATATCATTGTCACACTTGACGGAGACCATAGCTACCCGCCCGATGCCATCTCTTATCTGCTCGAAGCATTTCGTCATCTGGAAGTCGACTTTCTGAATGCGTCGCGGTTTCCTGTCCGCGACCCGAAGGCAATGAGCTTCAAGCATAAGATAGGCAACTTGATCCTTTCGATCACCATGAGCCTGCTCTATTTTCGCTGGGTAAGCGATTCGCAAAGCGGCATGTGGGTCTTCCGCAGAAGCATCCTCTCTGAAATGACGCTGGAAAGCGACGGAATGGCGTTCAGCGAAGAAATAAAAATCGAAGCGCTCAAAAGCGATAAGGTGAGATTTGCCGAAATCTCGATTCACTACACGTCGCGGTTGGGTGAGATCAAGCTCAATCCCTGGCGCGATGGATTCTACAACCTATGGTTTCTGGTCAAGAAGCGATTCACGTAGTAATTCCGAGTTGGCGGGGGCGAGTGCATCTGGAGACACTGCTTGAGAGCCTTGCCGGGCAGACGCTCAAGCCAAAAGAAGTCTGGATCATCGATGGTGCCTCTGGTGACGGCAGTGCCGAGGTGGCGCGGGCGGCCGGGGTGCGATTTGTCGACCTTGGAGAGAATCGCGGCTTTGCGCACGCCGTCAATCGCGGTCTGGCCGAGGCGGGTGGACAACGGGTGGCAGTTCTGAACAACGATCTAAAACTGGCTCCAGACTGGCTCGAAGCCATGGCCTCGACTGATGCACCCTTTGTGGTTGGCAAAGTGATGGCTTGGGAATCAACTGAAATTATCGACGCCACGTGGGATCTGCTGAGCTACAGCGGCGTACCAATGCGGGCCGGATGCGGCAAACAGGACGGTGCCTACTGGAACCAGAGCCGTAAGATTGCACTGGCACCCTGGACGGCAATCCTGCTGCGCCGGGATTACTGGCTGGCCACCGGAGGGTTGGACGAAAGCTTTGAAAGTTATCTCGAAGACGTGGATATCGGCATGCGCGGGCTGAAGCTGGGATTCCGCGGGCTCTACGAACCAAGGGCCGTGGCCTGGCATCGAGGCAGTGCAACGCTGGGAGAATGGCATCCTCGTCAGGTGCGGCTGAGCTCGCGGAACCAGTTGCGGCTGGTGGCAAGGTACGGCGCGCCAGACTGGTGGAAGGTGCTTGTAGGTCAGGGGCTTTGGGGGCTTGCTGCGGCGCGGCATGGCTGCTTTAACGATTGGTGCCGGGGCAAGTGGGAGGGGCTGGCTGCGTTTGAATCGAGAGGAGTTGAAAGTGAATTCCTGGCTAGTCTCGAGCAGGAGATCTTTGAAGTCGGGGCAGTCACCGGGCAAGATCGATTTTGGCGCTGGTATTGGGCTCTCAGCTTATGAGCCAAATCGGCGCGGTAATCGTGACCTGGAATTCGGCGGAAGATATCGCTGCGTGCATTAAGGCAGCGAGAAATGCGGGGGTGACTGAAACAGTGGTCGTCGACAACGGGTCTAAAGACGGCACACGTGACATCGTCGCGGCGCTGGACGGGGTGACGTTGTTATATTTTCCGGAAAATCTCGGTTTCGCAGGGGGAGTCAACCGCGGGGTGGCTGCACTCTCCACCGAGTATGCGTTGCTTCTCAATCCTGACTGCGCTGTAGAGGATGGATTGGGCCAAATGGCTGAAGCCGCCCGAGGTGGGGCAGCAGGGGGAAAGCTGCTAGGGCCGGATGGGGAATTGCAAGCCGGCTTTGCCGTGCGAAGGCTGCCGACAGCCTGGACGTTGGTCTTTGAAGTGTTGGGTGTGAACAGGGTTTTTCCCGGCAACGCAGTAAACCGGCGGTACCGCTGCGCAGACTTCGACGCCTCAAAGCCACAATTGGTAGAGCAGCCGCCGGGAGCATTCTTTATGGTGCGCAAAGATGTCTTTGACCAACTGGGGGGGATGGATGAGAATTTCTGGCCGGTTTGGTTTGAAGATGTTGATTTCTGTTTTCGTCTGCGGAAGGCAGGCTACCAAATCGAATATT
>JAYSVS010000051.1:0-23018 GCA_043718395.1 Acidobacteriota bacterium
CGAGTACACCAAGGGCGACCGGTTAACAGCGGCTTCGCTCCTGGGCATTGGGCGCACCACCTTGTACCGCAAGTTGAAAGAATACGAGTTGGGCGAAGAAGCTTGAGAATAAAGGTGCCTTCGCCGCACTTTCTCCTCAGGAATGCGCAAGAAGTACACCCGAATTTTATTGCTTGAAGACAATCCGGCGGACGCAAGTTTTTTGCGCGATGCGCTGGGTGAACTGGAAGAGCTGCAAAACGGCAATACTTGGCTGAGTCCATTTGAATTGTGCGACGCAGAGACGCTCGAAGAGGCTCTGCTCCTTCTGAAGGACATCAGCTTCGATGCCATCCTTGCTGATCTGTGGGTGACAGACAGCGGAGGCACCGCAACTTTTCAGAGGCTGAAGGCATCGTCGCCCAATACCCCGGTGATTGTATTGCTCAATGCCGAAGATGCTGCGCTCACCGTGCGACTGATGCAAGAGGGAGCACAAGATGTTTTGGTGAAGCATGAGGTGGACTGCACACCACTGGGGAGGGCGATCCGGTGTGCGATGGAGAGAAACCGCATTGCGAATGGATTAAGGCGCATGAGCGTGCGTGATGAGCTTACCGGGTTGTTGAATTTCACAGGCTTCTTGCAATTGGGTGAACCCTATTGCCGGTTGTTACGCAGACGCGGCTCGACAGTGCCGGCTGCAGCTTGCGCGTATCTTCAGTTAACGAATCTGGATGCTGTGTGCGAGTTGTGCGGCAGACATGAAGAGGAGTGGCTGCTGGTAGAAGTGGGTGAGACCTTGCGGTCGTTCTCAAGTGAGGTGGATCTCATGGCTTACTTTGGCGGAGGGCGATTTGCCGTGTTGAGCCCGGACCGGTGTGGCATCAGCCTGGATACGGCGTTGCGCAAAGCGGCTGGTGAGATTGCCGTAAAGGCGATGTCGCGCGGCGTATCGGTTGAACTGCAGATCTCGGTCTCTTCAGTGGAACTCGGCGAGAGCAATGAGTGGAATCTCGATGCGCTGCTCGATGAAGTAGAAGCGGGTCTGTGGGAAAATAAGCCCTTCGAGAGCGCGTGCGAGACAGAGGCCCAAATTTTGATCCAGTAGTTGGAGTGGATGCGACCTACTCAGTTGGCAATCAGCTGAGCGGGGTGGGCAAGTACTCCCTGAACCTAATGGATGGGCTCTTGCGGCTTCATAAAGGGCCAAGGCTGCGTCGATACTATCGTCCGCACCGCTGGGTGCGGGCATCCTGGCCCAAGCGCTTATTGTTCGATTCTGCGCCAAGTGGCGTTGATGTGTTTCACGGATTGAACCAGCGGCTGCCTCGTCGCGGCAGCGCGAAGATGGTCAGTACATTTCATGACCTTTTTGTTTTGAGTGGTGAGTACTCGACGAATGAGTTTCGAGAGCGGTTTGCCGGGCAGGCAAGAGAGGCAGCCGGGCGGAGCGATTTGATCATCGCGGTATCGGAGTTTACCAAGTCACAAGTGGTGTCTTACCTGGGGTATCCCGAGGATCGCGTGAGGGTTGTCCCGCATGGAGTTGTGCTGCCTTCAGTGGTGAGCGGGGTGGATGAGCGTGAGAAGGTTGTGCTGGCCGTGGGGGCCGTGCAGAAGCGAAAGAATACGCGACGCCTGATTGAAGCGTTTGAAGTGTTGGGGCCGGATTGGCAGCTTTGGATCGCGGGGAGTGCTGGCTTTGAGGCGGAGGCCATGCTCGCAGACCTACCCCCGAATGTAAAGGTTCTTGGATATGTCAGCGATGAGCAGCTAGCGGAGTTGTACCAGAGGGCAGCAGTGCTTGCGTTTCCGAGTCTCGACGAAGGGTTTGGGATTCCAGTACTGGAGGCGATGGCGCATGGAGTCGCAGTCTTGACGTCGAATGTGTCGGCGCTACCGGAGGTTGCTGGTGATGCCGCCTTGCTGGTGAACCCACTATCGGTGGAGGAGATTGGAGCTGGATTGAAGCGGCTGGTGGATGCGGAGGTGAGGCGGGTATTTGTGGAGAGAGGGCTTGAAAGAGCGAAGGATTTTGGGTGGGAGCGGAGTGTTGCGATGACGGCCAGGGTCTACGCTGAGCTGTGGTAAGAATGGAAGCGATGCATGTGCTGCACATGTTTGTATGCTGTAGGTATGTCCAAGATGATTCAGATCAGAGATGTGTCCGATGAAGTACACCAGACACTAAAGGCGCGAGCTGCAAACGAGGGGATGAGCCTGTCGGATTTCATCAAAAGAGAGTTGTGCAGAACAGTAGAGCGACCGACCATGCGGGAGTGGCTGGAGCGCAATGAATCGGCAAAACCGATTCGAGGAAATCGCAGCGCGGCAGAAACGATTCGAGAGTTGCGAGATGCCCGGTGATCGTTCTTGACGCTTCGATTGTGGTGGAGTTGTTGACGAATGGACCATTGGCCGAGCGCTTGCGCAGAGAAATGGCTGGGAGCGATCAAGCGTTTATCGTCCCGCATTTGCTGGATGTGGAAGTGATGAGCGCTCTTCGAAGTTTGGTAGCTGGACAGAGGGTTGAAGCACGAAGGATCGAGGGGTTTCTGGAGGGATTGGCAATGCTGCCAGTGGAGAGGTATTCACATTTGCCGCTGGTGAAGAGAGTCTGGGAATTGCGACATAACTTCACGGCCTACGATGCAATCTATATTGCGCTAGCCGAGATTATGGGTGCGGTCTTGTACACGAGCGATGCAAAGCTCTGTAAGGGACATAAGGCGCGAGTGGTTTTGTTTGGAAGCTGAATAAAACAGCAGCAGGAACAGCGCTTTTCAGGTCTGATCGCAACCCGATGTATGCGGCGCTCGATCAGTCTTCGATGGCTTCGAAAGAGATCTTGAGGCGGGTGTCCGTCGACGCCGCAAAGCGCTCGAGAATCGGCACCGTAGCGCGGGTCTCGCCATTCTCCAAACGGATGATGGCCGAGATTGTGGTCTTCATTCTGTGCGCAAGCTGCTCTTGGGTGAGCCCGGCGGCCTTGCGCGCTTCGATCATGGCGACAGCCACGTCGCGGTCGGGCTCGGACTCTTCAGAAGCCTTGAGAGGGGCTTTGTCCTTCAGCCACTTTTCGTTGAGGTTGTTGGGTTTGGGCAAGGGTTTGGGCAAGAGGTGCAGTCTGTTAGCGGGGATCTTCGTCGAGTGAGATCTTAAGAGCTTTGAGGAATTTGGTGTCCTGATTGTTCCAACTGATCTTGCCGGTAGCCTCGAAGTTGTCGGGGATCTCGGGGTGATCGTCGTTCTCATCCTCGCGCTTATTAAAGCCAATTGTCGCTTCCAGCACAAGGAAGACGTCATAGCCTGAGCGTTTGATGTCGCTGATCGCTGCAGCGATACGATCAGAGTCTGATAGGGACTCATTGATGGCATTGCCGAGTTCTTGCATTAAGTCTTTTAGGTTCTCGTCCATGCGCCTTTACCAGTCACAGAATACCATTCACTCTTATCGAACGCGCGGAGCTTTGTTAGCATGAAACTGGCAGTGACATGAAACGATTTTTGCAAGCCTTTATGCCCGGAGTGATCAAGCCGCTCCATATTTTGTGGAATGAGCTGATCGGATTCTTCTTTGCCGTGTTCGCCATCGTGATTCTGGGGAGCCTGGTGAAGGGCATTTACGACTTCAAGGGAAACGGCGATGCGCTGGGGCGGTTGGTGTTGATGGGCTTTGCTTTCGTAGTGATGGCCTATTACGGTTTACAAAGTTTTTTCAAGGCGCGCAAGATCGGCCGGAGCTAGAGGATGAAGGCCGGAGAATATCCTTACACGCGAGGGATCTACTCCGGGATGTACCGCTCGCGATTGTGGACGATGCGGCAGTATGCGGGGTTTGGGTCGGCGGAAGAATCCAATGCGCGATACCGGTATCTGCTCTCACAGGGGACAACTGGGCTGTCTGTAGCTTTTGATCTGCCGACGCAGATGGGGATGGATGCGGACCATCCACTGGCAACGGGTGAAGTGGGCCGGGTGGGCGTTTCGATTTGTTCGCTAGCCGACATGGAGCGGTTGTTTGCGGGGATCTCTCTCGGGGAGATTACGACTTCAATGACAATCAACTCGACGGCGGCGACACTGCTGGCTTATTACGTTTTAGTGGCAGAGGGGCAGGGGGCTGACGCACGCAAGCTGAGCGGGACGATTCAGAACGACATTCTGAAGGAGTACGTGGCCCGGGGCACGTACATCTATCCGGTGCGGCCGGCGATGCGTCTGATTACCGATATCTTTGCCTGGGCGAGCAAGGAATTGCCGGAGTGGAACACGATTTCGATCAGTGGCTATCACATCCGTGAGGCCGGATCGACGGCGGCGCAGGAGATTGCGTTTACATTGGCCGATGCGATTGCCTATGTCGAGGCGGCGATTGATGTTGGGTTGGCGGTGGATTCATTCGCTCCCCGGTTGAGTTTCTTCTTCAATGCTCACAATGATTTCTTTGAGGAGATCGCGAAGTTTCGAGCCGCGAGAAGGCTTTGGGCGCGGTTGATGAAGGATCGATTTAAGGCAAAAGATCCGCGGTCGATGATGTTGCGGTTCCATACGCAGACAGCAGGGTCGACACTGACGGCGCAGCAGCCGGATGTGAATGTGGTGAGGGTGGCGTTGCAGGCAATGGCGGCAGTAATGGGTGGCACGCAGAGCCTGCATACCAACGGCATGGATGAGGCGTTGGGGCTGCCAACCGCAGATGCGGCAAGAGTGGCATTGCGGACGCAGCAGGTGATCGCGTTTGAGAGCGGGGTGATTTCAGAGCCTGATCCGATGGGCGGGTCTTACCATGTGGAGGCATTGACGGATCGTCTGGAGGCCGAAGCGCAAGAATATCTGGCCCGCATTGATGCCATGGGCGGGACGATTGCAGCGATTGAGAGTGGGTACATTCAGGGCGAGATACAAAATGCGGCCTATGAGTATCAGAAGCGGGTGGAGAGTGGGAAGGCGATTGTGGTCGGTGTGAACCAGTTTCAATTGGAAAGTGGCGTGGAGACGCCGGTCTTTCAGATTCACCCCGAGGTGGAAGCAGCGCAAGTTTCGCGTCTGCGTGGATTGCGGGCGACGCGCGATAGTGAGGCCTGGAAGCGAAGCCTGAGGGAGTTGAAGCAGGCAGCGGCAGACGGCACGAATTTAATGCCGTGGATCTTGAATTCGGCGCGTGCATCCGCTACCGTAGGGGAGATTTCAGATACGTTACAAAGCGTATTTGGAGAATTTCGAGAGAGCGCTTCTGAATCCTGAATACAAGGGAAAGGGTGAATCCAGAAGCGCTCTCCGTCTCTCTCTATTGACAAGACGAACGAGATTGGCGAGTGTTAAGTTCCGCCGGTAATTTATTTTTCAGAGATTTGGGATGGTTAGGATCTGGCTGAGGCTGAGCCGGAATGAGGGATGATGTTAGGTGATGGCCGTAGTAGCAAAGCGCACACCGATCACTGAAGACGAATACTTCGAGATGCTGGAGATGAGTGACGTCAAGCTGGAGTATTGGGCGGGGACTATTGTTGGGATGGCGGGTGCCTCGGATGAGCATTGCGACATCGAAATGAATTTGACCGAGGCCATACTTCCACAGCTCAAGGGCTCGGAATGCAAAGCGCGTAGCGGAAACCAGGCAGTCTACGTTCCATCACGAAATGCTTATGTTTTTCCAGATTTAAGCCTGACCTGCGGCAAGATGGACAGGGTTGAGCGCAGAGGAATTAGCTGCCTGCTCAACCCAACTGTGATCTTTGAAGTGTTGTCACCCAGCACTTCTTCGAGAGACGAAACTGAAAAGCTATTCGCCTATACATCGCTTCGAAGTGTCCGTGAGTATGTGATCGTTTACGCAGATCGCTACTGTGTCAAAGTTCACGCCAGAATCCAGCCGGATGAGATGTGGAAGACAAGTCTTTACGAGAAGCTCGATGCTGAGTTTGTCCTGGCTAGCTGTGGCGTTGTGCTCACACTGAAACAAATTTATGAGGAAGTTGCGTTCTCAGAGCATGCCGAGGATGGCGTTGCCCAGCAGGGAGCCGAGAGCCAGGGGAATTAGCCGCTTCCAGCCTAGGTCCATTAGCTGGTCGTAGCGCAGGCGAGGCCAGGAAGCGCGGAACCAGACCAGAACGTAGAAGACTACGCTGATCTTGAAGAAGAACCAGAAAGGTGCGCTGACCAGCATGGCGACGGCGGGGATCAGGAAGACTGAGGCAACCAGGCCCAGCAAAGCCACAAATGGCCAGAGCTTCATTCTCCAACAACCGTAGGCGCTCGCCGCGAAGAGGGCGCAGGGAAAGAGCGCATCTGCCGGGTAAGCGAGCCATTCGATGTTAGGGAAAGGCCGCAGCCAACCGCCGAAAAACAGCGTCACGGCAACGCAACAGATGATGAAGATGTTGGTGTACTCCGCCAACATGTAGATGCCCCAGCGGAAGCCTGAATACTCCGTGTGATAGCCGGATACGATTTCGCTTTCGGCCTCGGGAAGGTCGAAGGGGGCACGATTGATCTCGGCAACTGCCGCGATCAGGAAGATGAAAAAGCTGAGCAGCATCGCACCGTAATTCCCAAAGACGAACCAGATGCGTTGACTGTACTGAGCGTGGACGATACCGGTCATCGAGAGCGTACCCGAGAGCATCACCGCGCTGACAATTGCCAGACCCAAGGCCACTTCGTAGCTGATGAGCTGGGCAGCACCCCGAAGAGCGCCCAGCAAGGAATAGTTGCTGTTTGAGGCCCAGCCCCCAAGGATGATTCCAAAGACTCCGACCGCGGCTAGAGCCGAGATAAGCAGGATGCCGACGTTCACGTCAGCCACATGAACCGTGCTGGTAATCGGGATAACGGCGAAGCTGGCGAAGGCTGTAGCGAGGCTGATGACTGGGGCCAGATAGAAAAGAAACTTGTCAGAGTCTTTAGGGACAAGATCTTCTTTGAGCAAGAGCTTGATGGCGTCAGCAATAGGTTGCAGAAGGCCGTGGGGGCCAACACGCATCGGGCCGAGCCGGGCCTGAAAGTCGGCGAGGAGTTTGCGCTCGATCAGGACGAGATAGCCGACGACCAGCGGGAAAGCGGCGGTGAAGGTAATCGCGATGATGTACGGCAGCAATGGTTCGATCATCGGACGGCGCTCCTGGCCCAGACGAGAATCGGTTCGGGGTTGATGCCAAGAGCGAGGCTGAGCGTAGCGGTAAGGCCGACGGCGGCCTGCCAACCGGCACTCATCGTAACTGTTGCAGTTGTATCCTCCGGCTTTTGGGTCATCTCACGGACGATGCGGAAGTAGTAGTAGAGCGAGACTGCGACGTACAGAGCGGCGATGACGGCGATCCAGTATTGCCGGGCCTGTATTAGCGAAAGAAAGATCATGTACTTGGCCATAAAGCCGGCCGTGGGCGGAAGGCCGGCCAGAGACACCAGCAGGATGATCATCATCAGGGCGACACCGGGGCTGCGGTAGAGCAGACCACGAAAATCATTGACACCGTCACGGCTAAGGCCCGCCAAAAGGAGAAAGGCTCCAGTGGTCATGATCGTGTAGATGAGCAGGTAAAGCAAAATCGCTTCGATGCCGGTCTGATTGCCAGCAACCAAGCCGAGGAGGATGTAGCCAACGTGACCAATGCTCGAATAAGCCAGCATGCGCTTGGCACTGGATTGGGTGATGGCAGCAAGGTTCCCTACGGTGAGGCTGGCGATGGAAGCAAAGGTGATGACTCCCTCCCAGGAGGCGCGGAAATCATGCAGCGGGCCAAGAACCAGACGCAGCAGCAGCCCGAGGCTCGCCGCTTTGCTCGCAGTAGCGAGATAGGCGGTAACGGGCGTAGGTGCACCATCGTAAGCATCAGGAGCCCACATGTGGAGAGGGGCAGCGGCAACTTTGAAGAGGAGGCCGAGGATGATCGGGATGACGGCGAGAAGAATGAGCGGGTCGTTGGGAACCCGGTTGGTCAACATCGCTGTGATGCGTAAATAGTGGGTGGAACCAGTGAGGCCGTAGAGGATCGAGAAGCCGTAAAGAAGCAGGCCGCTTGAGAAAGCGCCGAGAAGCAAGTATTTGAGTGCAGCTTCGTTCGAGCGTGGATTGGTGCGGAAGTAGCCAGTGAGCGTGTAGAAGGAGATGGCGGTGATCTCAAGACCGATAAACACGGTGATGAGTTCTGTGCCCGAGATCATCAAATACATGCCGGATTGGGCGAACAGGATGAGCGAGTAGAACTCGGGATGGTCTTCGTCGTTTGACTCGAGATAACGGTAGGCGCCGATGGCTGACAGCAGTGCCGCTAGCAGGCAGACTCCATTTAGAAAGATTCCGAAGCCGTCGACTAGGATTGCTCCCTGGAATCCAGTGAGGCCGATGAAGCCGGATTGACGCCAGAGCCCCACTGCGGCCAGCACTTCGCCGATGGTGAGAAAGATAACGTAAATGCGGCTTGAGTCAAAGCGCATGAGCAGTAGTGCGCAACCAAAGAGGGCGAAGAGGACGGCGGGGAGGATGGTAAAGAAGTCGTTGACTGACATTTATGGATGCAGCCTTTCGACGATCTTTTCCACTGGTTCGGCGATGATCGCAAAGTAGGTGGCTGGCTTTACGCCAATCCAGATGGCCCAGGCGATAAGGGGAGCAACGATCAGCCATTCCCGAAAGCTAAGGTCTGAGAGGTTGGCGTTAGCTTCGTTTGTGACTGGCCCGAGCATCGTGTGGCGGTAAAGGCTGAGCATGTAGGCCGCAGAAAGGATGATGCCGATAACGGCAGTGGCGGCCCACCAGGGCTGGGCAAGGTATGCGCCACGAAGGATCGTAAATTCTCCAACAAAGCCATTGAGCAGCGGGAGGCCAATCGAACTGAGGATGGCAATCATGAAGACTGCGGCAAATCCGGGCATGCCTTTGGCGAGGCCACCGTAGTCTTGGATCCTACGGGTGTGGCACCGGTCGTAGGCGAAGCCGGCTAGCAGGAAGAGGAGCCCGGTTGAGATGCCGTGGTTCAACTGCTGGATGATGCTGCCGGAGATGCCGGTGGAATTCAGCGTGAAGATGCCGAGAGTACAGAAGCCGAGGTGGCTGACAGAAGAATAGGCGATCAGGCGCTTCCAGTCGGTTTGGGCCAGGCAGATCCAGCCGCCGTAGAGGATGGCGATGATCGAGAGTACAGCGAGGATTTGAGCGTCGGCGCTGGCCTTGGGCAGCAGTGGAAGCGAGAAGCGGAGGAAGCCGTAAGTGCCCATCTTGAGCATCACGGCCGCGAGCATGACTGAGCCGGCAGTAGGAGCCTGTGTGTGGGCATCGGGCAGCCAGGTGTGGAAGGGGAACATGGGGATCTTGATCGCAAAACCGAGGAAGAGAGCCCAGAAGACGAGACGCTCGGTGGAAGGGTCGAGCTTGGTGCTGAGCAAAGGCGTGAGGTCGAAGGTGTAGATTCCGGTTTGGGCCGCATGCTGGATGTATAGGGTAAGAAAGCCAACAAGTAGAGCAATGCTGCCAGCTACCGTGTAGAGAATGAACTTGAAAGCGGCACGGCGGCGGTCTTCTGCCCCGTAGATGACGATGAGAAAATACATCGGGATCAGGACAGCTTCAAAGCAGATGAAGAAGAGCAGAAGGTCGTGAGCAAGGAAGACACCGTGGCATCCCGCTGCGAGCAGCAGGAGCATCGCATAAAAGGTGCGCGGCATGTTAGGAGAGGCCAGGATGCCGAGCAATGTCATCAGCGCAGTAAGGGTGACCATGAGGTAACTGATGCCGTCGACAGTTAGCAAGAATTGTGCGCCGATGGCGGGGATCCAGTTGTGGCGAACTGTTGCCGGGAAGCTGAGTGCGATGCTCTGGAGCAATGTTGCCGCCGAGATGAAGAGGGCCGCAAACCAGGCGATGCGCCGGGGGGTGAGCATCATCGCGAGTGCGCCAAGGATGGGGAGGGCAAGAAGGAGCGTCATTGCAGCCAGTACCATCCGAAGGTGATTGCGGCAGTGAGCACGATCACGAGCGCGTAGTTTTGTGTGCGGCCAGTTTGAGCAAGGCGTAGCGGATAGCTAGCGAGTGAGAACGTCGCGGCTGTTACCGTGACGAGCCCATCGACAAAAACGCGGTCAAACCAGCCGGATATGAGGCTTGAGGCAATGGTGAAGAAGGCCGTGGCGCGGGGGAGTAAATCGATGATGTTGTGGTCGATCCAGTTGAGGGTGGCAGAGCCACGACCAGTTGCGGACTTGACCAAAATGACTTCATAGGCGTCGTTGATGAACCACTTGCGGGCGAAGAAAGTTTTGAGAAATTCCGGGAGACGGATCTGGCGGCCGAGATAGAGGCCAGCAATTGCAATGAGGGCCGAGGCGATCATGATCGGCCAGGCCCCTTCCTGATGGGGGCCAAAGTAACCAGCGATGGCGCTGCCGATGGCGAGTGGCCAAAGGGGGTGAAGCATTGTGCCGTGGGCCTCGTGAGCTTCGCGATTATAGACTCCGAAGAAGACAGCCCAGAGCAGACGGCTGACGTAGGCGGCAGTAATAAAGCTGACGAGGAATCCGGTGACCAAAAGGATAGGCGACTTCGCCGCAGCCAGCAGGATGGCATCTTTGCTGAAGAATCCAGCCAGGCCGGGGAAGCCGGCGAGGCTGAGGCCGCCAAGCACCATGAGGCGGAAGGTCCAGGGCATCTTGTCCCGCAGACCGCCCATGTACCGGATGTCTTGTTCGCCTTTGAGGGCATGGATGATGTTGCCGGAACAAAGAAAGAGCAGTGCTTTGAAGAAGGCGTGCGTGGCGACATGAAAGATCGCGGCTTGAGTGGAACCGAGGCCAGCGGCGAGAAACATGAGGCCAAGCTGACTGATGGTGGAGTAAGCAAGGATGCGCTTGATGTCGTGTTCGACCAGCGCGATGGTGGCGGCGATGAGTGACGTTGCCGCGCCAATGACGGCGATCACGAGACCTGCGTCGGGGTTAGCTGCGAGAAAAGGTGCCATTCGCGCGAAGAGGTAGATTCCGGCAGTAACCATGGTGGCCGCGTGGATCAGGGCGGAGACCGGCGTTGGGCCAACCATGGCGTCCGGGAGCCAAACAAATAGCGGTAGCTGTGCGGATTTTCCGGTTGCCCCAAAGGCCAGCAGCAGTGCAGCAGCGAGCATCATTGGGCTGCCAGGAAGTTGATTGATGGCGGTGAATTCAGTGGTGCCCGTTGCGCTAAGGAGAATGAGCGTGCCGATCAGGAAGCCAGCGTCGCCGGCCCGGTTGTAGAGGAAGGCTTTGTTCGCATTACGGTTGACAGTGGGCCGATCATGATGAAAGCCGATGAGGAGGTAGCTGGCGAGACCAACACCTTCCCAGCCGGCATAGAGCACGATAAGGTTGCTGCCCAGGACGAGCAGCAGCATGAAGAAGACGAAGAAGTTGAGATAGGCGAAGTAACGCCAAAAGCCCGGCTCTTTGTCCATGTAGCCGATAGAGTAAACGTGGATGAGAAAGCCGACCCCTGTGATGATGAGAACCATCAGGAGCGAGAGGTCGTCGGCGATAAAGCGAAAAGCGATGCCGGGCATCCACTGGTAGAGGGTATGGTCGAGCGGGCCGCCACGAGGGCTTGTGTAGACGGCGAGGCCATGCAGGAAGGCGGCAAGGATGGCAGCCGGGCCAATCACAGCCCCTCCGCGCCGCAGGATCGCGATCAGCAGCGAACCGATGAAGGGGTAGAGGGGAATCCACCAAAAATTTGTGACGAGGTTCACCATTTGAGGAGATCAATCTCGTCAGCCAGTACAGTGCCTCGGTTGCGGAAGAGTGCGATGAGGATGCCGAGGCCAACGGCTGCTTCTGCGACGGCGACAGTGATCACGAAGATAGCGAAGACCTGCCCCGTAACATGCTGCCAATGGCGTGAGAAAGCGACAAGGTTGATGTTGACTGCATTGAGGATCAGCTCGATCGACATCAACATGATGATGACATTGCGGCGCATGAGCAGGCCTGCCGATCCGATCAGCAGTAACGCGGCGCTGAGCATGAGGTAATGGCCGGTGGTGACCGGCGTAAAACTCATTCCGGCGCCTCTTTCTTTTTGGCCATCCAAACGGCTCCCACGATCGCGACCAAAAGCAGCAGGGAGGCCGCCTCAAACGGGAGCATGTATGTATAGAAGAGCGAATCGGCAATCCGCTCGGTGTTGCCAGGCGTGAGAAGTCTTGGGGCTGGGCTGGGAGGAAGCGAGGGAAAGCCCGCATTGAGGAAAGTGGCGATCTCTATGAAGACAGCTAGCAAGGCAGCGACGCCGACCGGCCACTGGCGGCTATACTGGCGAAGTTTGGCGGCTTCCTCAAGATGGATCAGCATGATCACGAACAGAAAGAGCACCATAACTCCGCCAACGTAAAGCAGGATCTGGACGGCAAAGAGGAATTCAGCGGCTTGCAGCAAAAAGAGTCCGGCGATGCCCAGCAGGGAGGCAATGAGGCTAATGGCGCAATGAACCGGGTTGCGCAGCGTGACAGTGAGCAGAGCACCGGCAAGCGTTATGGCGGCGAAAATGTAGAAGAGGGCAGCGTCCATTAGCGGGTATATTTTGTGGGCCTTGGGCCTTCTTCGAGCATTTGGCGGTCCCAAATGAGACCTTCGCGCGTGTAGGATGCCATTTCGAAATCCTGGGTCAGTTCGAGGGCGTCAACTGGACAGGCGTCTTCACAGAGGCCGCAGAACATGCAGCGGGATAGATCGTAGGTGAAGTAGGTAAGGTCGAGGCGTCGGGTCTCTTTGTTGCGATGCGTGCCTACAACAATCAGATTTTCCGGGCAGGCCTTGGCGCAGAGATCGCAGCCGATGCAGAGGGTTTCACTGTTATCGGGATTAATGTTTAAGCGCGGTGCTCCGCGATAACGTTCGCCGACCTTCGGACGATCCTTTGGATACTCCTCGGTCGTGATGTTGCTCGTACGCTGCATCTTGAAAGTGACCCAAAGGCCCTGGAGCAGGTCGAGGAGGAAAATCCTTTTGATGGTTTCTAGCATTTGAGGTGCGTTTCTCTATTATCTGTCGACTTCACCAAGCACGATGTCGATCGTACCGATGATGGCGACGACATCGGCGACGAGTGCGCCAACGGCCATTTTCTCGAGCGATGCGAGATTGACAAAGCTGGGGGGCCGCACCCGCAACCGGTAAGGGTGGAGCGAGCCGTCGGAGACGATGTAATAGCCGAGTTCACCCTTGGGGGCTTCAATCGAGACATAGACTTCGCCGGGGGCTGGCTTCAGCACCTTGGGGACCTTGGCCATGATTGCGCCGGACGGTATCTTGTCGAGTGCCTGATCGATGATACGCAGGCTCTGGCGCATTTCCTCCACGCGGACCAGGTATCGATCATAGGAGTCTGCGCCATCGCGAGTGGGGATGTCGAAATCGAATTGGTCGTAGCCAGAATACGGTTGGGCTTTGCGAAGATCCCAAGGCACACCGGCCGCGCGGATCATGGGGCCAGAAACTCCCCAGGACTTGCATTCATCGGCAGTGAGTATCCCAACCCCGCGCAGGCGCTCGATCCAGATGGGGTTATTGGTGAGGAGCTGGTCGTATTCGTCCAGACGGCGCTTGAACATCCCGGAGAAGGCACGGGTTTCTGCCTCAAAGGTATCGTGCAGTTCGTACTGTAGGCCACCGATACGGAAGGCATGTGTAGTGAGGCGGGCACCGCAGTAGTTTTCGAAAATCTTGAGAACTTCTTCGCGCTCCCGGAGGCAATAGAAGAGGGCTGTCATGGCACCAAGGTCGAGGGCACTGGTGCCAAGCCAGAGCAAGTGTGAAGCGATGCGGTTGAGCTCAGCAAACAGGACACGGACGATCTGGGCGCGAGGAGGAGCCTCGACTCCAATCAGCCCTTCGACAGCAAGGCAGTAGCCAAGGCCGTTTGAGACCGCAGAGATGTAGTCCATGCGGTCGACGTAGGGGGCGAACTGGGTGTAGCTGCGGTTCTCGCCGATCTTCTCGACGCCCCGATGGAGGTAGCCGATTACGCATTCGACGGCCTTGACGCGCTCCCCATCGAGCTTGAGGACAAGGCGGAGGACGCCGTGGGTGGACGGGTGCTGCGGCCCCATGTTGAGAACCATTTCGGAAGTTTCAAGGTGATTGATAGACGGGGTCATTGACCGCTCTCAATTCCGAGATGATTTTGGACCCAGGTCTGATCCATGTCGAGAATATTGCGATCTTTGCGCAGGGGGAAGCCCTGCCAGTCATCGGGCATCAGGATTCGTTTGAGATTGGGGTGGCCGGAGAAGTGAATTCCGAACATGTCATAGACTTCGCGCTCCAGCCAGTTGGCTGCCAGGTATAGGTCGCTCAGGGATTGCGGGTGGAAGGCTTCAGGGAAGCGTGTTTTAATTCGGACTCGCCGGTTGTGCGCAAAAGTGTAAAGGATTGCGATCAATTCGAAGCGGGCTTCCTCTTTGGGGTGATCAACGGCAGTGAGATCGCACAAATAGTCAAAGTCATGCTGGTCGCGAAGGAAGGCTACGACAGCGTGGAATGCTTCGGGAGTTGTTTCGGCGAAAGGTTGACCCCGGAAGGACTCCGTTTTCAAGATCGCCTGAACGAATGTGGAGTGGAGATGGCCGGAAAGGGTATCTTCCCAAGCTTCCGTGGCCATAACCGGAGCCGGTTTGGCTTCTTGAGACATGATGAAACTCTCAGGTTCGCACAGTTTTGTGTTGAAATTTAAAGTGAAGAACGAAATGGCTCAGAACAGTGTTGAACAATTGCGCGCGACGAACCGGGTGGTTCCGGTATCCAGGGAGGATGAGGGCAGAGGATGGGCGAAGATCTCCAACGGCGTCTATGGCTTTAGCTATACGCCTGCGAGTTCGGACGGAGGGTTGTTTCTGAAGCAGCCGCGTCAGAGCTATGAAATGCACAAGCTGGCTGATGGCAGCTTGCAAATCTTGGGCTATACGACAGCGGAATATGCCCAGAAGCTAGATCTGAAGGGCGCTCAGGATATTGAACTCTATCCGGAATCCCGGGCAGAATATACGCATCTGGTCGTAGTGCCGCATGCGCGGATCGTAAGTTCGAAAGCGCTCGACCGTGATGATTTCAACAAATTAAAGGCGGGATTGCGGCCGATCGAATAGGCCAATTGAATTGAGGGCGCTAGGCCCTGAAAATGGGCGCGGCATACGCAGTAAGTCTCTGGCAGGTCGATAGATTCTGATAGATGGCAACCCATGCTCCGAGAATTGGAGAGCTAGCGGACTTGTTTGTTCGCGAGTTGGTTACGGCTGCTGCGCCGAGAAATCCTTATTTTGTAATCAGAACAAAGACGCGAGCGGACAGGCAGGTGCGAGACCGCCTGCTCGCATATGGGTTTAAACCCTTAAGCCTGCGGTTCTTGCCGGGCTTTTGTTTTGCACGCTTTCATCCTTCACAACGGCTCCAGATTGGCGCGATTACGGGGGTGCATTCCATTGTGGGATTCGCGGCAAAGCCCTCAGCGGTAGATGAAGAGGAGCTTGAAGCATTGGTGCGTGTGTCTGACGAGCGATTGCCGGTGGGGCCGGCACCTTTTCCGGCTACCGGGAGACCCTGCCGGTTGATCGCCGGGCCGCTTGAAGGGGTGCGGGGAGTGTTGATGGGTGTGCGGGAAAAACCATTGGTTGTGATGAGTCTAAGTCTGTTGCAGCGGAGCATTGCAGTAGAAGTGGATGCAGAATGGGTGGGGCCGTTTCTCCCCGCCAGCTTGAGCAAGATTCGTTAGAGCTATCAGGAGTATCAGATGTATTTTCTATTGATTCTGGGTATCGTAGTGATGCCGTTTGGGCAAACATTACCTCAACAAATGCAGAACTCTCCTACAGTTGCGGGGGCGAATTTGCCTTCGCAACGGATTGGTGCCAACGACCTTTTGAATGTGAACATTTATGGCGCACCAGAGCTGTCGAGAACGGTGAGGGTAAGCCAGGAGGGATGGATCCAGATTCCAATGTTGAAAATCGGGTTTCAAGCGGATGGGAAGTTTCCGGGCGAACTGGAGGGATTGATAGCTGCGGCACTTCAGAAGGAAAAGATCCTGGTAGAGCCGGTGGTAACCGTAACAGTGGCGGAATATGTAAGCCGGCCGATCAGTGTGATTGGCGCGGTAAAGCAACCTCTGACGTTTCAGGCTTTTGGACATGTAACTCTGCTTGATGCTTTAAGCAGAGCAGGAGGAATCACGACAGAAGCAGGATCTGAGATTTTATTGAGCCGCATGCAGGCAGCCGCTGACGAAAACGGGCCTCCCTCGAAGATGACAAACATGGTGCTAAGAATCCCGGTGAAGCAGTTGATCGACCAGGCGGATGGAGAACTGAACTATCGGTTGACCGGGGGTGAAGAAATCCGGGTGCCCGAGGCGAGCAAGATCTTTGTCATGGGCAATGTGAAGAAGCCTGGGGCTTTTGTCATGCGTGATAGCTATGACTCGACAGTGTTGAAGTTGCTCGCGCTGAGCGAGGGATTAACTCCTTTTGCGATGGATGAGGCTTATATATATCGTCGAGAAGGCGCGACGAATGGGCGGAATGAAATTCCCATTCCTCTGGCCAAGATCATGGCACGGAAGTCTCCCGATGTGGCTCTGCTGCCAAACGATGTGTTGTACGTACCGGACAACAAAAACCGCCGGATGACGATGACAATGGTGGATCGTCTGGTGACGTTTGGAGCAGGGACAGCCAGTGGAATGCTGGTCTGGCGGCGATAGGGCGCAATCGAAGATGAAGATTTATGAAGAGCTTGGGGTGCCAAAGGATCCCCGCAAAGAGGAGATCCAGCAATCACTTCGGACATTGAGCAAGATGCTGCATCCAGATTTACATGAGGCGGCGCTTAAATCGAGTGATACGCCAGCCGAAGAAGTGGCAAGCCAGGGCTGGTTGTGGCTGGTTTGTATCGTTCTGATTTTCGGCATCGGCTATTGCTTGTGGCGGATGGCACCCGAGCCAGCCGTGCTGGCACAATCACTGGCTCAATCGCCGGGCCTTGATGATCAAGGGCCGCTACTAATGTCTTCGCCCAACAGGGTAGACCCGGTTGGGAATCTTAGACAGGAATCAAAGCCATTGCAGCAGCACCTCGAAGGAGTCTGGCTCTATGCGATGAACACGAGCACCAAGCCGGCCAAGTGGGCCCATGCTGTTGCGAATGTTGAGCTGAAGATCGAGGAGCATAACGGGGAGATTGTAGGGGCATACGAGTCGAGCTACCAGATTCCAGACCAGGCCTCGCCCCAGGAATTGAGTTTTCGGTTTCGTGGGCCGTCGGGCAGAAATGAATTCGGTTGGGCACTTGGCGAAGTAAAGGGGCGGATTCAGCTTAGGCCTGAGTCGGACGAGGTAATGAAGGTGAGCTGGCGGATTGAAAACGATAGAAACCTGGGCGGGCTGGAGGCAGGATCGGTAACGCTGGTGAGGAAGAAGAATTCGCCGGCGGTTCGGAGATAATGAGAGTCGATGAAGATTCTCATTTGTGGTGGTGCGGGATTTATTGGAAGCCATGTGGCCAAAGCGATGCGGCTGGCTGGGCACAATCCGGTCGTGTTTGACAACATGTCGGCTGGACACCGCTGGGCGGTGCAATGGGGTTCTCTGGTTGAGGGCGACTTGATGGATCGGCCGGCGATCGAGACAGCGCTAAGGGTGCATCAGATTGAGGCAGTAGTCCAACTGGCCGGGTCAATTAATGTAGGGGAGAGCGTGAAGGATCCCGGCAAGTACTTCCGGAATAATTTCTCGATTTCAGTGAATTTGGTGGAGGCAATGGATGCGGTTGGAGTTAAGAAACTCGTATTTAGTTCAACAGCGGCAGTGTATGGAAGCCCGCTCACGAGCCCTATCTCTGAGGATGCAGTCAAAGCGCCGATAAACCCATATGGTGAGGCAAAGTATTTTGTAGAACGGCTGCTCGACTGGTATACAAAGTCGCGCGATTTTCGCTGTCTCGCCTTGCGGTATTTCAATGCGGCGGGGGCCGACCCTGACCTCGAGACCGGCGAGATGCATAGCCCTGAGACTCACCTGATTCCGCTGGTGATCTATGGGGCGATGGGCAAGAGGCCGCCAGTCAAAGTCTTTGGGACAGACTACCCGACTGAAGACGGGACGGCAGTAAGAGATTACATCCACGCAAGTGACCTTGCGCGTGCTCATGTGCTGGGCGTGGAGTACCTCGCCAAAGGCGGCGAAAGCACAGCAGTGAATTTGGGCACTGGCGTGGGCGCAAGTGTACTGGATGTACTCAAGGCGGTGGAGAAGGTGAGCGGCAAGCCGGTGCCGCACGAGCTGTTTGAACGGAGAGCGGGCGATCCACCGCATCTGGTGGCGAAGTCGCAATTAGCACGACAGGTATTGGGTTGGAAGCCTGAACGGTCCGGCATTGAAACGATTGTCCGGGACGCGTGGGCCTGGAGCGAGAAGGCAGTGCGCGAGGGGCTTTACTCGGAATAGCGAGTTGTGATGAAGTTAAGTCGCTATGAAAAGACGCGATGCGATCTCCACTACTTTTGCTGCTGCCGCAGCCCCGCTATCTATCCCTCTATTCATTCCTCAGAGCGCTTTTGGTGCGAATGACCGGATTACCTACGGCGTGATCGCCGCAGGTGGCCGCGGGCGCTATCTGAATCAGAAGTTCAGCTCTCTTGGCAACCAGTGTGTCGCCGTTTGTGATGTCTATAAACCTAATATTGAGAAGGCGCTGAAAGACACTCCGCAAGCGAAAACCTTCGGCGACTATGAGGAGCTGCTGGCAATGAAGGGGCTGGACGCAGTGGTGATTGCCTCGCCCGATCATCATCATTGCCCCATGTTGCTAGCCGCCTTAAAGGCAGGCAAGGATGCTTACCTTGAAAAGCCGGTATCGAAATCGCTAGAGGAATCAAAGCGGATTATTGCCGCAGTGCGCGGGAGCGACCGCATTGTCCAGGTGGGTATGCAGCGGCGTAGCGCACCCTCCATCATGAAGGCTAAGAAACTGCTTGACGACGGGGCGCTTGGGAGAATTTCGCTGGTTAGAGCGCAATGGTTCTGGAATGTAGCCAAGCCGCTCAACAATACGCCGCTCGAGGGCGAGATCGACTGGAAGCGCTTTGTGGGGGCGGCCTATCCACGGCCCATCGAACCCATGCGGTTTCGAAACTGGCGCTATTTCTTCGACTACGCGGGCGGTAATATGACAGATCAGGGAACGCACCTGATGGACGTCGTGCAGTGGTTTATGGGTGTGCCAGGGCCGAAGAGTGCCGTGAGCCAGGGATTTGTCGCGAAGATGACGGGGGCCGAGCACCCGGATGTGTTTAGCGCCACCTTTGGCTACGACGGCTTTTTGGTGAATTGGACGCTTGACTACGGCAATGCGTACCAGAATGGTTGGTCGATCGCCTTTCATGGCGACAAGGGGACGATGATTCTCGACGACAGTGGCTTCCAGCTCTATAGCGAGCCCTGGAAGAAAGGCGCGACACCTGCGGCTGAAGAAGCCTCACCGGTGCCTATGGAGGCGCATATCCAAAACTTTACAGACTGCATGCGATCACGCAAACAGCCAAATTGTCCCGTCGAGATCGCGGCGCAGGCCGTAAGCGGCCCGCATTTGGCGAACCTGGCCATGTTTCGTGAACGCAAGGTTTACCTCGCTGAAGACGGGGTAACGGTCTCCTGAGTTCTGTCAGGAGATCACTTCGAAAATCGCCTCAACCTCAACTGCGACACCAGTAGGCAGGCTGGCGAAGCCCAGCGCTGACCGGGCGTGAAAGCCGTCGCCTGTTTTGCCGAAGACTTCATGGAAGAGGTCAGACGCCCCGTTGATAACCAGGTGGTGGTCATTGTAATCGGGAGCCGAATTGACGCAGCCGAGCACCTTGATTACTCGAAGTCCATTGAGAGACCCGTGCGTGTTCCAGACCGAATTCAAGATCTTGGTGGCGCAATCCCGGGCTGCGCTGTAGCCGTCTTCTGTGGCCACACCAGCGCCGAGCTTGCCTTTCAGTGTAGAGACATGGCCTGAGCTATAAAGCAAATTGCCCGAGCGGATGCAAAGGTTCAAGTAGCCAGGGGTTTGTTTTTCAAAGACGAGGCCGAGAGCTTCGGCAATTTGTTGGGCAGACATGGATAGTGACTTCCAGATTAGCGGGCTTCGAAGACAAATAGGCGGCTGGGGGAATCTTCGGGCAAAAAGTAAAGCCTGCCGGATCGGTACGCCATGCCTTCGTGAGAGTAGCTGAGCTTGCGGTCTGTCGGGCCAGTTAAAATGCGGCGCTTCAACTGCAAGTCCGGAAGACTCACCCATTCTACTGCGCCCTGTCCACGGGAGATCTGGCCCGAGCCGAGCAGAAGACCACCATCCATTTTGAGGTCTTGCCAGGAGGTGGCGATGGGGTTAGTTTTTTTCATCAGTTGTTTGCCGTCCTTGCTCCACTGGTAGAGAGTACGGCTGGACCATGAGCCGCCGACCAGGAAGTTGCTGCCAGCGGCGATGCATCCAATGTGATCGTTGACTTCGAAAGAGGATTCGAGGGCAAGGGTAATTTTGTTGCGGCGCTCGATGGTAGTGGGCCCGTCGCGGTCGTATTCGGCGACGGGGATCCAGATCGAATCGCCATCTAGAGTGATCCCGCCGGGGTGGATGCGTTTGCCCTGTTGCACCTCAACCTGAACAAGGAGGCGGCCAGAGAGAAGCTCAATTTTAGAGAGGTAGCCCTTGGAAGCCCTGGCGTCCACCGAACTGACCCAGAGGGTCGTCGTCTCGACATCAATTCCCTGCACATGATGAAGGTCAGCAGCGATCACAACAGTTTGGAGTTGGCGCCAGGACTCAAGTAGTTCTGGCGATTGGGCCAACAGGGTCAGCAGCAGGATGGATGACATATCGGATAATACAGCATTTCATGTTTCTCTTACATGGAGATGAAAAGCCGATAAGGTCTTTCGGAGAGAAGTTTAGGCATGAAAGTACGAGAAGAACTAATTGCGTCCAACTGGACAACAACGTCAAAGACAGGCCATCATTTGATTATGGGCACAAGTGGAACTTCTTTGAATCCGGAACGGCCGCAGTTGAGTACGCACCAGAAGGCGCTTTCGATCAACCTCGATCCAGTGCGCTATGGAACCTTTGCCGAGATTGGTGCCGGGCAAGAAGTAGCGCGCTGGTTCTTCAAGGTTGGGGCAGCGGCGGGGACAATCTCGAAATCGATCTCGGCCTATGACATGACCGTGAGCGATGCGATTTATGGCAAGTGCAAACGCTATGTATCGCGCGAGCGCTTGGAGAGAATGCTGGATTATGAACATAGCTTAAACGTGGAGCGGCTGGGGGCGGCCCGCGGAGATTCCACGGCCTTCTTCACGTTTGCCAATACCGTCTCAGCGCTGAATTTCCGGGGTACAAACGAGTGTCACGGCTGGATGGGAGTGAAGTACCAGGCTTTTCCTGGGGACAGCGACAACCAAATCATTCTGCATGTGCGGATGCTCGACAAAGAAAATTCACTGCAACAGGAAGCACTCGGTATCGTTGGTGTAAATCTGTTGTACGCGGCATTCTTTCTGCACCATGCGCCCAACCAGATGCTCGAATCTTTGCTCGACAATTTGAGCACTGCGCGTCTTGAGATTGACATGATCGATTTCTCGGGAATCGAATTCCGGCGTGTA
This sequence comes from Acidobacteriota bacterium, assembly GCA_043718395.1. Classification (GTDB taxonomy): domain Bacteria; phylum Acidobacteriota; class Terriglobia; order Bryobacterales; family Bryobacteraceae; genus Bryobacter. Next base: position 21,645 of record JAYSVS010000051.1, read on the forward strand.
GACAATCGCGTGATGAGTCTGAAGCTGGTGCAACTTGGGTTAAGCGGGGCGGCGATGTTTGGCCCCAAGGGCGAGGTCTTACAGCCTTCTGAGGTGTTGCGCAAGAAGCCACTTTTGGTGGAGCGCGGGAGTTTTCGTCCGGTGACAAAGGTGAACATCGACATGATCGATTGTGCGCGGGCGCAATTTTCACAGGAGTCTGAAGTCAAGGGTGATCAGGTTGTGGAGTTAATGGAGATCACCATGCGGAATCTCCTTTCGGCCGGAGATATCGATCTGCGTGATTTCCTCGCACGGGCAGATTTGCTGGCTACGGCGGGCAAGACGGTGTTGATTTCCGACTACTTTGAATATTATCGGCTGGCAGCCTATCTGGGCCGCTATACAAACGATCCGATCGCAATCACGATGGGTGCCGCGAGCCTGAAAGATCTTTTTAGTGAACAATACTACAGCGGCCTCGAAGGTGGAATTCTCGAAGCGTTTGGACGCCTCTTTACACGTGACCTGCGGATCTATGTGTATCCATTGCTCGACGGCGATGGGGTGAACCTGATTACCGCAGACAACATCGAAATGCCTGCTGAGTTGAAAAACCTCTACATGCATTTGATGGATCGCGGGAGAATCCGCTCGCTTGATAACTTCGATAAGGACGTTCTGCATATCTTCTCGCGCGATGTACTTCGCCGCATCAAAGAACGCGACAAGAGCTGGGAAGAGATGGTGCCGAAAGCAATCGCAGAAACAATCAAAGCGCGAAGGTTTTTTGGCTGGCAGCCAGATTAAGCACTCAATTGTCTCCGCAGACAGTAATCGGCCCTAAGTCTTGTTCGAGGCTGATATTCCCATTGCCGACACATCGGTGAGCCGTTTGCATGCGGAGATCGGCGATGCAGGCGGTGGCCGGCTGAGCGTAACTGACCGTGGAAGCAGCAACGGAACCTTTGTGGTGAGAGATGGGGTGGCACAAGGGATTCAGTCTGAACAGGTCAGCGCAACCGATACCGTGCGCTTTGGCACGGTTGAGATTGCCGTCGCAGACCTCTTGGCGATTCTGCGCTCCAAGGCAGGCCCAGCCCCAGTTGCAGCGCCGCTAGCCAGAAGCGTTCGTCTGCTTCGATGTGGCTGTGGTGCCGTGAAGCCCGCAGGTAGCACCTGTCCGTTTTGCAATTCATAGGAAAATCATGAACCCAACACTGATGAATCCCGTTCCTCCATTGGCTTCAACTCCGATTCGTCGGCAATTGGACGGCTTCTGGTTTCGACCAGACCGCAGATAGGATGAGGCGGCTGGCCTCGACTGAACGTCGGCGTTAAGCTGTCGTCAGATACGGACTCGAAGTCCAAAAAAGGAGACCAGCCATGACGGAT